>JAXJNA010000017.1:0-51482 GCA_036312945.1 Anaerostipes hadrus
AACATACACACAGTGTAGTGATTTGAATAGTGTTCCGTTGTATGAGTCAGAAAGAAGATAAGAAGAAATATTTATAAGAAAAAAGGGTGACAACATGAGCACTTTTTGAATGCGTTTTTTACAAATTCGCAGCGCCCTGTGGTTGATTGTCTGACCGTAGCTGCGGGCATTTTGGCTCGCAGCCAGGAAGTTATCAAAGGAACAGGCGCGAATCAGCGATTTGTAAAAAACGCTTTCAAAAATGCGGAGTGTCATCCCTTTTTCTTATAAATATTTCTTCTTATCTTCTTTCTGACTCATACATGCAACATTATTATAAATCACAATTTTATCTTGGTGTTAATTCTACATACATGTCTTTGTACTGTCTTGCACTTGTCTCCCATGATACATCTTTATTCATATCACGGATCACCATATCATCCCAACTTGCTCTGTTCTCAAAATAGCATGTCTTTGCTCTATTGATCGTATCATACAGAAGTCCGCTTTCATATCGATCAAACGTAAAACCATTACCTGTATTATCAAACATGTTATATGGCCAAACAGTATCTCTAAGTCCTCCTGTCTCTCTGACAATTGGAATCGCACCATATCTCATAGCAATCAATTGTGTTAGTCCGCATGGTTCGAATCTTGATGGAACCAGAAGTGCATCGCATCCAGAATAAATATTGTGGGCAACATTTTCATCGTAAGCAATATAGGCACAAAAACTTCCTTTATATTGATTCTCGTAAGAACGGAAAGCTTCTTCATACCAGGAATCACCTGTACCAAGGACAACTACCTGTGTATTTCCATCCATAACACCTGGAATTACATCATTGACCAGATCCAGTCCTTTTTGATTTGTAAGACGGGAAATCAGTCCGATCACCATCTTGTGTTCATCGACCTCTAATCCTAAAGATTCCTGCAGCGCTTTCTTATTCTTCTTTTTATTTTCGATTGCTGTCTTTGCATCATAATTTGCTTTTAACAGCTTGTCTGTGGATGGATTCCAGATATTGATATCGATTCCATTTACAATTCCTCGAATCTTATTCTGGTGATATCTTAAGTGTTCTGCAAGTCCTTCTCCATATTCTTCTGTCTGAATCTCTCCGGCATAGGTATTACTTACGGTTGTGATTCTATTACAGTAGGTGATTCCACCTTTTAACATATTCGCATCCAGCCAGTTCTGAGTCAGACAGTCTTTATTGAATACATAATCCGGAAGTCCTGACCAGTATTGGATCATTTTTCTGTCGTAGATACCTTGGAATTTTAGGTTATGTATCGTAAGTACCGCACTTGCACGTCCTACATTCGTATCTGCAAAGCATGTTCTTAGATAAAGTGGTACCAACGCTGCCTGCCAGTCGTGGCAGTGTACTACATCAGGAACCCAGTCCAGATAATTCAGTGCTGCCAATGCTGCCTTGGAAAAATAACAAAACTTTGGAATATCATCGATCAGATTTGTATACGGATTCCCCCAGGAGAAAAATTCCTCATTGTCGATAAAATCATAAACTACACCGTCTTCCTGATACTCCATAATACCTACATAATATTGTCTTCCATCAGAACAAAGATCCATATAGAAAGAACCTTTGTATTCCATCTTTTCTTGATATTCCCACGGAATGCACTTGTATCTTGGAAGGATCACTTTCACATCAACATTTAATTTTGCAAGGCTCTTTGGAAGTGCAGACATAACATCTCCAAGCCCTCCTGTTTTCACAAATGGATAGCATTCTGAGCCAATAAAAACGACACTTCTTCTTGGTCCAAGATCAGGCTGTTCAATAACTTGATTTTCTTCTACTGGCGTTTCTATTTTGATTTCTTCTTTTGGTTCTGGTTGTGCAACTTCCTCTTTTATTATTGCAGGTTCTACTGTTGGAGCCGTCACTTTCTGCGTTTTTGTATTTTCTACTACTGAAGTAACAGCTTTTTCTGTTTTTGTATTTTCTGCTACTGAAGTAACAGCTTTTTCCGTATTTTCTACTGTTGGAGTAACAGTCTCTTCTGTATCTGTACTTTTCACTGTTGAAACAGTTGCTTTTTTTGCCCTGCTTTTTGCATTATTTCTTGTCTTACTTTTTGTTCTTGTTTTTCTGCTCATATTTGCCTCCAATCTGCAACATACATCATGCGGTCTGCAATGAATTTTTATGATATCCTTATTATACCATAAATATTTTCAAATAACAAATGCCCAAAACATCGTATTTAAGCCATTTGTTGAATGTTTTAATACTTCTAAACTGCCTCTAAAATGCTATATTTAGTAACAAATTAGTAACATAGAAATATTATTTTTCTTTACCCTGTGATGATGCCATCGGCAATCGCTTTTATTTTATAATAGTAAGATATTTTGTTGGAACCCAACTGTTCAGCTGCTTAATAAGGGCTTCCTGCTGATTGTTATTTGTCTGAACTTTAGTAACTGTATATTTCTTGTTTAAGTAAGCGCTTGGAATCAGTTTTCCTTTTGCAGCACCACCATATGTAGCGTTACCTGTGATTTTAACTGAAACACCAGATTTGAATACAGAAACAATCTTGGCTGTAGCACTAGTTTTGATGGTCTTTCCGGTGATTGCCTCGGCTAAAGCTTTACCAATGGCGTCTGGTCCAGTTGTTTTATATAGCAAATAGTCATCCTTATCATCAACAAAACAAGTCTCAAACAACAATGCTTTGGCTTTCGTGTGGTTCAGGTAATACAAACCTGAAGTTTTCTTATACGGATCTCCATGGGCTGTAAATCCTAACTTCTTCATGTTAGCAACAGCTCGTTGAGCTACTTCTTTTTTTACTCCGCTGTATGCTGTAGCCCACACCTCAAAGCCACCAAGTTTTTTATCTCCCTTATGATCATTACGGCCGCTGTTTAAATGAACGGATACGTCAAGGGTTACATCGTGCTGATTGCACTTTGCACAAATCTTTTTAAGCACATCGTTCTGACTTTTTCCATTGCTAACTGTACAATTATATGTAGTTGCACCTGCTTTTTTAAGATATTTAATAATTGCTTTTGCAATCTTTCTATCTTCCTTTGATTCATCCAGGAGATCTGATGCTCCACAGGCGATCCTGCCACTTGGATTATGCCCGCCATGAATATTGTATATTGCCATGTTAGTTACCTCCTATTTTCTTCTATAATATTTGTTATATCTGTTTCGTGTTCTGGTAGTTCTTCTGTCATGTCTTCTAAAAACTTCTGGATAAAATTCTTTATTCTTGTTGGTACTGGTAATCCGCATAGAGTCATGTTCTTTAAGATGCTGACTGCTTCATATAAAATAAACAACAGGCAGAAAAATTCACAGATTCCTAACTTTTCGATTCCCAGCAACTGTATATATTTTTCAGGAACGAAACTTAACATGTTAATATGCATGATCACATCAATTGACATCAGTAAACAAACTGAAAACAACATTGCTGCTTTTCTGATTGCCCCATCAATTCCTACACATGAATTAAACTTATGCTCTTTGATTGCTCGCAGCGCTCCAAGGATGGAATCTAAAGATACACAGATCAGGAGTGCCTTAAACATCATATTGTTACTTAATAGAATAATAATTTCTTTCATCATTTTAATCGTCCTTTCTTATCTGGTTTTTTGCATAAAAATAAGACCTATACAGGTCTTGCGCGTATTCTCATATTTTACTCCTTTTTTTGTTGTTTTTAATTCTGAAATATGTTAGTCTTGCAATAAGGATATATATATTCCTTAATATTTCACAAGTGCCTCTATGTATGCTTTCGAATTCTCAACATAGAGGCAATTTTAGTTTTCTTTTTAACATCTGCTAATCTAGTTCTAAAGCCTGCTATAATTTTTCATGATTCTCTTTTATATTATTTAGAACTATTTCCATTGCTCTTGTATAATTTACATTTTTTTCTATTGATATCTTTTCTGCAGCAATCTTGCATATTGCAATTGCAAAGAGCGACATATCCAAACTGTCACCTCCGCCTATCACTCTTACTTTTTCTTTTGTTTCAAAACATATTACAGATTTCAACATATTCTTCTCCTTTTTCTTGAAATTCTTTTATTTTTGCGTATAATATAATCAAAAAAAAACAAAAAGGATGTGATTAAAATGAACAACGCACTCGATGATCTTTCCAAAGGTGTCGCAAAAGCTCTTGATACTGTTCCCGAGTTATATCACGATACTCTTCAACCAGCAGCACAAGAAACTGGCAAAGTTATTGCCCGAATACCTCGTGCTATTAACGCAGCATTCTCTGGGCTTGATAGATGGATTTTAAATAAAGAGTATAGCATCGAAGAAACTAAGAAACTTCTTGCTCAAAAACTTGATAATGTCGATCCCGAAAAAATTGTTGAACCAGAACCATATGTTGCTGTTCCTGCAATTCAAGCAATTTCCTATGCAATGAATAGTGATGAATTGCGTAATCTATATGCCAATCTTCTTGCCAAATCTATGATTAAAGATACAAAAGATACTGTTCATCCCTCTTTTGTTGAAATAATCAAGCAGATGTCTCCTATAGATGCACGTATATTTCAATTAATAATGAATGCTGGGTCTCGACCTCTTATTAATCTAATAGTAAAAAGGGAACATAGTGGTTCATATCCAATTCAATATCACTGCTCATGGATACAAGATTTTTCAATTAAACAATGTGCAACATCGCTTGATAGTTTATTGCGCTTAGGTTTAATTGAAATCCCATTCGACGAATATTACACCGACGAAAAAATATATAATCACGTAAAACAAAATCCTCTATTTAAAAAATTAGAACAATCCCATAAAAATTCTCTACCACCTGGAGAAACACTGGATTATAAAAAGTCTTACATAAAACTTCCTGATCTTTCTTTATTATTCTATGAAGTATGCGTCCTTAATCCTTAATAACTGCAAATCATTTAATTTGGTGCATGATATCATGCACCTTTTTCTACTATTTTGAAATTATGCTGCTTAACTATATTCATCAATCACTCCCTTTCTTTTTTTGGTATGTTTTAGTAGTAACAAATAGCAAGATTACGCCCAACTTAGTTAACTAATTATGATTCTATGAGCGTGTTATCCGCTTGTATTATATTCCCACCAACTGGTTGTGCTGTAGTTGGTTCATAATTATAAACATTTCCGCAAAAAATCATATCTGTTTTAGATTGCAAACTAAGATTACTTGATTTTGTCACATTAAATACGTTTCTGTAAATTCTGCTATTTTGTGCTTCACTGCCGTTAAAAAATGGTACCATTATTTTATTGTCGTGAATGGTTATATCTCTGCCATTAATAATGTTCAACATCCCGTTCCATTTTGAGTCTGTTTTTGTAAATGTATTATGTCTTAGTATATGTCCTTGAATATGGATTCTTCCATCTTCCCAGTCAATCGTTGATGCAGGGTCTAACAATCCATTATTTTCAAAAGTGCAATTTTCAATCATCACGTTTTTCCCACCCTGTGGACATATTGCTGTCGAAACATTTTCTTTAAACGTGCAATTTTTAATTTTTACATTCTTTGGCTGCTTTAAACTATATAGCATAGCTATTGAATTAAAGTCGCCTTCTGATTTCGTCGGCATAGCACTTTGGAAAAATACAATTTTAGCTTTTTTAGCATTTTCTGGTAGCTTATATTCTTGATACTGAACGCACCACTTTTTGCAGGAAAGAAAAGTTCCTGAATCATCATAGAAATAAATATTATAAAGTCTTGAAGACATATATAAATAACCTTGGTATCCTTGCATATTCCCAAGACCAAAAGTATTTTTAAGCTTTGAAATATCAATAAAATTTTTACTCCTAAATCTGCCCGTTGTATTAACATCATCATTATTTCCAGAATCGTCAATATTCCCAATTTCTACATTATCTAGTCTGAAAGGTGTTCTCGTATCCTTCCCGTCAACTACCCAACTGTATCCCCATGACAGGTTAAATCCCGGACCATAAGAAAATTCACATTTTTCGATTGATAAATTTTCACACGAGTTAAAGGCAAGGCTTGTTTCGCCTTCAACGTGATAATTACTTCCATAATAATTTTCGCCATAAATTTTTGCATTTATTACTTTTGAATTATTTGCATCACCTGCATCGAACATACAGTATGTTTTTTTGTTTAATATATGCTGATTATTAGCATATGGTTTCAATACCGACCCATTAAAATCGACAATTAAATTTTCTGGGATTTTAATTGGGCAAAATGCAGGGTCAATCAAATAACTTCCGTGATTAAATATTATTTTTTTATAGCCTTGTTCTGATACATACGACAACACATTTTTTATACCTTTTGTTGTATTTTCTGCATTAGATTCATTGTTATAAATATCATATGATCTGTCGTCGACTCTATAAATATCTCTTTCTGCTATAATTTCTTCCTTAATATCATCCACATTAACAGTTAAGGTAGCGGTTGCGTTTTTATTTTTTATAGAACTGATTGTTATTGTTGCTGTTCCTTTTTTATTTGCTTTTAAAACACCATATTCCACAGAGCATACATCTGGGTCAGAAGATTTATACACAACCATGTTCTGCTCACCGACTGCATATGGTATGTCTGATTCCGTATTAATTCCAAGAGCATAAACCGCAAATTCATCTCCTACATTCATTTTTTTTGGCAAGTCATCTTCATTTACAATAATTATAGTATCAACGTCTTTTGTTGCTAATGATTCTATATTGTTTTGAGCAGAATCAGATACTTGTTTTCCAACAACGACAGGAATACTTTTGACAATATCATCACATTTTAAGATTAAATTTGTCGTCCCGTTTTTTAAAGCCATGATTCTATCTCCATCTACTCTAGTCACCGTATTATCCTCTACCGTTATACTTACACTACCTAAATATCCATCTGGCAATATTTTGTACTGAAAATATGCATCATCTCCCACTTGCAAATATATCTCATTTTGACTTATGAAACCATTTGTCTTTTCTAAAGAATTAAGGTATTTATAATAATTTTCAATATCATTTTCTGTCACTTTATCATTCAATATTATTCCTTCTATATTTCCATCCTTTACAACCGCTTTTCTATATGTCCCTAAATTCCAACTGGATGATGTAAGCGCTTCTATATTCCATTTCTGAAAATCTTCCGGTGCAGAAAAATTTTGCACCAAAGTTCCGCCCATGATAATAGCTATTGTTCCATTACTTGCAAAGACAAAAGCATTTATATGCTTATTCCAATTTTCTTTTTCAGCTTTTAAATCAGTTTTTAATACTTTCGATTCCGTTTCGATAATAGTATGTGTTTTAGCTTCTCCAGATTCACATATATACGGTATAGATGTTAGTTTATTTGCTATAGTATTCCAACCATGTGTGCCATATTTATAAGTAGATGTTGCACTATTTTGTTCTAATATGGTAATTCCTAGGTTACCAAAATCCGCATCTGAATTACCTACCATGATAAATGTATAATTTCCGTTTTCGTTTGCAATCATTTTATTAAGTGCTTTAGTTGCAATATAACCTATTCCTGTTTGAAAGCTTTTATACGCACTCAATAATCCGGTGCTATGACCGTATATTATTTCTTTTGTGATTTTATCTTTTGCCGCAAATCGGTTATCACTTTGTTGTTCAAATTCGCCATAATTTATATCAGACACAACATTTTTTCCGGGGAACATACTCAACTGTTTTTTTAATCCAATCGTCCCATCTTCTTTTACATATATCAAATATTTGTTCCCATTTTCATCTTCAATCTCTCCACCATTATTAGGTGGGTCACTCAATTTGATATTTCCATCTTCTCCAATTGATAAATATTTACCGTTATTTTCTTCTCCTTGGTTGCTACTAACTTTAGATTCCTTTAGTTGACCAATTTGTCCTCTAACTGCATCTCCAGCATTATTGTACACTGTACCATCTTCTCCATTGCGAATATCTTGCAGTTCTGCATCTCCTGTTGTACTTCCATCTTTAAGCTTTGCAAGATTAGAAATTCTTGCATCTTGCTTTGCCATTGCTTGTTTCAAATTAGTATTCTTATCCCACGCTACCTGATCCGCAGTCGTTGCCGGGAAAATCTGTTCGCCTGCTTTGTTTTTTAGTATTCCATTCTTTCCCATTATCGTTCTCCCTCCTAGTTATATCCAATCTGATAACAGTAATAATAGCAAGTATTATGAGTCGAATTTGCTGGATGGGTTTGAGCAAAAAGTTGATTTCCATTATTCACAAGACTGTAAGATGTATCACTACCACTATCCATTGGCATTATATTGATTTTATCGTTACCGTCTGCAAGACCATTTGCAATGATACATCCTGTTCTGTCTTCCCCATAGTTTGCTCCAGCTACAGCCCACAGTAACACGGTGTTAAATGCCTTATCAAAATACACTCCATTTTCGCCACTTTTTTGTTGATAATTAACATGCAACACTTTACTTGCTAACTGATCCCAGGTCATATCTGCCGTTGCTCCATTGCCAATAGCGGTGGCAAGTTTACTTTTTCCGTTACTGGCATTTTGAAAAACCTCTTGGATTTTTTCATCAATAGTTTTAATCTTTCCGTTGATACATTCACTGCTCCATGTAGATGCTACACCAATCTCATCGTCGTTGATCGTATGCACTGGAAGATCTGCTGACTCCCCTTCTTCAACAGTCATATATGGCGTATTATCCAAATGCTCTTGCATTTCTTTGTTTTCTTTTATAACCGCAGCAACCGAATCCGGATGCCCGGTGGCGTCTTTATAACATTGTTCAATGCTGTCGTGGATGCTTTGCCTTACATCTCGTCCAAGTTTCTTATGTAACAAATTATCCAGTAATTCCTGTATCTTCATTATTTCCCTCCTAGATCATTTGAATTGTTTTAACTGTTCCTGTTTTATCGCAAAAATAAAGAACCCCATTCTCAACATACAATTTTCCGTCACTTTCCGGATAATTGTCTGATGAATGAAATTCTATTGTTTTCCCTACTTGCATTGTCCCCTCATTCGATATGTAAGGAACGTTTCCGTAATTGTTTCCTACAGTTCTGCCATTAATGCTTTTTTGGACTTCTTCGACTGCTCCGGCTGCACTTCCCGCTGTTTTTGCTGCATTTTCTGCATTTTTTTCTGCTGCCGCAGCTTTTGCAATAGCTTCACTCGATGCAACTGATAGTGTTTGTATCATTCCTTTTACATTATTCGTACCTGCAACAGTATCTGTCAGAGAACTGATCGTCCTTCCAAGTGTTATTTTATTATTAGCCGGATTCTCTAAATCTAGTTCGTACTTACTTACAAGATAGTATGTGCTCACATCTCCGAATGTGCTCATGATTCCATGCTGTGTAGAAATGCAAGGAACAAGATCTCCAAGTCTGATTGCGTTAATATCAACGTCGATCATATGCAGATCAACAGCTGTAAGTTCAATCGTGATTGCTAAGTTGATGCACTTCTGCAGATATTTATTTACTTCTTCCAGTAGTTTGTCTGGATCATATACCTCAGGGAAATCAACCTTGTCATAAATCCAACCATACAAATTTACCGCGTCTTGGTTATATACATAATCTGTTCCATTGTGTCCATTCGCTGTGGTAATTGTCACATTTTTATTTTCAACAACTGCTCCTACTGGTATAATTGCTGTTTTAATGTCTTCTGCTTTGGAGTATTTCTTCAGATCAAGAAGATTTTCTCCAAATCTAATGACCTGATTACTCACATTTCCATACTGCTTTACATAATCGAGATATCGCACGTTCCCATCATGCCGGACACGAAGATATCCATCATATTTCTCCAAGAAATTGGAATTAATAAAATCCCATGTTTTCTCATAATTTGTCGATAAGCTTTTTATCGTAACACTTTCGATATCGATTACACCGATTTCAAATCGTTTTGCTTCTTCTACCTGCGAATTATGCTCTTGAATCAATCTTTTAAAAATCTCTATATTGGTATCGGCTATCCCAGCTTCTGTTGTTTCGCTTCCGTAATTATGCGGTCGCTGAATTGAATCTAACAAAAAAGACAGCTCTCCTTCACAAGAGATCTGCCCTGTATTCTGAAAATCTTTTTCATCCGTTAAACTTCTTCCGGAAAATAATAGCTCATCATCTTCATAAACATCGATTCGAGATTTTAACTTATTGATATCGTTAACGTGAGGATGTGTTTGCAGCATCCCAAAATCAAGATTTCCCGTTTTATTTAATTCCAATGATATCTTAGGGGTTAACACTTGATAATCCGGATCACGGACATCATGCAGCGTTTTCCCATCACATAGTATCTTGTACATTTATAAACTACCTCCCCGATAATCAACAGAAACTACCCCATTACCTGTAAACGTTAAAAGGTTATCTCCTTCTGACAACCAGATATCGAACACTTTACTTTTACCCTTTGGAAGGTCATAAGTGACCCCGTTATATGTAACCTGCATCGGTGTATCACATTCGATCACAGGGATCACTCTCTTTCTTCTTCCATAAATATTTAGCTCGTATTTTCCAGAAACTTTGATGTTTCCATATTCACGGATGATATCAGTTTCAAAATTAAAATCATCCCATAACCAATCTTCCAGAGATGAAGCAACTTCATACTTATATGGATCAACTTCTCCGGACATTACAAGCTTTCCATTTATACGATCTGTCTTTTCGACATCAATCGTAAGTCGGCCAATGTAATAAAAAGATGGATCAGTATCGAGTATGATCTTCATTTTCTTACCAACCAGGTAATTTGCAATGTCCGATACAATAGACCCCCATTCAAAAAAGTCTTCGTCTGGAGTTTCAAATTCTAAAGAAAGACTACGATTCTTATACTTAACATCTCCACCAGTAACTGCTTCTGTAATATCCAGTGTTCCATCTGTTCCTGGCACATCCTGTTCATAAGTTTTTGGCTCTGGAAAACCAAGAGTGATCGCAGTCCATCCAAGATTCCAATCCTTTAAGGTATGTTTTTCTCCGATCGTGACTCCTAATGTTCCTGGCATACTATACACCTCCTCTTGATTTTCGTGTTGCCCTTGTACTTAATTCTGTGTCCATGTAAGGGGCGATCACTCTTGTGATCTCTCGACCATCTATGACTACTGGAACTTCTATTCTCTGTGGACCAGCGTACACTGCAGCTTTTTCTCCTTCTGTTTGGACTGTCTGCATTACCGGCTGCATTCTTGTTGTGATCGTCTGCATCTGCAGGTTCATAGCATCCTGCATTCTTGACTGGATATCCTGCACATTCAGTTTCGCTTTTGCAAATTTCTGTGCCATATTCTGAGAAATTGTTTCCATCTGTTTATACAGATTTGGGGCTTCTTTCTCATGTCCTTTAACCGCACCTTGAATATCATATGATCCAATCTTTGCAAATTCTCTGGATGGAGAATGAATCTTTAATGTATCTTGAGCCGTTTTTATGATTCCTTTGCAAATCTTCTTCATTGATTTGTTCAGGTTTCTCGTCTGGCTTTCCATTCCAGTGGTCAATCCTTTTGCAATATTGACACCTGCCTGCTTCATTTCATTTTGTAACTCATTCGTTACGGTCTTCATTTCAGACTCATAATTCGCCTGAAGTTTTGCGAGATCATCTCCAAAGAAGTTTTCAGAAAATGTTTTGGACATATTCTGCTGCTGATTCCACTTATTAATGTAAGCCTGCTGTTCAGTTTCTGACATATGCTGGAACCATGCCATATAAGCGTTTCCTGCATCAATATCCATTCCGAGAATCTTTTCCATCATAGACTCAGGAATCTTGTTTTCTAGCAACTTCAAGTTCTTTTGATACTTTTCAATGTCCATGATATTCTGATCAAGGTTATAGATATTTCCCCAAGATTGCTGTTTATCAGTTAAACTGTCCATCTTGCTCTTGATGTTGTTATACGCTTCCTGATATTCATCAGATAAGTCTTGTAACTTTTCCTGTGCAATCTTGTTTAATCGATCAGCTTCTTTCTCAAAAGCATCATTGTAAGCTGCTGCCGTTTTTTCTCCTGCAATTTTTAATTGCTTTTCTTCTGCAGCATTCTGCTTCTTTAACTTTTTCAGCTGTTTTTTTAGTTTTGCTTTTTTCTTTTTATTTTTTGTCTTACTGATCTTATCTTGAAGATTTTTCTCTGTTGTATCGTGCTTCGAAGAAACTTTACTTGTTTGCTGATCAATAATCTCTTGTACAGTTTCTGATGATCTTGACTTGGCTGTGTTGAGTGCTTCGGATATACCAGATACTAAGTTGTTCCCAATATCGGAATAATTTCCTTTTTTCGACGCACTCTTAGCTGCAGATAATGCTTCATTTACAGATAACTTCATTTCTGCATTGAGTTCTGTCTGCCCTTCTCTAACACCCTTTGCCACACCTTTTGGAATATTCTTGCCAATCGCATCTTTATATACACGAGATGGAGAATGGATTCCTAAAGCTGTTGCTGTAGCTTCTACCGATGCGTTAGCCATCTCTCCAGAAGCATCTTCCACATCTTTTGTATGCTTTCTGATACCTGCTGCCATTCCTAACGGCATCCATTTTCCTACGTCAGACTCCATGACACGGGATGGTGAATGAATCTTACCTTCTGCTTTTGCGGCTGCAACTGCAGCTCTTACCGCTTCTCTTGCGGCTGCTGATACAGCATCAGAGTTTGATCTGATACCAGATGCTAATCCAAGAGATAAATTACCGCCAACGGATACAAAAGAAGATTTCTGCGCACTTGCTCCAGAAGAACCTGCTTTAGATACTTTTGAACCGGCAGATTTTGCTGTTCCGGACTTTGCTGTGATCCCTTTAGAAAATTCCGATGTCATCTTTCCGCCGGCTGTTTTTGCTTTGCCCGAACCAGAAGCAAGCCCTGCTGCGGTTGTTTTGCTGATTTTATCTGCAGCTGATTTTGCTTTACCAGATCCTTTCGAAAAAGAAGATAAATAACTATTAAACGATTGAACTCCGGCACTTGAATTATTCGTAGCAGTAATCTTACTTGCTTTTTTAATTGCTGTGCTATTTTTCTTAACTGTAGTAGCTGCTTTTCCTGTTTTGGTTGCAATAGCATCAAACGAGCTTGCTGCAGCTGAATTATCTACCTTGCCGATTTTTAAACTGTTTTTTATCTTTGTTGCCTGGCTTTTTGTCTTTTGTGCTGTACTATCAATAGCTTTTGTAAGACCAAATGCATTC
Source organism: Anaerostipes hadrus (assembly GCA_036312945.1). Lineage (GTDB taxonomy): Bacteria > Bacillota > Clostridia > Lachnospirales > Lachnospiraceae > Anaerostipes > Anaerostipes hadrus_C. Next base: position 13,246 of record JAXJNA010000017.1, read on the forward strand.
TGATCTCCGGATAAGTCTATCTTTGTTAGTTCTTTGATTGCATCTTGAACCGGCGTCTTTCCTTGTGCAACTTTCGTTGCAAGTTCTGTTGGAATCTTAGATCCATCAATTCCTGCTTTTGTTATTGCTTCCTGGAAAGAAATCATACGACTTAATGCGGCCGCTGCTTCTTTCGGTTTTCCACTACCAGATGTGATCGCATTTGCTAAATAGTCCGGTACCTGTATACCACCTTGCTGTGCCTTAGCTTTCAGATCTTCGAACGTGACAAGATTTTTTACTGCCTGCACAGACGTAGGGACCGCATATTGTCCGGAACTAATTCCTTGTGCTACGCTATCAGGAACTTTAACACCTGCATCCTTTGCCTTTTGGATCAGATCGGTCCAATTGATCGCATTCTGCATCTGTTTTGCAGCACTCTTAAATGATATAGATCCATCAGAAATCCCTTTTGACAGATACTGTGGTATCTTCATACCTTGTTCTTGCATCTTGGCCAACTGATCGGAATTAACCAAATCATCTAATTTGATCAAGCTCTTTAATTCTTTTCCGGAAGTTGGATTTGCATAAACACCCTGTTTAATTCCCTCTCCAACAGACTTCGGAACATTACTTGCTTTAATCTTTGCTTGTTTGGCCAGATCATCTAAGGATTTCAGATACTCCGTATAATTTGTCTGAGCTGTATATTTGTCTGTATATGTAGTCAATTCTTTTTGTGCTGCATTTAAGTTTTTACCACTCTGCTCAACAGCCTTATTGGCTGTCATCATTGCATCATAGTATTTTGTCAGATCGTTAGAAGCTTTCTTATACTCATCACTGCTTGTTGTTATCTTTCCTTGGTTTACCTTTGCGGTAACCTGATTCATTTTTTCAACAGCAGCATTATATTTGTTTGTTGCTTCTGTCTTTTTCTTGATGGCTTTTTCATTTTCAATGTCAGCTTTGGCCACTTTAGATGCTGCACTTTCCATCCCTTGCTGATAAGCCTTAGCCATTGCCTGTTCTTTTAGCGCTGCAATATTCTTTTTGATCGCAGAAGTGGACTTATTCAGCTTATCTGCTTCTTTGTCATATTCAAGATTCAATCCTGGCAATAACTCATTTAATTGTTTAACTACACTTACAATCTGTGCTTTTGTTCCAGCACTCTTATGCTCAACATTCATCAGTTTTGTTAATCTCTGATACAGCTGATCTGCCTGAACACCATTTGCACGTGTGGAATCTACATTTTTCTGATTTTCTTTATGTAAGGTCTTGATCGATGCCGCCATCTCTTCTTGTTTCTTTTTTAACTTTGTGCAAGAAGAATAGTATCGATTTGCTTCTGTAACTGCTTTTTTCTGTGTCAAAGCATATGCTGCGACTCCTGCTGCTAATGCTCCAACCGCAACAACTCCAATTCCAACCGGGCCACCTAAAGCTGTGCAAACTGTTTTGAAGGCTGCTGTTGCAGTTGTAGCTGAGATTGTCTTTCCGGTAAATAACTGGATTGCTGTTCCTAATATCTGAACACCTGTACTTGCACCTTCTGTAGCTGCAGATACGGTTCTAAACGCAGTTACTACTGTTGTTACTGCTTTGTATCCTTTAAAAACTGTAAGTAAGCTAGTAGCAACAGGTAAAGCTACTTCCATGTTATTGCCAACAAGTTTCGCAGCTGCTCCTAATACCTTTAATCCACCGCCACCAACTGCTTTTGCTACTGTTCCAAGATTTTCAACAGTATTTATCGCTTCCTTCGGAACAATCTCTTTTATTCCACCCTTTTTCAATTTGCTAGATAGGATTCTTAATTGCTTTGTCCCAACACCAACGGCTTTTGTTAAAGGTGTCTTAATATCTTCATAGATACCAATTCCAACCGCTTCTGCTGCTGACCCAAGATCATACAATGCTCCTTGCAGATTATTGTTCATGATATCTGCCTGTTTCTTGGCTGCGCCGGAAGAATTATCAATTGCCTTTTGCAGTTTATTGAAATCGGAATCAGATGCATTTACGATCGCTAACAGACCAGACATTGCTTCCTGTCCTGCAATAGCTGCAGCATACTGGGATTTCTGACTGTCTGTTAATCCAGAGAACTTTTCTCTTAATTCCGCCATCGTCTGTCTCATTGGCTTCATGGATCCATCAGCTTTTGTTGTACTGATACCCAAAGCACTCAATGCTGCCGCTGCATCTTTTGGCGGTTTTACAAGTCGTGTCAAGATAGATCTTAACTCTGTACCTGCCTGTGATCCCTTGATTCCGGCATTTGCCATCAGTCCAATTGCTGTAGCTGTATCTTCGATACTGTACTTCATAGACCCGGCCAGAGGGGCAACATACTTAAATGTTTCTCCCATCATTGCAACATTGGTGTTAGAACTACTCGATGCTTTCGCTAGTACGTCTGCAAAATGTCCAGAATCCTTTGCTTTCAATCCGAAAGCGGTCATTGAATCTGTTACAATGTCGGATACTGTTCCAAGGTCTTCTCCGGAAGCTGCAGCTAAATTCATAACACCAGACAATCCAGAAACCATCTGGTTTGTTTTCCATCCGGCCATAGCCATGTATTTAAGTGCTGTGGCAGATTCTGTAGCAGAGAACTTCGTTGTAGCTCCCATCTGCTTTGCTTTTGCAGATAGCTTTTCCAGGTCTTTTCCAGACGCTCCGGAGATTGCCTGGACCTCACTCATTCCTGCTTCAAAAGACTTACCTACATCGATCGTCTTCTTTGCGGCCGCCACAGATGCAACTCCAATTACTGCTGCAGTTTTTTTCATTAGTCCGGCCATCTTTGATGTTGCGCTCTCTGTACTTGCTACTGTACTTTGATTAGATTCTTCCCAAGACTTTTTTGCGCCATCTGCACTTTCTTTTGCAGTATCCTTTGCCTTTTTATGAGACTGCTGCATCTTCGTAGATGCGGATTCTGTTCCTTTTGCTGCTGAATCAGCTCCGTGTTTGGCTGCCTGTCCTGCTTTCGATGCTGAATCTTTTGCACTCTTTTCTACTTGCTTTCCGGTTTTCTCTGCGGATTTAGCAACTTCTTCTACACTCTTTTGTGCCTGATCAGAAGCTTTATCTATATCCTGTGCTGTACTCTTAGAAGAAGACTCAACTTCTTTCTTAAGATCGTTCAATCCTTTTTCTGCACCAGAATTATCCAGTTTGGTTTCTATTGTAACTGTACCATCTGCCATGTCTTCACCTCGTCAAATAACTAAAAATCTAAAGTTTCTAAGCTATTTGACGTCCTGGGTGCTCAACCTGCAGATCCAAGCTCTCGCCTATTCGCTTCTCTTATCACAATATTCCTGACAGATCACCGCCATTTAGCAGTATCTGTGTTATCTCATCCTGTCTCTTCTTCTCTTCTTTACTTATATCATCCGGAAGTGCATAGATCTTTTGCATCTCCCTTACCCTTTTTCTCTGTTCTTTGTCAAAATTCTTCAACTCTGCCCCACGATATCCGATAATCTCACAGATCTTACAATCATCATGAAGGGCACTGAATAGTGACATAAACTTCCACCAGTGCAAAAAATCAACCTCGAACAGATCGATCTTATAATCCTGCATAAACCCTGCATTGATATAATCAAAATCATATTCAAAGCTGATCACTTTTTTCTTTGTTTTTGATTGTTTATCTTCCTTACCACAGGAATAAAACCACAGCATTTTTTCCATAGCTTCTTCCAGATCATCCGGAACATTATCTTTGTAAAAGAGTTTTAGTGCATCATAATATTTTGCATTTTGAATCGCATCTTTTTCTTCAATATCGATCTCTTTCATCATCTCTGCTGCAAACTTCTTTTGATCATCTGTAACTTCTTTTCCAAAGATAATCCCTTCAACATTCATGATTGTTCTGAAATCAGCATCAATCTTATATGTTTCACTCCCGACATCTACTGACACCGGGAGTTCTCTTCTGATCATTCAGCTCCAATCATCTTGTGCAGATCGTTGACTCTCTTTGTATGACCAGCTAACTGTGAATCTCTGATAGAATAAAGCTTCTTAATTGCTTTCGTTCTTTCTGTCAGATCATGTTTTGATGTAAATATTTCATCAGCGGTGCCATTTCCAAATACCTCGTCAAAAAACGCACTGATGATTTCTGACTCGTTTGCAACGCCTTCTGGACCCATCATTCCATCTTTTACATTCTTTTCTTCGTACTCTTCAAGTTTCTTCCACATTTCCTTTCCTGCATCACTAAATTTTTTCATCATGTCCGCATCCAGGAAATTAAATGCGAGCTTCTTTCCATTCCAAATAAACATATATCTTACTCCTTAATTCCAATTTCAAGCTTCGCTTTCGTTTACTCCGTCGCTGAATCCGGTGTAAATGTCTTTGTCTTTGTATCAAATTTACCCATAACAGGATCTCCTTTGTCGTGAAGTGTTCCCTCAACCTGTAATTCTCCGTCATTATCAGAGAAATTTGAAATTTCAGCAGCTACGGTAAACATACGTGCTTTGAATACTGTCCCAGTGGTATCTCCTTCTGCTTTTTCATCCAGATCAACACGAACAAATTCACGTTCTGCATCTGCTCCTGTTTTTCTCTCTTTACCAATGCTGACTAGATCTTTAATGACCTTTTCGCTTGGAATCTGATCGGCTGTAAATCCGTGCTCACCTTCATAACTTGTAATGCTTGATGTGGATGATTTATCATTGATATATTTTTTACTCGTTGTCTGTGCTCCTGGATCTTCATTTAACTCTGTAAAACCAGTTCCCATTAATTCAAACGCTTCAGACACCTTTAAATAAGATGCTTCCTGATAACGCTGTTTTACTGTTTTGCTTGCTGTTTCTGCCATTTTATATTCCTCCTAATTTCTGATAATAAATTAACTGGCACTGAATCTGGTACTGTGCTTTTGATGCATCTGCATTAAACACATATCCATTTGTCAGTGCCTGTATTTTAATTGCTCTTTTTCCTTTATCCATTTCCGGAAGTTCGTTGTTGATCGTACATCGTTCCAACCAGTCTGAGAAATCTTCGTAAAATTCCGCTACATCGATATTCTCAGCAACGTCTGCCCCGAAGTACTCACGGCTTGCCAGGACAAAATTAAAACGGCGTTCTGTGTCACCGTTAATATACCGCTTTTTGATTGGCTGTGATGTTACCGATGCTTCAATCGCATAACTTTTTGTATCTTCCGGAAGATGTTCTACGCCAACCAGATCATCAAAAGTAGATAACCCTGGATAGCCCTGGATAAATGCTCTCGCACTCGCGATTACACTCATTCTGCTTTACCTCCTACAAAATCTGCAACAGACTGGACGATCTGATCTCCATTGTCTGCCCAACATCTTTGATCCCATTCTTTTCCACGGAGTCCTTTTCCGCCATTTTCATGGTACTGTTTCTGTGCATATGGAGTTACAAACTGGATTGAGTCCACGTTCTCTATTGCAGTATTTTTTAATGTTCCAGTTAAAAAAGGAACGTATGGATCCATCTTTCTTCGGAACTCTCCGGTAAAAAATCTTTGTGCAGGTCCACCAACTTGAAGACCTCTTGTCTTTAAGATCTGATCTGGCGAAAGTTCGACTTTAACTTGTGTTCCCATTTAAGCACCTCCGATTCTCCAATGTGGCAAACTTCCTCTCCGGTTATCCGAAAACGATAATACTTTTCCTGTGTACTGCTGCCTTAGAAATTCTGATTCTTTCTCAAAATCTTCTAACAATCCTTTTCCAAACAGATCTGCGTTATTGATCGTCCAATACTTTTCTGCTTCTTCTGCAGATAATTCCCGATACTTATCAGCATCAATGTATTCTTTCCCTTGTGTATCTGCAGATAAAGGAATGCGGATCTGATACATATCTGCAGAACTGAGTCCCTGATCAGTAACAGTTGTCTGCTGCTTTGTGTAAAAACTGACACCCTTGATCTGAGTCTTTAAATAAATCTTTCGTGCTGTCTTTTTATCAACTCCACGGCTGTTATAGATCGTGAGGTCTGCATTTGTCATCATATGGTCCACACCCCCTGTACAAGAGTCCTGTATGCGCAAGATAAGGATATGCTGCTTTCTTACAACGATGCTCTACTGTTCCTGTTGTTTTGCTCTGACTCGTCACAAAGCTGACGCTGTATCCATCATTGTTCTCACTCGCGATTTCCCTTCCTGCATCATCTTTTCTCATGATATCCTGATACATCACATCTGCTACCGCACATGTGGCCAGACTTACTTCTTCTGGAATCTCTGTCATATCATCGACTCTGGAAAATGTAAGAAACTTCACAAAGATACTCGCCTTTAAGATCATACCAGGGAAAACTTTCTCCGGTATGATCTCGCCATGAAATGTATTTTCATAAAAATCCCTGTCTGCATATTCCACCATACCGGATCACCACCTATCCTCTGGAAATGATTCTCGCAATTGGAATTGCTTTATGATTGATTGTTTTCTTATCTGAACCAGTTTTTCCGTTGTTGACAAGTTCCCAGTTAGATCCATCTGCAAGTTCTGCGTCTGTTGGCGAATTTGTAGCCTGTTTTTTCTTTGTATAAGAAATTCCATATGGGGCAAATACTTTTCTCTGTCTCATAAACAATGTATCTTCCCCACCATTTTTCATTGGATTACGATACATTTCATATGGGACTTTTGCACCAATGTCTTCGTAATCAAATGCTCCGTCTCCTAATGCGAAGGTTGTATATTTCGTATAACCCTCCTGCGCCGCAACATAACCAGACTCTCCTTTTGTTCCGCTTTCTTCTACTGCAGCAACTTCTTCCGTTGGCATAGAGTCATCGATCAGAACTAAACGGCCATTCCATGTTGCAAGTGTTAACTGTCGTTCAATACCATTTGAATCAGTCTGAGTCATATATTTTAACAGCTTCAAATTTTCAAGATTTGTTGCAACTGCACTGTGCATGATCGCAATTGTGAATTTGGATTTATTATCCCCTGATGCTCTCTGTAAAGCTGTATTTAAAGTATCTGCCTGTACAACATTTTTAACATTCCCATCCTTATCTGTTGCAGTAACTTCTGTAATATCAGAAGTATGATTATCCACGAAAGTCTTGTTTTCTTTTCCTGTCATTGCAAAGATACCTTCCAGTTCTTTTACAATGGTCAACTGGTCAAGATCGGCTTTATAGTCATTCACCTGTGCTGCAACATTATCCATAAAACTTACACCGCCTGTAATGTCTTCGGAAAAGTCTCGTTCTGTCCATCCTTTCATACGTCCAACTACAACAACACCTCTTTCGAATGTATCTGTGCTGTCCGATGTAAGATCGGTCTCACCATCATAATTCTGTGCAGTTCCACCAATTAAACCATGCATTGGTAAAGTTGCATATGATGTTCCTGTCTGAGAACTGAACGTATTTTTAATATCCTGATTACCTTTTAAGGCTCTTGATTTGATCAGTTCGTTTCTTTTTAAATTTGGAATCCTCTCTGTATAAGCACCAAATGCCTGAGGATTAAATGATTTAGAATCAAATTTTGCTCCTGCCATTTCTTACTCCTTTATTTAAATCTCTGCTCCGGGATTCTGTTCCATATAGTCACAGAGTTCCGAATATGTCATTTCACTTGGTTTCTTTCCGCCAATACCGCCGGAACCACCATTTGTTCCTTTGACGATTGTTGGTGCTGGTTCATCGCTTTCAAACAAAAATTCGTTTTCTTCTTTGATCTGTGACAGCTGTTCGTCTAAACCAATGATCTTTCCATCGTTTAGTTTCAGTCCATCCATGTTAAGAAGTGCTTTAACTGCTTTGTTGTTTCTGGCTTTCACTCCTGTCAATGCTGCAGTTAATGCATAATCAAATTTCATTTCTGAGATCTGTGCATCTGCATCACTCTTTGCTTTCTCAGCTTTTGTTTTCCAGTCATCTGCTGCCTGCTTGATGCCGTCAATATCCATATCTTTAAACTTCTGAATCTCTGCATTTGCATCGTTTACCTGAGTTTCAAGACTTTCTGCTTTCAGCTTATAGCTGTCTCGCTCCTGAGTGATCTTCTCTGTTTTCTTCTGTTCTGCTGCGATATCTTTTCCATTCTCAGCCATGATCTTATCAATCGCTTCCTGAGAAAGATTTAAACCTTTTAAAAAATCTGTTTTCATGTTGCTCATGCTCCTTTCGTATTAGGTTGTTTTAGGCGTGTAACCGACCGCCACGAACCGACTGTTTAAGGTCTGATCAGCTGACCAATGTTATTTCTTTGCATAAAAATAACACCCAGATCTCTCTGCGTGTCCTCTGCAGCTTAACCCTGCTGCCGGGAGATATTTGGATCACCATCCTTTCTATTCTGTTGACTTCATGTTTCGTTGCTCCTTTCTTAAAATTTCGTATAAAAATACCACCTGACGTTGATCAGATGGTACATATTTATAAACCTGGTGTTATATCCTTGATTCCTTTTACGGCATTATATACTTTCTTCATCATTGAATTTTCCTGCAGATACTCAAGGCCCTTTAACGTAATTCTGACATCGCTTGCATTGATCCTTGTTGCTCCTGTGATATCACGTTTCATACTTACACCCTTGATATATCCGACATCAACCATCATCTCTATATATCGTGCCCAACGTTCTTCAGAAACTCCTAATGCTTCTGGTCCAACATCATTGATATCAAATTCTGGATAATCCATTGCTTTTTCCAATGCTGATAAGATTTTATATACTGCTTTAAAGTTATCCATTGTTCTCACCCTTCGCTTTTTCTACTTTATCTTTTATCAACTGATACCATCCATTATTTAAATTATCAAAATACGGGCATCTATAATCTTTAGCATTCAAATATTTTTTTGGTATCTTTCCATATGCTTCACATATAGTTAAATCATCATTTTTATCAAAGCTTGCTTTTTTGCAGGCATCACAAATTGGTATAGGGCTTGTCACTTCTGCCATTCCCGGAAAATCGTCAAAACTCGGACCTATTTCCATTTCTTGTTTCACACCATTTTCATCATAATAATATCCGATTCCACTCATAAAACAGCCTCCGCTTTAATATAATACCTATCATTTTCTTTCTCTACACTTTTTATTTTATACTGAAAGCCTCGTTTAAACAACACTTCTTCTTGATTTTTGTATTTTTCAGTTGCTGCATCTTTTATATATAAACACCCTTTATATCCCTTTGGAATTTCTATTTCAAGATGAACATTTCTTCCTTGATACATTATGTCATGAAAAGATGTAGATGTATAACCTTTATTTGTTAATGTCTTTCCTTTTATCCTTCTCATATCATCTTCAGAATATTGAAATCCCTTCGGAAATACATTTAAATATTCTGGAATTGTATCACGATGAACTACCATTTTATGTTCTGCAGTGCCTTTACTTAATGCAGAATCCAGCAGATCCATAAAGCCTTTTTCTTTGTCAATTCTTTGCTGTTTTCCAGAATATATTGCACTGTTCACTCGGTTTGCTGCATTACCAGTATATCGCCAGATCGCTTTCTTTTCTTCATTCGTCAGTTTTTCTAACTGTTTAGACATTTGATTCTTAAAGGTATTCTTTCGATCTTGCCATACAGCCTTCTGCGCAACACTCCGATTGAATCCAACGATATCTCCTGCTTTGTTCTTCACCGCATGAATCTGAACTCTAGCAGACTCGTATCGTCTTCCTGTTTCCTTGCAGAAAGCTTTCAATGCCGCTTCCTGCTTCTTTAATCTTACAGATTCTTCATTGAACCGATTCTGTAAGGTATTTTTTAAGGTATCATCTTTTGCTTCACTGATCGCTGAATTATATCCAGCAAGTTTCCTCTTTGTCTCTCTGATCTGTCGTTCATGACTTCTCTGAATCTGACTTGCTTCATACTCTGTAAATTGTTTTCCATTGTATTCCACATTCTTTGCAGAATAATCATCTAACATCTCTTGCGTATATGCTGGTGTCGATATTCCAGGGAAGAATGCATGGAAGTTATGCCTGCAGTTCCAACCACATAAACCTGGTCCTGTTCCATATCCTGTTGCTTCATAGAAGTTTTCATACTTCGGATCCGTTCCAGATAAACAAAAGACCTTCCCTTGCCACACGGCATGTTCCGGTCTTGCTCCTTCATGTGCAGTTGTTTCAACATAATCACAATTCTGATCTTTTGCATACTGCAGATTCATTTCTGCTGCAGTCTGGTTTACTCCAGTAAGTACAGCTCTCCTCACTGCGACATCTAATTTATCGACATGCTGTGATGGATATAAGACTTCTGTTCCCTGCACTGCTGCCTCTTTGATCGCATCTGCAATGGCTTTGTCATAACTGAACGCTCCGGTACTTACCTTCATCTGTGCCTTATTGCATGCCTGGATAAAAGCGGACTGTGTTTTGACAGCTGTTGTCATTGTAAGGTTGTCTAACTCCTGACATGTCTTTCTGACATTTGCCTGTAGAATCCTTTGCATTCCGTTTGACTGTTCAAGTTTAATAGCTTCTTTTCCTGCCTGTTTATAGTACACAGCTTCATTCTTTAAGTTTCTGACTCCTGCTTCCTGGTACATCCGCTCAACTTCTCGATTCTGGTACCCTGATACCTGACTTACTCGCTTGATCGTATCTTTATAAACAAGACCAGCATTCTGTAAAACCTCAGCCTGATGCTTTGTTGACTCTGACACATTGCCCATCTTTACAATTCTTTTTGCCATATCAGATATGATCGCTATTGTCAGGGTGTCAATAATGCCAAGTAACTGATCAGAGAATCGTTCCAAATACTTTGGATCAAGCATCTATGATCACCTACTCTTCCTGGATATTGAAGCGATCATCCTGTGCCGGCATCATTTTCAATGCTTCTTCTTCAGATACCCCATACTTGGCCGCAATGTATATTTCTTTTCGGATCAGTCCGGCTGTTGCATCCTGCTGCATACTCTGCAGTTCCTGTTCTTTGTCGATCACGATCGAATCGTCCCAGTCAAAACTGACTTCATACTTCTTACCGCCATTTAGGTTTGCAAGCTGTGCGATCACATCCATTGCATAGATCAATTGTTCTAATGCTTTTTGTAATGCTTTCTGGATATCAGATACTGTGCTGTATGATCGCTGTTTACTTGTCTTGATCTCTTCTGCGGTCTTATCAACTGTGTTCAGATCGCTTAGGGTTCCATATGCTAATCCGGAATTAAATTCTACTCTGCGAAGAATCGCATTAAATCCATTAATAAGGCTCTGATCACGAATTGGTGGTGCAAATACCTTGTACTGGTCCTTGTCATCGTCAAAGTCCATCATTCTAAAAAGTCGTTCTTTTCCCTTTGGAAGGTCAAATTCTCCGTTTTCTTTTCGCTTAAATAAGCTAACATCTCCATCAATTGCTAATTCAGACCCCTCAAATTCCCATAACATTCTTGTCCATTGATAATCAGCTTCTTTGATATCATCTATTGCTCTGGAATATACAGATACTCCAAGTGGGGATGAATCATCAATATTATTTGCGTTTGGAATCTTGAAATATGCAAATAACGGCTTCTTCACGTTTATGATTGTGACAGTTTCTTCCAGATTTGCCCATTCTGGTACAGCACTAAGCGGTACTTCTTTTCCTAATACCTCAACATTATCAAGATCCTGTCTTACAAAAGCCTTATTCATAATGTGATATGTAGTGTTCTCATCATGCTGATGGTATTCCAATCTTGTATATACCTGTTTCCCGATCGTTGTAGTTTCCATAAAGACCGCTGCGATAACTTCCCCTCTGGAATTGAATTTCGTTGGGAAAAAGTGATCAGCTTGAACCATGTCAACTTCTATATGCCCATCGGATACATAAGGCTTCATTGCAAGTCCACCCTTTGCACAGGCATATTCGGTATACGTTCGTATGTTGTCGATCACAGTCTGATATTCATCATTAATAAATTTATTTCCTGTGATCTCTGTTTTTAACTCTAATGTAACAAGTCTTGCAAATTCTCCAGCAATAGCCGCAGGCAATCCGCAAAGCTTTAGATCTTTTCGTTTCCAAAGCGGTTTGTTTTTATACATTTTCGACCAGAGCTCAATCTGTCTTGCCATTTCATCTGATACAGCAACATCAACCCCAATCGCATCTCTGATATTTTCTTTTCCAAGCATTTTTCTTATCACCTGCCTTATTCGCTCAATAATTTCTTTGATCATATCTATCTCAACTCCATTTCCGTTCACGTCTTACGATTGTGTAAGCGAAGTAGCGTGTGCTGTCTAAGCAATGATCATGCTGCTTCACTGGTTTATCTTCTCCACGTTCTAATGCCTTATCATCCCAGATATAAGAGCCAAACTCTTTGATTGTTTCTTTACAATTCTCTGAGAACAGCAATAAACCAAGATTTAATAAGTTCCCGACAAAACGAATGCCATCAAGCACATCATTCTTTGCTTTCTTAACCTTGAATCCTCGTTTCTTAAGCTCTGCGATAAAGGATGCTGCTGCCGGATCGACAATGATCGATTCGACGCTGATTCCTTCCAGGAACTCTTCCATGTCATCTGCATATTCTCCGTCTGTTTTCTGTGTTGCTTCATCTCGGCCAGAATAGTAATATTCTTTCGTAGCAACCCACTGACCTTTCTGGTTCTTCTCCCACAAAAGATATACTGTCGCATTCTGTGTACCATAATCGACACTGACGTATTTACTGCCTACTACTGATTGCTGGTCTTTTACAACATGTTTTTCTACATCAAACATATCGTAAATAATTCCCTCGGCTACGGCCCACAGACCTAAGATATATCGTTTGTAAAACACCCCGGTATACATTGCCCGGTATCGTGCTTTAATTCGCTCAGATAAGCTCAGATTGTCGTCCATTGTGAAATGTAGATAAACAAGTTTCTTTTCATCTGCACGATTAATCCAATTAGTCTTAAACCAGTGATAAGGTCCATCTGGGTTGCAGTTAAACCAATATTTTGACCCATCAACAGAACAACGTCCTGTTGCCTGGTTAACAAAAGATTCAGGCATCAATGCAACTTCATCAAAAAAGACTCCTGCAAGTGTGATACCCTGTATCAAGTCCTGCGATCGCTCATCTTTTCCACCGAAGATATAGAAATAGTTCTCTTTGCCACCTCTCCGGATAACAACCAGATTATCAGCTCTGTGATCTTCGACATGATATCCTCGACTCTTAAGCATAAGCTTTAGCCAGAAAAGTACGTTTCTCCGAAAAGAACCGATCGTTTTCCCACACATACCAAAGTTCTGTCCGTTGAAGGTTTCCATTGCCCACATCATGAAGGATAAACACATAGAAACAGTTTTTCCCGATCGGATAGCTCCGTCTGCTATGATTCCATCTTGATCATGCACTGGCGAATTGGGCAGCCACCAGGTAAGTATCTTCTTCTGCTTCCTGGAGAATGGTCGAAACTTAAAAACAGCTTTCTTTATTCTTCTTCCCATACATTCGCCACCTCACCTTTTAAGGCTTCGATGAATCCATCGTCTTCTGTCTCTTCTTCGGATGTTCCGGACATGATTGCTGTCTTAGCTCTGATCTGCTCAATCTTAGCTTTCTGTTCAGCTGTAGCAATATCCATGTGATCTGCTAACCAGTCGATTGCTTTCATGCGATCTGCAAGTTTTACGCTCACACCATCACGGCCCTGCTTCACTTCTGTGATCAATGTCCCGTCAACTTGATCTGATTCTTTTAATCGGACACTGTTGATCATTCTTGGACCATAATCAGTTTCAATCTCTTCTTGTCCAAACGACATATAATCGTTCATGTCTGCAAACGCAATGTCCATGTATTTCTGAAAGATATCTTCCTGTTTAAGCAATTCTCTGTTCATATGATTCTGCTTTAGCTGTTCGATCTCTTTTCTGATCACTGGATTCTTCATAAGCCTGCTGCCTAACACGGCAGCAGATGCATAAGTACATCCTGGATAAGCTTTCATGTAAGCTTTCGTATAATTAAACATCCTGGATTGATACAAACAAAAAAGCTGTTGCTGATCGGTAAGTTCATCGTTGATCACAACCTGACTTACATCTTCTGCAACGGCTTCTTTTTTGTGTGCACCCTTTTTATTTTGTGTGCACCCCTTTTGGATGCATCCTGTCTTTTTGTTCCTCGACCATGAGTATCGTTTCTTCCACGATTTCACGGTGTTGATCGAGACTCCATACTTGGCAGCAATGTCTTTATACTTCATTCCGGCCACATAATCGGATTCTGCCAATATGTAGTTTTTTTCTTCGTTCACACATTACCACCTTCTTTCTTGTTTCTTAAATGGACCTCCAGGGACTCGAACCCTGGACCGATCGGTTATGAGCCGATTGCTCTGACCAACTGAGCTAGAGGTCCTTATGCCGGATTGCTCCGGCTTTTATTCTTCTGTATGGCATGTATTTGTCAGCTTCTTATACACGTCCTCATACAGCTCCTGTTTGTCTCCGTTATACGTGTATTCTGCATAGATACCGTCACCGCTGATCGTGGTGGATGCAATGCATTTGTAATTCTGTAAGGTCTTGCAAGACCAAACTACAAATACATTACTCAGATCAATGTCAATCTCCGGTCTATTCTTGTGATACCATTCCACCAGTTTCTTCTTACAAACGCTCTGGAAGTGATCCATTCCTGTAATAATCATTTTGCTTCTCCTTTTACTCAGACATCAAATCTACATTTTCAATTGCTGCCCTTGCTTCAAGCACTGCAATATACTCAGACATTGCTTTGATCTGCATGTTGTAAATGCTACGTGGGCAAGTCAGTTCAAACTCAAGTGTTCCATCATCCCACTTTTTAAGCATTCCCTTTAATCCTTCATAACGAATTACTAACTGAGCATATTCTGCCTTGAAACGTTCTTTATAATCTGTACTTATCATGCCAACAGCTGTTGCTGGTAATTTGTTTTTGTCATATTTGATATAATCAGTTTCGAACATTTCTTTGGGCAACCACTGTACATGTCCGTTCTCATATTCCATCAGGTACCCTTCATCCAATGGGTCTTCGTCTGCTGGAATCTGCCATCCTTGGTAATCGTTATAATCACCTCGTGTCATTTGTCTTGCTTTAACGATTTTTGTTCCGATATACTGTTTCATTTGTTACCATCCTTTCTAAATTTAGGCATAAAAAGACCCGGGGTCCGAAGATCACCCGGGTTCATTCATAAGTAAAAAGAAGAGGATATCCTATGAAGTATCGCTTCATCTAATAGCTCTAGCCTATATATTAAACCATTCTCCTACGACAGTGAGCGACATTTATTCATTTTCTGCAAAAAATCTTTCATTTCTCTTCTGCAGGTTCTTTTCATTGTACGCAATCTTTCTTTTAGGATGCATGGCATTCATCCTGTGCGCTACCTGTGTCCATGTCATTCCATCAATATAATACAATCTAAATATAGTCCTCAATTCGCTCTTCTCAATGCTGTTTATGTACTCTTCCGCTTGATTCATAAGTTCCAGAAGTTCATTTTCTTTTTCAATCAACATAGCTTTTCGTTTATTAAGCAATAATCTCTTTCGGCTAAGTTCTGGTACTGGCATACCCTCAACAACAAAATGCTGTATTCCACCCATGCCACCGCTTACTGTGTCTTTTACAGTTCCTTCTTCCTCAATCCTTGCGATCTGCTTCTCTGTTTGCAAGATTCGTTTTCTTATATCTTTCACTTCTTCAATCATGTCTGTGTATTGGATCAGTACGTTCTTGTCCACGTTCTCCCCTCCTGTTACGATTTATTATCTGCTGCCTTATCCGATCTGTGATCTCCTGGTACTCTTGTTTGTATTGCACCCGATCGGCACAAATGCCCATGCAGATTATCTCTGCACAGGCTTTGCATGGATCAATCATATCTGCCTACCGCTCTTTCTTTTCATCTGGCGGTTTCTTATAATCGCTTTTCTTGCATTTGAGTAATAAGGCCGTGATCCTTTCTCTCTTCTTCTTAATTCCTGTTCCTTTGCCTTCCAGGAAAGATACTTCTCACATCCTGTCTGACAAGCAACTCTCTTTGATCCGTGTGATCTATCTTTACAATTTAGGCACGGACAATCTTTGTATGCCATTTATGTATCAACTCCTTCGACTTATTCTTCAACTAATATTTCAACTAATCTAATAATTAGTTCAACTTTCGCAGCGGACATTTGCTGCATACTGTTTCTATCAGCTCATCATAATCTTTTATTTCGCTTGGATACTTGCAATAGTTATCACAGATGTTGCTTTTTATTTCATCAAAAAATTCTGTTATTGTCTTCGGTTCTTCTTTCACGACGCCTGTAAGATTTTCAGTGACAGTTTTAGTTTTTTCTTTCGCATCATCTCCTACTTTAGTTTCATGCCCGACCATCACATCATAAAATCTATCAATCTTTTTATTACACATATTCTCAAACTCACAAACTGATGTAAGATCATCAAGCTCTCTTTTTAGATATTTTGTTGTAAGTAGATCTGCTGCTGAATACCGATCACTTCCCCAGTCTTGATAATTTCCATCTTTATCATATCTTTTCTGTGTAATGAAACTTTCAAATTGCATTCCTACATATTCGGATAATGAATAATATGTGATTTTGTCACTCCAATCACTTGATTTTTCAGGAATCTGAATATTATTAATCTTTTCAGAGCATACATTTTCGATAAATTTATTGATTGCTTTATTGATTGTCTCTTCTGATTCTTTAACTTTCTCTGCAATCTTTGCATCAACCATTTTTACTGCTTCATGTGTTGCTTTCTGAAGAAGGGCATCTTCCACGCCTTCAACAATTCTCTCTTTTAATTCCTCGTCAATTGAATAGGAATCCTCTTCCATCCAATCAAGTTCTACTTCAATATTAAATTTTGCCATGATCTTTTCTCCTTAATCTCTTGGTTGATACATCAACTGTTGTATCGTTCTATTAGCTGATGTATTAATTGATATATTAGTTGTTTCTTAACTTTCTTTAACAATTGCTGATCTTGATGACTCTCTGTCCTCTGTCGTACTGATTAAGTATCTGTTCTAGTGCTTTTTCTGCTTCCTCTCTTGTATTGCACGTCTTGACAGTTTTAGACATACCTCCTGTCATATCACATTCAACATAGTATTTCTTTTCATTATCTTTGAACTGATGTTTGTAAATCCATATATCTCGTATACATTGCGTATTCACAATCGTTTTATCTTCGACTTGTATTAACATAGATCTCCATTATCTCCTTTCCTTTTCACACCAGACACATCCTTTATCACACTTGATCCGAACCTTTAGCTTCTGCTGTTTATCTGGGCACAACTTCATGTCCTTAATTGGCTTGCCTGTGATCTCACAGATGTAGCCTTTAAATTCTCTCTTGTTTACCATTACCCTTTTCTCCAGACATTCGTATCATTTTCTCTAAGCTGTAACTTAATATCGTTCTCCTGCTGAATCTGTTCGATCATATCAACCCATGTCACGTTGCCACTTTCTAAGCACTCCGTTTTGTCATTAAATCTTTTTTTGAATCGGTCTAATCTCTTGCTTCCAAAATCAAATTCATCTTTTAAAACGATCAAACTCATGATCAATACAGTGTCTAAAATCTGCATCTTGATATTTATAAGATCTTTGTCTAAATCTTTGGGATCTATTAGTGTTCGAAGTCCTGCAAGATTTCTCTGTCTTGTTACTCTCTGTAGCCCTTCTAATCCTTTTTCTGTTGCTATTTTGTCACAGAACGCAATTCCTTCATTTCTGCCCTGCATTATATAATCTTGTTTACTCATACTATCTACCTATCTCAGACAGCTTAACTTTCTACCTGAAACAGCATTTATACTGATCACTTTCTCCTTATTCTTTGCTTGATCATATAAACTGCTGTGATTCTTCGTTTCGTGATTTGTTGAAAAATTGTAATACCAAATCTAGTTTGTGAAAAATAAAAAATACAAAAAACCTGAAAAAATATGTTTATGTTTGCTTGCTTCGTTAATAGTTACTCGAAAAATCTTAATCAGATAGAAAGTTAAGCTGTCTGATCCATACTCCTTACTTATGATATCCGGCACAATTGCCTACATAATGCCACTGCAAACTTTCGTGTTTTGTCTCGCCCCCCCCTGTTATCTCAGGGTAGAAACGCTTATACCACTTCATCAGCGTCTTATGATCGATACCGGATGATCTGCTGATCTCATTTGATGACATGTTATGCTTGATCCACAGTGTCACAACACGTCTTTTAAATCCTTTGCTGTAATCTGTCATCAGTTCTCCTTTCTGCCCACTGCCTTGGGCAGCAGGCTCGTGGCTTATACATTGGCTTGTTTCTTATGCATGTTAATAGTTACTGTGGTATATAATTCAGTCCATCCGGCTGATCTCTGTCCGCATATGTGATCATCTTTCTACGTCCTGTCGCTTAAGATCATCCCGAAACCCACAACTACCACGACTATTACTACGACTTTTTAACAACAATCTTGAGTTGTTGGTTGCTACGGACAGAGATCAACCGAATGATTCATTTTTTCTTAGCTTGCAGCAAGCAACTTATTAATAAAATACTGCTGCCCTTTACCAGTAACCTTTGTAGTCTTTCTGATCTTTGTCGTTCCATCCGGATTTGTGATCGTTCTTTCTTCAACTTCAAACAATCCCATTTCCATGCTCTTTTGTGTTGGCATATTCCAACTTGGACCTCTTCTTTGGATTAAATATCCGTTATTTCTGAGTTTTTGAAACAGTCTATTTTGACCAATATCAATTCCTTTTTGCTTAAGAATTTTTGCTAAATCTCCGATCAGAATAGAATCTTTACTCGCTGTTACTGCATCAGCAAAGATTTCTTTAGGCTTCATACGTTCATTGTCTTCAATCAACGTCGCATTTTCCGATTTTAGTTGATCAATAGTCTTATCCGCCATCTTCAACGCTCTAGCAAAGATCTGCTCTGGCGTGTTCCATGCTTTCTCGAGATCAAGGAAATACTGTCGAATCTGTTTCCCTTCTGGCGATCTCTGAATCATACATATCTGTTTTGCCATATCAATAGAAATTTCATGGTCAATATATGTAGTTTCGTTTCCTTGAGCTGTTAGTCTTTTATGACTAATAGCTTTGAAGTCTTCGTTTTCTGTAAAACCATACTCTTTCATTCTTTCAAACCACTTTGTATACTGGGTTCTAATATTCAGTTGTTGATGCAAATCTCTTGCCGATACACAAGGCTGATCTGCATCATAATTAACAGAAATCAAATTATCCATACGTTATGTCACCTCCTAATTGTTTCTTTAATAACTGTTTTTCCAGATTCTCATAATCACAATCTTTAACTTCTCGTTGTGTAAAATTGTGTATAGTTTCTTCTTTCTTTGGTTTCGGTGTTGATTTCTTCCGTTTCTTTGATGTAGGGAAGAAACTCTTATATCCTCCACCAAATGCTTTTCTTACAATGCCCAACTTATCAGAATCGTTCTCAGCCAGAGAATCTAGTTCTTCTTTCAAGGCATTGATCTGTTCTGCAGATAATGTTGGTCCAGTATGATTCCTCATATCAAGATAAAGACAGAACTCTCTGTTCAGATCTGGATTGCTATAATAATATTTACTTTCCTTTACTTTACTTTCCTTTAGGGATTCTTCTCGGGAATTATCGTTATTTTTCTTGGAATTATCCGTATTATTCTCAGAATTATCTTCAAAATGGGTAACTTTAATAAAAGGTTCTGTTTCTTCTTCATTTAAAAGCCAGAACCTGTCGACTTTTATTGGATTCTTCTTAGCTCTTGTTTTTACTGCTAACTGAAATCTCTTCTGTATTCCGGCAGAAGTCAGGACAGCGTCCGACTGGAAAAGCTGTTTATCAAACATCGACCGTTCCAATAAGAATGTCAAGACTTGCTTCACCTTATCACTATTCATGTTCAGATCATCTGACACGATATAGTAAAAATCATCATCTACAATGATGTAATATCCATTTCTATATATTTCACAAAGAAGATAAATGAAAATTGTGATCCCATCTGCTCCATATCTGGATTTCAGGATCTTTATCTTCCTGTCCGAAAAGAAATCGCAATCCAAAGAAAAATAATCGATGCCTTGTTTTTTCTGTCTGGCCAAAACGATTCTCCTTTTCCTATTTGATTTCTCCTATCTCTACTTCAACTCTTGGATTCTCTGCATAATGCTTTTCCATATGCAGCGTTACCACCTGCGTATCATCTCTGTATGCTAATTTATTCAATGCATCCAGAATGCTTTTTGCAATGTTATCAATGTCTGGTTTCTTCGTTGGAAACATAAGATCTTCCAACATCTGTTGTTTCTTTTTCTTGCTTGTACTCTTAACGATCGGATAATAAGCTATGATCGTTACTTTTAAAGGCTGTCCGTCATTAAAAATGATGTTGTTTGATTCCTGCCTGTAACAGCACTTGATCAGATTCTCGTATAACATAGTATCTTCTGGCGTATATGAGAATGTTCCACCTTTTTTACTACGGACAGTTCTTGCCCTGGCCTTTCCTTTCGGTTCACCAGGGACTGTAAATCTAACTGTCTCCATAACTGTTACCCGATGATCGTGATCACTTTTAACAGTTCTTCCGGTAAATTCTCTGCTAAGTATTTCTTAATAGCATCTACTGCTTCATACTTCCAAAGACCACCATCAGCTTCTACTAACTTAAACATTGGCTGTCCATCGGAACCTTCTCTGATTCGGAAGATAAACTTGCTTTCTGGCTGTTCTACTTCCAGGAAGGTACGATATGGACGAAGTGTTACTGGATTTGGTACGATTACATCTTCTTTTCCAGCAATACCTTTTGTGATCGTAGCTTTCTGGCTGACTCCATCATCTCCATAGTTGGCCACTGTTTTATTTTCTACGTTTCCGGCAACTGCAAGGATCAGTGCTGTTTCATCGCTCTGTTCGAAAGCTGTCTGCATGTTAATTACAAACGCTTCCTGATCATAATAGTGACCGAACTCAAAACCATTTGCATTTGTATCTACACGGAATAATTTTTCTCTATCTCTTTCTTTTGTAAGACCTGAAAGAAGACTTACCCTTGTTGGAGATTGTACATGAATGATCATAGATTCTCTTAACTCTTCACTCTTTCCGCTGATATAGTCAATCAGAGAACTAAGACTTGTAGCTGTTAATGGTTCTGCAAATTCTTCTCTGTCATATCGTGACAGGGATTTATCACAATAAGTCTTTCCTGCGATCTCTACAACGTGTGGCTCTCTTGCACTGTCTGTCAGTTCTTCGATTTTTTCAATTGCTTCTCTTAAAAATGTATTATCCATTGTTATGTATCCTCCTGTTTTATGCCTGTTTTGCTTTTCTTAAATCAATCACTTTGTTGCTTGGTTCGTAGATCTCTCCAGTATCCGGATCAAAAGCTTTCGGTGTTTCATCTTCTTCCTGGTCGATCACATCATCAACATTCATCTGACCAGGAATCTGGTTAAAGATTTCAACTGCTTCAACCTCTCCGGTGCGAAGATCTCTGCCCATACTCAGTGCTGTTGTAGCTCCAAGTTCTGGCGCAAGACTTAACTTTGTTTCTACCGTAGTTGCCACAAAGTTTCTTTCATCGTTTGGCCGGAAACTGATTGATACATTGATCTTTCTAACCTTCTGCGCATCAGTGTTCGGATCCTGAACATTTTCAGTGATCTTTTCTAATGCCTTATTAATCTGTACTGTAAGTTTCCCTCCTGCAAACTGTTCTAAGTTAATATGTTTCATCGTGTTGCTCCTTTCTTTTATTTAAAGAACTGCTGTGGTTCTTCTTTTTCTGTTTCGGTTGGAATTGGTTGTGGTTCTTCTTTAGGAACTGTACTTTCCGGTAAATCTTCCTGCTGCATAATTGGAATCTTTTCATCTTCCTTTGTAACAAAATACTGCTGTCCATTTTCTGGTTCTGCATAACCGCTTTCTTCTGCAATATACATACCACCGAAAGTTGAAGGAAAAGCTTCTCTTAATGCCTGAACCAATGCTACTTTTCTGATCATTGTTGCCGGCCTTGATTTCCACTGGCTATTCAATGTTCCATCTTTTTTTCTGCCTGCGTATTCATCAAATGCAACTTCCGCTTCATATGCATGTGCTTTATCTTTTCTCCAGACTTTCGCCCATCCACCAATAACTTCTTCTGTAGGCAGACGAAAACTTCCGGATCTATGAATAACCTCTCCGTCTCGACTATCAACTACGATGATCCCTGCTTCAAACCCGTCGTAAAATTCATTCTGTTCTGCTCGCTTCATATAAGCTTCTTTTCCGACTACCATTGTTGCTGGTTCGTTTCCGTACTTAATACAGTACGCTTCTTTTACCCATGGATTTAAACCACTATGCTTACATAAATTCATAAACATAATGACTTCTTCCATTGTCACACGTTCTTTATTTCCAGAAATCATATAATTCTTTATAATCTCTGGTGTTAATTCAATTTTGTGTCCAGCCACCTCATATGTCGCAACCTGTGCGTTCTGATACATATCTGTTCTTTTCTTTGCTAAACTGTTTCCAACTGCCATCTTATAATTCCTCCTGACTTATGATTTCAAATTCTTCACATGTTTTCTTAAGAATGCTGATCTTA
Source organism: Anaerostipes hadrus (assembly GCA_036312945.1). GTDB lineage: Bacteria > Bacillota > Clostridia > Lachnospirales > Lachnospiraceae > Anaerostipes > Anaerostipes hadrus_C. Next base: position 35,919 of record JAXJNA010000017.1, read on the forward strand.
GCATTTGCTTCATCAAAATTATGTTCTTTTACAACACAACGGAATGTAATCGCTAATGTTCTTTCTCCTGTACGTTTAGGTTTTGGAATTTCTGCCGGTTCTTTTGGCATCTCTGGCACTTCTTGGCTTTCACCGGCAGATACCACATTCTGTGCTTCTTCTTTTAACTGCTGCTGTCTCTGCGCTTCTTTCTGCTTCTGCTCTTCCTCAAATAAGGCTTTCTTCTTGGCTGTTTCCTCTAACTTCTGTTTTTTCATCATTGCAGCGGTCAGATCAAAAGCTTTCAGATATTCTTCTTTCATTTCAAAAACATAAGGACTTGTATCTGCATTGATTACTTTCAGATCGCTGTCAACTTTATCTCTGATCTCTGTGATTTCTGTTGTAATTGATTTCAATGTCGTTGATACATTTAACCAAGAATCCTTATAGATTTTTTCAAATGGAACAGTGCGATCAAGATCACCAATTGTCTTTTGATAGATCTCTTTGACCTTTTCCAGTTTTTCCTGGCGTACTGCTTCCTCGTATCCTTTGATCTGTGTATCGATATTAGCAACTGCCTGATTGACGATACCGATCAATTCTTTCTCCTGCTTTTCAAACGCTGTGTATGGCTGCATGACCTGTTTCTTGATTTCTTTTCGTTTGTCCTCTAATGCAGTCACAAACTTATTAAGCTTTGCACGATCCTTTTTGGCATCCTTGATCTGATCTACTGTATAGACCAGATTCATATAGTCGTTTGCTTTCTTCTGGATCTCTGTTCTTAACTCTTCATAATTCCAATCAATCTTCTGCAGAAAACCATCTTCCTGCGGATTGTATATCTTAAATTCCATGTATTTCTCCTTTATTGATTTCTGTTATAAATGCGCCGTTTTAATCACTTCTTCACGAGTCATATTTAAGACGACTTCAATATGTTCAACAGTCAGGTTATTGCCTTTTAAAATCTCCACAATTTTATTTACAATAGCCTGATTTTCTTTTTTCTTTTCCTGAACCTCTTTCATATATTCATCGTATCGATTCATGACAATTTCTCCTTTTTATATTTCCGGAAGAATCAAGTTCGGCTGCTGCCTTTTTACGACATTCTGCCAGAACTCTTCTTCCGCTTGTCTTAATATCTCGATGTCTTCTTCTGCCTCTGATCGCTCAATGTGATAATCTTTTGTCTCTGATCTGATCTGACTCTGCCACACTGATTTCAGCTGTGCCCTTAGCTCCACAAACTCATATTCGGTAACTAGCAGGTAATGTAGCACCTGTATGTAATAGTTATCTGGAATCTGATCTCTCCATTTTTCACGCTGCATACTTTGTAGGATGTTAGTTGTCTTGATCTCCAAGATTCCTTTGCGACCATCTTGATCAGTCAGTTCTCCATCCAAAGAAGCATGTGCCCATGGATACTTTTCATTTCGGATCATGTTATCTCCAAAGTATTCGACCTTATATTCCGGATGATCCAGTGCAAACAGCGATCTAAGCAATGGTTCAGCATCGTGTCCATACTTTACATAGTCCTTATCTGAAATATCTGGAGCTGCTCGCTGTCCTGTCTTTTCTAAATACAGTTCTGTATTAGTTTTATATGGATTGAGTCCTAATACTGCAGATGCATCAGAACCACCGATTCCATGTCTGGCATTTAGCCAGGAATCAAAGGAATCGAACTGGATCCGTTTGATTCCTTTGCTGATTTCGATTGTTTGCATAGTCCGTCTTCCTTCTTAAGCTTTTGCTCTCACTACTAACGTCTTATATTTCATTCGTAAAGTGTCTCTTGCAAGTTCTGCAGTTTCTTTTTCTTTATCATCCAGATTCTTTTCTAAAGTGTCTGCAATAAATCTGAGAACGCCCACTGTAAGATCACTTGCAATTTCTGGAACCGGATTTACGCAATCACTAATTTCGAACAAAATGGTTTCCAACACTTTTTCTAGTTCATCAGCTGCCTTGTCTGTGCATCCTGCTGTATCTAAAACATGACCTCTTACGATTCCTTCTGTTACTTTCTTCATTGTTTCACTCTTCATTGTCGTTTCCTCTTCTTTCTTCTAATAATCCCATCAATTTTTCTTTAAGTTGTCTTGCTTCGTTTATACAATTCCAATCATCTAGAAATAGTATTGCGCTATAATCTGGAAGTTGTTCTACATCAAACCCATTTTTCCAATATTTAATGGTAAGTCCACTGGTTGCTCCGTAATATCGAAAATTAACACACGGTTTATTTTTCCCTCTCCAGACAATCCTTCCATCTGCATTTTCTTGCAACTGTAAAGACAGATTAAGGATCTCAGTTGCTATTTTTCTGATTTCACTTTTCTGACGATCTGTGTTATACTGATCTTGCTTGTTTAGCAATGTGCCTAATGGAGTTGCCGCTCCGTGGGCACTTTTTTCTTTCTTATCTATCAAATTTCTTCACTCCTTCTTCAAACGCTACCGCCGTGATTAAACATACCGCAGCTAACTCTTTAAAGATTCCCATTGCAATCAGCACAGCTGCCGTGCAGATCATTGCTTTTGTTTCTGTGTGCATCTTTATGCTCCTTTCTCAAACGCTTATCATTTCAGTCGCAAAAAACTTTTTTGCATTTATGAAATACCTATGCTTTTTTTCACTTGTTCGGATTGCATATCCCCATGGAAAAATTCCTTGAATCAATCCTTTTTGTACTGATCCAACGCTCATCCCCATTAAATATGCAGCTTCTTTCGGGGTTAACGTCTCTATTTTCTTTTTAGGAATCACTATCTCTTCGAAGTAATTCTCTGGGAGATCAAATGCTTCTGCAATCTCGTTTCTTCTCGCTTTTGTCGGTTCCGAATCCCCAGACATCCATTTGCTAACGGTTGACCTACTCACACCGCAGATCCTGGATAACTCTACTTGGTTGATATTTTGATCTACCATTACTTTTTTAAGCCTGTCCTTGAACACTTTCATCACCTACCTTTCTTCAGATGGCTTAAGTCTCCGCCCGATAATTGAGTGCTATTTTTAATAATTAACCAATTTAGGGAGGGTTTCGGGGTTACGTGTATCGGACAGAGGATTAAGCCATCTTCTATTATTCCGTTGTCTTTCTTTCATATATCTCCTATACTTAAATCACAGGGCACCGCCATGCCCGAGTAATAATGAAAGGAGAATAAACCTATGAAATACGATAAAATTAATTCGTTTTCTAAAGAGCTATCGTCAATTCAAAAAACTTTAGATTCATATAAAGGATTCACGCAAGCATTCACAAAAAGATCTAACTTTTATGCAAAAACCATTCCACATTCTGCTTTAGCTGCATCCTTAAATGCGAAAAAATTTGTTCCAAAACCTACGATGGTAGATGCTATTGCTAGCAAAGTGAAATACACTGCAGCCTTAAATGTTAAAGTTATGGGCCTATCCATGGACAACTCTGCGCTTGCATCCGCAATTAAACTCTCGTCATGTATAAAAGATTCATATCTAAACGGTCCTGCTGTAAGTGGAGTATGTAAGAGTATACAAAAGCTTCAAAATACATATACTTCTTCTCTCCAGCAACAGGCTACAGAGTTAATAATTACTTCGAAAGAAATACTTTCTGCTTTTGAAAGTTCTTCAGATTTTGATGTGGATCAATTTGAATTTGATCAGGATACAGTTTCTTCACCTATAAGTTTTGTAGATTCCATCTCTGATATTTTTGATAACACTCCATCTATTTCAGATATTTTGTTACCTATTAAGGAAAAGATATCTATCAAACTCTTTATTTCCATCGTAACAACTATTATTTCTGCTATTACTGTTTGTTGCCTCATTACTCAAAACAAACTTCAAGCTGAGTCTAATCAAATATCCAAAGAGCAATTACAATTGGATAAAAAATACAAAAAACTTGAGTTTGAGCAAAAAGAACGTGAGCTAGATCAAAAAGATCGTGAATTAGATTTAAAAGATGAAGAATTACATTTAAATCTTAATAAGTCCGATTCAAACAATTGATTCTCAAAATTTAAATCCAAAAATATATACTCACTCTTCTCAAAAACAAAGCGAACAATACAACATCTAGTGCCATTCGAATCAGTATAAGGTCCTGTTTCTCTGTAGATTCAGGATCTTGCTTTCTTACTCTCGAAAGTCGGTATATATTGATTCCAAAACTTATCAGCCATACCACACACGCGATATACCTTGTCATATCTACTGTTTTCGTCTTTCTCACCTCCTGGTTATTTGGTTTCGTTTTTGTGAACTTCTTTTGTAAAAAAATATACTCCTATCTCATTAGGAATAATACCAAGAACTTCTGATCCCCGATCAATGTCCTTCTGCGAAAAATAAGACTTTCCCTGAAAAACGTTTGTCAAATAGTTATGTGATCGTCTTATCTCTCTCGCAAATGTGCCTTCTGTTCCACATTTTTCTTTAATTCGTCCGCGTAATTTTGAATAATCATACTTAGGCTCTGCGAACAAGTTAATCACCTTCTTTCTTTTGTTCCGTTTTTGTGAACCTATATCTAGTATAACACATCATTTACACTTGTCAATTCTTTTTTTCACATTTTCGGAACTTTTTTTCAAATATTCATTGTAAATGTGAACTTTTAATGTTATAATCCGAGTATAGTACATATAAGAAAGAAGGTGTTCATTTGAAAAAAGACACAAGTACAAGGCTTCAAGAGTTAATGGATATAAAAAATATTAACCAAGTCGACCTATGTCAACGTACTGGTATTCCGAAGTCGTCTATGTCAATGTATTTAAGTGGTGAAAGAAGCCCGAGGCAAAACAGACTATCTCAAATTGCAGAAAAATTCAATATATCCGAAGCATGGTTGATGGGGTACGATGTACCTATGGAAAGAGCTGATTCTCTATCGGATGAAACTTTATCACAGAAAGATAAACGCGATATTTTAGATATTATAAGTTCTACCAAAGCTGAATTATTATCACAAGAAGGATTAATGTTTGATGGAGATCCTGCTTCTCCTGAAGCAATTGAATCTATTCTAAATGCAATGGAAATTGGTATGGAGATGGCTAAGAAAAAGAACAAGGAAAAATATACACCTAAAAAATATAAAAAGGACTGATGTGAATGGACATAAAAAGATTGTAAATTCGCTTGTCAAGAAACATAAAACAAGGAATCCTTTTGAAATTATCAAGGGACTAAATGTTATCCTTGTGCCAGTACCACTTGAAGGTGTCAGAGGATTTTATCAATATTTCCAAAGAAATAATATTATTTATATTGATGATTCTCTTCCAGAACATGAACAGATCCTTGTCTGTGCCCATGAGTTAGGACATATGTTGCTTCACAAAAAAGCTAATGCTCTCTTCATGGATACATACACTGGATTCAATACTACTAAATACGAAAAAGAAGCTGATCTATTCGCTATGGAACTTCTAGTACCCGATGAAGTATTTTTAGAGTACCAGGAATACACAACTAATCAGATCGCGCGCGCACTTGGATATAATGAAGAACTGATAAAGTTAAGATTGAAATAAGGATAAAAGTATGAGAAAAAAATTATTAACTGTTGGACTTGCGGTGTTGATGGCTATATCTTCAACTTCATGCAAAAGTTCAGAGAAAACTCAAACAGCTAAAGAAGACACGTACAAAAACTATAAACAGTATAATACATCATTCGGATTAAAATGTAAAATTCCAAACGACTGGAATAAAACAGATACAAGCACATCTACTGATCTTACGTTCAGCAAAGACGATGACACAATAACACATGGTTTAATAGGTGTCTATTACTATGAATTTGATGGTGACATTATACAGAAAGAGAATTTTCGTTCTCTCGTTAGCAATATAAAAGATGGAGAAAATTACAACGGCAAATTTCATTCTGAATCGTCTACAATAAATGGAGTAAAGGTTAAATTTTTTTCATACGAACTAGATATTAACGGTGATGCTTATTTTATGAAAGGCATGGTTTTTAATTGCGGAAATGGGTATTGTATATTAGACTTCATATACCCAACAAATAAAGATTACGGAAAACTTTTTGATAATATTGCAAATTCAATATCTGTTAATACTTCTGCAATCGTGACTGCAACCGAAAAACCAAACGAAACAGAAGCATCAGTGTCTGCTACGGAAGAACCAACAACCACAGAGGTTACAACTGAAGCTACAACAGAGAAAGCAACTCAAGTAAAGCCAAAATCTAAGGATATAACTGACAAAGACATTGATTTTTCAAGCGATTATAGAAATGACTCCACCGGGAAATGGAGAATCTCTGTAACTTCTGACAATTTTGATATCGAAAAATATGCTTTATCATATTATCTGAATTACTTTAAAGCTGATGATGAGATTCATATCATTGTAAACTTTACCAGAATGACAACGACTAAGATTTCTAACATGGGTGATACACTTGATGTATCAATTCATGAATACACAAAAGGCGAAGAACACGATGCCAATAAAGCATTAGGCGGAATGCTTTTAAACGAGTATCACATCAATATAAAAACTGGAAAAATAACAAAAATCCAATAATAGCAAAAGAAAACCGCCCAGCTACCAACTGGACGGAATCTCAGAAACCTATCAACCATGGATGGCTGATATAACTTCTGCCTGAACAACAGAATTATATCATACATCCTACAAAATTACAATTTGATAAGGGTGTATTTTTTGTACCCTTTTTTAGAAAGGAATGATGATATATGGCAAGAAGAAACCCAAACGGCTACGGCAGTGTAACCAAATTAAAAGGCAATCGATCACGCCCTTATGTAATCAAAGTCACTACATACGATGAAGATGGACACGGCAGACAAGTCCCGGTAGACTATGCTGCTACTCGTGAAGAAGCAAATATCATTTTAGCCAGGTACAATGATAATCCTTGGAATATTGATCGCAATCGCGTCACTTTTGCAGAATTATATAAGCGATGGCTTGAAGTAAAAGCTCCTAAACTTGGAAGTTCTCGTTTATATACACTTAAAGCAGCTTATAAACATTGTCAAAAACTGTACGGAAAGAAATATAGGCAAATACGAGCTTATCATATGCAAGCAACCATGGACGATTGTGGTCGCAGTTATGCTACACAATCTCATATCAAAGCACTTTGGTGGCATTTAGATAATTTTGCATTTGAATTAGACATTATAGATAAGATGTATTCTCAAATAATTTCTGTCAGCACAGAACAGGGAGAAACTAAACGCACTCCATTCACTGAAAAAGAAGTTGAAGCTCTGTGGAAAATATCTGATCAAAAAAATGTAGATATTGTATTAATCTATATTTACACCGGATTCAGATTAATGGAATTATTAAACATGAGATGCGATCAGATAAATCTTGAAGAAGAATATTTTAAAGGCGGAAGCAAATCTTCTTCAGGGAAGAATAGAATTGTGCCAATCCATCCTCGTATCATGCCGTTTGTGAAAAATCGGCTAAAGAAAAGTAATGAATATTTTTTAGAAACTGATGAAGGATCTAAATTTAAAAAGGGGGATTTTTATGAAGAATGGAAAACTGTTATTTCCTATATAACAAAGAAGAAGAAAACTCCTCATGAAGCTAGACATACTTTTGAAACATTCCTTGATAATGCAGGTGGTAATAGAAAGTGTATTGATATGCTGATGGGGCACAAATCTAAAGATGTTGGAAATAGGGTTTATAATCATAAAACAGTGGAACAATTGAGAGATACTATTCTCTTGTTGAAATAATAAATTTCCATTCAACAAGTAACAAATTAGTAACACATATGTTAGGAAATGACCATTTTAAGCCATTTCCTAACATTGCAAAATTATTATACCATAAAAAGAATGGCACTGTATATCACTTTAGTAATATACAGTATCTTTCCTTTCTTCGTTATCATCATGTATCTACTTTATCTAGGCAAATTCCACATTACAGCCTGTGCTTTTTCTAAGTCTTTTCTCGCTACAAAAATTTCATACTGTATGGACTGTGCCGTAGGATTCCCCACACTTCCAAAGTTTCCACGAAGTGTCCCTGATCCTGCCCATTCTCCTAGATGGTTGTATGTTTTATATTTGTACTTAATCTTTTCCCGATCCAAGATATCCCTGATCGCATTAAATTGTATCATGTCTGTCCCAATCCATAAGCTTTCTGAGTTTAATATTGTAAGCATACTTTTCTCCTTTCTCGCAATTTCCAATTTTATTAAACTGGATTTGCGCCCCTCTTTTGCAGCATACCGAAGCCTCTTTCAATCTGTTAATTAATTTCTTATATTTTATCACAATTTCCTAACTGTGTCTTATTTTTTCCCATAAATAATTCCCATTCCACTGATCATCCATGGTGTTATTACAAATCCTGGAATAAAGTCTAACTTCTTTTCCAGATTTCCTATGTAATGGACTTCTGAAATTCCTTCTTCTTTTAAACTCTTAACAAACTCCTCCATATCTCCATACAATGATTTCTGTGAAAACATATCCTGAAAAGAAAATACACCACCTTTTTTCACAACTCTCAATGCTTCTTTTACAACATCCCGTTTATCTTTTGCTGTTCGTACCTCGTGAAATACGAAATTACTCACTGCCGCATCAAATGTTTCATCTGGAAAATCCAGTTTTGCTGCATCTCCTTTTTGAAAAGAGATATGATCTACAACACCTTCAATCTGCGCATTTTTCTCACACTGTTCTTTTGCATAATTCCATTCCACGCCCCAGTAATCCATTGCTGTGATCTGTGCTTTTGGAAATGCTTTTGCACAGCGAACGGTAAGTGCTGCTGCTCCGCATCCGATGTCTAGAAGTTTCCCTTCGCCATCCCAATCAAGATGTTTTACCAGATGTTCATGAACTCCTGCCATCATATTTCCTTTTCCAAATGCAAATATCTCATGACAGATCAGCATATAAATTGCCATTACCAGAGTCAAAATACATAATACTCCTGCTACAATCGCAATAACCGTTTTACTTAAAATCACTTGTACAGCCACCGCAATAACACCCAAAATAATCGCTGCTCCAAATAACATATACAATGCCTTTTCTGGTACCCAGTTTCCATAATTTGCTTTTTTATTCATTCCTCTTTCCTCCTTTTCATTAGTATCAACTAACTATTTCCGTCAATTTTCCTGTACAAATGATAGAATCCAACATCTTAGCAAAACATTTTGGATTAAGAATCTGCTACTCTGTAGCTGCTTTCTCCTGTTACACCCATTGCGTGGAAAAATAATATGACTGGATTTTTATTATTACCCATCGTTTGAAACTTCATTTTCATATTCCTCCTAATTTTAGTATATCAAATTTTAAAAATATTTCCTATTCCCATCATAGGTCTTTTTTCTGCTGTAAACGAATCCACCCGGGAACATTTAAAGCTCTTATTTTCCACCGAATATTGTGATTTTTATAAATCCTGTGTAATCTTTATGAAACAAGCCAAAAAAACAACTAGTATTGGCTTTTTTTACTGCATAAGCAAAGGCATCCAAACGAATGATCGAAGCTCCTTTTTTACACATATTGATCAGTGTATTTTTAATAAACTCTTTTACAACAGGACTTTGTACATTTAAATCCACTTGTTCCGCATCAAAAGTACACCATATCTTTTCTTTTGTCCCATCTCCAAATTCTACTTCTATATATGGTGCTCTCGGTTTTCTCTTATAAATTTTATCTACCTGTTCTTGTGTTGGCTCCCCATTTTCCCAAAAATCTTTGTAACGAATAAAAAAATCTTTATATTCTGATTCTTCCTTTTTTTCTTTAAAATCATTAAAATATGTTGAACTTCTTGAAATATGATTTACCATAAAATCAAACATCAGATAATAATCCTTACTTAATTCCTTAACATTCTCAAAACTTCCAAAACGTACATCTACCTGATCATATTGCATCGGAGCAAATCCTCGATCTGCTGAAGACGGAAAAAACGGAAGAATATGAATTCCTCCAACAGCTTTTGCATAATATTTATCTACAACAGATTTCAATTCATTCAAATCATTTCCTAAACTATCTGCATAAGTGATCAACATGATTTTGTTATTTAATTTCATAAATTTCTCCTATCTTATCAATACTTTTTGTTTTTCATATTGTATCATTATAGGAACAATCATGTACATGACTACATATTTGTTAAAATATACCATTATGCTATATTTCCATTAAATAATAGTACTTAACTAGCATTAAGATAATTTCTTTTTCTGTGACAGAATTAATCATATGTGTCATTGCTGACTTGTTTATCAGAAATCATTATTCCAATTTTCGGTTAACTGCATAAGTGTTTTGCTGGTAATTGTAATCTATGATCAAACTACCGTTTTTCCATCACGAATTGGCAAATAAACAAATTCACCTAACGGACTGCTTAAAGTTACCTGATCACCAACTTTCAAATGATCCAACATATAGTTTGATCCGATTCCTCTAGGAACCCTTTTGATCGTAAGTATATATTTGCCTTCCAGAACTTCTTTCGGTGACATACTCCCACCACTTAAATCCCTGATTTTGAAGTGGGGGCTTCTTGCCTCTTCACGGATGTTGATTGCTGCATTGCATAATCTATTCCAAGTATCTTCTGTCGGATAAATTCGGAAACGATATGCTATGTTTAATACTTTTTCTCTCCCTGAGTTTCAATATATTGACGGATCACTTTTACTGGAGCGCCTGCTACTGGCACTTTTATAAGCATTGATAAATTTACTAAGTTCTGTTCTCGGCTGCGCACGGAACATCACATGCACATCATCTCCCACCTGCAGAGGAATGAGAATTCTTGCTATATTATGTTAAATTTCATATCTCCTCGTTAATATATTTTCTCATCTAACACTTCAATGTAAAAACTTACCGGTCTGAAACCGTCATTGCAACTGATCATCGCTGAATTTTTATTTTTCATCCAGCCTTCATAAATATCACTACCTCCATATGCTAATGTCATAACAAATGGTGAAATACTCTCCCATGCACTTTCACAAAATCCTTCTGGTCGTTTCCATCCTTCTGTGATAAATACTTGTCCTTCTTCTATATCGCAGGCATGCTCCATAGGATTTTCATATTTTTCCATCAGATCTTTATATTCTGTTTTCCGAATTGCAGTAATTTTACATCGTTTCACTGGTTTGTTCCTTTCACATTTTGATATGTCAAATTTGTATCTTTATTATAGCACAAAATAAAGGCACCAGATATTTATTAGAAATATCCAATGCCACATGATATCTGGATCATGATTTGCCAGCGATTCTATACAGTCAATGTTTAGGCTTTGTTCTCTGATTCATGGCAGTGACTTTTTCTAATGATTTCTGTACAGGGCCATCTGTTCCATTCCAGTCAAAGCCGTCCAGTTTTGTTCCATTCCACCATTCTTTATTATATCGTATTCTATTCATCAGGCTGCCATTTTCAGCAAATCGAATTTCATCATTTGATACAAGTATTCTTTTTGCCTCATCATTTTGGATAGAAAGAATGAGTGAGATAATTTCGTTATCAAATTTTCCGTTATATGTTTCTATTTTCAAAATCATCTTCTCCTTAAATTCCGATTTATTCCTTACATGATGATTCAATCACATATGGCTGTATATTTGTGCTTTTATTATAATTAATAGTATCACATTGCCTCACGAAATAAAACACATTAGATATCTAACGCTGCATGATATCCTTCATATACAGCATTTGTGATCGTAGAGACTTTGGATGCATCTCCGATCACTGCCACATATGGTGCCCCATCTCTTAATGCATCCACGACATCTCTTCTGGAACGTTGTCCAAGTGCACAGATGATACTGTCTCCTTCAACAAGCATCTGATGTCCTTCTTTATCTTCGCAAAGAATTCCTTCTTTACTGACTTCTAATCCCTTACAGCCAGCATGTACTGTTGCATATTTATTAATTTCTTTCAATAAAAGTGGTCTGTGTCTGATATTAGCATCTGGAGCGAGTTCATCTCTCATTTCTATGATATGGACTTCTTTTCCTTCCATTCCAAGATGGATCGCACATTCACATCCTGCAAGGCCGCCGCCAAATACAACGACTTTGTCTCCTACTTTTTCTTTCTCTAAATAATAATTATTTACAAGAACTACATTCTCACCATCAAGACCTTTGATCGGTGGTACTAGTGGGCTGGAACCTACGGCTATGATCAATGCATCTGGATTTTCTTTTTCGGCATATTCTGGTGTTACTTCTGTGTTCACTCTGATTTCTACACCTGCATTTTCAGCCAATTTCTTGTATGTATTTGCAAGTTCGTACATTTCATGTTTGAAAGGAATTGCCTGCTCGCTTTTTAAAATTCCTCCAATTTTAGATTCTTTTTCACATAAGATCACCTGATGTCCTCTTCTTGCTGCTGTGTAAGCTGCATACAATCCTCCTGGGCCTCCACCTGCGACTAATACTTTTTTCTTTTCAGGTGCCAGATGTATTTCGCATCCTTCCATCTCTCGTCCGATCAGGGGATTGACTGTACATCTTCTTGTAGATGTCATCGCACGCTCTGCCATGCAGGTAAAACAACGAAGACATTTTACAATCTGATCTTCTTTATTCTCCATTACCTTTCTTGGAAGAAATGGATCTGCAAGCAAGGCTCTTGCCATGTATACAATATCTGCTTTTCCAGAAGCAATGATTTCTTCCATCTGCTCTGGATCATTCAGTCCGCCAATGGTCGCAACCGGGACACTCACATGTTTTTTGATCTCTGCTGCCAGATATACATTACATCCATGCTCTTTAAACATAGATGGATGTGTGTCACCAAATCCTCTTTGGTATGTCCCAGCAGATACATGAAGAATATCCACATATGGCTCGATCATCTGTGCGATTTTAACCCCTTCAGATAGATCATATCCTCCCTCAAATAATTCCGAACCGCTCATACGAAATTCAATCGGAAAACCTTCTCCCACTGCTTCTCTTACAGATTTTAACACTTCAATCGCAAGACGACAGCGGTTCTCAAGGCTTCCACCATAGGCATCATGTCTATGATTAAAATATGGGGATAAAAACTGATTGATCAGCCATCCATGACCGCCATGTATCATTAACATCTCAAATCCGGCTCTTTTTGCTAGGGCCGCTGTCTGTCCATAAGCTTCTACGATCTCCTTGATCATATCTTCTGTCAATGCTTTTACTTTGACTCCATCTGCTCTTACGGTATCATCTGCTCCCCATTGGTGCATGGATTTTTGTTTGCTCTTATCTGTCATATAGGTTCCTGCATACATTCCAGAATGAGACAATTCAAGGCTTGCGACCGCTCCATGTCTTCGGATCGCATCTGCAGTATAAGTTGCGGATGCCAGTGAATTTAAAATTGTTGTGTCTAAATGGTATGCATGAGAACCATCCGTCTTTGGATGTACCATACATTCACTAACTGTGACTGCTCCTGCTCCACCTTTTCCTCTTAATTCATAAAATGCTGTAGATTTTGGTCCAATACATCCATCATTTGTAATATCTGTTCCACCCATTGGCGCGGAAAACATACGGTTTCTAAATGTCACTCGTCCAACCATGATCGGGCTACATAAGTGTGGGAATTTTCGTTTCATTTATTTCATCCTTTCTGCTTGCTTTCGATATATTTACAATAGCAGAAAAAAAGACTGCCATCCATCAAGTGAATGACAGCACCTATCAACATTTTGTTGATACCTTTGCAAAGTTCTTTAATTGACGGATGATCTCTTCGTTTTTCATCGTTTCTTTATATACAAATGAAATCTTCCATGGAATGGCATCTTTGATTAGTATTTTATGTAAGGGTTCTAATAATTTGGAATCATGATGGATGTCTGCATCAATTCCGATTCCCATTTTTTCTTTACAAAAACGATAGATCAAAGAACTTTCCATCGTATGAATCACAATATCTGGCGAAAATCCAAAGTCCTGACATCTCTGATTCAAACTGTGATAAATAAAATATTTTTCGTTGAGACTGATCAGCTTCTGCTGCTTTAAATCTTCCATGCTGATCTCATCTCTGTCGTAATATGGATGTTCTGGATAAACTAACGCCGTCATATTTCCCTGATAAACCGTTTCACACACAAACCCTTCCTGCATCGTTGTTCCGATCATAAATGCTGCATCAAGGGAACCATTTTTTAACTGATGAAGAGTTTCTTTATTTTCATATTCATCCCATTCAAAGATTATATCTGGAAATTGTTCGCTTAATTTCTGAAATTGTTCCAATGGAAAGATGTTTAAAACTCCACAGGAAAATCCGATATGAAATATTTTTTCTGTTTGATTCATCTTCTTGATCTGAAGTTTCAGGTCATCCAGACGATAGAGAATCTCTAGGCTGTGTTCATAAAAATAGTGTCCACTTTCTGTTGGCACCATGCCTGTTGGTGTTCTTTCAAACAGAGGTGCCTGCAGTTCACCTTCTAGTTTTGTGATGATACGGCTTAAACCCTGTGGTGTGATAAATAGCTGTTTCGCTGCTTGATTTATACTTCGGTCTTCATATACTTGACGGAAGCATCGGAGGTCTTTTGTATCCATGATCGTTGCTCCTTAATTTTTCTTTGAGTTTGTTTTATATATTATAGCAAAGTTCGTGAGAAATATATACTTTTTGAATTGTAATTTGAAGGTAGTCGTAGGGATTGTATATGAGAAAAACGAAATTATTGAATATTATAAAAATACCTTCAGCCTATCAAACTACAACCTTTCGACTCACTAAAAATCCATCTTTATCTTTTACAATTTCATATTCCTTTGCCATAGGATTCTCAGAGCCAACCACGCAGTAATCACATTTGTCAGAATTTCCACAGGTACCACAGCGGATCAATGTTCCGTTAAGCTGGCTGATTCCCCAATAATCAGAGTTGCAGAAAAGTGGAAGTGTATGCATCAGGTTATGTTTCTTGGCAAATTCTGCATTCGGACATTGGGTAAAATGGTATCTTGCTGCATGGTTCTTTTTATCGTATGGTTCTGATACATTGCAGAAACATGCTGGATATTATGCATATTGTTTTCGATCTTTCTTTCCTACCATTTGGAATACCTTGTTGATCAGGCGCATATCAAAGCTTCGATTTAGATTAATGACTTTTCCTAATCTTTTGAAACCAGACATAAATAGATTTGTGACAAACTCTTGCAGTTCTTCCACTGGGGGATTGTCTGGCAGTAGTGGGTACATGGAAAAGATTATGAATGTACCTTTTTATCTATATTATAACATAAAAAAAGAGAACAGTTTTCGCCATTCTCTTTTCTACAAACTGGAAGTTATCTATTTCTCCTCTTCGTTAAGACCTAGTTCATTACATATTACTTGCTATCCATCATACCTTATTCTTTCTACCAGCGTTTCCTTTTTCAGATTACTGCTTAAAACGCAGGAAAGTACAATCTGCAACAGACCGACCAAAAAAATCATAATAAAAATTGGTACGATTGGAACATGATAGATATTCATTCCAAATAT
>JAXJNA010000018.1:0-20557 GCA_036312945.1 Anaerostipes hadrus
ATCACCATTTAAATATCCTTCTACAATATTTAATTTTTCTTCATATGTATATTTCCTTGCCATAAAAATACCTCCTAAGTAGATTGAATTATTTATCCTGTCTACTTAGGAGGTATCATATCATTCTCTAGCTGCTCTTCCGATCGTTTATTTATTTTTTATCATATACTCAAAATCTGCAGTTGGCCAACCACAATTAAAATTTAATATACTCTGATCACTGTAGAAATCTCACGAGTATGTTCCATACCCTTAATCTCAACCAAAGCATCTGCAAAGTTCTGCTCTAATACAAGATCTGTGATAACAACTAATTCTGCCATATCATTAACCTTGTTCTTCTGAATCACCTGTGCGATACTTACTTGATTCTTTCCTAATGTATCTGCGATTCGAGCAAGAACTCCTGGTTTGTCATCCACTAACAATCTCATGAAATATTTGCTTTCAATCTCTGTGATCTTCTTGATTGGAAGTTCTTTGTAGCATGTACAATGGATTCTTCCTGTACAATAGAACTGAATATTACGTGCGACATCAATGATATCTCCCATAACTGCACTTGCTGTTGGGAATTCTCCTGCTCCTCTTCCATAGAACATTGCATCGTCAACTGCATCTCCATGTACAAAGACTGCGTTGAACGAATCATTGACAGTTGCCAATGGATGATCGCTTGGAATCAGCATTGGATGAACACGTACTTCAATTCCAGATTCTGTGTTCTTTGCTACACCTAACAATTTGATCGTACATCCCATTGCTTCTGCGTATTTGATATCTTTTGCTGTGATATTTGTGATTCCTTCTGTGTATACATCATCAAATGTGACTCTAGAGTTAAATGCAATAGATGCCATGATCGCCATCTTACGTCCTGCATCATATCCTTCGATATCAGCTGTTGGGTCTGCTTCTGCATATCCTAATTCTGTTGCGAGTGCCAGTGCTTCATCAAATTCCATTCCTTCGTGTGTCATCTTTGTCAAAATGAAGTTTGTTGTTCCATTGACAATACCCATCGCTTCTGAAATATAGTTTCCTGCCAGACACTGTTTTAATGGACGGATAATTGGAATTCCACCTGCAACAGATGCTTCAAATAATAAGTCACATCCGTTATGGGAAGCGATATCTAATAATTCACCACCATGCACTGCCATTAAGTCTTTGTTCGCTGTGACAACATTCTTACCTGCCTGAAGAGCTTCTGTAATATAAGTACGGGCTGGTTCGATTCCTCCCATAACTTCCACTACGATCTGAATCTCATCATCTGTGATAATGTCTTCCCACTGGTCAGTTAATACAGAAGGGTCAATTCCTTCTCTCTTCTTGTTCTTGTCTCTAACTAGAACTTTGCTGACAGTCAAACCTGCACCAACTTTGTGAGGTAATTCTTCTCTCTGGCGTTCGATCAGTTTGTATACTCCTGTTCCGACAGTTCCAGAACCAAGGAGGGCTACTTTGATGTTCTTTAACTCTTCCATGATACACTTCCTTTTCTGTTTTGTTTATCTTTGCTTTTATCGAAATGTGATCCTTTGATCTGATAAATTCGTATAAGTAGTTTTTAGTATATCATATTTTTTTTGATTATCCTATATTTTTTTAATTTCTAGTTAGGAAAAACTATTATGTATAATTCCAAGATCACACCAAACAATACTTCTATTGACTATTTTTCTCATTTCTGTTGACATCAATATTTAAAAGTATTATATTCAAAACATAAACAATTAAACAATCATTTAATCTTGTAAAGAGGAGATTTCTATGGATAAAACAAAGAAATATAACATTGCTTCCATTGATATTCATGGTCATGGATGTGATGTTACAGAATTAAAACATGTTCTTCCACCAGAAGAATTTGCCATTGAAACTGCCAGTTTATTTGGTCTGTTAAGTGACAGTACCAGACTTCGTATTTTGTATCTTTTATACCACCGTGAAGTCTGTGTGAGAAATATCGCAGAAGCGATTGAGATGAGTCCTCCAGCTGTTTCTCATCATCTTCGCTCTTTGAAGCAATTAGGTGTGATCACAAGCAGACGAATCGGGAAAGAAGTTCATTATACGATCGCAGATACTGCTGACGGAGAGCTTGTATCTGATCTGTTAAAGACTGTATTTGAAAGGAGGGGTATTTATGAAGAAGACTTATGAGTTTGAGAATCTTGGCTGTGCTCATTGTGCTGGTAAAATGGAAGAAAAAATTGGGAAACTTCCTGATGTTGAAAGTGTAAATCTTTCATTTCCTATGAAAAAGATGTATGTTGAAACTTCTCGTGAAGACTTGCTTCCTAAGATTCAGAAGATTTGTACAGATATTGAACCGGATGTTATTGTGACGGAAGTTACAAAAAAATCTTCTAAACGTAGAAGACATGCGGAAGAAGATTCTCATGAAAGTCATGAACATCATCATCACCATGATGGCGATCACTGTGACTGCGGGTGTGACCATGACCACGATAAACATGAACATCACGAGCACCATCTCCATGACGACCACTGCGATTGTGACTGTGGATGTGAGCACGACCATGATGAACATGAGCATCACGAACACCATCACCATCATGACGACCACTGTAGCTGCGGGTGTGACCATGATCATGACGAACATGAGCATCACGAACACCATCACCACCATGATGACTGCTGTGATGATGACGACGATGACGATGATGAACCAATCGCTGCCGCCGCAAACCGTGAAGGAAATGGCCAGGCAACCGTATTTATTGTCGAGAAACTAGGCTGTGCTCATTGTGCAGGTAAAATGGAAGAACAGATTTCCCATCTTCCTGGTGTCGAAGCTGTCAATCTGACATTTGCAACAAAACAATTACGAGTATGGTCTGATGATGCCAAAGCATTATTGCCTCAGATTCAGGATATCTGTACTTCCATCGAACCAGATGTCAAAGTCGTTATCCGAGAAAATACTGTCCGTGCACAAAAAGAAGCGAAAAAAGCCAAAGAAAATTCTGGAGATAACAGAGAATTCTGGGAACTTGGTGCTGGTATCGTTTTATTTATTGCTGGAAAAGCATTGGAATCTTCCAAGCCTGTATACAGTATGGTATGTTTTATCCTTGCATATTTAATCTTAGGAATTAAGATCGTATGGACCGCTCTTAAAAATATCTCCAAAGGTCAGGTCTTTGATGAAAACTTCTTAATGAGTATCGCAACGATCGGTGCTTTCGGGGTCGGAGAATTTGCGGAAGCAGTCGGCGTTATGATGTTTTATCGTATTGGTGAACTATTTGAAGAAAAAGCCGTGGAACGAAGCCGTTCCCAGATCATGGGTGTCATTGATATGCGACCTGAAGTTGTCAATCTTGTTGATGATCATGGAGATATCACTGTAATTGATGCCGAAGAAGCTGAAATCGGAGATATCTTATTAGTCCGTCCTGGTGATCGTATTCCATTAGATGGTATCATCACAGATGGAGAAACGATGATCGATACTTCTCCTGTTACCGGAGAACCCGTCCCTGTTTCTGCCTCTGCCGGAACAGATGTAATTTCCGGATGTTTAAATACTTCTGGTGTTATTAAGATCAAGGTAGAAAAAGTACTGGAAGAATCTATGGTCACAAGAATCATGGACTCCGTAGAAAATGCAGCCGCAAGCAAACCAAAGATGGATCGTTTTATCACACGTTTCTCTCGTGTATATACTCCATTTGTCGTACTTCTTGCCCTTGCAACAGCGGTCATTCCTTCTTTAGTGACAGGGAACTGGACACACTGGATATACACAGCTTTAACCTTCCTTGTAATCAGCTGTCCTTGTGCCCTTGTATTAAGTGTACCTCTTGCATTCTTCTCCGGAATCGGAGCTGGATCTAAGATTGGTATCTTATTTAAAGGCGGAGCCGCACTTGAAACATTAAAAGATATTACTTCTGTTGTCATGGATAAGACTGGAACGATCACAAAAGGTAACTTCAAAGTTCAGGATGTGATCACTCTTGGAAATTCAACCAGACATGAAATATTATCACTTGCTGCTTCCTGCGAAGAATCTTCTACTCATCCAATCGGAAAGAGTATCATGGAAGCTGCCAAAGAAGAAAATATAACTTATAAAACACCTGAAAACGCAAAAGAAATCGCCGGACATGGTTCTGTTATCACGATTGATAACTCAGAAATCTTAGCTGGTAATAAAAAATTGATGGCTCAGTATCATGTAACAGGAGACTATCCAGAAACAACTTCTTATGGAACTGAAGTTTTTCTTGCAAAAGATGGTGTGTTAATTGGTGCGATCGTCATTGCAGATACATTAAAAGACGATGCGAAATCCGCCATTTCTTCCTTAAAAGCTCAGAATCTTCACACGGTTATGTTAACTGGAGATTCCGAAACAACTGCAAATGCGATTGCAAAAGAAACTGGAATTGACGAAGTTTACTCAAGACTTCTTCCTGATGAAAAACTTGCCAAACTTCAGGAACAGAGAAGCAAACATGGCGCTGTTATGTTTGTCGGTGATGGTATCAACGATGCCCCAGTATTAGCTGGTGCTGATTGCGGTGCTGCCATGGGAAGCGGTGCTGATGCTGCGATCGAAGCTGCAGATGTTGTATTCATGACCTCAAACGTTGAAGCAATCCCACAAGCAATCTCTATCGGCAAAAAAGCCTGCACGATCGCTTGGCAGAATGTTGTATTTGCATTGGCAATCAAGGCATTAGTAATGATCCTTGGACTACTTGGATTCGCAAATATGTGGATGGCTGTGTTCGCAGATAGTGGAGTTGCAATGCTATGCGTATTGAACTCTATACGTGCAATGAAATTGTGATTTGTAGTTTGAAGACGGAAATTATTGGTGGAATATTATAAAAAGAGATCATGTGCCTGCAACCCACTCGCGTTCGGACTCCCACGTAGCTGTACTAAGCTCCTGAATGGTCATACGACCATCCACTCGCTAAGTGCAGACGTGTCCGTACGGTTGCCGACACATGATCTCTTTTTATAATATTCAAATAATTTACGTGATTCAAACCACTACGCAGTGTGTATGTTTTACTGTATTGGTATTTATAATAAACACTGTCTATCACTACAAAAATTAAAACCCGATAACACTCAACATACACACCACTTAAGTTTTCCAATCTTGTAATTGTCCACACTTTAGACTTTAGGTATATGATAAAAAATAAATAAACGATCGGAAGAGCAGCATTAGAATTTTGCCACGTTTTTTACGGATTCGCAGCCGGCTTGGTGCGTTGTTTGAGCCTCAAAGAGTTCTGTTTTGAATACCTTTGAAGGCGAGTTACGCAAGGAAAGCCGGCGGATCAGCGATCTGTAAAAAACGTGAGGAAAATTCTCTAGCTGCTCTTCCGATCGTTTATTTATTTTTTATCATATACTCGAAATCTACAGTTGGCCAACTTACAAATTAAAACTTTTTAAAATGATCAAGCAGTATCTTCTCTGCTTCTGGATTCCACAATCCACCATGTCGTTTACAGGATTCATCTAATTCTCCAAAGACTGGATCTTTCTCTGCTAATTTCCCAAAGTCCTCTATTGCTGTCAATGGCAGGTTGATCTGTGGGTATGTAATCTTCTTTGATCCTGGCATCTTCTTTAAATATAATGTAGTATCTACAATCGCATCAATTCCTCCAACGTGAGTAATTCCAACTGCTGGGTTAATCTTGCCTGTTGTGATCAGATCTAAGGCTTCGACCAGGTCTGAACGAAGTCCTCCGGATGAACCGATCAGTTTAGTTTTTAAATAATGACTTCCATATATGTTCATTCCAGCACGATAATTTTTATCTGCTGTTGATGCATAAATATTCATGCAGCCATCCATTGCCATAATACGATTCCCGATTTCAGCTACACATTTGGGTGGTGCGTAGACAAACACATCATCGTATCCTTTTTCATTGGTTATCGCCAGTAACACTGGAACGGAGTCTGTAAACATCGATGGATTGATATAATAAAGCTCTACTCCATGTCTGGTTCCTTCCTGCATCGGTATCATCTTTCTTACTTTTTCCAGACGCTCCTGATTCGTATCTGTGATCACGAGTCTTCTTGGCTTTTTCTTCATTCCAAGGACATAACGGATCGCCATTAGTCCCATGGGACCAGCTCCTCCAAGGATGATGGTATTCCCACCTTCTTTAATTCCAGATATATGATCGTGGGTTCCCTCTTTGCTGTGATAGTTTGAATGAAAACTTCCCACTATACTATATAAAGCCTGAGCCTGTGCAAGCTCATAGAATGAATCTGCTTCATATTGTAACAAACATCCTTTCTCAATTACATCTGCAGGTATGATACAGTACGTTGCTGCACCTCCAAAATAAGGGTAAGAATATCCTGGTGATTCGATCTGATGAGGAATCTCTGGTACTAATACAAATTGTTTTCCTTCCTGATAATCCTCTTTCCATCTTGTTCCGACTTTCGCTATCGTTCCAGAAAATTCGTGTCCGATCAGTACAGGATTCTTTTTAATATTCTTTGGTACTCTTAAATGTCTCTGTGCCAATGTGATCTCTTTTAAAGTTGACACTGCAATTCCATTGCATTCTATCTTCAAGAGAATCTCGTCTTCGGCTATCTCAGGGATCTCAAATTCTTCCAGACGTATATCTTTGACTCCATAAAGTCTGACTCCTTTAACTTTCATAACCTTCGCCCCCTAAACTTAGTCAAATATTTATGTCTTGTTAAATTCAATTGATCTTTCTTATTATAACATATTATCAAACGTCTGTCTGCGAATTCCCAAAGATCTTAATTGTTATGAAGGCTTTTCTTTATTTTTGATTCTTACTATATAAAAATGCTGCGATCCAGGAGGTCACTGGAACTGCCATGATCACTCCGAGACTTGATGATAATCCCTGCATGATCTCAATTCCTACGGAATACATATTGATCACCTGTTGATATTCGTAATTGTATGCAAAGATAAATACTAAGGTATTGATCGATCCACCCGTAAATGCAAGAATCAGTGTATTGGTCATTGTTCCCATCATATCTCTTCCGACATTCATTCCTGATTGAAACAATTCTTTTAACATCATCTGTGGATTTTGCTCTTTTAATTCATTGAGTGTAGAAGCAATTGACATTCCTACATCCATAACTGCACCTAATGATGCGATCAAGATTCCTGCAAATAACAGTTCACCAATTTTTATATCTGTCATTTCTCCGACATAGACCAGATTCTCTATATCAGACACATTATATCCTGTGATCGATGTCACTTGTCCAAAGATCAATGCAAACGCTCCAGAAAATACCACACCTATGATCGTTCCAAGCATCGCGGCTACTGATTTCTTCGTAATTCCATCAACCATACACATCGTAACAACTGTTGTAAATGCAACCACTAACACAGCCGCCAGTATCGGGGATATTCCTTTGTAGATCATCGGAAGAAAAATAAAAAAGATACAAAGCATTGTAAATACCAAGCTTAAGATTGATGAAATTCCTTTTCTTCCACCGACTGCAACCACGATCGCTACAAACACTGCTGCCATCAGCCATACCATAGGTCCTCTGTTTACACTATATACAGACGCCAGCAACTCTCCTTTCGATTCATTAACGATTGCTATGACTTTCATTCCTTTTTTACATTTTGCACCAAATAAATAACTTTGAGAACTTGTCGCCTGTATGATTTTTCCTTTATGATCTCCAGACAGAAGTTTTAATTCTACGGTTTGTTTTCCACTTCCACTATTTGATAAGTTTCCAGAGATCACGTTTGTTACTTCTGCTTTTTCAAAATTTCTCCCATCTGTATCAAGAAGTTTTGTCTTCTCAATTCCAGAAAAAGAAAAAAACAGCAGAAGAAAGAGAATGCCTGCGATCAGCAGACACACTCCTTTCATCTGTTTTTGTTTCATTGTTATTTCACAGTCACTTTCAGAATTTTACTGTAAGAACCGTAGATTTTCTTACCTTTTACTACTTTATATGCACGAACCTTTACGTAGCATTTTTTCTTTGATCTTAAAGACTTGATCGTATAAGTTGTTTTTGTTGTATTTTTTATTTTTGCTTTTTTTAAGTTCTTATTAGATGCATATTTAATCTGATATCCAGATACAGCTGCTTTTTTGATCTTAACTGTTACTTTCTTTTTGCCAGCTTTCAATTTTGCAGATGCTTTTGCTACTACAACTTTCTTCACTGCTGTTGGTTTCTTTACTACTGTTGGTTTTGTTGTTGTTGCTTTCTTTTCTGCATTAAGTGATGTTGTATCCCCTTTACTCTTTGTGATAGAAAATGTTTCATCAATCTTTTCATCATTATCTGTACGATATGTATTGATCGTTAAACTATTTTCTGTTACATCAACAACGGAATATGTTGGGACATCTTCCTGCCAGCGGTGGGCGATATATGTCTGCTGTCTTGGTACCAGATCATAATATTTACTTCCTGAAGAAGAACCTGCTGTCATATAAAGGACACCTTCTGGATTGATCACAGAACTTCCCTGTTTTTTGACAGTCTCAATCGCTTTTTCATCCATGATGCTTTTAAGATATGTTAAATATTTCTGATCTTTTTCATCTGTGCTGTCATTTTTAATATTTCCTGGTGCCACTGTTTTTGTCGTTGGATTTTCACCAGCATCCATATCTTTCTTTAATTCTGCATCAAATTCATCATCTGTATAATCATTCGCTTTTGTTCCACCTAATAACATTTTAGATCTGGAATAAGCATGATCGTGACCTGTTAATACTGTATCAATATCGTTTTGTTCGAAAATCGGTGTTAACTGATATCTTAAATTTGTGATCTCTGGTTCATTGGAATGTTCTGCAGATCCATAAATATCCTGATGCAGTGTTACGATTCTCCATTTGCAGTCTTTATTTGCCGCAACTGTCTGTTCAATAAACTGTTTATGTTCTGCTACATTTGTATCCTGTGTATTTAACATGATAAATAATGCATTTCCATATTTGAAATAATAATCTCCACCAACTACCTTATTACTTCCAAGTTCACTTGCATTTGTTCTGTTAAAATGATATGTATAGTTTGCATTATCTGCATCATGATTACCTACTGTTGTTGCCACAGGAAGTGATTTTAATGCTTCTGGACTTAAATATCCTGTATACTCAATTTCGCTTTTGGATGCATCTTTGTTTGGTGATTTTTTCTTTGTTGTCTGAATCTGGTCACCTGCAGATACAACAAAACTTAACTGATCATTTGTCTTTTCTAATGCTGCATTTAAAGTAGAAGACCAGTTAAATGCATCACTCTTTACTGCATTTGACTGTGCATCATAAAATTCTTTCGTATCTTTTCCCTTTAATTCATTTGAAGATCCGATCTGTGGGTCACCTACAAATGCAAATGAAAAATTGTTTGTAGATTTTGTCGTGTACGCAGCTGGCTTTGTATACCCATTTCCATTGTCGTAACTATAATAATATGTTTTATTTTCTTTTAATCCTGTTGCTGTTACTTTATTAGAATTATAAGTTTCCCCATTGTTATCCTGTTCATCTTTTACCGCTGTTTGTTCTGCCTCGTACACCTTGGCATTTTTCATATTACGACCTTCACCAATGATCAGTTTTGGAACATTACTATTTGCCTGTTCTGGAGAAATTGCCTGTACTTTTGCCTGTACTGCTGCATTTGAATTATCATCATTTATCTTCTTGGGTGTATACCATGCAAAATTCAACTCTGTTGCATTGCTTCCTGGTGATAATGAAATTTGTGTCCAGTCATTTTTTAAAGTTTCCCATTCTTTCTCCCAACGATTCCACTGTGCTGTTGTTCCCATTGTCTGTGCAATGTCTGCTGCATTTGTCTTGCCATCTGGAGCAGCACTTGCAAATACTGGTGCTACATTTGCTGCAGAAAGTGTCAATGCTAATGCACTGATCATCATTTGTTTTCTCCAATTAGATCTCATATATACCTCCTGATACCTTTGTCTTTTCATATCTTTCTGACTCTTAAAGGATTCTATCATATATATGTAAATTCTAATTGCATTGAATTGTAAATAATATGTAAAAAAAGATTCTGAGATATCAATCTATCTCAGAATCTTTTTGATGATGCTATATTGACTTTTATATTATTTACCTTGATGTTCTAAGGCTGCTTCTACAAATCCTTTAAATAATGGATGTGCTTTATTAGGTCTTGATTTAAACTCAGGATGTGCCTGTGTTGCCACAAACCATGGATGTTCTGGAATCTCTACCATCTCGACGATTCTTCCATCTGGTGAGCATCCGGATAACATCATTCCATTCTCCTGAAGGATATCACGATATTCGTTATTTACTTCATATCTATGACGATGTCTTTCGTGAATCTCTTTCTCTCCATATAATTCATATGCTTTGGATCCTTCTGTTAATACACATGGGTAAGATCCTAAACGTAATGTTCCACCAAGATCTGTGACTCCATCCTGATCTGGCATGATATGAACCATTGGATGAGTTGTATCTGGATTAAATTCCTGACTATGTGCATCAGAGAATCCTAAGACATGTCTTCCGAATTCTACTAATGTAAGCTGCATTCCTAAGCACAGTCCAAGATATGGAATCTTGTTCTCTCTTGCGTATTTGATCGCACAGATCATTCCTTCGATTCCACGATCTCCGAATCCACCTGGAACTAAGATTCCGTGAACTCCACCTAACATCTCATCAACATTATATGAGCTGATTCTCTCTGAATCTACCCAGCGGATCTTCACATCTGCTGAATTTGCAACTCCAGCATGTTCTAAAGATTCTACGACACTGATGTAAGCATCGTGTAAAGATACGTATTTACCAACTAATGCGATCTCTACTTTATGTTCTGGATGTTTCCATGCATCGATCATCTTCTTCCAGTCATCAAGATCTGGATCTGGGCATGGCATGTTCAGACATTCACATACTTCATGTGCCAGATGTTCTTTCTCCATCATCAGAGGTACTTCATATAATACTTCTGCATCTAAGTTCTGAATAACTCTTGAACGTTCAACGTTACAGAACTGTGCGATCTTTCTCTTGATTCCATCATCTAATGGATAGTCTGAACGGCATACCAGGATATCTGGCTGAATTCCCATTCCCTGTAAATCTTTGACACTTGCCTGTGTTGGTTTTGTCTTTAATTCTCCTGAACTCTTTAAGTATGGAATTAATGTTACATGAATTAAGATACAGTTTTCATGTCCTACTTCATGCTGGAACTGTCTTAATGCCTCTAAGAATGGCTGGCTTTCGATATCTCCTACAGTTCCTCCGATCTCAATGATCGCTACTTCCTGATCGCTTGGATCTTCACTTCTGTAAAAACGACTCTTGATCTCGTTTGTTACGTGTGGGATTACCTGTACTGTGTTACCGCCATAATCTCCACGACGTTCTTTGGATAAGATACTCCAATATACTTTACCTGTTGTAACGTTTGATTTCTTATTCAGTCCCTCGTCGATAAATCTTTCATAATGTCCAAGGTCTAAGTCTGTCTCTGCTCCGTCATCTGTTACGAAAACTTCTCCGTGCTGGATTGGATTCATTGTTCCTGGGTCAATGTTGATATACGGATCAAACTTCTGGCTTGTGACATGATAGCCTCTGGCTTTTAGTAATCGTCCCAGAGAAGCTGCTGTGATTCCTTTACCTAATCCAGATACAACTCCTCCTGTAACAAATACATACTTTACTGGCATGTTTCTTCCTCCTATATGTGAATTTCTACTACTTTCTTATATTATCCCATTCAAAATAATATCATATCATATTATTTTTGATTTGTCATTGTGATTTGTTAAAAATAATGAAAAGGATTCTTATGTTTCTATATCATAGAATCATAGGAATCCTTATTGTCATATTTTAAAAATCGAAAGTGCTCACATCACAATTTAGATAGAGGATTGCAGATAAATATAAAATGATTGTTGATGATGATAATCTAAAATACAATTCTTTCGAGATTCTATGGGGTATGGGCGATGATCGATCGCAGGAAAACCGTAGTTCTCGAACTGTTTATTAAGGGGAGTTTGTGCTGTAAGCACTTTCTACCCATAATTTACCATATCGTTTTATATTTGTCAATTATTTCCTTTACTTTTTTTGTAAAAATTTACATAATTATTATTTTCGTTATGATTGATCAATGATATCACCTGATTTTTACTATTTCCTTTGCTGTATGTCCAGCTTCCCAGCTTGCCACTCTGTGGCGTTTTCTTGATCATAAATGTATTTAACCATTCTTGTGCATCTTTGGCTGAGATACCCATTTTTTCAAAACAGGCTTTTAGGAATATCTTTTCTTCTTTTGTGAATCCTTTGAATGCTTCTGTTTCATCCCAGTAGATCAACATCTGTTTGATCTTGTGATCTTGTAAAAAAATCTGAATATTTTTCCTTGCATATAATTCTTCATCATTATAAGAACGAAGAATAACTTCATTCGCTGCTGATCCACTATGATTCGATATAGCTGTCCACATCTCTCTGCCATTTTGTGGTAGGTCAGATAGATTACTCCTAAGCCCAATCACTTTGTTAAAATCAAATCGAATGATAAAACGTTTGTAATTATAAAGACATGTTAATCCATTTTTCTTGAATGTATGCCATTTATCTGTATTATGGAACAAGTATGTTTTATCTCCAGCTTTTACTTTGATCCCTGCTGTGTCTTTTTCGCATTGTTCCATCCATTTTTTGATCCCTTTGTATCCTGAATTCTCCATCGTATTGATCAATTTGGAGTCCTTCATATAATACTGGACTGTTCCATTGATACATCTCTTATGATTTTCATTTGTTGCATACAAAAGACCGTCTTTGTAATTCCAATTAAGATTCTGAATCTCTTGTTTTTCTGAATCTGTAAGCTTTTGATAATTTTCTTCAAATGTATTGTCTGGTCTTTGAATGATATCATAAAACCCGTCGGTATCATAACTGTCAAAATCTCCGTCAGAATCAATATCTTCATCCGGTTGCTGTATTTCCAATCTATGAAGAACGGTTTCTTCTGCTCTTAAACGCAGCTCATACTCACCCGTTTTATCTTCCATGATACTCGTTTTCCATACTTCATAACTTCCACTGTCATCTAAAAGAGTCGAACTTTCATCGTCTGATTTCATCATCTTATAAAATTCTTTCAGCCATTGCTCATTTTTTATTTCTCTTCTGTCTTCTGAAATCTGATCGATCTTATCTTCTGTGATAAAATTGTTTTCATTTGCTGACAGACTGATCGTTGATACGAACTGTTTTTTGCTTGTCAAAGGATAGATAAATAGTCCTGCTGCAATACAAAATCCAAGAAGGATCGCTATTTGTTTGACTCTTTTTCTTTTCTTAAATGATACGCTATACCATTTTCTCTGTAATTTTGACGGATGACGGTAAAGCACGATTCCGATCGTTGCCAATAAAGCTAGAAGGATCAGTGGTGATAATATGATAATATAACCAGTTGCAGTTGAATAATACATTATACTGCCCTCCTTTTCTTACGCTTTTCTACTATATAATATATGATCGTTGCGATCACTACTGCCAGAATGCCGCCTGTGTATGACTGAATCTTGAACCCTGTCACTACAATGAACAGTGAAACACAGAATGGGAAGATCCATACAAACAGATGCTCCATCCATGGAAAATACATAAAATTATTTCTTTTTGCCATATCTGACTTTTGAAATACATAAAATGCAACTCCAAAAAATACTGCGATCAATACGATCTGAATCAGAAGGATCTGTGCAAAATGATCAAACGAAGCCATCGTCACCAGCTGATTCACACCTTTATCCCATATAAACTGTTTTGTGATCGGTCCATTTTCAAAAAATACAGCTACCCACCAGCCATGATATATTGTATCTGAAAATGATAATACTTTGGGCATCATATAATCCATAAAATTTGGAAATAACATTGCTCCGATTCCGATTGCTCCTGCGATCCATGGTCTTTTACAGATATTCTGAAAAAATATGGCAATGGCATAGATAAGTGTCAGTGATACCCATATAAATAGAAGATACGCACACAAATGTATCATGTTATCATTTCCAAGAAGTACTGCTCCGTTCTTACATACGGATAGATTCATCTCATACCATGACTGTGCCTTTGTTCTCATCATGATCATTCCGAATGAAAGAAAAATCCATGGAATCGTATATGTCATTATTCCTGTGATCGTCCTTGTCAGAAAGATCTGTCCTCTCTTGATCGGAAGCTGCATTAGAAATTCACCACATTTAGATGTGCTGCTTTCCCGATACTGTATTACCGCTACAAAACTAACCGGTATCATAAGAACGATAATAAACATTTCATAGTATTGATCTAATGTTCCTAAAAACAGATTGCCATAATCATTATAAATTCCTCCATAAAAATTATTGATCTGATCTGCAGTTCCTGAAATATCGTTTGCGATCACATATTGTAATATAAAACATATCACTATAGTATACACTAATGTTATGGCTAGCAGATTTCGTTTTTCATGATTAACAAGCCCTCTCATAACATTTCCTCCTTATTGTCTGAATAATCGATACAGCAAAATATGTGATCACTAATATCACTACCAAATATATAAACCAATGTACTGCATTTAATTTCTGTATGATCAGTTTATAGCTGTCTGATGAACACATAAATTCTTTTCCCCATGCGATCAATCCATAAATTCTGGTTCGAAGTGTCTTGTCATACTTAAATATATGAACATATATCTCATGATTACTTAATGCATTAAAACACAGGATCGTGATCACTATCGTCGTGATGACTTTATTCTGCATTCCTGATAATCTTGTTAACATTCGGTTCTGTGCCTGCTCCTGCTTGATAAACTGTCGTTTTGCAAACCAGATACTAAAGACTCCTGCTGCAAATAAAACGGCAATACAGATAATCGCAGAATTTACATATTGTGCTTTCCAGATCGGATTGCTATCCAAGACATTCGCATCAAGCTGATAATTTAATGGATATAAAAATGTTCTGCCGAATCTTCCATAGATAACCCACTCGAGTATCGCAAATCTAGAAGATCTTATCTTAAACAGCAATTGAAGTAAAAATGCCAGATTCTGAAGGATCATCGGCAATATCACATAAAATGTGACGACTGCTATGACAAGTCCTTGCCAGATATATGCTGTCACGATCAATGAAATCTGTATCAGTGCACAAAATACAAAACACATTACTGCATTCCATAATGTGCATATGATCACATTCGTGATTGATTCCGCATTCGGAATCGTTGCGATCTTCATTGCAAAGAAAATTCCATAGATGATCTCTGCGATCAAAAGTGATATATGCAGTTTTGTAAGACTCTTTTGGTAAATATCTTTCTTTGTCCATGGGAAGCTGTATATATATTGCTGTTTTTTATTTTGCTGCAGTTGATATACAATTCCTGCTGATAACGCTGCAAATAAAATTATGATCAAAAGCCATCCATTGACAAGATCATCCATCATCGTCTGTGGCAGTCCATCCCCCGGATATTTGATATTCCATGCGAAAATCCCATATAACAATGCTGCTGGTGGAAGTACCAGATTATATTTTCTAAAAAATTTCATCTCCAAGTTCCTCCTCTTAGCGGTTGCTGTAGACGAATACTTCTTCTAAACTTAATGGAATTTGCTCTACTACAATCGCTCCTGCTTGTTTTAATGCCTCATGAATTGGCTCTCCATACCCTTCTAATATTACTGTGTATACACTTCCAAGATTAGAATACGTGATCACTCCCGGAAGTTCTTTGAAGATCTCACTTCTTGATTCTCCAAATACAACCTGTAATTTTGTAAATCGTTCTTTCATCTGGTCCATTGTTCCATGATAAAGGATCTTTCCGTCTTTCATCATACTTGCGGAATCGCAAAAACTTTCTAAATCCTTTAAATCGTGTGATGAGATCAGCACACTCATTCCATTCATATCGACTTCATTGACAATAAAATCTTTGATCTGTTTCTGTGCGATCACATCAAGTCCTGACATTGGTTCATCCATGATCATCACTTTTGGATGAATGGACAGATTCAACATCGAAGCTAATGACATTGCCTGTCCTTTGGATAATTCTTTGATTCTTTTGCTTACATCTAATCCGATACTCTGATTGTAGTCCCTAAATACTTTCTCATCGAATGTTGGGTAGATCTGTTTATAAAATTCTACCATCTCATCGATATGATACCCTTCAAAATACTGGTTGCTGTCTGCAACATATCCTACCTGTGCTTTTACTTTTGGATTCTCGAAAATTTCTTCTCCACAGACCAGAATCTGTCCTTGATCCTGTTCATAAATTCCTGTTAGACATTTGATCAGTGTTGTCTTTCCACATCCATTGCGTCCTACCAGCCCATGAATGCTTCCCTCTTCTATATCCAGGCTGATTCCATGAAGAATCTCATTCTTTCCATATGATTTTTTCACGTCCTTTAGTTCGATCACTTTCATATCCTATCCCTCCAGATCCTGATAGATCTCATGTATCAGGCTTGCTATCTTCTCTTCATCATACCCTTCATAACGAAGCTCACTTAATATCTCTTTTAAACTTGTCTTGATCTCCTGCATCTTTCCTTTGTCCACCTCTTGTGAAGCATTTTCTGCCAAAAATGCTCCCTTTCCTCGTATTGTTATAATTACTTTCTCTTTCTCCAACAACTGATATGCTTTCGCTACAGTATTGGGTGTTACATTGAGACTTAATGCTAATTTACGAACGGACGGCAATGCATCTCCAGGTTTTAGATATCCTTTCCACGCTGCTTCTTTTACTTGTTCCATAATCTGTTCATAAATTGCCTTGCCACTGGCAGGGTTGATTCGAAACACACCTGTACCTCCTTATTGTTTTTGTATTACTGTATGCCATACTGTATTAGCTGTACTAACTGTACCATTTCATATGATACAGTTAGTTTATATACTTTTTGCCTGTTTGTCAATAACTTTTTTAAAATTTCCTATGAAATGAAAGAACCCCAAAGCTTCTTTCCGAAACTTTGAGGTTCTTCCTAAACAAATTGTATGAATATATAGAGGTTCATTGCTTTCGCAATATGAATCATTCTTATAACAGGCTCTTTGCTGTGCTTCCAATAGTTGTGATGATAAAATAACAGCTGGTTGCTCCTGCATCGAGAACACCTCGAGAGCGTTCTCCAAGACGGCTTGCTCGTCCAATCTTCGCTACAAGATCTTTTGTAGACTGCCATCCTTTTTCTGCTGCTACATTCATAGCATCCAAACATTCTGCAAAATCTTTTCCTGCTTCTTTTGCTTCTACAAATGCTTCTTTTGCTGGAATCAATGTATCTAGCAGTGATTTATCGCCTACCTGTGCAGGGCTGATATCCTGAATTCCTTCTACAGAAGCTGTGATCATTTCTGCGAATACATCTGCCGTAATCTCTTCTTCATCTTCACATGCCTGAGCCATCTCATCAAATAACATTCCATACAGAGGTCCCATTGATCCACCGATATCTTCTAACAGTGTCTCACCTAATGTTGTCAGTCCTTCTGACAGATTATATGTAGTTCCTTCTAATTTCTTCTCGCACATCGTAAAACCTTTGTTCATGTTGATCCCATGATCTCCGTCTCCGATCTTACCATCGATCTCACTTAAGTAATCTCTTTCTTTCTGAATTGTCTTGATCAGCTGGTCTACGATAACTCCTGCATCGGCATTTTTAAAACTTGACATAATTTCCACCTCTTTGAATTAATGTTGTACTTTTTTATCTATGTTTATTTTAACATACAATCTTTTTTTCCTGAAATGATTTTCAGCTCAAATATGGCACTCATTATGGAGCTATGTTTCACTTTGGGGTGTTGTTGGTTTATATAACGTACTCTAAAATTGCTTTCGGTTTCTCTACAATATATGTAGCATTATTCTCTCTTAACTCCTCTGCTCCTCGAAATCCCCATGCTACACCTATCGTATCCATCTTGGCATTCTGTCCTGTTTCCATATCTGTTTTTGAATCACCAATATATAAAACTTCTTCTGCTGGCAAATTCATATGATTAGCAATCTCTAATGCCGCGCTTGGATCCGGTTTCTTAGGAATTCCTTCTCTTTCACGTTCCCCATACACTGCAACCCATGGAAACTGTGAAAAATATTTATTTACCAATGCACTAGTATAATCTCCTCGTTTATTGGAATTTACTGCAATTTTTATTCCTTTTTCTTCTAAAGTTTCCAGTAACTTAAGAATTCCTTCATACGGAATCGTTTTGTTTAAATATCTCTTCTGGTACGCTTTTGAAAATTGATCAACTGCCTCATCAAGAAACTTTTCGTCTTTCTGTTTCTCTTCTGGCAATGCTCTCTGGATTAATTTACGAAACCCATTTCCAACCATCATCTTACATGCTTTGCTATCATATTCTTTCCATCCGTAGATTTTCATTACGTCATTGACACTATCTGTAAGATCATTGATTGTATCTAATAAAGTACCATCTAAATCAAAAATAATTCCTTTGTATGTTTTCATCTTCTTCTTCCTTTCTACCTGCTTCTAGTCAATATTATACAGTTGCAACTCATTAATAGCAAAGATTACTTTTACTGATTCGTTACAATTCATAAGGGATTTCCCATGAATTAAAAAAGAGCCCCTACATAATCTGATCATGTAAAGGCTCTTCCAATTCTTTATGTAATTATTCCACTACTCGTCTTACACAAACAATTCTACGGTAGTTTGCTCTTGGCGAAATTTTGATTCCTGTTCTTCTGTTACTTGCATGTACAATCTTTCCATTTCCAATGTACATTGCTACATGTCCATTATAACAGATGATATCTCCTGGCTGTTTCTCATTATAAGAAACCTTTCTTCCTGCGCTTCTTAATTCAGAAGATGTTCTTGGAAGATTATATCCAAATGATCTGTAAACTGATCCGATAAACCCTGAACAGTCAGCTCCTCTGTTTAAGTCTGTTCCACCCCATACGTAGGAGTTTCCAACAAAACGCTGTGCAAATTGTGCTACTGTCTGTCCCTTGTCATATGTTGTTCCTTCTAATGCAGGAGCGTCTGTGTTGATATAAACATATTTCTTTAAGACATATCCTGTTTTACCGTTTACAGAAACCTTTCTCCACTGTCCACTTGTTGAATAGACTGTGATAGGTGTCCCAATCTCTAATCTCTTTAAAACTTTTGATCTTTTTGATTTGCTGGCTCTTAATTTGCACCAGTGTCTGAAGATTTTTCCATTATATCCATCATCAGCCTTAACCTGCTGTTTTGGTGTTGTTGTGATTGCTGTACCAAATATAAATAAAAAGACTAATGAGAAAATTGTTATTTTCTTTAATCGTGATTTCATTGATAACCCTTTCAATTGTTACACTTCTGTTACATACTTGAAGAATTTTACCATATAACGACACAAATGTAAAGGAAATAGTGCATTGTTTTAAATTTTATAATTAACAAATGAAATAATTGTAAAATTTGTATCATTGCATAGGGGATTTCATCGAAATTTCCTATGCAATAAAAAAGAGACCTGCTAAATCAGATCTCTTCAGCGTGGGCGAGAAGATTCGAACTCCCGGCCTTCTGGTCCGTAGCCAGACGCTCTATCCAGCTGAGCTACGCCCACATATTCAATTGTCATATTTGACAATTCAGATGTTATTCACATCTAAATGCCGCAGACCGGAATCGAACCGGTACTCGATTTAACTCGAACAGGATTTTAAGTCCTGCGCGTCTGCCAGTTCCGCCACTGCGGCATATACATACCTTAATTATCTGGCATATAAGTGGGACCAATAGGACTCGAACCTATGACCCTCTGCTTGTAAGGCAGATGCTCTCCCAGCTGAGCTATGATCCCAAATGATTGGTTTAAACACAATCTAGCGACCCGGATGGGAATCGAACCCACGACCTCCGCCGTGACAGGGCGGCGCTCTAACCAGCTGAGCCACCGGGCCAGAATGTAAATTATTTAGTTTAAATGGACCCTCGGGGACTCGAACCCCGGACCGATCGGTTATGAGCCGATTGCTCTAACCAACTGAGCTAAAGGTCCGTTTAAAGCCGTTGACCGGACTTGAACCGGTAACCTGCTGATTACAAATCAGCTGCTCTGCCAATTGAGCCACAACGGCATATTAGACGATATCACTCATTTATGAATCGTAATGACTCCAACGGGATTTGAACCCGTGTTACCGCCGTGAAAGGGCGGTGTCTTAACCACTTGACCATGGAGCCTGATTGTTCGACCGCTTCACGGTCTTAATACTTTATTCAGTATTTAACTCCCCGAGCCGGGCTCGAACCAGCGACAGCACGGTTAACAGCCGTGTGCTCTACCAACTGAGCTATCGAGGATTATTATAAGGTCTATTCTTATTATATCATATACCTTCAAAACAACATACAAGAACTATTCACATC
>JAXJNA010000019.1:0-38911 GCA_036312945.1 Anaerostipes hadrus
ACCGAAAACGCAGCGGTGGAATTTTGCTCACATTTTGAACAAATCGCTTATCCGCCCAATTTCCTACGAGAACTCGCTCTGAAGTTTTGTTTCAGACAAAAGTCTTTGAAGCTCAGACATTCGTCCAATTGGGCTGCGAATTTGTTCAAAATATGGCAAAATTCCAATGCTGCGTTTTCGGTTGCTTATTTAATTTTTATCATATACCTGAAGTCTGGAGTGTGGACAATTACAAGATTGGACAATTTAAGTGAGTGTGTATGTTGAATGTTATCGGTTCTGTCGGAGTATAAGTATCAAGAAAAAACAATCCTCGACATAATATTACAAAAATAGACTAAATGTTACGAAAATATTACAAAATAATAATCGAAAGTATTGACATACTACATATAAGTGCTATAATACACACATACTCGAGTTAACAAAATTGTAACATTTACAGGAGGAACATTATGATAACGAGGAAAATGAGACTGTCGATGGCGATGCTTACGATTGCCGCGAGTGTGTTGACGACAGGAAATATAAAAGCAGATGAGAAAGATACAACAAAAGAAACAAATACAGCAACGGAAAGTAAATATGCGAATAAAGCAGTTGCAGATATTTATTCTACAACAACATTAAATATCCGAAAAAAGGGTAGTATAAATGCAAAGATCGTAGGAAAAATGAAAAAAGGTAACATTGCAACTGTGCTGAAGAAAGGATCTGAATGGTCAAAAGTAAGATCAGGAAATGTTACAGGATATGTAAAAAATCAGTATCTTGTATTTGGTGATGAGATTAAGAACTTTGCGAAACAAAATGTGAAAAAAGTGGCGAAAGTTCAGACAGAGACATTGAGAGTTCGTAAGAAAGCATCCACAGATTCTAAGATTGTAACACTGGTATCTGAAGATGATAAATTAAAAGTGAAGAAACAGACCGATGACTGGGCAAAAGTCAAGGTTGATGGCCAGACAGGATATGTGTCAAAAGATTATGCAAAAGTAATATACTCTTTTGGAAAAGCAAAATCCATGAAACAGATTCAGGCAGAACAGGCGGCAAAAGAGGCACAGAAACAAGCAGCGCAAACAACAATCGGAAATGAGTCTGCATCAACATCAAGCAGTAATACTTCAAACAGCAGCGCAACATCAGGAAGTACAAAAGCAAGTTCTGTACAGGCGGCAAAGAAAGCTTCCGTATCAGTATCATCCAGTGGTTCATCAGCAACAGGAAGCAGAATCGCGAGTTATGCACAGCAGTTTGTTGGGAATCCTTATCGTTATGGTGGAAACAGCTTAACTGGCGGAATTGACTGTTCTGGATTTACGCAGCAGATTATGGCGAAGTTTGGATACAGTATCAGTCGTACGAGTAGTTCCCAGTCTGGTGATGGAAGAGCAGTATCTACGAGCAATTTAAGAGCCGGTGATCTGGTATTCTATGGAGATGGTGGAAGCATTGATCATGTAGCAATTTATATCGGTGGTGGTCAGGTAGTACATGCAAGTAATTCCGCACCATATCCGCGAGGAGGAATTAAGATTTCAAATGTAAATTATAGAACACCGATCTGTGCAAGACGTATCATAGGGTAGCTAGAAAAATTAGCAATACAGTATTTATATGGAAAGAGCGTAAAAGGAAGATTCATGCAGAATCATTCTCGTGCGCTCTTCCTTTTTTGATATACCAGACATGAAAATAAAAAATTATATTTCCTATATTGACAGAAGAACATCATGTTTATAGAATGTAAAAAGGTATATTTTGGTTAGGAAAATAAAGATAGAAAAGAGATGTAGAAAGAAAAAGATGAAACAAAGACGATTTACAAACAAAAAGCTGATCGCCCTCATGTTACCACTGGCCGTTGATCAGCTTTTAAATTCGTTTATGGGTACGGTAGATACCCTCGTAGTCAGTAATTTAGGATCAGCAGCGATTTCTGCGGTCAGTCTGGTAGATTCCATTAATATTCTGGTAGTTCAGGCATTTTTTGCACTGGCTTCAGGTGGTACGGTTGTTTGTTCTCATTATCTTGGATGTGAGAAGAAAGAGAGAGCAACGAATGCAGCCAGACAGTTAGTGTTTATTACATTCGCAATGTCATTGGTCATTGCGATCGCTTGTCATTTATTCAGTGATCAGCTTCTTGGAGTGATCTTTGGACAGGTGGAACCAGCGGTTATGGACAATGCGAAGAAGTATTTCTTCTTTTCGGCCATGTCTTATCCATTTATCGCATTGTATGATGATGGAGCCTGCATTTTAAGAGCACAGGAGAACAGCAAACTTCCGATGCAGATTTCTTTTGTTGCAAATGGCATTAATGTTGCATTGAATCTGATATTTGTATGGGTATTGCATTTGGGCGTAGCAGGTTCTTCTGCAGCGACGATGATCGCCAGAGCATTTGCAATGGTTGCGGTGCTTTATAAATTGAGAAATCCGAAGATGAAGATACAGCTTAGAGACTATTTTTCGATTCGACCAGAATGGGAAGAGATCAAACGAATCTTACATATCGGAGTTCCATCAGGAATTGAAAATGGAATGTTCCAGTTTGGAAAGCTTGCGATCCAGTCAACGGTATCTTTGATGGGAACGGCGGCGATCGCAGCACAAGGAATGACCAATATCATCGAGAACTTGAATGGGATCATGTCGATCGGAATGGGGATCGGATTGATGACAGTCGTTGGAGAATGTCTTGGAGCAGGAGAAAAAGAAGAAGCAGTCTATTATATAAAGAAGATTTCCATTGCAGCAGAAGTTGTATTGATCGCTACATGTCTTTTGATGTTTGGACTTACGTATCCGATCACATATTTTGGAGGCATGGAACCAGAAAGTGCAAAACTTTGTATTTTCATGGTAACATGTATCACGATCGTAAAACCAATCGTGTGGATCATGGCATTTATTCCACCATATGGATTCAGGGCAGCAGGAGATGTTAAATTTACAATGACAACATCCATGCTGTGCATGTGGCTTTGCAGAGTTGTACTTGCCATGGTACTTGCGAGAGTTTTTCATATGGGACCGATCGCAGTATGGATCGGAATGTTTACAGACTGGACGATCCGTGGGATTATTTATACAATACGATTTAAAAATAGAAAATGGCTTGCTCATCAGGTGATCTGATGTTCGTTGCGGATGATGACGGTTCGTGTTATACTGAAATGTATTTGAATATTTGAATGATCAAGAAATAATATAGAAGGGATACAAATAAGATGAAAGTATCAGATTTTACATTTGATTTACCAGAAGAATTGATCGCTCAGGACCCACTTGAGGACAGATCAAGTTCTAGATTATTAACATTAGATAAAAATACAGGAGAGATCGGACATGATGTCTTCCATAATATTGTAAATTATTTAAAACCGGGAGACTGCCTTGTGTTGAATAACACAAAGGTAATTCCTGCAAGACTGATCGGAGCCAAAGAAGAAACTGGCGGCAAGGTTGAAGTTTTACTTCTTAAGAGAAAACAGGACAATGTATGGGAAACTCTTGTAAAGCCAGGGAAAAAAGCACGTCCGGGAGCAAGGATTTCTTTTGGAGATGGAAAATTAGTCGGAGAAGTCATTGATGTTGTTGATGAGGGAAATCGTTTGGTGAAGTTTGAATATGAAGGCATTTTTGAGGAAGTGTTAGATGAACTTGGACAGATGCCATTACCACCATATATCACACATCAATTAAAAGACAAGAATCGTTATCAGACAGTTTACGCCAAATATGATGGGTCAGCCGCAGCACCAACTGCTGGACTTCATTTTACAAAGGAATTATTACAGCAGATCAAAGACATGGGAGTCAACATCGCATATGTAACACTTCATGTTGGACTTGGAACATTCCGTCCAGTAAAAGTTGATGATGTCTTAGAACATCATATGCATTCTGAATTTTATAGAATTGAAGAGGAAGATGCAGAACTTATCAATGAGACAAAGAAAAACGGTGGAAGAGTTATTTCTGTTGGAACAACAAGTACAAGAACTTTGGAATCTGTTGCAGAAGAAGATGGAACCCTTCATGCAAAGAGTGGATGGACAGATATCTTCATCTATCCAGGATACAAATTTAAAGTGATCGATGGACTGATCACAAATTTCCATCTGCCAGAATCTACATTATTAATGTTAGTTTCTGCACTCGCAGGAAGAGAACATATTTTAAATGCATATAATATCGCAGTAAAAGAAAGATACAGATTCTTCTCTTTTGGGGATGCAATGTTCATTCATCCATAAGAAGAATTCACGATAAAAGGATATCTTAGAAAGGAGTCACAATGGCAAATTTGATCGAAATTGGAAGAAGTGGAATAAAAGTACCATTCTTAGGAATGGGAACATGGGCGATCGGTGGTGGAAGCTGGTGGGGAGACAATGATGATGAACTCTCTGTCAAAACAATTCAAAGGGCGATCGATCTTGGAATTAAGTGGATCGATACAGCACCGATTTATGGATTGTATCACAGTGAAGGTGTGGTAGGAAAAGCAATCAAAGGAAAAAGAGAGCAGATTATATTATCTACAAAGTGTGCACTGGAGTGGAGACATGAAACACCGGTCTTTCATAAAGAAGTCGATGGAACGAAAGTCTATCGTGACCTTTCAAAGAAAAGTATCATTGAGGATTTAGATCATAGCCTTTTAACACTAGGAACAGACTATATTGATGTGTTGTATACACACTGGCAGACAACAGATAAGAAACTTTATCCGATCGAAGAGACAATGGATGCATTGATGACACTTAAAAAACAGGGCAAGATCAGAGCTATTGGTGCGTCAAATGTTACGGAAGAAGATATCAGGGAATATTGTCAATATGGCCAGCTTGATGTGATCCAGGAAAAATACAGTATCGTGACAAGAAAAGTGGAGAAAGAATTGTTGCCAGTATGCAAGGAACTTGGTGTGTCAATACAGGCGTATTCTCCATTGGAACAAGGTCTGCTTACAGGTAAGTTTACAATGGATACAACATTTCCAAATGGAGATGTAAGAAATAATAATCCATCTTTTCAGCCAGAGACAAGAAAAAAGGTATTGGATATCTTAGAGGACTGGAAAAAATATCTCGAAAAATATGAGTGTTCATACAGCAATCTGGTAATTGCATTGACTTCTCAGATGATGGATGGTCTGCATATTCTTGGTGGAGCAAGGAAACCGGAGCAGATTGAAGACAATGCCAAGGCATTGGGTGTGTCTTTGGAAGAGGCAGATATTGTTCAGATGAAAAAAGATATAGAAACATTATTATAAGATATGAAATGGAGGAAACCTTATGAAACTTGCACTTATTGGAACCGGAAAGATTATTGAAGATGCATTGTTTGCAATGGAACCAGTAGAAACAATTGAGAGAACAGCGATTTTTGCAAGACCACATAGCAGGGATAAGGCGGAAAAACTTGCAAAACAGTATGCAATCAAAGAAGTTTACACAGACTATGAAGAATTGCTGGAAAAGACAGAAGCAGATACTGTTTATATCGGACTGATCAACAGTGCTCATTATCCATATGCAAAACAGGCATTATTGGCAGGAAAGAATGTCATCCTCGAGAAGCCATTTACTGGATTTTATGAAGAAACAAAGGATTTAGAGCAGATTGCAAATGACAAGAAATTATTTATCTTTGAAGCGATCACAGTACTTCACAACGAAGTGTTTTATGAGATGAAAAAGAATCTGAATAAACTGGGAAATATCCGTATGGCACTTTGTAATTATTCTCAGTACTCCAGCCGTTACGATGCATATTTAGAAGGAGATATCACACATTCCTTTGATCCTGCATATTATGGTGGTTCGTTATATGATATCAATGTCTATAATATTCATTATTGTGTAGGATTATTTGGAGAGCCAAAGGATGCGACATATTATCCAAATATCGGACCAAATGGAATTGATACATCAGGAACACTTGTGATGGAGTATGATGGATTCAGTGCGGTTTGTACGGGAAGTAAAGATTCAGACAGTCCAGGATACGTCTGCGTTCAGGGTGAAAAAGGTTTTATGAAAGTAGATTCTAAACCAAACATTGCTTCTGAATTAAAGACGGTTTATGCAGATGAAAATATCAAAGAAAAAGTAAAAGATGCAGCAGGAGCGATGGTTCGTGCAACGATCACAGAAGATTATAAGGCTCCAGAACACCATCACCGCATGACACAGGAATTTACAGATTTTGCAAGAGTCATTGATGAAAAAGATTATGAGACGGCAAAAGAATTTTTGGATGAGACAGTTGCGGTTGTGAAAGTACTTGAGACAGCACGAAAGAAAGCTGGAATTGAATTTTAGAATTAAATTAAATAGAAGGAAGTAATCTATGAAAGTGATCATTATCGGTGGCGGAGCTGCCGGCATGATGGCTGCATATCAGGCAGCAAAATGTGGAAACGATGTTTCCTTATATGAAAAAAATGAAAAATTAGGAAAGAAGATCTTTATCACAGGGAAAGGACGTTGTAATGTAACCAACGCCTGTGAGATCGAAGAGTTGTTAGATCATGTTGTGACCAACAAGGAATTTTTATACAGTGGTTTCTACTCTTTTACCAATGATGCAATGATGGAATTGTTGGAAGAACTGGGATGCCCTCTGAAAGTGGAACGAGGAAATCGAGTATTCCCTGTATCTGATCATTCCTCAGATGTTATCGCAGCATTACAAAGAGGTCTTAGAAAAGAAAATGTTGACATATATTTCAATACAACTGTCAAAAAGATTCTGATCGAAGACGGGATTGCAACAGGAGTAAGACTGGCATCTGGAGACACAGTGAAGGCAGATAAGGTCGTTGTTGCAACAGGAGGTATGTCCTATCAGGCAACCGGATCGACTGGAGATGGATATGATTTTGCAAGAAAAGCAGGACATAAAGTGACAAAACTTACTCCTGCACTTGTTCCGTTTGAGATCAAAGAAGATTATTGTAAACAGTTGATGGGATTATCTTTAAGAAATGTCGCAGTGACAATGACTGCAGATGGCAAGAAGATTTACGATGATTTTGGAGAAATGCTCTTTACACACTTTGGAATCAGTGGACCAGTCGTTTTAAGTGCAAGTAGTTATATTGGAAGATATCAGGGCAAAGAATTAAAATTTATCATTGATCTGAAACCAGCACTTAACAAAGAACAGTTAGATCACAGAGTATTAAAGGATTTTAATAAGACATTAAACAAAGATTTTGTAAATTCCTTAGATCATCTTTTGCCGAAGAAGCTGATTCCTGTTATGATAGAGTTATCAGGAATTCCAGAGCATAAGAAGGTCAACGAGATCACAAAGAAGGAAAGAGAACGATTTGTTTCTTTATTAAAGCATTTAGAACTTACAATTACAGGAGTTCGTGGATTTAAAGAAGCGATCATTACACAAGGCGGAGTTAACGTCAAAGAGATCGATCCGGGGACGATGGAATCAAAGAAGATCAAAGGATTATATTTTGCAGGGGAAGTATTAGATCTTGATGCGGTTACAGGTGGGTTTAACCTTCAAATCGCATGGTCAACAGGATATCTTGCAGGAATGAATTAATATATTAGGAAGCAGATCAGGAGGAAAAGGTAATGTATAGTATTGCGATTGATGGACCAGCAGGAGCAGGAAAAAGCACGATTGCAAAAACGATTGCAAAGAAATTAGAATTTATTTATGTGGATACAGGAGCAATGTACCGTGCAATGGCTCTTTATTTCATCAGACATGAGATCGATCCAAAGGATGAAGAGGCGATCAACAAAGCATGTCCAGATATTCATGTAAGTATCAACTATGAAGATGGAGTGCAGCAGGTGTTATTAAACGGGGAAAATGTAAATGGACTGA
Source organism: Anaerostipes hadrus (assembly GCA_036312945.1). Lineage (GTDB taxonomy): Bacteria > Bacillota > Clostridia > Lachnospirales > Lachnospiraceae > Anaerostipes > Anaerostipes hadrus_C. The sequence goes on from JAXJNA010000019.1 coordinate 7,882, forward strand.
TCCGTACCGAGGAAGTTGGAAATATGGCTTCGAAGACATCTGCATATAAAATGGTAAGAGCAACACTATTAGATCTTCAAAGAGATCTTGCCAAGACAGCTAATATCTTAATGGATGGAAGAGATATCGGAACAAACGTATTGCCAAATGCAGACTTAAAGATTTATTTAACAGCATCTTCCAAAGTAAGAGCCGAGCGCCGTTACAAAGAATTGGTAGAAAAAGGTGTAGAGGCTGATTTTGATAAGATTGAGGAAGATATCATTATCCGTGACCGTCAGGATATGGAACGTGAGATCGCACCGCTAAAACAGGCAGAAGATGCAGTACTGGTTGATTCTTCTGATATGACGATCGAAGAAGTTGTTGATGCGATCGTTGCAGAATTTGAAAAAGTAAAATAATAAAAAGTTTATTTACAAGCAGTGAGGATAAAGATGGAAGTTATTTTAGCAAAAACAGCAGGGTTTTGTTTTGGCGTGAAGCGTGCTGTTGACACTGTATATAAAGAAGCAGGAAAGAAAAATGTATACACATACGGGCCAATCATTCACAATTCAGAGGTTGTGAATGATCTGAAGAAAAAGGGCGTGGAAGTGATCAATTCCAGAGAAGAATTAGAAGCTTTGGAAGAAGGAACGGTTATCATACGTTCCCATGGAGTTGCGAGAGAAATTTATGATCTGATCCATGAAAAAGGATTGGAATTAGTTGATGCAACATGTCCATTTGTCAGAAAGATCCATAAGATCGTAGAGAAAGCAGGCAACGATGGTGATCAGGTGATCATCGTTGGAAGTGAGCAGCACCCAGAAGTTCAGGGAATCAAAGGATGGTGTACTGGAGAAGTGCATATTATCTCAGATGCAGAGCAGTTTGAAGGGATCGATCTTAATAAGCCAACGACTCTTGTATCACAAACGACATTTAATTACAAGAAATTTCAAGATTTAGTTGAAATTCTGAATAAAAAGGGTTATGATATAGGAGTATGTAATACAATATGTAATGCCACGGAAGAGCGTCAACTGGAAGCAAAGTCTATCGCTAAGGGTGTAGATGCAATGGTTGTGATCGGAGATAAGCAAAGCTCCAACAGCCAGAAGTTATATGAGATTAGTAAGAAAGAGTGTGAGAACACCTTTTTTGTGCAGACACTTAGAGACCTGGATTTGAAACTTTTTGAATCGACTGGTAAGGTAGGTATTACAGCGGGGGCCTCAACCCCACAGAAAATTATCAAGGAGGTTCATGCTAGCATGACAGAAAAGAGTTTTGAAGAATTATTAGAGGAAAGTTTTGTGACAATTCACAACGGAGAGGTAGTGAAAGGTACAGTTATCGATGTGAAACCAGATGAGATCATCTTAAACATCGGATACAAAGCAGATGGTATCTTAACAAGAAGTGAATACTCTAACGATTCAGCCAACGTAGATTTAACAACTGTTGCTAAAGTTGGTGATACTATGGAGACTAAGGTATTAAAAGTGAATGATGGAGAAGGACAGGTTCTTCTTACTTATAAGAGATTAGCAGCTGAAAAAGGAAACAAACGTTTAGAAGAAGCTTTCGAGAATAAAGAAGTCTTAAAAGCACCTGTAGCTCAGGTTTTAGATGGTGGATTAAGCGTACTGATCGAAGAAGCACGTGTATTCATCCCTGCAAGCTTAGTTTCTGATTCTTATGAAAGAGACTTAAAGAAATACGAAGGACAGGAAATCGAATTCGTTATCAGTGAGTTCAACCCTCGTAAGAGAAGAGTCATCGGAGACCGCAAACAGTTATTAGTAGCTGCTAAGAAAGAAAAACAGAAAGAATTATTCGAGAAGATCGAAGCAGGAATGAAAGTAGAAGGAGTTGTTAAGAATGTAACAGACTTCGGTGCATTCATCGATTTAGGTGGAGCAGACGGACTTCTTCACATTTCTGAAATGTCTTGGGGACGTGTTGAAAACCCTAAGAAGGTCTTCAATATTGGAGATAAAGTAACAGTTCTGATCAAGGATATTCAGGGAGAGAAGATCGCATTAAGCTTAAAATTCCCAGAAGAGAATCCATGGTTAAAAGCAGAAGAGAAATACAAAGTAGGAAGTGTTGTAACAGGTAAAGTTGCACGTATGACAGATTTCGGAGCATTCGTTGAGTTAGAATCAGGAATCGATGCACTTCTTCACGTTTCTCAGATCGCAAAAGAACATATCGACAAACCATCTGACGTATTAAGCGTTGGACAGGAAATCGAAGCTAAAGTAGTTGACTTCAAGAAAGATGACAAGAAGATCAGCTTAAGCATGAAAGCATTAGCTAACGAAGAAGAAAAAACAGAAGAATAAGATCTTTATCAAAGAATCCTGATTTTTATAAATCAGGATTCTTTTTTCGTACAAGTATTGTAAAAAAACAAGTTTTGCGATATAATCAGTTTTAAAAATACATTTTTTTAAAATGATAAACCTCGAAAAGGAGTTATGACCATGGAATTAAAGAAGTTTAAAAAAGTATTGGTTGCAAACCGTGGTGAGATTGCGATCCGAGTTTTCCGAGCTTTAAACGAACTTGGAATTACAACGGTTGGTGTCTTTTCAAAAGAAGACCGTTATGCCTTATTCCGTTCTAAAGCTGATGAATCTTATCAGTTGAATCCGGACAAAGGACCAATCGATGCCTATCTTGACATCAATACGATCATTCGTATTGCAAAAGAGAAGAACGTAGATGCAATTCATCCAGGTTATGGATTTTTATCAGAGAATCCTGACTTTGTAGATGCCTGTGAGAAGAATGGAATCACATTTATCGGACCATCCTCAAGCTTAATGCGTAAGATGGGAGATAAGATTTCTTCCAAACAGATGGCAATAGAAGCTGATGTTCCAATCATTCCTGGTGTAGACCATGCGGTTCACGGACTGGAAGAAGTGACTAAGATTGCGAACCAAGTTGGATATCCTGTAATGTTAAAGGCTTCCAATGGTGGTGGAGGACGTGGAATGCGTATCGTTCATTCAGCCGAAGAGATGCCAAAAGAATATGCAGAAGCAAGAGATGAATCCAAGAAAGCATTTGGAGACGATCAGATTTTCGTTGAAAAATACTTAAAGAGTCCAAAACATATCGAGGTTCAGATCATTGGTGACCAGTATGGACATGTTGTTCATTTATATGACCGTGACTGCTCTGTACAGAGAAGACATCAGAAGGTTGTAGAATATGCACCAGCATTCAGCGTGCCAGAAGAAGTAAGACAGCAGATCTTCGAAGCATCTATCCGTCTTGCAAAACATGTAGGATATAAGAATGCTGGAACATTAGAGTTCCTGGTAGATGCAGATAACAACGCATACTTTATCGAGATGAACCCTCGTGTACAGGTAGAACATACGATCACAGAGATGGTAACAGGAATCGATATCGTACAGACACAGGTTCTTGTAGCAGAAGGATATTCTTTAGATTCTGAAGAGATCGGTATTGGATCTCAGGAGGAAGTGACATGTAATGGATACTCTATCCAGACACGTATCACAACAGAAGATCCAATGAATAATTTCCTGCCAGATACAGGTAAGATCACAGTATATCGTTCTGGAGCTGGTAACGGTATTCGATTAGATGGTGGTAATGCATATGCAGGAGCAGAGATCACACCATACTATGACAGCTTATTGGTAAAAGCGATCTCTCATGATCGTACATTTGGAAGAGCGGTTGACAAATCTATCCGTGTATTAAAAGAGATCCGTATTCGTGGAGTTAAGACAAATATTCCATTCCTGATCAACGTATTAAATAATGAGACATTCCGTGAGGGAAGATGCTATACAACATTTATTGAAGAAACACCAGAATTATTCTTACTTCCAGAGAGCCAGGACAGAGCAACAAAGATCCTGGAATTTTTAGGAAATAAGATGGTAAACGTGCAGAAAGCTGTTCTTGACAAACCAGATTTTGAAGCAAGAACTCTTCCAAAGTATGATACAGAGAAGAAGATTTATGGTTCCAGAGACAAGTTCTTAGAGATGGGAGCCAAAGACTTCACACAGAGTCTGTTAAACGAGAAGAGATTACTGATCACAGATACAACAATGCGTGACGCACAGCAGTCTTTAATGGCAACACGTATGAGAACAAAAGATCTGATCGGAGCATCTGATGCGACAAACGCATTTATGGAGAATGCATTCTCTGTAGAGGCATGGGGTGGAGCTACTTATGATACAGCTTATCGTTTCTTAAAAGAGTCTCCATGGAAGAGATTAAAATTATTAAGACAACATATGCCAAATACACTGATCCAGATGTTACTTCGAGCATCCAATGCTGTAGGATACAGCAACTATCCAGATAATGTTGTTAAGAAATTCATCGAAGAAGCATCACAAAAAGGTGTAGATGTATTCCGTATTTTCGACAGCTTAAACTGGGTTGAGAATATGAAGATGCCGATCGAGACAGCATTAAAGACAGGCAAGATCGTAGAAGGAACAATCTGCTACACAGGAGATATCACAGATCCAAACGAGACAAAATATACATTAGATTACTATGTAAAGAAAGCCAAAGAATTAGAAAGCTTAGGTGTTCATATCTTTACGATCAAAGATATGGCAGGTCTTGTAAAACCATATGCAGCGAAGAAACTTATCAGTGCATTAAAAGAAGAATTAAATATTCCAGTTAATCTTCATACACATGATTCTACTGGAAATGGTGTCAGCACATTATTAATGGCATCTGAAGCAGGACTAGATATCGCTGACTGTGCGATCGGTTCTATGAGTTCTATGACAAGTAACCCATGTATGAATTCATTAGTAGAAGCATTAAAAGGAACAGAGCGAGATACAGGACTTAATCCAGATGAATTAACAGAATTGAGCCAGTACTATGCAAGAATCCGTCCAATCTACAAACAGTTTGAGAGCGGAATGGATGCACCTAATACAGAGATTTACAAATATGAGATTCCAGGTGGACAGTACTCTAACCTGTTAGCACAGGTAAAAGAAATGGGTGCAGCGGAAGACTTTGAAGAGATCAAAGGCTTATATAAAGATGCGAACCAGTTACTTGGAAATATCGTTAAAGTAACACCATCATCTAAAGTTGTTGGAGACTTTGCGATCTTTATGTTCAAGAATGGATTAACCAAAGAGAATATCTTAGAAGTTGGTAAAGATTTATCTTATCCAGATTCTGTTGTAGAATACTTCGAAGGTATGATCGGACAGCCAGAAGGTGGATTCCCAGAAGAATTACAGAAGATCGTATTAAAAGATAAGAAACCGATCAATGTGCGTCCAGGAAGTTTATTACCAGATGAAGATTTTGATTATATCGCAAAGGGATTAAAAGAAAACTTCTATACAGAGAATATGGAAGATCCAGATATCTTAAGCCAGAAGACATTAAGTTATGCATTATATCCAAAAGTATATGAAGATTACTGCAGACATTTTGAGGCTTACAATGATGTAACAGGACTTGAAAGCCATGTATACTTCTATGGATTGAGAAAAGGTGAAGAGACAACACTGAAATTAGATGAAGGTAAATATCTGATCATCAAATTTATCGATATGACAGAGCCTGATGAAGATGGATACCGACTGTTAGACTTTGAAGTAAATGGATCTATCCGTGAGATCAAAGTTCTTGATAAGAATTTAGAGGTTAAGACAGACCGAAGAGTCAAAGCAGATAAATCTAATCCTGCACATCTTGGATCTACAATTCCAGGAACAGTTGGTAAAGTTCTTGTCAATGAAGGTGATGAGGTCACAGTGAATATGCCACTGATGACAGTTGAAGCTATGAAGATGGAGACAACTGTTGTTTCTACGGTCAATGGTAAGGTTGATAAGATCTATGTCAAAGAAGGAGAACAGGTAAATCAGGAGGATCTGTTAATCTCTTTTGAAATTGATGAATAGAAATTGAATTAGATTTCATACTAAAGAAGGAAGTAAGAAGATGCTTCCTTCTTTTTTTAGTGCAAATTGCAGAGCATCGTTCTAAATAATAAAGATAATAAATATGATACAGGAAGGTAAGAATTTAGTATGAAAGATAACGAGAGACAAGAAATAGAAAAATTTGGACAGTTGCAGGAGAATGGGATTTTTACAATGACCATCATTGGTGAGATCGAAGGGCATCAGTTATCTGCACAAAATGCAAAGACAACAAAATATGAACATATGATACCGGCTTTAGCAAAGGTTGAGCAGGATGAAAGTATAAAAGGAATCTTAATTTTGATCAATACGATCGGTGGAGATGTGGAATGTGGACTTGCGATCGCAGAGCTTATTGCATCTCTAAGCAAACCAACCGTATCGCTTGTTCTTGGAGGAAGTCATTCGATCGGAGTACCACTTGCTGTGGCAGCAGATCATTCTTTTATTGTGAAAAGTGCAACAATGATGATTCATCCAGTGAGAAGTTCTGGAACATTTATCGGTGTTATTCAAAGTTATCGTAATATTGAAAAGATTCAAGATCGGATTACGACATTTATTAGTGATCATTGTAAAATGAAAAAGGAAAGAGTTGAAGAATTGATGCTTCATATTGGACAGCAGGTAAAAGATGTTGGTATGATCCTTTCAGGGGAGGAAGCAGTAAAAGAAGGATTGATCGATGAGATGGGTGGAATAAAAGAAGCAACAGACAGATTGATTGAAATAATTAATCAGTCTGAAAATAAATAGAAAATTTGAATAAAAAACAGATAATACCTTTATAATATTCCTGTTTTGGTATATGATAAGAATAACAAGTATGTTAAAAAAAACACAAACTACCTTAAGGCGTCATTAGAGGAGGGAATATCATGAGAGGAATACAGACACCAGTTCGGAATGTGAGAAGAAGAATTTTCAAAGAGATCGCAAAGTTTGGTTACGAACAAAGAAACCTACAGGATCTTGAAGATCTTCCATATGAGATCATACCTGGAGAAGTTGCAAAATACCGAGATAGCATTTACAGAGAACGAGCGATCGTAGGTGAGAGACTGAGGCTTGCCATGGGAATGTCATTAAATCCAGCGGATAAACCAACAAGAATTACGAAAGGAATTGATGAGAGTAATATTTCAGAGAAGTATTATGAGCCGCCACTTCTTCAGGTGATTCCATCTGCATGCAATGAATGTAAGGAGAAGGCATTTATTGTAGGAGAGCAGTGTCAGGGATGCATGGCACATCCGTGTATGGAAGTTTGCCCGAAGAAAGCGATTAGTTTTAAAGATGGATATTCTTATATCGACCAGGAAAAATGTATCAAATGTGGACAATGTAAAAAGGTCTGTCCATATGGTGCGATTTATGAAAGGAAACGTCCCTGTGCAAATGCCTGTGGAGTTGGAGCGATTGAAACAGATTATGCAGGAAGAGCTAAGATCAATCCAGATAAATGTGTTTCTTGTGGTATGTGTATGGTGAATTGTCCATTTGGAGCAATTGCAGATAAATCTCAGATTTATCAGTTGATCAAGGCAATGAATGAAGGTGCGGAAGTGATCGCGATTTTAGCACCTGCATTTGTCGGACAATTTGGACCAAAAGCGACGCCAAATAAGATAAAAGCTGCACTTCTTGATATAGGATTTGCGGATGTGTGGGAAGTTGCAGTTGGAGCAGATGCAGGGGCACTAGAAGAGGCAAAGCATTATGTTCAAAGTGTAGCTACAGGGAAACTACCATTCTTGCTGACATCATGCTGCCCATCATGGTCTATGCTTGGAAAGAAATATTTTCCAGAGGTGATCGATGAAATTTCTAATGCATTAACGCCAATGGTAGCAACGGCAAGAGCGGCAAGAATTACATCTCCAAATGCAAAAATTGTTTTTGTAGGGCCATGTGTTGCCAAAAAGTTAGAAGCATCCAGACGAACAGTGCGAAGTGAGGTTGATTTTGTGATCACGTTTGAAGAACTGGCTGGAATGTTTGATGCGAAAGAAATCGATTTCAACACATATGAAAAAGAAGAAGAGTTAAATGATGCCTTTGGAGCAGGACGTGGATATGCGGTTGCGAGCGGAGTAGCTGGAGCGATCAAGGCATGTATTGATGAATACTATCCTGGAACAGAAGTAAAGATCGATCATGTGGAAGGCCTTGCAGAGTGTAAGAAGATGCTTCTACAGGCGAAAGCAGGGAAGAAAAAGGGCTATCTGATCGAAGGAATGGGATGTCCAGGTGGATGTGTTGCAGGAGCTGGAACCAATATACCTGTTGTGAAAGCACAAATTCAGGTTAAGAAATTTGTAAAAGAAGCGGAAGATTTTGTACCTCCAGAAACTGCACAATATTAAGATGTTAAAAGAAAAGGGAAATGTATGGGAGATAAATACATTTCCCTTTTTCTATGGTGGGACTTGCGTATTTTGATAATTAATTGTAAAATAAGAAAATACGCAGATTATGTATACAAAATGTATACAAAGAGAGGTAACTATTTCTATGGCAGCAAAGAAGACAAGAAAGAGAAAGACATCTTCTGCAAAGAAACGGACACGCACAAGACAAAAGGATTTTGCACCGTTTTATAAAGAGATTGCAGTATTAGTTGTTTTTGCTCTTTTCATTTTTTTATTTTTAAGTAATTTTGGAATATGCGGATACATAGGAAACAGCATCAGTACATTTTTCTTTGGAGCGTTTGGAACGACCCATTACGTCATTCCGGCGGTAAGTTTTATTCTGGCAATTTTATTGATTTCCAATGATTACAGCAGTCTTGCAGTGAAGAAGACATGTTTTGCAATTCTGCTGTTATGTATGGTATCCACAATTTTTCAGATGATATATAATATAGAAGTAAGAGATGCTTATTCAGCCTTTGTATTTAGTGGAAGAACCCACAGAGGAGGCGGGTATCTGGGAGCATTGATCTGTTCAATCCTGTATAAGGAACTGGGAGGGGCAGGAAGTGTTTTGGTTGTGTTATTGATTTCTGTGATCTCATTGATCCTTGTAACAGAGAGATCCTTACTTTCCTTCCTTAAGAAAGCAGTTGATTTCTTTACAGTAGAAGGATATGAAGAAGATATAGAAGAACGACCAGTGAAGAAGAAACGAAAAGCAAAAGAGGTGTCCAAAGAAGATAAAGAAACAGCACCGAGAAAGAAACGATCGATGCATATTCCGGATTTACGATCTGGAAGACCGAAACCATCACAGGCATCTCCAATGCCTCCAATGGAACCAGAAGAGAAAACAAAACAAACACCGATACAGAAGGATTTTGATGATCTGATCGAACAAGAAGAGATAGACAAAGAACCAAAAGAAATATTTGAACCAGTACAGCCGAATGTATCGAAGAGATCTCTTGTGAATAAGGATAAGAATACACCATCGAAACCAGTAGAGATTCTTCCTCAGGTTCGGACCAAAGAAGGAGATTATAAGTTTCCACCAGTATCTTTGTTGGAGAAAGGAAAGAAAGCAGCAGGAAATAACAAAGAAGAACTTCGTCAGACTGCACAAAAACTGCAAAAAACATTGGAAGATTTCGGAGTTCATGTTACAATTACCAATATTAGCTGTGGACCATCCGTTACACAGTTTGAATTACATCCAGAACAGGGTGTGAAAGTCAGCAAGATCGTAAATCTTGCGGATGATATTAAGTTAAACCTTGCAGCAGCAGATATTCGAATTGAAGCACCGATCCCAGGGAAATCAGCAATTGGAATTGAAGTTCCGAATAAGACAAACCAGATGGTAATGTTCAGGGAACTGATCGAGAATCAGGAATTTGCACAGGCAAGATCAAAGATCGCATTTGCAGTAGGGAAGAACCTTGCTGGACAGGTGATCGTGTCAGATATTGCCAAGATGCCGCATCTTTTGATCGCAGGAGCAACAGGTTCTGGTAAGTCAGTTTGTATTAATACATTGATCATGAGTATTTTATACAAGGCAACGCCAGATGAAGTCAAACTAATCATGATCGATCCGAAGGTTGTAGAATTAAGTGCATATCAGGGGATTCCGCACTTACTGATCCCAGTCGTTACAGATCCGAAGCAGGCATCCAGTGCGTTAAACTGGGCTGTGATGGAGATGGGAGAGCGATATAAGAAGTTTGCAGAAGTGAATGTAAGAAACTTAACTGGATATAATGAGAAGGTCGAGGAATCGATCAAGAATGGTATGGAAGGGGAAGATTTTAAGAAGCTTCCGCAGATCGTTATCATTGTAGATGAGCTTGCAGACCTTATGATGGTTGCACCTGGTGAAGTGGAAGATGCGATCGTTCGCCTGTCACAGCTTGCCAGGGCAGCAGGAATTCATCTGGTGATCGCAACACAGAGACCATCGGTTAACGTTATTACAGGCCTGATCAAAGCGAATGTACCTTCAAGAATTGCATTTTCGGTATCATCGGGAGTTGATTCAAGAACGATCATTGATATGAATGGTGCTGAGAAACTGTTAGGAAAGGGTGATATGTTATTCTATCCATCCGGATATCAGAAGCCGATCCGTGTACAAGGTGCATTTGTCAGTGATGAAGAAGTCAGCAAGGTTGTAGAATTCTTAAAGGAAGAAAATAATGCCGAAGACAGCTATGGTGCAGACATTCAGGAAAAGATTCAGACAGCTGCGGTCAAAGCAGCAACATCGCAGGAAAGGGATGAATATTTTGAAAAAGCAGCTGAGTTTATTATTGACAAAGACAAGGCTTCGATCGCAAGTCTTCAAAGAGTCTTTAAGATTGGATTTAACCGTGCAGCAAGACTGATGGATCAGTTATGCGAGGCGGGGATCGTCGGAGAAGAGGAAGGAACCAAGCCAAGGAAAGTTCTTATGAGCGAAGAACAATTTGAACAATACAAAGAAGATTATCTATAGAAAGGAAACTATTATGAAAACAGATATTGAAATCGCACAGGAAGCCACATTATTACCGATCAAAGAAGTTGCAGCGAATATCGGGATCAAAGAAGATGACCTTGAATTATATGGAAAATACAAGGCTAAATTTGATTCTCATTTCATGGATGAAGTTAAGAATAACGAAGACGGGAAACTAGTTCTTGTGACAGCGATCAACCCAACTCCAGCAGGTGAAGGAAAGACAACAACAAGCGTCGGAGTATCTCAGGCATTAAACAAACTTGGAAAGAAAACAATCTGTGCTCTTCGTGAGCCATCTCTTGGACCATGTTTTGGTATCAAAGGTGGAGCAGCCGGTGGTGGATATGCACAGGTTGTACCAATGGAAGATTTAAACCTTCATTTTACAGGGGATTTTCATGCGATCACATCTGCAAACAACTTATTAGCAGCAATGCTTGATAATCACATTCAGCAAGGAAATAAACTAAATATCGATACAAGAGATGTTGTATGGAAGAGATGTATCGATATGAATGACCGTGCATTAAGAAATACAGTCATCGGACTTGGACGTCGTGTGGATGGTGTTGTCCGTGAGGATCATTTTGTGATCACAGTAGCATCTGAGATCATGGCGATCCTTTGCCTTGCAAATGATATGGCAGATTTAAAAGAACGTTTAGGAAAGATCATTGTTGCATATAATATGGATCGTGAGCCAGTTACAGCGAAAGATTTGAATGCAGTCGGAGCTATGGCGGCATTATTAAAAGATGCATTAAAACCAAATATGATCCAGACATTAGAGCATACACCAGCATTTGTACATGGTGGACCATTTGCGAATATCGCACATGGATGTAATAGCGTACAGGCTACAAAATTAGCGTTAAAATTAGCAGATATCACAATTACAGAAGCAGGATTCGGTGCGGACCTTGGTGCAGAGAAATTTATGGATATTAAGTGTCAGATGGCTGATCTTCACCCAGATGCAGTTGTATTAGTAGCAACTGTACGTGCTTTAAAATACAATGGTGGAGTTCCAAAAGACAATCTGGCAGAAGAAAATATTGATGCGTTAAGCAAAGGTATCGTAAATCTTGAAAAACATATCGAGAACTTAAAATTGTTCGGAGTTCCTGTTGTTGTAACATTAAACCAGTTTGCAACAGATACAGAAGCAGAACTTACATTTATCAAGAATTTCTGTGAAGAAAGAGATTGTGATTTTGCATTATCTCAGGTATGGGAAAAAGGTGGAGAAGGTGGAATCGAACTTGCCAAAGCAATCCTTCGTACATTAGATAATAAAGAAAGTCATTACAAACCATTATATACATATGATGATACAACGATCGAAGAAAAGATCGAAACGATCGCAACTAAGATTTATGGAGCAGATAAAGTTGTATACACAGCAGCTGCAGCACGTCAGAAGAAGAGACTGACTGAACTTGGGTATGGAAATCTTCCAGTCTGTATGGCGAAGAATCAGTATTCTTTATCTGATGATCCTAAGAAGCTTGGACGTCCAGAAGGATTTGATATTACGATCCGTGAGATTTATGTCAATGCAGGTGCAGGATTCTTAGTAGCTTTAACAGGTGATGTCATGACAATGCCAGGACTTCCAAAGAAACCAGCAGCAGAAGGAATCGATGTGAATAACGATGGAGTTATCACAGGATTATTCTAATCAACAAAAATAAAGCCAATATATACTTAAAAGAAATGACGAGGAAATACAATGCAGATTATTGATGGAAAGAAGATTTCTCAGGAAATCAAAGATGAAGTAAAAGAAGAAGTAGCACAGCTGAAAGCAGAGGGAAAAGATATTGCGCTTGCTGTTATTCAGGTAGGAGCAGATCCTGCATCAAGTGTTTATGTGCGTAACAAAAAACGTGCCTGCGAGTATGTAGGGATCGAGTCTGTAAGCTATGAGCTTCCAGAAGAGACAACACAGGAAGAATTAATGGCAATCGTGGACAAATGCAATAAAGATCCTAAGATCAACGGAATCTTGGTACAGCTTCCACTTCCAAAACATTTGGATGAGGATGAAGTATTATTAGCGATCGATCCTAAGAAAGATGTTGACGGATTCCATCCAGTCAGTGTTGGAAACATGGTAATTGGAGAAAAAGGATTCTTACCATGTACACCAGCCGGAGTGATCCAGTTATTAAAACGTTCTGGTGTCGAAATTGATGGGAAAGAATGTGTGGTAGTAGGAAGAAGTAACATTGTAGGAAAGCCTATGGCAATGTTATTATTACGTGAGAACGGAACAGTGACTGTCTGCCATTCTCATACAAAAGATTTAAAAGAAGTCTGCAAACGTGCAGATATCTTAGTTGTAGCAATTGGTAAACCAAAATTTATTGATGATTCTTATGTAAAAGACGGAGCAGTTGTCATTGATGTTGGAATCCACAGAAATGAAAATAACAAACTTTGTGGTGATGTAGATTATGACAAGGTTGCACCAAAGACATCTGCGATCACACCAGTTCCAGGTGGAGTTGGACCAATGACGATCGCAATGTTAATGAAAAACTGTGTAGAATCTAAGAAACTGTTTGGAGAGTAAGAGAAATGAAGATATTATTTATTTCGCTTGGATGTGATAAAAACTTAGTAGACAGTGAAGTTATGCTTGGACTTTTGACCAAGCATGGCTACACTTTGACAGATGATGAGACACAGGCAGATGTTATTGTAATTAATACATGCTGTTTCATCCATGATGCCAAAGAAGAAAGTATCAATACGATCTTAGAGATGGCACAGTACAAAGAACAGAATCTGAAGGCATTGGTTGTTGCTGGATGCCTCGCAGAACGTTATAAAGACGAGATCTTAGAAGAGATCCCAGAGATTGATGCAGTTCTTGGAACAACGAGTTATGATTCTATTGTAGAAGCAGTGAATACCGCATTAGAAGAAAATGCTGGAGAACATTTTGAACATTACGAAAGTATTGATTATCTTCCAGATAACTCAAATGTAGAGCGTGTTGTAACAACAGGAAATCATATGGCATATTTAAAAATTGCTGAAGGTTGTGACAAACGATGCAGCTATTGTATCATTCCAAAGATCCGTGGACATTTCAGAAGTGTTCCAATGGAAGAACTGTTGAATGAGGCAAAGCGTTTAGCATCTGAAGGAGTGAAAGAATTAGTACTGGTAGCTCAGGAAACAACACTGTATGGCAAGGACCTGACAGGAGAAAAACAGCTTCCGTTATTACTTCATGAACTTTGCAAGATCGAAGGAATTGAATGGATCCGCTTGTTATACTGCTATCCAGAAGAGATTACAGATGAGCTGATCGAAGTGATCAAGACAGAAGAGAAAGTCTGCAATTACATTGATATGCCGATTCAGCATAGTGAGAATCGTATCTTACAGAGAATGGGAAGAAGAACGTCAAGAGAAGATCTTGTAGCAGTGATCAAGAAACTTCGTAAAGAGATTCCTGATATCACGATCCGTACAACACTGATCACAGGATTTCCAGGAGAAAGTCAAGAAGATCACGAAGGATTAATGAACTTTGTAGAAGAATGTAAATTTGATCGGTTAGGAGTCTTTACTTATTCACCGGAAGAAGATACACTGGCAGCAACATTTGAGGATCAGATTGACGAAGAAGTCAAAGAAGAACGAAGAGATGAACTGATGAGTCTTCAGCAGGAGATTTCCTATGAACATACCCAGCAGTTAGTCGGTAAAACGATCAAAGTCATGGTAGAAGGATATTTATTTGAAGATGATATCTACGTTGGACGTTCTTATATGGATGCACCAAAGGTAGATGGATGTGTTTTTATAAATTCTCCAGAAGAACTGATGACAGGAGACTTTGTTTATGTTAAAATTACCCAGGGTAGAGAATATGATGTGATAGGAGAAGTAGATTATGAATTTACCAAATAAGTTAACAATTTTAAGAACACTTATGATCCCGGTATTCTTATTTTTCCTGCTGACAGATTATGCAGGGGATTACAGCAAGTGGATCGCAGTTGTTGTATTTATTCTAGCGAGTCTTACAGACTTTTTAGATGGACATATTGCAAGAAAATATAACCTGGTAACAAATTTCGGAAAATTTATGGATCCATTGGCAGACAAATTATTAGTTTGCTCTGCAATGATCGCATTAGTTGGAATGCACCGTTTATCATCTATCGTAGCGATCATTATTATTGCAAGAGAATTTATCATTAGTGGATTCCGTTTGATCGCCTCTGATAATGGAATTGTTATCGCAGCCAGTTACTGGGGAAAATTTAAGACAAACTTTCAGATGTTTATGATCATTATGCTGATCATTGACCTTGGAACAAGCACAGCCGTGATGATCGAGAATATTTTGATCGTTATTGCAACAGCCCTGACGATCATTTCTTTAGTTGATTATTTGGTGAAGAATAAACAGGTATTATCTGAAGGGAACTAGATCCAGAAAGGAACAACATTTATGACAGCAGAAATTATTTGCGTAGGAACAGAGATTTTATTAGGAAACATCGTGAATACCAATGCTGCCTACTTATCAGAACGCTTAGCCTCATTGGGGATAAGCGTTTTTTTTGAGACGACAGTAGGCGACAATCCGGAAAGATTAGAAAATGTGATCAGACAGGGACTTGAGAGATCTGATATTTTGATCTTATCTGGTGGACTTGGACCAACGAAAGACGATCTTACAAAGGAAATTGCAACGAAAGCATGTGGACAGGATCTTGTAGAAGATGAAGAAGCACTAAGACGTTTGAAAGAATATTTTGCGAGAAGTCATCGTAGCATGACAGAGAATAATTTAAAACAGGCATTAGTGCCAGAAGATTGTACTGTTTTATATAACGAAAATGGAACAGCACCTGGAATGGTCATCCATGCAAAAGAAGGGAAGAAAGTAGTTTTACTCCCAGGACCTCCAAGTGAACTGCTCCCAATGTTCCATGATCAAGTAGAACCGATCATAAAAGAATTAAGTTCAGAAGTATTATACTCCGATGTTGTGAAGATCGATTGTATGGGAGAAAGCCGAGTTGCAGCAGAGATTGAAGATTTGATCGAAAAGCAGACGAATCCTACAGTTGCCCCATATGCCAAATTAGGAGAAGTTCATCTTCGAGTGACAGCAAAAGCGGCAAGTGAAGATGAAGCAAAGAAACTTGTTGCACCAGTAACGGAAGAATTATACCAAAGATTTGGGCATAAGATTTTTACGACAAAAGAAGATGAAACATTAGAAGATGTTGTAGTCGACATGTTAAGTAAACAGCATTATACGATCGCGGCAGCAGAATCCTGTACAGCAGGAATGTTTACCGCAAGGTTAGTTAATGTTGCAGGAGCATCAGATGTCTTAAATGAAAGTTTCATTACATATGCAAATGAAGCCAAGATGAAATATCTTGGAGTAAAAGAAGAAACTCTAAATACCGTTGGAGCAGTTTCAGAAGATACGGCCAGACAGATGGCGGAAGGTGTTGCACGACAGGCAGGTTCAAATGTTGGTGTTGGAATCACAGGTCTTGCTGGACCGGGCGGTGAAACACCTGAGAAGAAAGCAGGACTTGTTTACATCGGTGTCAGTGTCAATGGAAAGACGAAAGTAAACAAATACCAGTTAAACGGTAACAGACAGAAAGTCAGAGAAACAGCTGTATGCAGAGCGTTAACTATGGTAAGGCATGCATTAGTTGAAGAATCTTTATAATAAGAAAAATCGAACAAATATTCGTTCGAACACTTGTTTTTTAGTGTAAGGATATGCTATACTCTAAACAGGAAATTAAAAGATAGAAGAATATAAGATAAATATTTGAAATTAAAAGGAGTAAACATATATGAAACAGGAAGAGAAATTAAAGGCATTGGATGCCGCATTGGTTAAGATCGAGAAAGACTATGGTAAGGGATCGGTCATGAAACTTGGAGAATACCAGGCAGATCGTACGATCGAAGTAACACCAACAGGTTCTATCAGTCTTGACATCGCATTAGGAGTAGGTGGAGTTCCTAAGGGACGTATCATTGAGATTTATGGACCTGAATCTAGTGGTAAGACAACAGTAGCACTTCATATGGTAGCTGAAGTTCAGAAGAGAGGCGGGATTGCAGGATTTATTGATGCAGAGCATGCCCTTGATCCAGTCTATGCAAAGAATATCGGGGTTGACATTGATAACCTTTATATCTCTCAGCCAGATACAGGAGAACAGGGACTTGAGATCACAGAGACTATGGTAAGATCTGGAGCAATCGATATCATCATCGTCGATTCTGTGGCAGCTTTGGTACCAAAGGCAGAGATTGACGGAGATATGGGAGATTCCCACGTAGGTCTTCAGGCAAGATTGATGTCACAGGCACTTCGTAAGTTAACAGGTGTTGTAAGTAAGTTTAACTGCACGGTTATCTTTATCAATCAGTTGCGTGAGAAAGTTGGAGTCATGTTCGGAAACCCAGAGACAACAACTGGTGGACGTGCGCTTAAGTTCTATTCATCTATCCGCTTAGATGTCAGAAGAACAGAGACATTAAAACAGGCAGGAGAGATGATCGGTAACAGAACAAGGATCAAAGTAGTGAAGAATAAGGTGGCTCCTCCGTTTAAACAAGCAGAATTTGATATTATGTTTGGAAAAGGAATTTCCAAGTATGGAGATATTTTAGATCTTGCAGCAGATGCAGATATCATTCATAAGAGTGGTGCATGGTATGCATACAACGGAGAGAAGATCGGACAGGGTAGAGAGAACAGTAAGAAGTACTTAGAAGATCACCCAGATATCGCAGAGACAGTGGAACATGCAATCCGTGTCCACTATGGACTGTTAGAGGAAGATACTGAGAATGCCAACAACGATCCTAAGGCAGAGACTCAGGTTTCTGAAGAATAATGATCATTACGAAACTAGATAAAGTAGGAACAAAGCAGGTCAGGCTTTTCTTCGATGAAGAAAAGTACTGCCTGCTTTACTATAATGAGATAAGACGATTGGGATTCCATGAACAAGACGAGATCGGACAGGAAGAATTTGAAGAATTGAACAAATTACTGTTACATCGGGCGAAGTTAAAAGCTATGTCATTGTTAAAATATCAGGATCGTACAAGAAAGGAATTAAAAGATCGTCTTATGAGAGCAGAATTTCCAGAATTTATTACGGAAGGGGCAGTTGCGTATGTGGAGTCATTTGGATATATCAATGATGAAGAATATGTACGCCGCTACATGGAATACAAGTCAGGAAGTAAGAGTAAGATTCAGATTAAGATGGACCTTCGGAAGAAAGGAATCACTGCGGAGACGTTAGAGAGGGTCTTTGAGGAATATGAATACGAAGAAGATGATATCTTGGAAGAACAGGTCAAGAAAAGAATTCGGCAAAAGGGTTCCATCACTAAGGAGAATTTTCAGAAATATTACGGTTATTTTGCAAGAAAAGGATTTAATAGCGGCAAAATATTAGATTTATTACGGAAATACATGGAAGATTAAATAAATTATAGGCTAAATATTAAAAAAATATAAAGAATTCATCATTTGGTTGCATATTGACAGATAAAATTATATAATCTGAGTCAAAGGGTGTAACAAAGCAGCTGACGACGATATCTGGAAGGAATATATGATCCGGATATGGTTCCAATTATAAGGAGTATCATTTATATGAGAAAGAAATCACATATTTCATTAGCAGGACAGATCATGGATTCTATGGAACTTGACAATGTATTCGATTATAGATTACCATTTTATGTAGGAAGTATCTGGCCAGACTGCAGACCATCATTTGTGACGACACCTCATAAGTTTGATATTACATTTGATGATATTGAACATAAGATTTCAAAATTTATTGCCAATTACGATAAAGACCAGGGAATGAACATGCGACGTTGTGCACGCCTTGGAGTGATCATTCATTACATTGCAGATTATTTTACATTTCCACATAATGATCATTATCCAGGCAATGTAAAGGATCACTGTTATTATGAACGTGATCTGAAGTTTGGAATGAGAGCATTTCTTCAGACAGAAGAAGCAGCACAGATCAAGGAGCATGTTGCGGCATATGATTCTGTGGAAGAATTGACATCATATATTAGAAGTATTCATAATTCTTATATGAAGCTTGCACATACAGTAGAAGAAGATATCAGATATATCGTACATGCATGTACAACCGTTGTGAAGAGTGTACTGAATATGGTAAGTTATGCAGTTAGTACAAGTGTGATGAATATTCAGTATGTATAGGACAAGAAATTGAAGATAAGATAATAAAAAAGGGCAAAGACAGACAGAGATGATTTGTTTTTGCTCTTTTTATTGAAATCAGTTTGCGAAAAAATGATAAGAATATGATGCAAGTATGATGCAAAGAACTCGTAAAATAAAAAAGGTTTTGGGCAGCATACAAAAACAATAAGGAAAATCAATAAAACAATAAGGAGAACAATTATGGTGAACATCATGGTCGTGGAAGATGAAAAGCCAATTTCAAATCTGATCGCACTAAGTTTAAAGAAAGCCGGCTATCATAGTGAATGTGCTTATGATGGGTTAGAAGCAATTGATATGCTGGAAAAAAATTATCCAGATTTGATCTTACTAGATATCATGCTGCCCGGAGCTGATGGATTTGAAATTTTAGAATACGTAAAACCATTAGAAATCCCCGTCATTTTCCTGACAGCAAAAGGAGATCTTAATGACAGAGTAAATGGTCTGCGATATGGAGCAGAAGACTATATTGTAAAACCATTTGAGATCATGGAATTATTGGCAAGGATCGAGGTTGTATTAAGACGATATCACAAATTAGATCGTATCATCAATATATTAGGTTTAGAGATCGACACAGATGCAATGTGCGTAAAAAAAGAAGGAAAAGAAATTACTCTGACCAAGAAGGAATATGATACATTATTGCTGTTTGCAAGGAATCCTGGAAATGTATTATTCCGAGAAACAATTTATGAACGTGTATGGGGTGGAGATTACATTGCGGGAAGCAGAACAGTAGATCTTCATGTGCAGAGAGTTCGAAAGAAAGTCGGATGGGAAGATTTTTTGATCACTGTGCCCAAGATGGGATACCGTCTGGAGGTACCAAGATGAAATTTCGTTGGAAATTAATGATCATAACAATGTTGATCGTTTCATTTTCGTTTGGATTTGGAGGAATGTTACTGATTCAATATTCATATCAGACATCTATCAAACAAGAAAAAAGAGCAGCAAGGAATTCTTACGAAATGATCTTAAGGATGTTAAAAGAAATTAATGAGATGGATGATACGTATCAGAATCAAACGTTTGCGAGTGTATTGAAGCGATTAAACTGGCAGGGTTTATTAAGAGATAGTTCAGTTCGGTTATTAAAGGAACAGCATGGACAGGTTCAATGGAAACAGCCACTTTATTACAATCGTAAAAATGACAATTTTAGGAGAAGCAGTGGTTTTTCAACGAAACAGGGAAAAGCGGTAGTATTTCAAAATGAAAATAAAGTATATTATCAGATTACCAGTAAGATTTCGTATGGAAAGGAAACGATGGTTTTTCAGGGAGCGTATGATATTTCAGAAGTATATGCGACAAGGCATCAACAGTTGGTAAGTTTTCGTAAGATTTTTGTATTGGTAATAGGGATTGAGATTGTTGTATCCTATTTTCTGGCAATGATCCTTACAAGACCATTACAGAAATTAACGCTGGTTTCGAAGCAGATTGCAGATGGTGATTATTCTGTCAGAGTTCCAGTACATACAGAAGATGAAATTGGAGAACTTTCAGTCAGTTTTAATTATATGACAGAACAATTGACGGAAAAATTAATGAAATTAGATCAATTGTTAAAAAATCAAGAAGAATTTATGGGAAGTTTTGCTCATGAAATGAAGACACCACTCACATCGATCATAGGGTATGCGGATCTGATGCGAATGGAAGCTCTTTCAAAAGAAGAACAAAAAGAGGCATGTGGGTATATTTATTCAGAGGGAAAACGATTACAGAATTTATCATTGAAATTAATGAAACTTCTTGTTTTGAAAAATCAGCAGTTTCAGATGAAAGAACAGGACTTAGAGCCAATGATTCAAGAAGCGGTTACAGCCATGCAGTATCGTTTAAAAGAACAAGATATTCTTGTGAATTTGAATTTAAAAAAAGCAATTTGTAAGATAGAGCCAGATTTATTGAAATCATTAATATTAAATTTGATCGATAATGCATTAAAATCAATGAATTCTGGTGGAATATTAACGATTGAGGATCAGTCAACACAAGAAGGAGCCAAGATTTATATTTCGGATACTGGATGCGGAATGCCAAAGGATGAGATCAGTAAGATCACGGAGGCGTTTTACCGGATAGATAAGTCAAGGTCAAGAAAACAAGGTGGAGTAGGTTTAGGGCTTGCTATATGTAAAGAAATCGTAAGGATACATCAAGGAGAGATGCGATTTATCAGCCAGCAAGGGAAAGGAACAACTGTGATCATAACAATTGGAGGAGGAGCTTATGAAAAAACAAATTAGGAATGCTCTTCTTGTTGTGGCAGCTTTATTACTTGTGGCCTTGTTTTGTTTTTTACCAAATATTCAGGCAGTTCTGGTGGACAAAAAAACGTTTGGGCAGAGTGAGGATCTATCCTTAAATCCAGTAGAGATTTCGGTAGAATCTACCCAGACAACTCTGGAAAAATTAAAGATCATCAATAATCATATTTTGAGTGTAGCAGTAAGACCTTCATCAAGAACTGTGGATGGAAGAGATGTAGAAAAAACTGCAAAAAAACAGACGAATCTATTATTCAAAAAAATGAAGATCGCTTATCGCGTAGATGAAGACTGGAAGATTACATATAAAAAGTTATACACTTATATCAAGAAAAAGGATGATACGGTGGACGAAGGTTCCGTATCTAATATTTCGAATGTCAAAAATCTTCTGGTGTGGTATATTACATTATCACCAGAATCGTCGGAGGATGAAGTAGTGAATCTTATTATGGATGCGTATACGGATCAGATTTTAGCGATTGATGTGTATTCTTATGATTACACAAAAGACTGGAAAGATATCGCAGATCATTTGGAAGATATTCCGGCTGGATTTTTGTCTTATCTGAATCTGAAACAATCAGAGTATAATCTGAAGAAGAGTTTGATAGGCAATGTCAATGTAACAGAACAATACCAAAAAGCAAAGTCAGCAAAGGGTTCTTATTCTCAGATTTCGGGCAGAATAGGTATTTATGCGATGCAAAATAAAAAACAGACATACATTCCAATCGAATGGAGTGGTTACGGATTTATGATCAACAATGTATACAACAACTGATGCAAAATAGAGATTTGCTCTTGTATTTTGAAAGCTTTCTCTCTATAATAAATAAACGGAACCCTACAAATATAGTAGGATACGAAAGAAAGGTTGAAAGTATGAGCAATATTAATATTTCATATAAAGAATTAAAACAGTTAGAAGAAGGAAGCTATCAGCTTCTTGATATGAGAGATGAATCAAACACGTCTTATGGAATGATCCCTGGAGCTGTTGTGGCAGCAGGTGAAGATGAGCTTGGAACACAGGCAAAGGAATACATTGACCAGGGGAAGAAAGTTATTTTATATTGCACCAAGGGAATTTTCAGTAAAGAGGCAGCAGAGAGATTAGCGGAAGAAGGGATCGATGTCCTTAGTTTGGAAGGTGGATACACAGGATGGCTGTTATCCTTAATGAAAGAGGAACAGGAAAACGATCAGAAAACAGAACAAAATAACAAAGAAGCTGAAGAAAAAGGCAAGAAAAAAGAACTGACAAGAACACAGGAGATCGAAAAGAGCATCCGTAAGAAGTTCCACAAACAGTTATTCTCCAAGTTTGTAAAAGCGATCAAGACATATGATCTAGTGCAGGAGAATGATAAGATCGCTATCTGTATTTCTGGGGGAAAAGATTCCATGCTGATGGCGAAATTATTTCAGGAATTAAAACGCCATAACAAATTCCATTTTGATCTTGTATTTTTAGTTATGGATCCAGGATATAATGAAATGAACCGACAGATCATTGAGAATAATGCCAAATTATTAGATATTCCGATCACAGTCTTTGAGTCCGATATTTTTGATGCAGTATATGAGATTGAGAAATCGCCATGTTATCTGTGTGCAAGAATGCGTCGTGGATATTTATACAGCAAGGCAAAAGAACTTGGATGTAATAAGATTGCTCTTGGGCATCACTACGATGATGTCATTGAGACGATCCTTATGGGAATGCTTTATGGAGCACAGGTACAGACGATGATGCCAAAACTTCACAGTACAAACTTTGAAGGAATGGAACTGATCCGTCCAATGTATCTGATCCGTGAGGATGATATCAAGCATTGGAGAGATTACAATGGATTACATTTTATCCAGTGTGCATGTAAGTTTACAGATACTTGTACAACATGCAATCCAGACGGTGTTACGAAATCCAAGAGAATGGAGACAAAACAGTTGATCGCGAAGATGAAAGAGATCAATCCGTATGTAGAGTCCAATATTTTCAAGAGTGTAGAAAATGTCAATTTAAAGACGATCATTGCGTACAAGAAAGATGGAGTAAAACATTCATTCTTAGATACTTATGATCAGGAAAATTAATAAGAAAAAACACAGAGATGGGTAATAAAATCTCTGTGTTTTTTTTGTTTAGAACTATGAAATTATTCGTCGTCTTCTTCAATTTCAACAATCTGACGTTTTCTGGCAGCTTCGTCATTTTCAAGATATTCATCGTAAGTACATTCTTTGTCGATCAGACCGTTTGGAGTGATCTCCATGATACGATTTGCCGTTGTCTGTACAAACTGATGATCCTGAGAAGTAAATAATAACGCACCAGAGAAATCTTTTAATGCTTCATTTAAAGCAGTGATAGATTCCATATCTAAGTGGTTGGTAGGCTCATCAAGAAGTAAGATATTTGCTCCACTGATCATTAATTTAGATAACATACAGCGAACTTTCTCTCCTCCAGATAAAACACCAACTTTCTTTAATGCATCTTCTCCAGAGAATAACATACGTCCAAGGAATCCGCGGACAAATGTTGCATCTTTATCTTCAGAATACTGAGTCAGCCATTCAACGATCGTTTCATCCTGGCTGAAATCTTTTGTATTATCTTTTGGGAAATAAGACTGCGTTGTAGTCACTCCCCATTTGTAAGAACCAGAATCAGGTTCCATTTCTCCGGATAAGATCTTAAATAATGTTGTAGCAGCTAAAGTGTTAGGTCCCACAAAAGCAATCTTATCGGTAGGTTTCATTAAGAAAGAAATATTATCTAAGACTTTTACGCCATCGATCGTCTTTGTAAGATTTTCAACAACTAAAGCATCATTTCCGATTTCACGGTTTGGTTTGAAGTTGATATATGGATACTTACGGCTGGATGGTTTTAACTCATCTAACTGAATCTTATCTAAAGCTTTCTTTCTTGAAGTAGCCTGTTTGGATTTGGAAGCGTTGGCACTGAATCTTGCGATAAAGTCCTGCAATTCCTTCATTTTTTCTTCTTTTTTCTTGTTGGCTTCTTTCATCTGTTTTGTAAGAAGCTGACTGGATTCATACCAGAAATCATAGTTTCCAGAGAATAACTGAATCTTAGCATAGTCAATATCTGCAATATGAGTACATACCTTATTTAAGAAGTAACGGTCATGGGATACAACAATGACAGTATTATCAAAGTTGATCAAGAATTCCTCTAACCAGTAGATCGCATCTAAGTCTAAGTGGTTGGTAGGCTCGTCAAGCAGCAGGATATCTGGATTTCCGAATAAAGCCTGTGCAAGTAAGACTTTGACTTTCTGAGAACCATTTAAGTCAGCCATCTTTGTATAATGAATATCACTAGGGATTCCAAGACCATTTAATAAGGTAGCAGCATCAGATTCTGCTTCCCATCCGTTCATATCAGCAAATTCGCCTTCTAATTCACTGGCACGGATACCGTCTTCATCTGTGAAGTCTTCCTTAGCATATAAAGCTTCTTTTTCTTTCATGATCTCGTATAATCTTTGGTTCCCCATCATAACTGTATCAAGGACGATATGATCATCATACTGGTAGTGATCCTGTTTTAAAACAGAAAGACGCTGTCCAGAAGTGATGGATACATCTCCTTTTGAAGGTTCGATCTCTCCGGAAAGAATTTTTAAGAAAGTGGATTTACCTGCTCCATTGGCACCGATCAGCCCATAGCAGTTACCTTCTGTGAATTTAATATTTACATCTTCGAATAAAGCACGTTTTCCTAAACGTAAAGTTACATTATTTGCCTGAATCATTGTATAACCTTTCTTTTTGATTTATAATTAAATAGAATCGCTCTTTTCATTTTACAGAAAAGCCAGAGTTTTTCAAGTAAAATTTGCATTGTGCAAGTAAAAATACTTGACAAAGGCAGTGAAATTCGCTAAACTAACATCTGGTAAAGGAAAATTGCTTTACAGGAGTATCAGATGGAACGAATCGTAGAACAGAATTTATTATATGATTTTTACGGAGAATTGCTGACAGCACATCAGAAGGAGATATATGGTGAACATATTTTGAATGATATGACAGCCACAGAAATCGCAGCGGAGTTTGGAATTACCAGACAGGCGGTACATGATATGATCCGAAGGTGTGATAAGATCTTAGCAGATTATGAAGCAAGACTTCATCTGGTAGCGAAGTTTTTGACGGCCAAGGAGAAGATCAAAGAGATCCATACCTTATCCAGAAGGCTTCTCAAAGAAGATAAAGAGCAGATGGAAGAAGACATCAGACAAATAGAATCTGTATGCAATCAGGTTTTAGAAGATTTATAACTTAGATGAGGTGAATCAATGGCATTTGAAAGTTTATCCGAGAAACTTCAGGGTGTATTTAAGAACTTAAGAAGTAAGGGCCGTTTAACAGAAGACGATGTAAAAGCGGCAATGAGAGAAGTTAAAAGAGCTTTACTTGAAGCTGACGTTAACTTCAAGGTCGTAAAGACATTTATCAAATCTGTACAGGAAAGAGCTGTAGGACAGGATGTATTAAACGGACTGAATCCGGGACAGATGGTAATCAAGATCGTAAAAGAAGAGATGGAAGCATTAATGGGATCAACGATGACAGAGATTCAGCTTCGTCCAGGTAATGAAATTACGATCATTTTGATGGCGGGTCTTCAAGGTGCTGGTAAGACAACAACATGTGCGAAACTTGCCGGACAGTATAAGAAGAAAGGGAAACGCCCATTATTAGTAGCCTGTGACGTATATCGCCCAGCGGCGATCAAACAGCTTCAGGTCAATGGAGAGAAGGTCGGAGTACCAGTATTTACAATGGGAGATAAGCAGAATCCAGTGGATATTGCAAAAGCTTCCGTAGAGCATGCGCAGAAGAATGGAAATAACATTGTGATCCTTGATACAGCAGGACGTCTTCATATTGATGAGAATATGATGACAGAGCTGATCGAGATCAAAAAGAATGTTGATGTATTCCAGAGTATTCTCGTTGTGGATGCCATGACAGGACAGGATGCTGTCAATGTGGCGAAAGAATTTAATGAGAAAGTCGGTGTTGATGGAATTATCATCACGAAGATGGATGGTGATACTCGAGGTGGTGCAGCACTTTCTATCCGTTCCGTAACAGGAAAGCCGATCTTATATGTAGGTATGGGAGAGAAACTGGAAGATTTACAGCAGTTTTATCCAGACCGAATGACAAGCCGAATCCTTGGTATGGGAGATGTATTGTCACTGATCGAGAAAGCAGAGCAGACGATCAATGAGGAAGATGCACTTCGCATGACTGAGAAGATGAAGAAGGCAGAGTTTGATTTTAACGATTTTCTTGATCAGATGGATCAGATGAAGAAGATGGGTGGATTATCCAATCTGTTATCTATGATCCCTGGTGTTGGAAACAAGATGCAGGGACTTGATATTGATGATAGCATGATGGATAAGACAGCAGCGATCATTTATTCCATGACCAAAGAAGAACGTGCAAATCCTAAGATCATCAATGCTTCAAGAAAGAGAAGGATCGCAGCAGGAGCAGGAGTTCCAATCGCGGAAGTTAACCGCTTATGTAAACAGGTTCAGAATCAGAAACAGATGATGAAGCAGATGTCAGGTATGTTTGGTGGCAAAGGTGGTAAAAGAGGTGGATTTAAATTACCTTTTTAGGCCTTAGTTATAGAAAATAATAATTAATTTAAATTACAAAGAAAGATTTTTGGAGGTAAAAACAAAATGGCAGTAAAAATGAGATTAAAAAGAATGGGACAGAAGAAAGCACCTTTTTATAGAGTAGTAGTAGCAGATGCTAGATCCCCTAGAGATGGTAGATTCATCGAAGAAATCGGAACATATGATCCAAATCAGGATCCTAGCGTGATCAAATTTGACGAAGAAGCTGCTAAGAAATGGTTAGCAACAGGTGCTCAGCCTACAGATACAGTAGCTAAATTATTAAAAGCTGCAGGAATCGAAAAATAGTCAGATTTAAGACAGGAGGCAGTGCATGAAACATTTATTAGAAGTGATTGCAAAAGCCCTCGTTGATCAGCCAGATAAAGTGACAGTTACAGAGAAAGAAACTGCCGATGCAGTCGTATTAGAACTTCATGTTGCCGAAGGTGATATGGGGAAAGTAATTGGAAAGCAGGGAAGGATCGCAAAAGCGATCAGAACTGTTGTTAAGGCTTCGGTTGACAAAGGTGACAAGAAGATTGTCGTTGATATTCAATAGAAGATTAAAAGCTCACAGGAGATATATAAACCTGTGGGCTTTTTATTATGTATAAAATTCGAGAAAATAAGAAAGCCCTTGAAAGTATTTCATTTCAAGGGCAATTTTTATAAATATTAATCTTCAGGCAGATCAAGTTTATCAGATTTCTCAAATAAGGATTGAATTTCAACAAGAGATTCTTCCAGAGAATCCTCAATAGCCTCTAATTTATCTGCATCAACGTTATAATTTAAAAACAGCTGTTCAATATTTTCTGTAATATGATGACCAAGATGGGAGATCAAAAGGAAAGTATTAAAGTTGTGACTGTTTTTTGCATTTTCAAAACGCTTTAAGTCTGCTGTAATAAAATCGATAATTTCCTGATCACTGGCGAATTTACCGTGGACCATGGCATATGGCTGCATGCGCTGTAAGAAGTATTTATTATGTCGTGTAATATTAAAAACATAAGAAACGATCAATCCATCACCAAGATCGAACTCAGCAATGTGCATGATGCTGTTAAACTCCTTGATAGAAGTAGCACCTAATTGACGCAGGTTGATATTAATATAATCTCCGGTTACGGTATTTTGATTCATAAGATCACGCTCCTCTCCTAAATATTATAATCCATAATTTTTTATTAAGCAAATCGAATCAAAAGAAATACGGAACATACGATGATCGATAAGATCATCATTGGGAATCCGATCTTAAAATATTGACCGAACGTAATTGGATGTCCGTTATTTTTACTGATACCAGACAAAACAACGTTTGCAGAAGCACCGATCAGTGTTCCGTTTCCACCTAAACAAGCTCCAAGTGATAATGCCCACCAGATTGGAGCGACATCCATTCCTTCTGCCTGCATTGTAAGGATCATAGGAATTAAAGTTGCAACAAATGGAATGTTGTCTAAGAAAGAAGATACAATCGCAGAAACCCATAAGATAACCATCATTGTAACAATCATATTACCGTGAGTAATAGAAATTAATCCATTTGCAAGCATAGTGATAACACCAACTTTTTTCATACCACCGACAACGATAAATAAACCGATGAAGAAAAGAATGGTTGGCCATTCAACATCTGCAATGATCTCTTCAGGCTCCTGACCGCCAATCAAAAGCATGATACATGCTGCGGCAATAGCAACGGTACAAGACTGTACACCTAACTGGTCATGGAAAATAAAGCATAATGCGACTAGGATGATAACGATAACACTTTCATGCATTAGTTTTCGATCTTTGATCGCTTTGTTTTCATCTAACTGCATAACCTTTGCAATTGATTCATCTGTAACAAATAACTTTCTTCCATATATAAAATACATGCAGATCAGGCCGACAATGATAACAAATATAGTAGCCACGCCTGTATTTAAAATAAAATCTACGAAACCTAATTTGGCTGCACTACCGATCATAATGTTAGGTGGGTCACCGATCAGTGTAGCGGTACCACCGATATTAGAAGCCATGATCTGTGTGATGATATATGGCACGGGATCAACTTTCAAGATATTTGTGATTGCCAGAGTCATTGGACCTACCAGCAAGACTGTGGTAACGTTATCAAGCATTCCAGAACATACGGCGGTGATCAAAATAAAGATCACCATGATTGGCCATGGACGACCTTTTGCAATTTTTGCAGCTTTGATCGCTATGTATTCGAAAATACCAGAATTCTTGATGACAGCAACCAAAAGCATCATTCCGACTAGAATACAGATTGTTTCAACATCAACTGCGTCAACACAATCTTCAATCGAAAGAATGTGGGTGAGGACCAGACAGGCAGCACCAGTTAATGAGGCAACTGTGTTGTGGACCTTCCCTGTGATGATAGCGCCCATCGTACATAAAAAGATGATGATCGCTATGATTTGTTGTAATGACATAACAATTTCCTCCTAAAAATAAACTCATTATTATAATAGACCTCTTTTCAAATATTGCAAGGAAAAAATAAAAAAAGAAGCCATAAATATGACTTCTTTAACGAAATTTTGACACTACTTTATATGATTATCATATAGGAGTAATTATAAATTTGTAACAATCTGATCATAAAGATCAAGCTGACAATGCTGCTCGGACACAGAGAAGTGTTTACAGTTTAAACAGCTAGGTGCCTTTGTATCATCTCCGGTGCTGACGTTTTTTACGGAATGGTCGCAGCCACAAGGACAGTACTGGCTGCATTCTTCGGCAACTTCCTGATACACTTTGTTCTGATTTTCCATAATATAAAAGCCTCCTTATAATAAGTACTCACAGAATCACTTGGAAAGAATTCTGTGAGTACAACAATTGATACCTTTATATTATGTACAGATTTACTCAGGATAATTCAGAGTTTTATCATCTGCAACATATAAAGCATTTTCAAGATAACGCTTTGCAAGATAATTTGCCATAGGAAGATTCATATCAAGATAGTTACCACAATCCTTTGCGCAGGCACCAGGTACATCACCTTTAAAATCGCGAATAAATTCAAATGTACTTATAATAAGAGGAAGTACATCTTTTGAAGTAAGATCACCTGCTAAAATAAGATAGAATCCAGTACGACATCCCATTGGACCAAAATAGATGATCTTATCCTGCCATTCTTCATTGTTTCTTAAATAAGTAGCAGCCAGATGCTCGATCGCATGCATCTCTGCGGTGTTCATAACAGGCTCACGATTTGGGGCTGTCATACGAAGATCAAATGTTGTTAAAGTCTCAGAACCAATGGCATCTTTACGAGAAACATAAACGCCAGGTAATAATCTTAAATGGTCAATTGTAAAACTTGCTATTTTTTCCATAATAGGTTTCCTTTCTTATATGAAATGTATTTACCTCATATTATAACGTGAAAACAGAGGAAAATCTATGAAATAAAATTAGTTTCTAAAAGATGAAAAAAGATGTTGACATACTGTATACAGCTATGGTAAGATAGTCAACGTCGCTGAAAGAGCGGCGGAAAAATATAACATCAGATTCGGTTTTTGACTCTGAAAAGAATGAAAAAAACTTCTTGACATAAGTGATCAGATGTGATAATCTATAGAAGTTGCTGACGGAGAACGATCAGAACAATAGAGATCAGATCTGAAAGAAAAGTTAAAAAGTTCTTGACAGATGAGATCAGAAATGATATTATATAAAAGTTGTTGCAGAGCAGAATAGCTCAGAACAACAAAATAAATTAAAAAAGTTCTTGACAAACAAAAAGAACTGTGATAAAATAATAAAGCTTCTTATACACAAGAAGCGGATCACAAAAAGATCTTTGACAACTGAACAATAAGACAACCTTGA
>JAXJNA010000020.1:0-15983 GCA_036312945.1 Anaerostipes hadrus
AACATCAACTTTAATATAATCTTTTTGTAGGCAGAAATCAATCTGTCTTTTTGGAATGCAGAAAATAAAAATCTCACCAACAGACATAATGAATATCTGTTGATGAGATAACAATACTGATTCTTAACTTAATGACATTGCAATTGGGCTGCGAATTTGTTCAAAATATGGCAAAATTCCAATGCTGCGCTTTCGGTTGCTTCTTTAGTTTTTATCATATACCAGAAGTCTAAAGTGAGGACAATTACAAGATTGAAAAACTTAAGTGGGTGTGTATGTTGAATGTTATTGGTTTTAATTTATGTAGTGTCAGACAGATGTTTATTATAGATACCAATATAGTAAAACATACATACCTACCAGTGGTTTCGATAACTGAAATTATCAACCAATACCGTTTAACATACATTCTCTGTGTGGAGATTTGAATAGTGTTCTGTTGTATGGGATATAAATAAAAGAAAAAGAAAGATCATGAATAAGCAAAAGTGGCAACATGAGCACTTTTTGAATGCGTTTTTTACAAATTCGCAGCGCCCTGTGGTCGATTGTTTGAACGTAGCTGCGGGCATTTTGGCTCGCAGCCAGTGAGTTATCGAAGGAACAGGCGCGAATCAGCGATTTGTAAAAAACGCTTTCAAAAATGCGGAGTGCCACTTTGCTTATTCATGATCTTTCTTTTTCTTTTATTTATATCCCATACAACAAAATACTACTTACAAATCTTCCCCAGTAAGCATCTTATATGCCTGGAAATATTTATCAATTGTCTTGTCAACAATTTCCTGAGGCAGTTTCCAGTCATGTTCGTTGCTCTTTAACCAGTCGCGAGCGAACTGTTTGTCGAAGGATGGTTGTCCATGACCTGGTTCGTATTCGTCTGCTGGCCAGAAACGAGAGCTGTCTGGTGTTAACATTTCATCTCCGATGACGATGTTACCGTCTTCATCAAGACCAAATTCAAATTTCGTATCTGCGATGATGATTCCGTGTTCTAATGCATAATCAGCACATTTCTTATAAAGTGCGATCGTCTTATCACGTAACTGTTCAGCGTATTCCTGTCCTTTACCTGGGAATTCTTTCTCAAGAACTTCAATACTTCTTTCAAAAGAAATGTTCTCATCATGATCACCGATTTCTGCTTTTGTAGATGGTGTATAGATTGGTTCAGGAAGTTTATCAGATTCTTTTAATCCTTCAGGAAGTTTGATTCCGCAGACTGTACCATTCTCCTGATAGCTTGCCCAACCGCTTCCTGTGATATATCCACGAACGATACATTCGATTGGAAGCATTGTAAGTTTCTTACACATCATGCTGTTTCCATCATATTTTTCCTGCTGGAAGAATTCAGGCATATCTTTGACGTCAACAGAGATCATATGGTTAGGAACGATGTCTTTTGTAAGATCAAACCAGAATTTGGACATCTGTGTTAAAACAGTTCCTTTCTTTGTGACATCATTCTTTAAGATGACATCAAAGCAGCTGATACGGTCAGTTGCAACCATGATCAGGCTGTCACCATTGTCATAAATCTCACGAACTTTACCTTCTTTGATAGGTTTCATTTCTTTCATTATTCATACCTCGCTGATAAATTGTATCAATGTTTCTCAAATTTTCACTCGTTGTTTACTAATATAACATCAATTGTTGAAAAAATAAAGTCTGGATTGGCGATTTCAGTATTTGTAATATATTTTGCCCTAGGTTCGTAAATCATATATAATGGTGGGAGTGTCAATAAGTATAACTTAAATGGAGGAAACTGATCGTATTATGAAATTTTATTATGCCCCAATGGAAAGTATCACGATTTACTTATACCGAAACATTTACGAACAACTATTTGGAGAAATTGATAAATACTACACACCATTTATCATGCCAAATGGAAAAAGAACATTCAAAACAAGAGAATTTCAGGATATATTGCCAGAACACAATGAAGGATTGCATATCGTACCACAGATTTTAACGAAAAGTTCTGAAGATTTTATCAGAACAGCAAAAGAATTAAAAGAACTGGGATACGATGAAGTCAATTTAAATCTTGGCTGCCCGTCAAGAACCGTTGTAGCCAAACAAAAAGGCTCAGGATTCCTGCGAGAACCAGAAGTATTAGATGATTTCCTTACAGAAATCTTCGAAGCATTAGATATGAAGATTTCGATTAAAACAAGAATCGGATTAAGAGACACAGAAGAATTCGAAGAAATCTTAAGCATCTACAACCGCCATCCAGTCTATGAACTGACAATCCATCCAAGATTACAGCAGGAATTTTACAAAGGAAAACCACATCTGGATGTTTTTGAATATGCAGTAGAACACAGCGAGAATCCACTCTGTTACAATGGAGATATTGTTACAAAAGAGGACTACGACAACATCACAACAAGATTTCCAGATGTAGATGCAGTGATGATCGGAAGAGGTCTGTTAAGAAATCCAGCCCTTGTACGAGAAATCAAATATGGACAGAAACTGACCAAAAGAGAACTCCTGAAAATGCATGATACACTTTATGAAGCATATCAAGGTTACCTAAGCGGCGACAAAAATGTCCTCTATAAGATGAAAGAATTCTGGAACAATGCAGCGGTCATGTTTACAAACCACGAAAAATACGCAAAAAAGATCCGCAAAGTCCAGACATTAAAGAATTATGAACAAGCAGTCAATGCACTATTCAGCGATCAGGAACTGATCAAATAAAAATGAAAATCTAAATATACATATAGAAAAACTATTGACAAAACAAAACTCAATATAATATAATCACTCAATAGGCAAAGACGGAGAAAAGTACCATAAATTATCGTTCCCAGTGAGCAGGCGATAGTGAGAATCCTGCAAAGTGAATTTATGCGAAGAACACTCCCGAGCATCAATCTGAACGCAGAACATGAATAGAACAAGATTCAACCCCTGTCAGTAGGTGCGACGTAAGCTAGGCGTTAACTGGCACACAAGAGAGACTGCAAGACAGTAAATCAGGTGGTACCGCGGACTAGAGATATACAGTTCGTCCTGAAGTAACAATTTCAGGACGGGCTTTTTTTGTACCTGTTTTTGGGAACTAAGAAAACCGCCTGAACGCAAGATAGAGAATACAAGAAAAAGGAGAAAAAGAAAATGTCAGACATGTACCGTACCAGAACCATGGACCAGATTTCTGAAGGTGACATCGGAGCACAATTAAAGATTGCCGGATGGGTAGAGAATATCCGTGACCACGGTGGAGTATCATTTATCGACTTACGCGATATGTATGGAGTGATGCAGGTCGTATTAAGAGATACAAGTTTATTAGACCATGTAAGAAAAGAAGAATGTTTATCTGTAGAAGGTGTGATCCAGCACAGAGACGAAGAAACATACAACCCTAAGATTCCTACAGGAACGATCGAATTAGAAGCACACAAGATCGATATCTTAGGAAAAGTATACAGAGATCTTCCATTCGAGATCGCAACAAGTAAAGAGATCCGTGAAGATGTTCGTTTAAAATATCGTTACCTTGATATGAGAAACAGAAAGGTAAAAGATAACATTTTATTCCGTTCTAAAGTCATCCGTTTCTTAAGAGAAAAGATGGAAGACATGGGATTCGTAGAAGTTCAGACACCAATCCTTTGTGCATCATCACCAGAAGGAGCTCGTGACTACGTAGTACCTTCAAGAAAATACAAAGGTAAATTTTACGCATTACCACAGGCACCACAGCAGTATAAACAGTTACTGATGGTATCTGGAATCGATAAATACTACCAGATCGCACCATGCTTCAGAGATGAAGATGCTCGTGCAGACCGTTCTCCAGGAGAATTCTATCAGTTAGACTTCGAGATGGCTTTTGCAACACAGGAAGACGTCTTCAAGATCGGAGAAGAAGTATTAACAGAGACATTTAAGAAATTTGCACCAGAAGGAAGCGTGATCACAGAAGCACCATACCCAATCTTCAGCTACAAAGAAGCAATGTTGCAGTTTGGTAGTGATAAACCAGACCTTCGTAACCCATTAAGAATCATCGACGTGACAGATTTCTTCCAGAGATGTACATTCAAACCATTCCATGGACAGACAGTACGTGCGATCAATGTTCATGCAAAACTTTCCAAAGGACAGCATGAAAAACTGTTAAAATTCGCTCAGTCAATTGGTATGGGTGGACTTGGATACTTAGAAGTCAAAGAAGAACTGAAATACAAAGGACCAATCGATAAATTTATTCCAGATGATATGAAGATGGAATTAGCTGAGATGGCTGGATTACAGGAAGGAGATACAATCTTCTTCATCGCAGCACCAGAAAAAGCTGCTTGCATCTATGCAGGTCAGATCCGAAATGAATTAGGAAGCAGATTAGACCTGTTAGAAAAAGACGCATACCGTTTCTGCTACATCAATGATTTCCCAATGTATGAAATCGATGAAGAAACAGGTAAATTAGGATTTACACATAACCCATTCTCTATGCCACAGGGTGGATTAGAAGCATTAAATGAAAAAGATCCATTAGATATCTTGGCATACCAGTATGATATCGTATGTAACGGAGTAGAATTATCATCAGGAGCCGTTCGTAACCACGACATGGAGATCATGGAAAAAGCATTCGACATCGCAGGATATGACAAAGAAACATTAAAAGACAAATTCGGAGCATTATACAACGCATTCCAGTTCGGTGCACCACCACATGCAGGAATGGCACCAGGAGTAGACCGTATGATCATGTTACTTCGTAATGAAGAAAACATCCGAGAGATCATCGCCTTCCCAATGAGTGGAACAGCACAGGATCTGATGTGCGGAGCACCAAACGAGATTACAGAACAGCAGCTACGTGAAGTGCATATTAAGGTTAGAGATTAATTAGAAATTATAAGATTTAGAAAAGACAGGAAACAGACTAAAGAAGGTCAGCTTCCTGTCTTTTTGTTTACCAGAAAAATTTTACATGCTACAATAATAAAAAACAGACATCAAAGGAGGACACCAACATGAAGATTAAAAATGCAACAATCAAAGATTTCGACACAGCCTACGAATATATCAAAAAACTCTGGGACTACAACACCTACGACTACGAAACAACCAAAGAAGTCTACGAAAAAGTATTACAAGATGAAAACAGCTTTGCATTTTTTGCAATAGAAGACGATGGAACCTTCCATGGATTCTGCCACGGAGATTATTTTCAGACCTTCTGGATGTCAGGGGTTACCTGCTATGTATCAAGCCTGATCACAAACGAAGAAGACCGAGGTAAAGGATACGGTGTAAAATTATTAGATCATGCAAAGAAATTGGCAAAAGAACGAGGATGTAAAGCAATCACTTTAGACTCCGGCCTGCCAAGAGTACAAGCCCACGGATTTTATGAACATTACGGATTTGAAAAAAGCTGTTATGGATTTGAATTAGCTTTGTAGAAGAAAGGAAAATTAATGAAAATATTAGTCAGTGCCTGCCTGTTAGGAATCGATTGCAAATATAACGGAAAAAATAACAAAAATGATAAAATCATAGAATTACTAAAAGACCATGAACT
Organism: Anaerostipes hadrus; assembly: GCA_036312945.1. Classification (GTDB taxonomy): domain Bacteria; phylum Bacillota; class Clostridia; order Lachnospirales; family Lachnospiraceae; genus Anaerostipes; species Anaerostipes hadrus_C. Next base: position 5,570 of record JAXJNA010000020.1, read on the forward strand.
AATTCCAGTCTGTCCAGAGATCATGGGTGGGCTGCCAACACCAAGAATTTCGGCAGAAATACATCAAAACAAAGTTATCGCAAAAGACGGCAAAGACGTTACAAAACAATACCAAAAAGGTGCCGAAGAGACACTAAAAATAGCAAAATTATATAACTGCCATACAGCGATCCTAAAAGAAAAAAGTCCATCCTGTGGCTGTGGCAGAATCTATGATGGAACATTTACAGGTACGCTGATCAATGGAGACGGAATCACAGCGAGATTATTAAAAGAACATGGAATCAAAATTACAGGGGAAACAACCTTAGATATCACAGAATAAAATAATAGAACAGTAAAATGAGGGATCAAATATGAATAATAAACAAAAACTATTAACTGCAACAGCGATCACAGGGACTATTGTCAGTGCATCTGCATTTACCGTCTTCGATTATGCGATCTGCCGAAGAAAAAAACAGCCAGATGTTCGAAAAAAAGAAAAATGGAAACCATATCTTGATTATGTTTTAAAAGAACAAGAATGGCTAAAAGAACACCAAGAACAAGAATTAAAAGAAATCAGATCAAAAGATGGATTAACACTGCGTGCTGCCTACATCCCAAGAGAAAATGCCAAAGGAACCATTATCTGTATGCACGGTTACCATTCCACAAACAACATCGAATTCGTACCAGAAGTCCGATTCCTATGGAATCTTGGATACAGTATTCTTCTTCCGTGGCAGAGAAGCCACGGAAAGAGCGAAGGCCGTTACATTACTTATGGAGTGAAAGAACGCCATGACCTCAAACGATGGATTTTGTATACCAATCGGCATCTGGCAGCCAAGAACAAAGATATTTTCCTATGTGGAATTTCCATGGGGTGTGCTACAACTTTAATGGCAGCAGGTCTGGATCTTCCAGACAATGTAAAAGGAATTATTGCTGACTGCGGATTCACTTCTCCATGGGATATCATCAAACACGTAGCCAAAGAAAGATTCCATCTTCCACCATTTCCATTAATGTACATGGTGGATTTGATCAGTGAAGTAGTAGCAGGATTTGGATTGAAAGAAGTCAGTATCCCAGAAATCATGAAACGAAACAAGATTCCAGTGTTGTTTATTCATGGAGATGCAGACGATTACGTTCCGATGTGGATGACGATCAAAAATTATGAAGCCTGTGTAGCACCGAAAGAACTCTATATTGTTTCAGGAGCAGGACATGCACTAGCATTTTCAAAAGACATGGAAGAAGGAAAACGAAGAATCAAAAATTTCATAGATAAATATAAAACAATCTAAAAAAATAAGAAGAACCATTCCGTATAAATGATTTTACAGAATGGTTCTTGTATTATAAGTCTCCTAAAAAGCAAAAAACTATTTTAAGATCATAAGATAACTTTCCGGCCGTTGTGTGATCTTGAATTCTTTCAGAATTCTAAAATTGGACTTTCCAGCGAACTGTTTTACATAATCACGGTTTCTTGTATACATAATAATCGTCCCTTCAGGTCCAAGAACTCTTTTGGCGAATGGAAAGAATTTCTCATAAACCTCACGAATCTCCGCTTCTGTCTTCTGACCAGTTGCATAAGGCATCTCCGTAAAGATTTCATCAAAAGGATAATCATGTGTAAATGTAAAACAATCCTTATTAATATAATGAACGATCTGATCTGCAAGATTTGTGTTATAGATTGCTTTCTCAATAGCTTCAGGAGAATGATCGATACCATAAGAAGTATTCCCTTTTACAACTTTCTGACGCTCGATCAACATCGTACCAACTCCACAGAAAGGATCAAGAATCTGTGCATCCGGGATCATATAATCTTTGGCAAGTTCCACAAGTAAAGCAGCATTGACTGGTTTGATACTTGTTGGAATGAACTCCTCGCGGTAGCTAAAACGACGATCAATGATCGTATTTAATTTCACTAATAAATAATAATCACCAGATTTACCTTCGATCATACGGATCTCAAATTCATAATGAGATGTAGAATTTCTTAATTTATGTTCTGACAGTTCTTCTAATTTCGAAGCCACTTTCTTTGCAAATTTGGAACGTTCAGAAAGTGCCATACGGCTTTTCACTCCGATTCGGAAATAAAAAGGGAAATCCCCTTCATGAGTATTTTCTAATAATGCCATTAAATTTGAACCAGCGATCACGGATGCAGCGACATCAGCATCAGGTTTACATGAAACCATGCCTGGAATCTGGAATAACAATTCAGTGTAAGTACGAATCGGCAATAAACGATTCAGATGATTTGTCTTTACACGCACACCCATTTTTGAAACAGCAGCTGAAGATTCTTCCATCAAATCAGCAGTAACTTCTGGGTGTAATGGGTTAGTGCGGAAAATACAATGAAATGTCTGACGGCCGCCTAAAAATCTATGCTTCTTAAATGGTTCGATCGTATTGATCAGTTCAGAAAGTGCATGAAGTTCATGTTCCACATGCTTTTTCTCATCGTCAGAAGCTTCATAAAGAGATAACTCCTCATAACGCTTTCGGAAAACATCCACATAAGGAGCTGCATTTAAAGATTTTAAAGCAGTCAAATAAGCCTCTTTTACAAAACGTGTATCTTCTGTTTGATAAGCATGAAATACAGCATCACTTTCAGAAGAAAGTGCCAGATCACCGATCAAAAGAGCAGCATTTTTTCTTGTTTTTGCATCTTCATTTTCTAAAAATACGGATAAGTCCAGATCACCATCATGGATCCAAGACAACAAAAGTTCTCTTTTAGAAGAATCCTTGATCTCCTGACGCAGGGAACTTAAAGACTGACGTACTTCGATATTTTGATTTAACCTTTTACATAAACGATTGATCATATATACATTCCTTTTCTAAATAATGTGTATAAGGAAAAGCCCTTAAAAAACTATAAAAACAGTATACCTTATTGAAATAATTTTTGCAAAAAAAGTGAAAATCATGCTATAATAATATGTAACCGAGAATAACAGATAAGGAAGTATATGAAACATACAATGATCAAGAGAGCAGAGCAGGCAGATGTCGATGCAATTATGGAATTGATGCAAGAAGCAGTGGATACTGTGAAGGTTTCCGATTGGTTTCTGCCAGACAACAGACAATATATAGAAGAACACATAAGTGACCGGGGATTTACATTGAAGGCTTTATCAAGTAACAATGAGATCTTGGGCTTTTTTATTGTCGATTTTCCGGGAGAGTCAAAACACAATCTTGGATATGATCTGAATTATGATGATCATAAGATACACAAAGTTGCACATATGGACTATGCAGTTGTGACAAGCAAAGCAAGAGGTCTTGGACTCCAGAGAAGATTTTTCGAAGAGGCCGAGAAACAATTAGAAGATACAACATATGAATACTTCCTTGGAACCGTTCATCCGGATAATATCTACAGCCGGACAAACTTTGTCAAAGCAGGTTACAGGGAAGCAAGACGAATGTCAAAATATGGTGGTATGCAACGTATTATCATGGAAAAGGAGAAATGACTATGAGTAATCAGTATGATGTTATTATGATCGGAGCAGGACCGTCTGCTATATTTTGTGCTTATGAATTAAAGAGAAATAAGCCAGATATGAAAGTTCTTATGATCGAAAAGGGACGAAGGATCGAAAGAAGAGCCTGTCCAAAACGAAATACAAAGGTATGTGTTGGATGTAAACCATGCTCTATCACAACAGGATTTGCCGGAGCTGGAGCGTTTTCAGATGGTAAATTATCTTTATCTCCAGATGTAGGAGGAAACCTGCCAGAGATTTTAGGATATGACAGAACGATCGAATTATTAAAAGAGTCCGATGACATTTATTTAAAATTCGGAGCTGATGAGAAAGTATACGGAATTGATGAAGCGGAAGAAATCGCAAGCATCCGTAAGAAAGCCATTCAGGCAAACTTAAAGCTGATCGAATGCCCGATCAGACATCTGGGAACAGAAGAAGGATACAAGATCTACTCAAGACTTCAGGAACATTTATTAAATGAAGGTGTTGACATGATCTTTGATACCATGGTCAAAGATATCGTCATTGAAGATGGGGTTGCAAAGGGTGTTGTTACAGATAAAGGTGAGACATATACAGCCGATGAGATCGTAGCAGCCGTAGGACGAGAAGGATCTGAATGGCTAAGCGGAATCTGCAGAAAATATGACATTGAAACACAGGTAGGAACCGTTGATGTCGGAGTCCGCGTAGAAGTTCGTGACGAGATCATGGAAGAATTAAATAAGAGTCTTTATGAAGCAAAACTTGTTTATTACACGCCAACATTCGACGATAAAGTCCGTGTATTCTGCAGCAATCCATCAGGAGAAGTAGCAACAGAATATTATGAAAATGGTCTGGCAGTGGTAAATGGTCATGCATACAAAGCAGATGAATACAAGACAAACAACACAAACTTTGCATTATTAGTATCTAAGAACTTTACAAAACCATTTAAAGAGCCGATTCAATATGGAAAACATATCGCACAGTTAAGCAACATGCTTTGTGATGGCAAGATCTTGGTACAGAGATTTGGAGATTTTGTGAGAGGAAGAAGAACAACCGAAGAACGTCTGGTAAGAAATAACATTACACCAACATTAAAAGATGCTGTTCCAGGAGATCTTTCACTCGTATTCCCATATCGAATCATGAAAGACATCGAAGAGATGATCTATGCATTAGATGAAGTAACACCAGGTATGGCAAGTGATGAGACACTTCTTTACGGTGTAGAAGTTAAATTCTATTCAAATAAGATCTTAACAAACAAAGACTTTGAGACAAATATCAAAGGACTCCGTGCGATCGGTGACGGAGCATCTGTAACAAGAGGATTACAGCAGGCATCTGCGAATGGATTAAGCGTTGCGAAGAGTATTCTGAATAAATAATGTCTTAACAAATAAGATCCCTGATAGTTTAGAAAGCTATCAGGGATTTTATTTATCATTTTGACACACACATTTTATTTTTTGAATTCTGGATGATTTTCATAAAAAACTTTGTTAGCCTGTTCTCCAGCAAGCATCAGTCTTTCCAGTCCTTCCTCAGGGCATAAAAAGCTTCCCAGAGGATAAGGTGTCTTTGTATACAAACCATGAAAATCAGTTCCACCGGTCATGAAAAGATCATGCTCCTTACAAAGAGAAGTGATATGATCTCTTGTTTTTTCATCATTTCGTGGATGATTTAATTCAATTCCATCGAGCATATGCTCTTCGATCATCATTTCCATCACATGCTCAGCTTTATATTGCCCTGGATGTGCAAGAACAACGACACCGCCACAAGAATGGAGAAGATCAGTGACTGTTTTTGCATCCATATAACGGTATGGAAATTTATGTGGACCTCCGGCACGAAATAACTCATTATGTAATTTACCGATCGGAGTCCCAGTATATCCCATCATAGAAAGAACCTGCATGATATGAGTATAGTAAACACCAGTACTTTCTTTTGACACTTCATAAAGCTGTTCCATAGTGATCGGATATTCATCCATCAATGACTGGTAAGATTTTATGACAGCATCAGATAATTTTTTTAAGTCTTTGCTTAAATAATTCTGAAGCCTGTCAGTATCGATCGGATAATAACATAAAATATGGACATTCGTCTGTGTTTCCTCATGCCATGCATTTGCCTCGACAGCAGGAATCGCATGAACACCAAGCTCTTTCCCAAGTCTTACAGCTTCTGGAATAGAGTGTGTGGATTCGTGGTCAGAGATTGCAATATGATCAAGACCAATACGTTTCGCATAAGGAATGATCTGGTCAACACGCATAGCGCCATCCGATAAAACGGTGTGACAATGTAAGTCTGCTTTCATACAAAAATACCTCCCAAAATATTTACTCCATTTTCTTTAAGATCGTTAAAATATTGGATAATGACTGATGAAATAATTGCTGATCTTCCTTTGATAAAGAATCAAAACGCTTGGAAAGATATTCTTTGACCATTCTTTTTTCTTCTAAGATCAGATGGTTTCCCTTCTCTGTCAGCTTGACATAAACCATTTTTCGATTTTCATCACTTCGAAATCGTGTTACATATTCCTCTTTCACTAACGGAGAAACGGCTCTCGTGGCTTGTTCCTTGGAAGATGCAAGATAAGAAGATAACTGAGACATATTCAAGGAACGTCCCCCGGATAATGCAAATAAGATCAAAATCTGTGTCTTGGTAAGAGGCATGGAAGATATGTCAATCGTATTTAAAAGAAATTTCTGACAGATTGGAAAAATTTCAAAAAGTGCAGAAACATCATTCAATGTAAATCCCTCTCTTTCGATATTTTTATAATCTTAAGTATACCACTTTATGAATAAAAATCAACAATCAACAAAAATCAATATTTGACAAAAATCAAATAAAAAGATAGAATAAAGATAACACTATAAAATGACCTTGATCAAAGGAGGTAACACAATGAGTGAAACAACACAAATGCAGGATTTTTTGACACGTCAGGCAAAGGTTTGCAGGGATAACTGTGAGATAGAGAAGGACCTGTACAAAGAACTAGGAGTCAAAAGAGGACTTAGGGATGTCAACGGAGTCGGAGTTCTTGCAGGTCTTACTAATATCTCCTGCATCCAGTCCAGTGAGATGATCGATGGAGAGAAAGTACCTTGCGAAGGAAAGTTATTTTATAGAGGATATAATATATATGAATTAGTCGAAGGATTTATGAAACGAGGCGATTTTGGATTTGAAGAGATCACCTATCTCTTGCTGTTTGGAAAGCTTCCAGATGATAAGCAATTGAAAGAATTCAGAGAAGTACTGGCAAAGAGCATGACACTTCCAAAGAATTTTGCAAGAGATGTCATTTTGAAAGCGCCATCAAAAGATATTATGAATACTTTAACAAAGAGCATTTTAACGCTGGCATCTTACGATGAGAATGCATCCGATATTTCTATGGAAAATGTCTTAAGACAATGTTTGATGTTGATCAGCGTACTTCCAATGATGGCAGTTTATGGATATCATGGATATAATCATTATGTAAATGATGACAGTTTATATATTCATCGTCCAGATCCAAATTGCTCTATGGCAGAAAATATTTTAAGGATGCTGCGTCCAGATAAATCTTATACAGAGCTGGAAGCCAAGGTGTTAGATATCGCATTAGTTCTTCATATGGAACATGGCGGTGGGAATAATTCGACATTCACAACGCATGTCGTGACGTCTTCAGGATCTGACACATATTCCGTGATCGCAGCTGCACTTTCCTCCTTAAAAGGACCGAAACATGGTGGTGCGAATATCAAAGTTGTAGAGATGATGCAGGATTTAAGAAAGAATGTCGATGACCTTAGTGATGAAGGACAGGTAGAAGAATATTTAAGAAAACTATTGCATAAAGAAGCATTTGACCAAAAAGGGTTGATCTATGGAATGGGACATGCAGTCTACAGCATTTCCGATCCACGAGCCCAGATCTTCAAAGCCTTTGTAAAGAAACTGGCACTTGCCAAAGGAAGAGAAAAAGACTTTGAACTCTATTCTATGATCGAAACATTGGCACCAAAAGTCATTGCAGACGAACGAAAGATTTACAAAGGAGTCAGTGCAAATGTTGATTTCTATAGTGGATTTGTGTACAGTATGCTGGACATTCCACTAGAATTGTTTACACCGATCTTTGCGATGGCAAGAATCGTTGGATGGAGTGCTCATCGTCTGGAAGAATTAACCAATGTGGATAAGATCATCCGTCCAGCGTACCAAAGTGTACAAGAAGAAAAAGAATACGTGGAAATGGAAGACCGATAAAACAAAGAAGAGGGGAGACCCTCTTTTTTTGGTGTAGAAAAGGATACTTTTTGTTATAATGAATGAAAAAGGAGGGTTGACAGATGATCTTAATGATGAAAGATACGAAAGTATTAGAAACCAACAAGGATGGAAGTATCAAAATTTATGAAGAAAAATTACTTCCATTTTCGTTACAAAAAGAAGATCTTACCTATGAAGATTTTTTCTTTAACTGGCTGGCAATCAGACCCCTGTCCATCGGAAGAACAAATGCAAAAACAATTTTAAATAATGCAAGGATCCCACAGAATCCATTGACGATCGCAAAAATCTGTCATGGTATGAATTTGTCCGATTGTTATTGGGTAAAAGAAAGAGAAGAAGATACAGCATGGGACAAAGATAATCTTTATGATCACGATATGGATCCGTTTTATGCAGATACTGCATTGACAGGGAAAACTCATCGGTTATCCAAAGATAAATTCCACACACCGGAATTGACAGCACAGGGAGTGTCAGCAAAATGCTGGATCAGAGAGGATGATGGAATTTATTTATATAAAGTTGGAAGAAAAGAACTGCCAGCAAGCGAGATTTTAGACGTTCTGGGAATTCAGCATGTGCAATATGAAAAAGCAGAGCATCTAAAAGACTATTTATCAAAAGAACGAATTCAAAAAATAGAAGATGCAGGGGAAGTGATCGTAAGATCCAAACTGCTCACAAATAAGAGACAAGGGATCATTCCATTCGAAGAATTTGCGGTATATTGTGCAAATCAGGATTATGAAGATGAATACAAAGAAGCAGAGAAAAGGGATCCGAAAGCTTACTATGAAATGCAGATCGCAGATTATATTTTAAATAATGGTGATCGTCATGTTGGTAATTGGGGCTTCTATTTTGATGTTGATGAAAATAAATTGCAAAAAATGTATCCACTGATGGATCACGACCATGCATTTGATGAAGAAGAAATGTTATTATCCCAGACATGGGAAGGAAAAACATTATTCGAGGCAGCCTATGGAGCTCAGAAAAAGTTGAAATTATCAATAGATAAATTATTACAAATACAAAAACCGCAATATTTAACAACAACAGAATGGGAACAAGTAAGAAAAAGAATAAAAAAACTTATAAAATGAGGAAAACCGGAGACGAGGAGAGTCTCCGGCATTATGAAAAAGTATGAAAAAAAGTTTTAGCTAAGTAAGTTTGTTACTTGCTATGGTTTTAGTATACGCAGAAAATGTGAAAGAAATGTGTCTAAAAAATGATGAATTTATGATTTTTAGACATATTTTGAGAAATTTTGCGATATAACATCTTTTTAAGAATATTTACATTACGATATACACAAGGAGAAAAAATAAAAATGGGAATGACAACATTATGTTATATAGAAAAAGATAACAAATACTTGATGCTGCATCGTATCAAAAAAGAACACGACATCAACAAAGATAAATGGATCGGAGTCGGCGGACATTTTGAATATGGAGAAAGTCCAGAAGATTGCATGTTCCGTGAAGTCATGGAAGAAACAGGTCTGACACCAACAAAATATCGGTTTTGTGGAATCGTCACATTTTTATCCGACATGGGAACTGATAAAGAAGCATGGGAATATATGTGTTTATACCATATTGAAGAATTTAAGGGAAAGATCAAAGAATGTGACGAAGGAGTTCTTGAATGGGTAGAAAAAGAAAAGATACTAGATCTTGATCTATGGGAAGGTGACCGTTTATTTTTACGCTATATGCAAGAAAGAATCCCATTTTTTTCTTTAAAATTAGTATATGAAGAAGGAGATTTAACAGCAGCTGTACTCGATGGAAAACCTTTAGAATTCTTTGACATTCTAGATGAAAATGGAAACAAAACAGGCAGGATCAAAGAACGATCCTTAGTCCATGAAGATGGAGACATACATGGAACCGTTCATATCTGGATCAGAAGAAAAACAGAAAAAGGGTATGACCTGTTACTCCAAAAACGAAGCAAACAAAAAGACTCCTTCCCAGGCTGCTACGACATCTCATCCGCAGGTCATATCAGCGCAGGCGATGAACCATTAGAAACCGCAATAAGAGAACTAGAAGAAGAACTAGGGATCAAAGCAGAATCAGAACAACTTAAAAAAGTATGTATGCATGAAGGAAGCATGAATGGAAACTTCTACGGAAGAGAATTTAAGAATCACGAGATCAGCACGGTTTATATGTATGAAGAAACAGTGGATATTACAAAACTTAAACTACAACAAGAAGAAGTTGAAGAGGTTATGTGGATAGATCAAGAAGAACTGATTCAGAAAGTGAAAGAGGGAGAGATTCCGAATTGTATATACTTGGATGAAGTAGAGAAGTTTTAAGTTGTAGTTGGCCAACTGTAGATTTTGAGTATATGATAAAAAATAAAGAAGCAACCGACAGCGCAGCGGTGGAATTTTGCTCATATTTTGAACAAATCGCTGATCCGCCCAATTTCCTACGAAAACTCGCTCTGAAGCTTTGTTTCAGACAAAAGACTTTGAAGCTCAGACATTCGTCCAATTGGGCTGCGAATTTGTTCAAAATATGGCAAAATTCCAATGCTGCGTTTTCGGT
>JAXJNA010000021.1:0-65583 GCA_036312945.1 Anaerostipes hadrus
GTAGTAAGACCCCTTGAAGACGACGAGGTAGATAGGGCAGAGGTGGAAGTACGGTAACGTATGGAGCTGACTGTTACTAATCGGTCGAGGCTTTAACCAAAGAAGGCTGAAGTGTAAAGAAGATGTAGAATAGTTCTTGTATGTTGTTTTGAAGGTATATCCTTTATATATAGATTTAATAATGAAATTCAGAGCATTCTTAGAGATAAGGATGCTTTTTGTTTTGTTTCATTAAAATATTCCGTCATAGATAAAAAATCCTTCTATGCAGAAATCTTTCTTTGTGGTAAAATATATTTTATATTAAATATTACCAAATAGACGAAAAAAGGGGTAAAAGATGAAAAAAATCATAAAATATGGAAGTATCGTGGTTATTTCATTAGCTATATTAATAAGTTGTAACGTAAATTCGTATGATTGTGATGTATTTGCAGAAGAAAAGAATGAAGAACAAAATACAGAAACTGATATAATATGCAACTGGCCAGAAGATATCATAGATCCAGGACCAGCATTACCCCAATATCTTTCCGTTCCCAAAATTACAAATATATTGAATACGAACAAAGGAATTAAAGTTCAATGGAAGAAAGTAAATAATGCGCATGGATATCGTATTCAGAGAAAATTAGGAAATAGTAAGTGGAAAGATTTAAAAATAGTAAAAGAAAATCAATATACGGATAAAACAGTAGAGAATGGTAAGAAATATCAATATAAGATTTATGCATATGCTTCTAATTCCATTGATTTTATAGAGTCAACTGGAACAAAAAGTACTACAAAAAAGATTTTATATTTGAAGGCTCCAGTGATCAGTAATATAAAGAAATCTCAAAGTACAAGATACAAAATTGTATGGAAGAAAAATAAAAAAGCAGATGGTTATAAGATTCAAATTTCAACATCTAAGAAATTTAAGAATAACAAGTCTAAGATAAAAGAAATTTCAACTGATAAGTTCAATCCTAAGATTTATGGAATGAAAAGGAAGTCGTCATATTATGTAAGAATTCGTGCGTATAAAATAGACGGAAAGCAATTACATTATAGTGCATGGAGTAATGTAAAGATAGTAAAATAGCAAAAATGAAGTATTATGAACGTTATTTATTCATAATACTTCATTTTTTAACATAATATTTGAGATTATATCAGAATATTAATAAGCGATCAGTTCGTAACCATCTTCTGTTACAAGAACCTGAACTTCCCACTGTGCAGAAGGCTGTCCATCATCAGTATAGATCTGCCATTCGTCAACTTCATCAACATAAAACTCGTCGGTACCCATATTAACCATTGGTTCGATCGTAAACATCATACCGGGAGCCATAACCATACCAGTACCAGGTTCAGAAACATAGCTTACATAAGGATCTTCATGGAACTGAAGACCAACACCATGCCCACCGATTTCTTTGACAACAGTGTAACCATTTTCTACAGCGTGCATATGCACTGCATGTCCCATATCGCCGAGAAGTCCCCAAGGTTTTACATTCTTAAGACCAATCTCAACACATTCTTTTGTAACATCAACTAATTTTTTCTTTTCTTTAGAAACTTCACCAATACAGAACATACGAGAAGAATCTGAGAAATATCCGTGATAGATCGTAGAAACATCGACGTTGATGATATCACCTTCCTGTAAAACGACATCTTCTGAAGGAATTCCGTGGCATACTTGATCATTCACTGAAGTACAAACGCTCTTAGGAAATCCCTCATAATTTAATGGAGCAGGGATTGCACCACGGGATGTTGTCTGTTCATATACCCAGTCATCAATCTGCTGTGTTGTAACTCCAGCTTTAATATGCTCTGCAACATAATCCAAAACAGCGATATTGATCTTTCCACTTTCTTTGATCTTCTCAATCTGTTCTGGAGTTTTGATCATGTCGTGAGATGGGATGATATGTCCTTCTTGCTGTAATTCTTTTAATTTCTCATCAAACTGACAGTGGCATTTTTTGTATTTTTTTCCACTGCCACACCAGCATGCATCATTTCTTCCGATAGTTTCCATTTTCTGCACTTCCTTTATTTTCATTCATTTTTGATACGATTCCTATAGAATCAAACTATACCAATTTTACTATAATTAATAAAAAATAGCAATGAAGTACGAATGATTTTATTCCTCATTTATAAAAAAGCTATCAAAGAAAAATTTTGATTCGTATTTCAGACATAGTCTCTTTCGTGTATAATAAAAGAGACAAAGGGGAGTTGTCAATCAAGTAAGAAACAAGGAGAATGCGTATGGAAAAAAGAAGAAAAGGGATGATCAAACAATGTCTGTCATTTGCTCTTTCGCTAGTGATGGCATTGACAATTGTGACACCAGTAAAAGCAGCACAACAACAATATGTACCGACACAGGAAGATGTTGAGATTACAAAAAATATCAAAGACATTCAGACAGTCGGGTACTATTCCGCAGCATTGATGAAGAACGGAGATTTGTGGACTTGGGGATCTATGGCGGCAATGGACAAATATCATGCGATTGATTCAAGTCTGTATACACCAAAAATTCCATCAGTATTTATGACAAATGTAAAAGAATTTGTACTTACAGATACTTATTATGCGGCGATTAAAAATGATGGAACATTATGGATGTGGGGATGTGACACGAACGGTGAATTAGGAATCGGTGATTGTGAACTTAATAATTTTTCCCCAAGACAAGTAAACATACCAAAACGGGTGAAAAAAGTAATTCTATCGAATAAAGGCTGGAATAAAACAGCAGCCATTACAGAGGATGGAGATCTTTACATGTGGGGAAATAATACTGCCTATGGGCTTGGAATCGGCGAGAATTCTAATAATTCAAAAAGCTATAATACACCACAGAAAGTAAATGGAATTTCAAATGTTTCAGATGTACGCATATGTGGATCAACAACAACAGCAATAACATCTTCTGGAAAAGTTTACGCATGGGGAAATATTTATGAATATATGGACCAAATGATACATTATACACCAGAAGAAGTCAAGAATATAGAACATATTTCAGGACAGATCATAAAAATTCAATTTAGTCAGGCAGGGTATACAGCACTAACTGAAAATGGAGATTTATATGCATGGTATTATTCTGATATGGATGAAAATTATGCAGGAAGAAATGATTCAGAAGACAAAACGATACCAAAAATGATTTTATCAAATATAAAATCATATGAAAGCGGAGCAACTTCATTTGCAGTTACAAAATCTGGAGAAGTATATAGTTGGGGACTTAATAGCAAAGGTGAAGCTGGTCTTGGAACTTATGGAAATAGTTCTTGGGAAGATTCATATGTATTAACACCAACCAAAATGAACATTAGCAATGTAAATGAAATTGTAAAAACAGAAAATTTTAAAGGAATTTCAGGTGCATATGCAGCAATCACAAATGATCAAAAGCTATATATGTGGGGATCAAATTTCTATGGAATCTTTGCAAATGGCAAAGAACCAAACACGGGCGCATATGATTCAAAGAATTTTTATATGGTTGAAGCCAATCCAGTACAGATTGCAGATCAGGTAAAGAATGCAAGCTATTACTCCTATGAAAGTAGTTTTTATCTGAAAACAGATGGATCACTTTGGGCAAGTGGAAATGCAAGATACGGTGTACTAGGGGAACAAAGAGATGAAGATGTTACACAAAATGAATTTTACAGAAATCCGATTCTCATCACGCTAAAAGGAAAATCTCCATCTTTAACAGTAAAAGATGACAATAATTCAGGAACCACTGACCCAGAAGAACCAGATTCTGGAGATAGCAACGATGGAGATCATGGAAATCATCAGAAACCTGATCAGGGAAACAAAGATAACGCAGGAGACAAACAGCAAGATCAGGTCGGTGGACAGATCAAACCATCCACTCCAGCAACAAAGAAACCTTCTACCGCAGCAGCAATCACAGTTTCTGGAACAAACATCTTAAAAGTTCAGAACCTCAAAGGAAAGAAAGCAAAGATTACTTGGAAGAAAAACACCAAGGCAGCAGGTTACCAGATTCAGTATTCTATGAAGAAGAACTTCAAATCCGGAGTGAAAACAGTTAATATCCAAAAAAATAAAACAGTATCAGCAACAATCAAAAAGCTGAAAAAGAAAAAGACTTACTATGTAAGAATCAGATGTATGAAAAAATCTGGAAAGAAAACAATTTATTCTAAATGGAGTTCAGTGAAAAAAGTAAAAATTAAAAAATAAGTAGATTAAGAAAGCAGAAATATTCTATGAATCAGAGCTATAAATACTTAGATTCTTGAATATTTCTGCTTTTTATTTAATGGTTCTAATCCACATTCTGTGAAGCAGATTCCCTCAACACAACTTTTCCTGCTGCCTGACGCCGTCTCGTATCAGACATTGCCGCATAATGTTTTCGAGTCGTATTAACATCAGAGTGTCCAAGAACCTCCGCCACAAGATAAATATCATCGGTCTCCTGATAAAGAGCAGTACCATAAGTACTACGCAGTTTATGAGGTGTGATCTTCTTTAGCGGAGTTACTTCCTTCGCATATTTCTTCACAAGATTCTGGACCGCCTGCACACCAATTCTTCGTCTTTGCATAGAATAAAATAAAGCATCTTCATGTCCTTCCTTTGGAATGATGAGTTTTCTGCTGCCCTCAATATATTGCTCTAAAGCATCTGCAACTTCATTTCCAAAATAAACGGTCATTTCTTTTCGTCCTTTTCGGATCAGATGAAGACCGTTATTGCGGAAATCAACATCATCAACGTTTAAGCCCACTAATTCAGACACACGGATTCCAGTTCCAAGAAGAAGTGTAATGATCGCAAGATCACGTTCCTTGGTCTTTTCATAATAAGCAAGTTTCTGTCCAGTCAAATGGTCACCACCGTGTTCCACAAAATCAAGCAAAGAAGCAACTTCATCGGCTTCTAAGCGGATAATTTCCTTCTCACGGATTTTTGGCATATCAACAAGCAATGTTGGATTTTTCTCAATCAGCTGTCGTTTGTAAAAATATCCGTAAAAAGAACGAAGTGCAGACATCTTACGAAAAACACCTTGTTCAGTATTCTGCATATGCTTATGTTGTTCTTCCGAAATGTAAACCTTTAAATATTCCATATATTCTTCCAGATCAACGGATTCGATCTTATCAAGATCACTCACTTTAAAATCCAGCACAGAGTAATTACGGTAAGCAGGATTTTCATCGATCAGAAAATGAAAGAACACTCTCAGATCATATGCATAAGCAATCCGAGTTCTTACCTGTGTGGTAGAATCAATTGCACGGAAAAATTCTTTCGCAAAAGGTGGAAGTGTTTTAATAAGTTCACGTAATTTGATCGTCTGCCTTGCAGTCAGATCATCATAATATGGTAATGATTTCATAAATTCACCTGTTTCTTATTTGTTTTTTCTATTAACTGCTTGTCAATAGCAGTTAATAGTAGGGTAATACATGATTTATTCTATCAATTTTTCACAAAGCTTGCAAACTTTCCCCTTCTATGTATAATAATAGTTAGTTAAGGCTAACTAAAACAAAAATAAAAAGAAAGGAACATTTCGTGTATGTTGCAATTTTTTAAATCATCAACAAAAGAAGCGATGAACTTCCTAAGATATGTCGGACCAGGTTTACTAGTCACCGTAGGTTTTATAGATCCCGGAAACTGGGCAAGTAATATCGCAGCAGGTTCCGGTTATGGATATACGTTATTATGGATGGTCACATTATCAACGATCATGCTCATTATCTTACAGCATAATGCAGCCCATCTAGGAATCGTCACAGGAAAATGTTTATCAGAAGCAACAAGTTTGTATATCAATAAAGGTCTTAAGAATATCATTTTATTAACAGCAGTTGCAGCATCGATCGCAACCGCAATGGCAGAACTTTTAGGTGGTGCAATGGCATTAGAAATGCTGTTCCATATTCCAGTAAAGATTGGTACATTTATCATTTTAGGGATCGTGCTGATCTGTCAGTTTACGAATGCATACAGCAGAATCGAGAAACTGATCATCTTATTTGTGTCATTGATTGGGTTTTCATTCCTGTTTGAAATCTGTATCGCAGATATTGAATGGAAACAGGCACTGATCGGATGGGTAAAGCCAGAAGTTCCAAAAGGTTCTCTTCCCGTTGTTATGAGTGTTCTAGGAGCAGTTGTGATGCCACATAATCTGTTTTTACACTCAGAGATCATTCAGAGCAGAGAATGGAATCTAAAAGATGAAAACGTGATAGAACAACAATTAAAATACGAGTTTAAAGACACCTTATTTTCCATGATCATAGGATGGGCGATTAACAGTGCAATGATCTTAATGGCAGCAGCTACCATGTATCAAGGAAATGGTCATTCTATTGATGATATTCATTTAGCAGGTTCCATGTTAACACCACTTCTTGGAAATGCAGCATCCATTATTTTTGCACTTGCATTATTACTTGCTGGAATTTCATCAAGTATTACAGCAGGAATGGCCGGAGGAACGATTTTTTCTGGAATTTTTAATCATCCTTATGATATTCATCATAAAGATACAAAACTTGGGGTTCTTATTACAATGATACCTGCAGCATTGATAATTCTACTGATAAAATCTCCATTCGATGGATTGATCTATTCCCAGATGTTTTTGGCAGTTCAACTTCCTATTACGATCTTTACGCAGATTTATCTGACATCCTCGAAGAAAGTCATGGGGAAATACACGAATTCGAAACGATTAAAGATCATACTTTTTACGATTGCAGTAATCGTAACATTTCTAAATATATGGCTGTTTGTGACTGGATTTTAACATATAAAAATGAGATAATAAAGATCGCAAAATAAAAGACAAGGAGATAATTAAGATGAAACTTGCAATGGCACAGATGCAGATGACTGACGATATCAACCACAATTTAGAAACTTCCCTAAAATACTGTGATCAAGCAAAAGACAGTGATCTTTTGTTTTTCCCTGAAATTCAACTGTCCCCATTTTTTCCGAAGTATGAAAAGAAAGATGCAACAAAATATTGTATGACGAGTCATAGCAAAGAGATACAATTATTGCAAGAAAAAGCAAAGCAGCATCACTATTATTTATCTCCGAATGTTTATTTCGAAGAAAATCAAAAACGTTATGATACTTCTTTATGGATCAACCCAAAAGGAGAACTTGAAGGCCGTTCTAAGATGGTGCATATTGCACAGACCCCAAATTTTTATGAACAGGATTACTACACACCATCCGAAGAAGGATTTCAGGTTTTTGATACTCCGTTTGGCAAGATCGGAATTGTGATCTGTTATGACAGACACCTTCCAGAAAGTATTCGAACGACAACTTTAAAAGGAGCCGATCTGATCATTATTCCGACAGCTAATACAAAAGATGAACCAATGGAAATGTTTGAATGGGAAATCCGTGTACAGGCAATGCAAAATCAGGTGTTTATCGCGATGTGCAACCGTGTAGGAAAAGAAGATCATATGGATTTTGCAGGAGAATCACTACTTGTTGGTCCAAATGGAGATATAATCTTTAAGGCAGATGACAGGCAGCAGCTTATTGAATGTGAGATTGATCTTAGCAAAGCAGGAAAATTAAGAGAAAGTAAACCATATTTTTCAACGAGAAGACCAGAATGTTATTTATAATAGAATATAGATTTCCAAGATGATTCGTGAGATAATAAAGATAAAAAAGGAAGGAGCATCTTATGGAAATTAAATATCTATCAATTAAGAATTTTAAATCAATCCGGCATATGGAAATATCAGATATCCAGAATGCTCTGATTCTTGTTGGAAAGAATAATACAGGAAAATCATCGATCCTTCATGCCTTGCGTGCAGTCGAAGGATCTTATGAAATCTCATTAGATGATTTTAACGAAACAATGCAAAATATAGAGATTGGATTTATATTATCAATTACAGAAGAAGATCTTCATATTTTCCATAAAAATGGTATGGTCAGCCAGTATAAAAAATATGATCTGTGGAAAAGGGATTTTGAGAGCAAACTTCCATCTTACGAAAATGAAGAGATCACCTTTACGTTCATTGCCAATAAAGAAGGCAAACAGCGGTTTTACGATGGAAAAAAGAAACATAATAAATATATCCGAGAGATTTTCCCAACCATTTATTTCATTGGAACGAACCGTAATTTAAAACAGATACAGGATGATCTTTTTATGTTACAGGAAGACAGTTTGCTTAAGATCATGCGTACAAATTGCTGTATGTTTGATCCTGTGAAACCATGTACCCATTGTTTTCAGTGTATCGGTCTGATCGATCAGAAGAGTCCGAAGGAACTGAATGCATTTGAGGCTGCAAAGCTATTTGAATATAAATTGTATGAGATGAACATTGACCAGTTTGAGAAACGTATTAATGAAAGTTTCCATAAGAACGGTGGATTTGAGGATATTATTTTCTCTATGAATTATGATGTTGACCAGATGCTTCAAGTTAATGCAGAAGCTTATAACAAAGAACGTGATATTTCAATTTCTGTGGAACGATTGGGGCGTGGAATGAAAAGTATTTATATGCTTTCTCTTCTGGAAGCTTATGTAATGGATGAGAATAGTCTTGCATCGATCATTCTGGTAGAGGAACCAGAGATGTTTTTGCATCCGCAGCTGCAAAAGACAGCCAGTGAGATCCTTTATCGTCTGGCACAGAAGAATCAGGTGATCTTTACAACGCATTCCCCACATTTATTAGCCAATTTTAGCAGTAGGCAATTATGTCAGATCATATTGGATGAAGATTCATATTCTGTTGCGAAGAAGAAAACGAACATTAGTTCGGTACTAGATGATCTTGGATATAATGCTTCCGATCTTATGAATGTTGATTTTGTTTTTATCGTAGAAGGAAAACAAGATAAATACCGCTTGCCATTGTTGCTAAATCATTACTATTCTGAGATTTATGATGAAGATGGCAGATTAAATCGTGTAGCGATCCTGACAACAAACAGCTGTACAAATATCAAAACGTATGCCAACTTAAAATATATAAATCAGCTTTATATGAAGGATCGTTTTTTAATGATCCGTGATAGTGATGGTAAGGACCGAGATATGCTTGGAAGACAGCTTTGTAAATATTATGATGAGAGAAATCTTGTTGATGTTGATCATTTACCAAAAGTGACAAGGAAAAATGTATTGATCTTAAAATATTATTCCTTTGAAAATTATTTTTTAAATCCAGAGATCATGTCAAAACTTGGAGTTGTAGAATCTGAAGATGCTTTTTATGAGATTTTATATGATAAATGGAGAGAATATCTGCATAGGATTAAAAGTGGAGTTCATTTGATACAAATGATGGGACGTGATTTTACATCAGCGCAAGATATGAAAGAACATATGGAAGAGATCAAAACCTATATGCGGGGTCATAATCTGTTTGACATTTTTTATGGAAGATATAAGAAAGAAGAGAAAGATTTATTAAAGAAATATATTGAGATCGCACCAAGAGAGGAATTTAGTGATATTCTTGATGCGGCGGATTCGTTTATCTATTTTCAGAGTAAGACAAAACAAAAAGATATTCAGAATGAAACAAAATAAAGAAAGTGCGAGATAAATAATATGACAAAGAAACATACAATATTAACAGCGATCAATTCGAAATACATTCACTCGAACCTTGCAGTTTACTGCCTTCGTGCCTATGCAAAGCCATATATCGATGAAGTCGAGATCGCAGAATATACGATCAATCAGCAGGTGGATGATATCCTGATGAGCCTGTATCAGAAACATCCGGATATCCTTTGTTTTTCCTGCTATATCTGGAATATTGAATACGTAGAACGTGTGATCAGGGAAATCCATAAATTACTGCCAGATGTACCGATCTGGCTTGGAGGACCGGAAGTTTCCTATGATTCGAGAGAAGTTTTAAGACGTCTTCCACAGGTAACTGGTGTTATGAAAGGGGAAGGAGAAGTTACATTTCTTGAAGTGCTTGATCATTATCATGGAAAGAGAGATGATCTTAGCAAGATTCCGGGACTTACTTACAGAAATGAAGATGAGATCGTAGAGACACCATGGCGCCCAGTCATGGATTTAAGCAAGGTTCCATTTGTATATGAGCATATTGAAGATTTTGAACATAAGATCATTTACTACGAATCAAGCAGAGGCTGTCCATTTTCATGCAGTTATTGTTTATCTTCGATTGATAAATGTCTTCGTTTCAGGGATCTTTCCCTTGTGAAAAAAGAACTTCAGTTTTTCTTAGATCATAAAGTACCACAGGTCAAATTTGTAGACCGTACCTTTAACTGCCGCCATGACCATGCAATGGAGATCTGGCGTTATATAAAGGAACATGATAACGGCATTACCAATTTCCATTTTGAAGTGGCAGCAGATGTCTTAAAGGATGATGAAATTGAATTGATCTCTGATATGCGTCCGGGACTGATTCAGTTAGAGATTGGCGTTCAGTCAACGAACATCGATACGATCACTGAGATTCACAGGAAAATGGATTTTCAAAAAGTTGCAGATATCGTAACAAGGATCAATGCTGGACATAATATACATCAACATCTGGATCTGATCGCAGGACTTCCTTATGAAGATCTGGAAAGCTTTAAACAGTCTTTTCAGGATGTTTATGAAGTACGTCCAGAACAATTGCAGTTAGGCTTTTTAAAAGTATTAAAAGGTTCTTATATGGAAAAACAAAAAGAGAACTATGGGCTTGTCTATAAAGATACACCGCCTTATGAAGTCCTATATACAAAATGGCTGCCTTATGAAGATGTACTGGTGTTAAAGAAAGTCGAAGAAATGGTCGAAGTTTATTATAACAGCAGCCAGTTTTCAAATACTCTTCGTCTGTTGGAGAAAGAATTTGATACTGCATTTGCTTTATATGATACTCTTGCCAGATTTTATGAAGAAAAAGGATATGACAAAGTCAGCCACAGTCGGATTGCCAGATTTGAAATCTTATATGAATTTATCAAAACCATTACAAAAGAAGAAAATCTTGCATTATATAAAGAGCTGTTAACTTATGATTTATATCTGCGTGAAAATGTAAAGAAACGCCCGGATTTTGCAGGAGATTATACCTTACAGAAGGATGACCTTCGTTATATCAATGAAGAAATCCTATTAAAAGATGAACAGCTTGTATATTTTGGTGAAAAGAATATGCGCAAACTTTCCCATATGGAACGATTTGATCATGTGGTAAATGAGGATTTTAGAAAGAAAGAAACAATTCTATTGTTTGATTACCAGAATCGAGATCCATTGACGAATCAGGCAACCGTTTATTCGATCACAATGAATTAAATAAGAAATTCATATGAATAAAATATGACAGGAAAGAAGGTATGCAAAAGAAAATGATAGCAATATACTTGGCACCATTCTATTTGTTGCTAAACGCTTATTTCTTATTTCGAATCTTAAAATGGCTGGAGACTTGTCATGTTCATTTTAAAAAGAAATGGATCAAAGTCGTTTTGATCATGATCTATGCATTTTTTGTCTTTAGTATTTTGACCGCATTTTTGCTTCCACAAGGAACAATACGCCGTATTATGAAACTGATCAGTAATTACTGGCTGGGTGTTTTGATGTACTTGGCACTTACGATCATGATTGCGGATCTGATTCGCTTGATCTTAATCTATCTTGTAAAAGCCGATCAGGAAAAGTTCCGGACACCGAAAGTTTTCAGACTTGTTGGGAGCATTTGTTTGATCCTGATCTTATCAACCAGTTTTTATGGAGTATACAATGCAAGAAATATCAGGACAACAAGTTACCATGTAACGATACATAAAAAGGCAGGAAATCATAAAAAGTTAAAGATTGTCTTACTTGCAGACCTTCATCTTGGCTATAATATCGGATGTTCTCAGATGAAACAGATGGTAACAAAAGTAAATAAACAAAATCCAGACCTGATTGTGATCGCTGGTGATATTTTTGATAATGAATACGATGCGTTGGATGATCCAAAGCAGTTGATCAAAATTTTTCGACAGTTAAAGAGTCAATATGGTGTTTATGCAGTTTATGGAAATCATGATATTGATGAAAAGATTCTTGCAGGATTTACGTTTGGCAGCAGTCAGGAGAAAAAGGTCAGCGATCCAAGAATGGATGAATTTGTGAAAAAGGCAGGAATGAAATTATTAAGAGATGAATCTGTCTGTATTGATCAGAGTTTCTATCTGTATGGAAGACCAGATGCCGAGAGAGTCGGACGTGGAATCAACAGACGCAAGACTCCAAAAGAACTGGTAAATGGAATGGATCTTAAAAAGCCCGTGATCGTACTGGATCATGAGCCAAGGCAGTTGGAAGAATTAAATCAGGCAGGAGTAGATCTTGATCTTTGCGGTCATACGCATGATGGACAGCTGTTTCCGGGCAATCTCACAATTCATTTATTCTGGAAGAATCCGTATGGATACCGTAAGGTTGGAAATACGCATCAGATCGTAACATCAGGTGTTGGCTTATTTGGTCCGAATATGAGGGTCGGAACGAAAGCGGAGATTGTGGTCGTGAATGTCGATTTTAGATGATCGGGCAAAGATGTTAAATATACTATAATAGACATAATGGAGGAAAACATTTCTATGAAATATCACGATGGAAAAGGCAGATGCAGTTGGGCTAATCCAAAGAATCCGATATATATCGATTATCACGATAAAGAATGGGGAGTGCCTGTCTATGACGACCATAAATTATTTGAAATGCTGATCTTGGAATCGTTTCAGGCAGGATTATCGTGGGAGTGTGTGTTAAATAAACGAGAAGCGTTCAGAGAAGCGTTTGATGATTTTGATGTATATAAAGTGAGTGCATATGATGAAGAGAAACAAGCGAAATTAAAAGAAAATAAAGGAATTATAAGAAACCAAAGAAAAATATCTGCTGCCGTATCAAATGCGGTTATTTTTATGAAAATCCAGAAAGAATACGGAACCTTTTCTGAATATTTATGGAAGTTTACAGATCATAAGATCATTCATGAGACGGGAAAAACATCCTCAGAATTATCCGATCAGATTTCAAAGGATTTAAAGAAACGTGGAATGAAATTTGTCGGGACAACGATCATATATTCGTATCTGCAGGCAGTTGGTGTGATCGAGTCACATGAGGATGGTTGTTTCCTGCATCATAAAGAATAAAAATTTTACAAGTACGTAACACTGCGTACTTGAATTTTTATACAAAAAGGAGTATGGTAGAAATTACCAGATAAAATTGAGTATTAGAAAGATGATCATGTCATAACAATGTTCAAACAAAGGGAGGAAGCAATCATGAGACGTAAGATTATGACAGCATTTGTATGCGCGATTATGACAATCTCTGTAATACCGGTTTATGCAGATGATACACAGACCGATCAGGCAGTGACAACAGAAGTTTCTACCGAAACAGCAGCAACGGTGCAAGAAACAAAAAGAACGCAAAGTAAAGAACAACAGAAGAAAAAGACAACAAGCAAGGAACATACTAAGACAAAGAAGACAAAATCAAAGAAAAAGGAAGAAAACAAAGTCATTCCAATGCCAACACAAGTGATCAGTAAGAGTTCTTCGGATACGATCGAAGAAAGGATCAAGGATAAACAGGCGAAAGTGAAACAGTTGAAAAAACAAAAAGCAAAGATTGAGGAAGAGATTCGCCTGGAACAGCAAAAAGCACGATCTATAAATGAATTTTACAAAAAGTATACAACAAATTCCAAGGCTGAGATTGCTTTATATGGGCAGGAGATCACTCCTTCTATGAAGATTTCTAAAAAAGATGAGCAGTTAAGAGAAGATTTATATGAGCTTGCAGATTTATTTGGAGATGAGAATCTGAGAACGATCGCAAGCAAATATGTTTTTGGAATCAATCATCCGGATTTTGAGACTTTGCTTGATAAGAATGAAACGATTCAGCTTGATCAGTATTTAAAGAACGAACAGATACTTCCGATCAAACCAATGGAAGAAAAGGTTCAGACGATCAAGAAGCAGATCAAGAAGTTCAAAGGAGAGATTAAAAAAGAGGAACAGACAAGATATTTTAATCCAAATGATGTCAGTGCTCTAAGTCATATCACAGTTTCAGACGCCAAACATATCTTGGAAGGAACTGCTTTGTATGATGATGCGAAAGCTTATGTCAAGGCGGAAGAAAAATATCATGTGAATGCAGTCTTTTTGATGGGAATCGCTGCACATGAAAGTGCATGGGGCACGAGCCGCCGTGCGAGGGAAGATAATAATCTGACTGGATATGGTGTAACATCGGATCATGCAAAAGGAATTAACAAATCAACGAAAGAAGCAGGACTTTTAGCAACTGCAGAAACTTTACATGAAAAATACCTGACACCAGGTGGAAGTTACTATGTTGGAACTTCTGCGGCAGCAGTGAACAAACATTACTGTGTTGGCGGAGAATGGGCGGCAGCAGTTGTAAAGAATGCTTATTTATTAATGAATCGTTTATAATTTTCTATTTTTGTATTGATTTTATAGAATCACAATGCTATAATTTACAAGAAATCAAAAAGAAGAAAACGTTGATGAGAAGAGTACTTTGTGGAAAGCTTCCAGAGAGGGATACATTTGCTGAAAGTATCCTAAGCAGACAAACAAAGGAAGACCACCTCGGAGTGGCTGTAAACCAGCCCGGCTGACACCGTTAATCGTCGATCAAGTGATCTGTTTCTGGAGTTTATGATCAAAGGATATGAAACAGATAACCAGGGTGGAACCGCGATAACTCGTCCCATGGATTTTTATTAGTCCATGGGATTTTTTATTTCTGTTATTGATTTATTATAGAAGAAATCTATAGAGAATTGTGACAGGATAAATAAAACGTTATATATCAAGAAAGGATGAACAAGAAGATGAAGATTACATTAAAAGATGGATCTGTAAAAGAGTATGAAAACAATATGTCTGTTATTGATATTGCAAAAGATATCAGTGAAGGACTAGCAAGAGTTGCCTGTGCAGGTGAGGTGGATGGAGAAGTTGTTGACCTTAGAACTGTCATTGACAAAGACTGCGAATTAAATATCTTAACATTTGATTCTGATGAAGGAAAACATGCATTCCGTCATACAGCATCTCATATTTTAGCTCAGGCAGTAAAACGTTTATATCCAGAAACAAAACTTGCGATCGGACCTTCTATTGACAATGGTTTCTACTATGATATGGAGAAAGATACTCCATTTACACAGGAAGATCTTGAGAAGATCGAAAAAGAAATGAAGAAGATCGTTAAAGAAAATCTTGAGATCACAAGCTTTACAAAACCTAGAGATGAAGCAATCGCATTTATGAAAGAAAGAAACGAACCTTACAAGGTAGAACTGATCGAAGATCTTCCAGAAGATTCTGTGATCAGCTTCTATCAGCAGGGTGAATTTATTGATCTTTGTGCAGGGCCTCACTTAATGACTACAAAACCAGTGAAAGCATTCAAACTTACAAGTATTGCAGGTGCTTACTGGCGTGGAGATGAGCATAATCAGATGCTTACAAGAATCTATGGTACTGCATTTACAAAGAAAGCAGAATTAGATGCATACCTTACAATGATGGAAGAGGCTAGAAAGCGTGACCATCGTAAACTTGGAAAAGAACTTGGTCTGTTTATGATGAGAGAAGAAGGACCTGGATTCCCATTCTTCCTTCCAAAAGGTATGGTTCTTAAAAACACATTATTAGACTACTGGCGTGAAATTCATCAGAAAGCAGGATACGTTGAAATCTCAACACCTATCATGTTAAGTCGTCATTTATGGGAAACATCAGGACATTGGGATCATTACAAAGAAAATATGTATACAACAGTTATTGATGATCAGGATTTTGCAATCAAACCTATGAACTGTCCAGGTGGAGTTCTTGTTTATGATTCTGAACCACGTTCATATAGAGATCTTCCATTAAGAATGGGAGAATTAGGTTTAGTACATCGTCATGAAAAATCTGGTCAGTTACATGGATTAATGCGTGTTCGTTGTTTCACACAGGATGATGCACATATCTTTATGACACCAGATCAGATCAAAGATGAGATCAAAGGTGTTGCAGGATTGATCGATCAGGTTTACAATTTATTTGGATTTAAGTATCATGTAGAACTTTCTACTCGTCCAGATGACAGCATGGGAAGTGACGAAGATTGGGAACTTGCAACAGATTCTCTTCGTGCAGCTTTAGATGATCTTGGACTTGATTATGTGGTAAACGAAGGAGACGGAGCATTCTACGGACCTAAGATTGATTTCCACTTAGAGGATTCTATCGGAAGAACATGGCAGTGTGGAACGATTCAGCTTGACTTCCAGCTCCCATTACGTTTTGACCTTCACTATACAGGAGCAGATGGAGAGAAACATCGTCCAATCATGATCCACCGTGTTGCATTTGGATCTATCGAGCGTTTTATCGGTATCTTGATCGAGCATTTTGCAGGTGCTTTCCCTACATGGTTAGCTCCAGTACAGGTTGAAGTGATTCCTATCTCTGACAAGTATTTAGATTATGCTAATAAAGTACTTGATACATTAAAGGCAGCAGGAATCCGTGCAGACATCGATACAAGAGCTGAGAAAATGGGATACAAGATCCGTGAAGCACAGCTTCAGAAGATTCCATATATGTTAGTTGTTGGTGGAAAAGAAGAAGAAAACGAAGCTGTATCAGTAAGAAGCCGATTCAAAGGTGATGAAGGACAGATGAAGTTAGATGACTTCTTAGCTGGAATCAAAGAAGAGATTGATAATAGAGAAAACCGTAAGGTTGAGAAAGAAGACTAATTTAATATAAAGGATTGATATTTTCTTTTGAATATCATATAATGATATCAACAGGACTCCCCACACCTCTCACATTAAGTGATGTGTCCCATGGGGAGACTTTTTATAATTAGATATATTAACAAATATGGTATTTATATAACGTAAAAGACCCCGTATTTCTACGCGGTCTTCACATAATAAACTTATATCTTCATTAATGCCCTATAGGCGATGTTTAGACAGAATCTATCTGCCTATAAATTATTATAATAAACATTATGCTCGTAGTCAATAAAAAATAACACAAATTGTGATAAAAATATCAAAATATATATATAAATCCTTTACTTTTTCGTTTATTTTCTCCATTTGTTCTTGGGATAAAGTAATCCCAGATAAAACACCATTTGAATTTTTAGGATCATAAATTCGTATTTTGCTAATAGTTGTTATCTGATTAATGAGAGCAATACTGCCTTCTTTCATTTGTGCGATTTCTTTTTCAATTTTTTCTAAATTTATTATTTTCTCTTTATTTTCGCTACTTTTAATACTTAGATCATCCAACATTTGCTGTGCGAGTTTTAATTCTTGTATAGTTTCTAAAAGTTTTTTATCAAATGGCTTCTCTTGTACCAGTAGAGCATTGACTTCGTCGTTACTTTTTTCTGTTAATGAAACTAGGGTAGCAGCTATCGTAATCATTGATTTTAATTCGGCTTGTTCTTCTAATAATGCTTTTTGGACGGTATCATGTTTGATTTTTAACAGTCGATATATATCATTTCCAAGAAAAATATTATTTTCATGAACGGTTTTATTTTTCTTGATAGAAGTTAAAGGCACAACTGTTACGACAGGGGAATTGTGGGCATTATGCTTATCAAGAACAACAGCATAATGGAGACCTCCATATTCGCTTCCAATATTAAAACCGAAATTCAGCTTAATAATATTCCCACGTTTATAGGCAATATTTTTAGTAGGATTAAATTTTTCTTCATAATTGATCATGCGAACATAATCCTTAAGCCAATAAGAAATTAAATTAGCTTTTTTCAGATGATTGCCAGAAGGATCATTTATGTAATATTCTAGTTGTTTATTTAAAGCACGGATTGCGGACTTTTTATTTTGAATTACATCCTCTTTCATAAAAGGTTTAGACAATGTGATCACCTCCTCATTATATCAAAGTGCACGTGCAATCTGATCTGTAGTAAATTTCTGGTACTCTAAAAATATTTCATCTGGTATCAGCAGTTCCATAGCAAATCTTTGTTTTTTTCTTGGAAGTTTTTAAAATATCTTTCGAAGTTATTTTGAAGATTGGTTGCAGTTGTTGTAATAACCATAATATCAACTCCTAAACTTAATAGTAAATTTATAAATTTATTATATACTATTTTGAAACTTTCATCAATATATTAGATGATTTGATAAATTTTATAAACTCTTCAAATAAAAACAAATCTATAACTGCAACATTTTCTCAAATAAACCTCTTGAAATATACCCCAACAGGGTATATAATACCAAACGTAAAGGAGGAAACCAGATGGAAGAAAAAAAAGAATGTTGTTGTCACCACAAGACAAAAGAACGTTCTGACAAAGAATACAAAGACCTTATTAATCGCCTAAGCCGCATTGAAGGACAAGTTCGCGGAATAAAAAAGATGGTAGAGAATGATACTTATTGTACCGATATCTTAGTTCAGGTATCTGCTGTCAATGCAGCTTTAAATAGTTTCAATAAAGTCCTTCTTGCTAATCATATCAGAACTTGCGTGGCAGAAGATATCCGGGAAGGAAAAGACGAAACGATCGATGAATTAGTAAAAGTTTTACAAAAACTAATGAAATAACAATTTGACAAGCAAAATGAAAGGAAGGGAAACCATGGAACAATATCAAGTGACTGGCATGAGCTGTGCTGCTTGCAGTGCACGCGTGGAGAAAGCGGTTTCCAGTGTAGAAGGAGTTACATCCTGCTCTGTAAGTCTGCTGACAAACTCAATGGGTGTCGAAGGAACCGCAGATTCATCTGCGATCATCAAAGCTGTGGAAGATGCCGGATATGGAGCAAAGAAGAAGGGCGAGCAAACGCAGAGCAACTCTGCAGATGCAGATTTATTAAAAGACAGAGAAACTCCTGTCTTGAAGAAACGACTGATCACATCGTTATGTTTTTTGATTCCCTTGATGTATCTGTCAATGGGACATATGATGTGGAACTGGCCGCTTCCTAAGATTTTAGATGGAAACCATGTAGCAATGGGTCTGATCCAGTTGTTATTTACAACGATCATCATGGTGATCAACCAGAAATTCTTTATTAGTGGATTTAAAAGCTTATTCCATAAAGCACCGAATATGGATACTCTGGTTGCTTTAGGATCCGCGGCTTCTTATGGATACAGTGTATATATTTTATTTGCAATGACAGATGCTCAGATGCATCAAAACATGGATGCTGTGATGAAATATATGCATGAATTCTACTTTGAATCTGCAGCTATGATCCTGACATTGATCACAGTTGGTAAGATGTTAGAAGCAAGATCCAAAGGAAAAACGACAGATGCTTTAAAGAGTCTTATGAAATTAGCACCAAAGACGGCAGTTGTGATCCGCGATGAACAGGAAATAGAAGTTGGGATCGAACAGGTACATCAAGGAGATATCTTCATTGTAAAACCTGGAGAGAATATACCGGTAGATGGTATCATCCTTGAAGGAAACAGTGCTTTAAATGAATCTGCTTTAACAGGAGAAAGTATCCCTGTGGATAAAAAAGAAGGAGATAGTGTATCTGCTGCAACATTAAATACATCTGGTTATCTAAAATGTGAAGCTACAAGAGTTGGCGAAGACACAACACTTTCCCAGATCATTCAGATGGTCAGCGATGCGGCAGCAACTAAAGCACCGATTGCGAAAGTTGCAGATAAGGTATCAGGGATTTTTGTCCCAACTGTTATTTGTATTGCGATCGCAACAATGATCATATGGCTGCTTGTCGGACAAAGTTTTGGATTTGCACTTGCCAGAGGTATTTCTGTATTAGTTATCAGCTGCCCTTGTGCTTTAGGACTTGCAACACCTGTAGCGATCATGGTTGGAAATGGAATGGGCGCAAAGCATGGAATCATGTTTAAGACAGCCGTATCCTTAGAAGAGACAGGAAAAACACAGATCATAGCTTTAGATAAAACAGGAACGATCACAAGTGGAAAACCACAGGTTACAGATATGGTGCCAGTAGAAGGTATCAGCGAAGAGGAATTACTTTCCATGGCATATGCATTAGAAAAGAAGAGTGAACATCCACTTGCCCATGCAATTTTACAAAAAGCAGAAGAGGCACAGATTCATGACAATCTTGAAATTAAAAACTTTCTGGCTGTTGCGGGAAATGGACTTTCTGGAGAGATTGATACAGAGACGATCTATGGTGGAAACCAGAGATTTATTGAGAAATATGCAAAAATCCCATTATCTATGATCAAAAAATCAGAAGAACTTGCTAATCAGGGAAAAACACCATTATTCTTTGCGTGTGATGAACAGCTAATAGGTATCATTGCTGTTGCGGACGTTATCAAAGAAGACAGTCCTCAGGCAGTCAAAGAACTTCAGAATATGGGAATTCGTGTGGTTATGCTAACAGGAGATAATGAACGTACTGCAAAAGCGATCGGTAAACAGGCTGGAGTTGATCATGTGATCGCAGGGGTTCTTCCAGAAGGAAAAGAAAGTGTCATTCGTGACTTGAAAGAAAAAGGTAAAGTTGCAATGGTTGGTGACGGAATCAATGATGCACCAGCGCTTACAAGAGCTGATATGGGAATTGCGATCGGTGCAGGTACAGATATCGCAATTGATGCTGCGGACGTTGTTTTAATGAAAAGCCGTTTGAGTGATGTACCTGCAGCAATCCGTTTGAGTCGTGCGACACTGAAGAACATTCATGAAAATTTATTTTGGGCATTTATTTATAACATCATTGGAATTCCATTAGCTGCGGGAGCCTGGTATATGTTACTTGGGTGGAAACTAAATCCAATGTTTGGAGCTGCAGCAATGAGTTTATCAAGTTTCTGCGTTGTTACCAATGCATTACGATTAAATCTCTTTAAAATGCATGATGCCCGCAAAGACCAGAAGATCAAAAACAGTGTAGTACTTGAAGAAATTCAGGTTCAAAATATAACAAAACAGGAGGAAAAAACAATGAAGAAAACAATGAAGATTGAAGGAATGATGTGTGGACACTGCGAGGCTGCTGTAAAGAAAGCCTTAGAATCTTTAGAGGGTGTAGAAGAAGCAATTGTAAGTCATGAAGAAGGAACAGCAGTTGTTTCTATGACAAATGAAGTGTCAGATGATGTCTTAACACAGACAGTGGAAGATAAAGATTATAAAGTGACAGGAATTGAATAAAAACAAAGATTGTTATAATATTTTGACATAATTCGAGAAATTACAACAACAAAAAATCAATATTGTTATATAAAATAATGATGAATTTACGGGATAGATGTAGATTTATCATTATTTTTTTATACAAATCTTTATCTTATTGAGAAATATTATCAAAAGTGTGGTACAATATGACTGGTTAGAATCATCTAATCAATTACCACAATAAAGATAGATAAAGGATATAAAAAAATGACACTAAAAGAATTACAGATCGGTAAGAGTGCGGTGATCAAAAGTGTTGGCAGCCATGGTGCATTAAGACAACATTTTCTTGATATGGGAATGATCCCTGGTGTTGAGATCACAGTTGTAAAGCTTGCACCAATGGGTGACCCTATGGAAGTACAGATTCATGGGTATGAACTGACTCTTCGATTAGAAGAAGCCGACCAGATTGAAATTGATCCAATTGTAGAAAGAAGCAGAAGTCATAAGGGTGCGGAATATATGAGAACTTTTGAGCATCCTGGATTAGGGGAAGAAGGTAAATACCATTCCAAAGAAGATGAACATCCACTTCCAGAGGGAACACAATTGACCTATGCATTAGTCGGTAATCAAAACTGTGGAAAAACAACATTATTTAATCAGTTGACTGGTGCCAATCAGCATGTTGGGAATTTCCCAGGTGTAACAGTTGATCGAAAAGATGGAGCGATTAAAGGACATCCTGAAACAAATGTAACGGATCTTCCAGGAATTTATTCGATGTCGCCTTATAGCAGTGAGGAGATCGTTTCCAGGAATTTCGTACTAGAAGACAAACCAAAGGCGATCATTAATATTTTGGACGCGACGAATATTGAACGAAATCTTTACCTTACCATGCAGTTATTAGAGATGGACATTCCAATGGTGGTTGCCTTGAATATGATGGATGAAGTTGTCGGGAATCAAGGATCGATCAATGTCAATGAAATGGAATCGTTGCTAGGTGTTCCGGTTGTTCCGATTTCAGCGGCAAAGAATGAAGGAGTCGATGAAGTTGTAAAACATGCACTTCACATTGCAAAATATCAGGAAAAACCATTACGGCAGGATTTTTGTGATAAAGAAGATCATAATGGTGCAGTGCATCGTTGTATTCATGCAGTAATACATTTGATTGAAGATCACGCAGAAAAGGCACAGATACCAGTTCGTTTTGCAGCGACAAAAGCCATTGAAGGCGATCATTTGATCTTAGAACAATTAAAGCTTGATCAAAATGAAATGGAAATGTTAGAGCATATTGTCAAACAGATGGAAACAGAACGAGATTTAGATCGAAGTGCAGCAATCGCAGACATGAGATTCGATTTTATTGAGCGTTTATGTGAACAGACCGTTGTCAAACCAAAAGAAAGTAAAGAACGGATCCGAAGTGAAAAGATCGATCGAGTTCTAACAGGAAAATATACAGCAATTCCTTGTTTTGTAGGAATCATGGTTTTGGTATTCTATCTTACATTTAATGTGATCGGAGCCTGGCTTCAAGGAATCTTGCAATTAGGAATTGACAAAATCTCAGTACTTACAGATCAGGCATTGACTGCGGCTCACGTGAATCATGCAATCCATAGTCTGGTAA
Source organism: Anaerostipes hadrus (assembly GCA_036312945.1). GTDB lineage: Bacteria > Bacillota > Clostridia > Lachnospirales > Lachnospiraceae > Anaerostipes > Anaerostipes hadrus_C. The sequence continues at coordinate 22,923 of JAXJNA010000021.1, forward strand.
TCGAAGGAATCTTTACTGGTGTAGGAAGTGTACTAAGCTTTTTACCGATCATTGTAACCTTGTTTTTCTTTTTATCATTAATGGAGGATAGTGGATACATAGCAAGAGTGGCATTTGTTATGGATAAAATGCTTCGAAAGATCGGATTGTCTGGGCGAAGTATCGTTCCGATGCTGATCGGTTTTGGATGTACAGTTCCTGCGGTTATGGCAACAAGGACTTTAACGAGTGAACGAGACCGTAAGATGACGATTCTTTTAACACCATTTATGAGCTGCACAGCCAAGCTGCCAATTTATTCTTTTTTTGTGAATGCATTTTTCCCAAAACGTGGCGGTCTTATTATGGCAGGATTATATTTAGCAGGAATTATGATCGGTATTTTGATCGCATTTTTATATAAGGGAACGTTATTTAAAGGGGAACCAGTGCCATTTGTTATGGAATTACCAAATTACAGACTTCCAGGAGTGAAGAATGTAGCACAATTATTATGGGAGAAAGCGAAAGATTTCTTACAGAAAGCATTTTCTGTGATTTTGGTCGCCACGATCGTTGTATGGTTTTTACAGAGGTTTGATCTGCAGTTAAATATGGTAGAAGATTCTGCACATAGCATTTTAGCGATGGTAGCTGGTGTGTTAGTGCCAGTTTTTTCACCATTAGGATTGGGAGATTGGAGAATCGTGACATCATTGATCAGTGGGGTTATGGCAAAAGAAAGTGTTGTTTCAACATTAGGAGTTTTATTCAATGGAAATATCACAGCGGCGATCACGCCATTGGCAGCAAGTTCTTTATTAGTATTTAGTTTGCTTTATTCTCCATGCGTTGCGGCCATTGCATCTGTAAAACGTGAACTAGGAACAAGATGGGCGATTGGTCTGGCATTATGGCAATGTATGATTGCATGGATTGCAGCATTGATCGTAAGATTGATTGGATTAATGATTTGAATTACATAAAATAAAAATATCGAGAGAGGCCGGTAAAATACTGGCTTCTCTATCTTTTATCTATAATCTATAATTTAAATCGGTATTTTGCGTATAGATTGATCTTTAAGCATATGGCACTTTCAAGGTCTGTTCTTTCCATATTTTATATCATTGTTGTTAAATGAAAAAAATAAAGGAACATTGAAAATCTTATTCCATGTTCCTTTATCATTCAGATGTTATTTAGAAACTTAAATGATTCTTTTTCTTTAACAGATTCGCACCTGTGATGATCAGCATGATTCCAGATGCAAGTCCAATACAAATGGATAAGATTCCAAGCACGATGTTTCCAGCACCGGTACGTTTCATTGTTAAGTAGATTTTCTCCATGTCCATGATGTGACCTCCGTTTGAGAATTATAATTTGTAATGTCTATGATTTACTATATCATTAAAATTCATACTTCGTCAAATAACAACTTATAAAAGCAGATTTCTTACCATTACACCATCAAATGTTACACTATTCATATGGTGGACTTCAATCTGATATAATGCATTGGCTGCAATATGTTCTGCGGCTTGTTCCAGATCTCTGATTCCTGTGGTTTCAGAATACATCTCAATGACAGCATCTAAGGCCTCATCTGTCATAATACATTCATCATCTTTTAATCCCATACGTTTTAATACCTTAGGGAGTGCAAATCTCTGGAAGATCGCTTTCTTCTCTTCCGGTGTGTAATCCGGGATGTCAATGACTGCAAAACGTGACATCAATGGTGCACTGATCTGGTCTTTTTCATTTGCAGTGGCAATTGGATATACTCCAACCGTTGGGATCATACATTCCATATAATTATCAGTAAATCCGAGATTATCAAGCAATGTTAGTAAAACATCTGCAGGATTTCCATTTCCCTTTCCTGAATTGGCTTTATCAAGCTCGTTAATGATAAATACAAGATTTGATTCTCCTGCCATGGAAAATGCATCCATGATGATCCCTGGTTTTGCATTTGCATAAATACGAGAACTTCCCGTTAACTGCTCTGGATCGTTAATGGAACTCATATCAAGAGTTGTCCATGGAAGTTTTAAGATTCTTGCAACCGCATAAGCAATCTGAGATTTTCCTGTTCCAGCAGGTCCAACTAATAATAATCCATAAGCAGGTAATGTGTGTGTACGATTGATCTGAATGATCGTTTCAATGATCCTTTGTTTCACACGTTCCATACCATAGAGTTCTTCATCAAGAATCTGTCTTGCTTCTTCTGGATCGATCGCTTTAAAATAATTACTCTTCCACTGAATATTCATCATGATAGATAATGCACGCTGAGCATGACGTCTCTCTTCTTGTGAAACTTCATGAGATTTTGCAACAGCAAGATTTCTTCTTGCCCATAGACGAATATTATCAGGCAGCGTACTTCCGGCACATGTCATAAAATCTGTGATACTCTGGATGCTGGTAAGTTTCATATCATCACCCATTTCATCAAGGTTTTCATCAGTGATCCTCTCATCTGGCGCATCACTTTGGAATAAACGTTCGATCATAAATTGAAGGAAACCATCTTCTGCAGATAATTTGGTGCCACCGCCAAGAGCAATTTCTCTGATCTTGTATACACAGTAGCCTTCTACTGTATTCTCCCCAGATAACCGGACATGAATATGATTTTCTCCAAGCCATTTGATCAGGCTTATAAAACGGGAATCTAATTTTAAGATATCAGATATGACTGTCCCATCTTCTCCTTCAAATTCAAAGGCTGTCTGCTTATCCTGATCAGAAAATACACCACAAGAATGATGTTCCCACTGCTTCTTCTTGTTTGATAAAATTAAGATAGGGCATTCTATCGTAGCATGATCTGCATTCGAAGAAAATGTTGTATAAGTACAGACTACTTCTTCTTTTATTTCTGATGTATCGTTACTAAAATCAAATACTGGCATAATTAAATACTCCTGTTTTCTTTTGTTTAGCATATTTATATCTCATTATATCAGTTTTTTCTGATTTTTAAAAGTTTTAAACACTTTATAAAATAGAAAAAGGAATAAATGCTTCTGGATGTTCCTTATGTTTTCCAATATATTTTTCCATCCAGACCATATCATACCAACGTCCGAATTTGTAACCGCTTTTATAAAATTTTCCAACCATATGGTAACCAAGATGTTCATGATACTGAACACTGTTTTTTGTAACATATTCATCTTCGACTTCTGGATCTGTAATGCAAGCATCCAAATTGATCACATGTTGTTTTTGAAGGATTTCTTCTAATGCTTTATATAATTTTTTCCCGATTCCCTGCCGTTTTGCATCTTTATCTACATAAATGGTTGTTTCTACGGACCAGTCATATGCAGCACGGTCTTTAAAAGATGATGCATATGCATATCCAACAATCTTTCCATGCCCATCAACGGCCGCCAGATAAGGATAGCATTTTAATGTCTGTTTGATCCTTTGACGGAATTCTGTTATTGAAGGTGTTTCATATTCAAATGTGATTGCTGTATGTTCTACATAATAGCGGTAAATTTCCAGTAATTCTTCTGCATCCTGTGGGGTTACCAATCTGATTTCCATTTTGTCATTCCTTTCAGTTTAATGAAATTGTGGTGCTTTTTCATTTAATTTTGCATTTGAATGTGTTCTCCAGTGATCACCTCATAACAGATCAGATTTTTTGTGTCTAAATCTTCTTTTGTCATATCAACAGCACTGATCTGGTGATTATCATAGGTTGTATAATAGTAGATTCCTTTTTGTGTGTTACAACAAGAAGTATATAATGTGATTTCATATTTTCCATTGACATCGCAGCATCCTCTTTGCTGATCGACAGATCCAAGAATATGGAAAAACTGGCTGACACTTTCATTTTCAGAATCTCCAGAAACAGAATGTAATTTGGTAAATGCTACTTTAGCAAAACGTGAGGAAGAAGAAAGATCTCCAGGAAGACCGATCGCACCCATTCCACGGCTGTATTGATCTAAATCGATATCTTTTGCAAATCGATTTTCTGGTTGTTTTGGAGAAAGATTCATGTACTGATTTAATAAGAACATCTGAATGTTAAATGGAGGATTATTTGTTAATACCCCAACTTTATTTTCATAGATATGCATCCCATCTTCCATTGCTTCGACTGTGATCGCACCAGATTGATCTGCAATGATCCAGTGAAGCTGCGCTAATGGGAATTGTTCACTGTAAGGGGTATTGGTAAGATTCATATGAGTCAATGCTGTTTTCGCTTCCTCAAGATTTGCACAAGTTCCAAGAATCCAAGGGATAAATTCAAACTGCGCGATATTTTCTTTTCCTTCTTCTATATCATAATATACTGCATTCCCAACAAAATTAAGCCCGGCCATTGCTAGTCCACATTCATTAAATGCATCATAATACAAAGGATCATTATTGACCACGTGAGCCATTCCGATCATAGCATAATGACTTTCCAGGGTATCAATATGTCTAAAATGAAATGGATAATTTCTTGGAGTGATCACAACCTCATCTCCATAAGAGAATTCATAATCTAAAGTTCTTCCAAAATAAAAATCTTTTGTCTTGTAAGTTGCAGCAGTACACATTGCTCTTTTACTCCTCCTTCTACTAATTAATTTCAATGATTTTCAATAATAGTTATATCCTGTTTCTATGGTATCATCCAAAAATGTTATGCCTGATCTGTCATAATGGAATCATTTTCAAAAAGATTTCGAATGCTAGTCGTTATCTTTCGGAATAACTGGTCAAATCCATAGGCATAAAGAGAGCCAAAAACATTGGCAGCGATTCTTAGGATGATGGCATTCTTCAGGCCAAAAAGATTCTCTGCAATATAAAGAGCCCCAAAGGTGTTGAAAACGGTTTGCCAGGCATATCCAGCAGAATAACCAACTCCTATCCCGCCGATCAGACCGATCCACTGAAAGATATGATCAGGAAGGATCGCATGTAAAATAAGGAAGATCATACATCCAAGAATATTAAATGGTCCTCTTCTTTGTACACGGTATTTCATATCTTTTGAAAATGGCAACAAGACAGACATTGCAGCAATCCCGATCCACATAACTCTTGGCATATGAACCAATTCTCCGATCAACATTGCAGTAGAAATACCAAGCGATAATCTTAAATACCAGCTGCTTCTTGCAGAAAACAGATGAAACTCCTTAAATAAATGATAAAATCCTCTATGAAATGTTCGATTTCTATGATTCTTGTAAAATACAAGGGAACAGATCACAGCACCTGCAAATAATCCGCAGCATCTTAACACATAGTCATGCCCTGTAACATCGTATCCGTAGAATAACAAATATCCTAAGATAAATGTGGACTGATTGGACATGATAACGTTATGGCAGCTTAAGATCATGATCGCCATAATACAAAGAAAATGAATAAAAAAAGCAGGAACGGTATTTACAGTATTAGCAAGTCTTGGCCCAACCGCAAGGATTGTAAAAATCATAAAAATCACGGCAATACTGTGTTTTGTATCGATTCCGAAGTCAACCTGTCGTAAGATCATTAAAACCAGTAAGACTAGAACGCCGACAACACTGTTTTGTGATCCAAAGATCATACTGTAAAGAGTTACTACTGCAAAACAAAATGCAACAACTAAATATACTTTAAAATTATAGATAAGAATACGTTTATGTTTCTCTTTTGAATCTTTGGCACTTTTGATCCATTGTTTGGAACCGATGGAACTTAATTGTAACTGTTGATAAAAATCCAATGTTGATACCTCCTGTGATAAGAATCTATTTTTGAGTAGCAATGAACAATTTTACTCACTTCTGTGCTGTTCGTCAATACGTTATTTGACGTTTTTTCTTATTTTTGATATGATTTATTTATGAAAGCGACAGACAAAGAAAGGAGGATTTATCCTCATGGCAATGAATTTTAATCAGATGTTAAAGTTTCAACAGATAAAGAATGCATTCAAACGGTTTGATCAAGATCATCCCAAATTCAAGAATTTCATGAATGCTGTATGGAGGGAGCAGGCACTTAGACAGGATGCTGTGATCGAGATTTCTGTTACATCTCCGGAAGGGAAAAATTATTGTTCGAATATCAAACTGAATGCAGCAGATATCGAGATGTTTGAACAGTTGAAATCCATGAAACCAGAATAATTTCAAATTTTAATGTCAAATTAATGTCACGGAACTCTAAAACATATAAATTTAATGTCACAACCCAAAAAGAAGGCTAGTCAAATTTCACGACTAACCTTCTTGATTTTTACTGTAATTCTTCCTCAGACACCAGATTTTTCATGCTTCTAAGCCCAATACAAAGGGTTGAAGTATTATGTAATACGGCAGATGTTGTTGGCTGGATAAATCCTAACACACCGGCTCCAATAAGCCCTGCGTTAAATCCAACAATAAAGCGATAATTATTATGAATTCGACGCATTAAGTGGTTACTGATATGTTTGAGAGTTACCAGACCATGTAAATGATCTCCTTCAATCGTTACATCAGCGATCTCTCTTGCAATCTGAGCACCATCACTGATCGCGATTCCAACATTAGATGCAGATAATGCTGGGGAATCATTGATTCCATCTCCGATCATAATAACTTTTCTTCCTTCGGCTTTTTCCTTCTCAACGAAAGCAGCTTTATCTTCTGGAAGCACCTCAGCATGATATTCATCCACACCAACTTTGGCTGCAATAACTTTTGCAGTACGTTCACTGTCTCCAGTCATCATAACGACTTTCTTGATTCCAGCAGCTTTTAATGCTTTGATCACATCTTTGGCTTCTTCACGTAATGGGTCTTCAATACAGATCACACCTGCGAGTTTTCCTTCGATCGCCATATATAAATGTGAACATTCTTCAGGCAGTTTCTCAAATAACTCTTCTTTGCCTTCAGGAATTGTACACTGCTCATCTTCAAATACAAAATGATAACTTCCAATGACAACTTTTTTATTCTCGATCATGGAAGAAATTCCATGAGCCACGATATACTCAACCTCAGAATGCAATTCTTCATGTACAAGATTTCTGTCAACAGCTGCCTGAACCACTGCTTTTGCCATAGAATGAGGGAAATGCTCCTCTAAACATGCGGCAATTCTTAATAATTCCTTGCATTTCATTCCATTAAATGAAACGATATCAAGAACGGTAGGTTCCGCTTTTGTTAAAGTTCCTGTTTTATCAAAGACGATCGTTTCAGCTTCTGCCATTGCTTCTAAGTATTTACCACCTTTGACAACGATCTGATGGTCATTTGCTTCCTTGATCGCAGATAATACAGAGATTGGCATTGCAAGTTTTAATGCACATGAGAAATCAACCATCAGTACAGATAAAGCCTTTGTTACATTTCTTGTAAATAAATATGTAAGAGCTGTTCCAGCCAATGTATAAGGAACAAGACGGTCTGCAAGATGTTCTGCTTTACTTTCCAAAGAAGATTTTAATTTCTCAGATTCTTCGATCATCGTAACGATCTTGTCGAATTTGCTTGATCCATTTACCTCTTTTACGCAAACTTTTAAGTCACCCTCTTCAACGACAGTTCCTGCATATACGTATCCGTCAGGAATCTTGCGAACAGGTGTTGATTCTCCGGTCAAAGATGCCTGATTAACCATTGCTTCACCACCAACAACAATGCCATCAAATGGAATCATATTTCCCATTTGTACATGAACGATATCGTTGGCATCAATTTCGTTGGATGGAACTAAAATCTCATGATCTTCTTCGACTTTCCATACCTTATCAATATTCAAGGACATGCTTTTTGCAAGATCATCGACGGATTTCTTATGTGTCCATTCTTCAAGAATTTCTCCGATTCCCAGTAAGAACATGATAGAGGATGCGGTGTTGATATCTCTTCGAATGATCGATACCCCGATTGCTGTACCATCAAGTACTGGAACTTCAATCTTACCCTGAGCAAGTGTATGAATTCCTTCATATATGTATTTCACAGATTTGATCACTGTGATCCCTGCTCTTAATGGGTATGGAAATAATAATTTGTTTCCATAATGAAATAAGACTTTACTTATAAGTTTCTCCTGATATATCTGATTTAATTGCCTGCTCTGGCTTTCTTGATAATTATCAGGGACTGTGATGATTCCATGATAAAATTCCTTTAAAGCAGTAAGAATTTCACTGCGGCTGGCATCATAACAGATCACGATGTCATTTGTGCGGTCATAGATTTTTACAGATGTTACAAAATCTTTTGTTATAAGATAATATTGAAGTTCATCTGCCTGATCAGCACTCATTGTCTTCTGGCAGTTATGAATACGAATTCTGCCTCGAATCTCATGTTTGATCGTAAATTTCATACAAACTCCTTTTTGTTTGAAAACACCTGCAGGAAAACTGCAGGTGCCTTAATCTTAATGTTATATTCTATTCTGCAACTTCTTTGAAAGTATCTTCAGAAACTTCTTCTGTTTCTTCCGCCTCATCAGTTTCTGCATAAGCTTCCCATTCCTCTGCTTCGGCAGCTCTTTCTTCATTGATCTGCTGAGCTTCTGCATAAATATCTTCTGCATTCTCCTGTACAGTTGCAACTGTATCCATCACGCATTCTTTCGCACGAAGAACTGCTGCTGTACAATTTGTATATAATTTCTTTGCATCCTTACTTGATAATGCTTTGATACCTGCTGTTCCAAATAAAACTCCGGCTGCGAAAAATCCTGTTTTTTTACTCTTTACTGCTGATAAAACTTTTGTTAAATCCATGATTTTTTCCTCCTGTATGATATAAAAATGTATTTATTTTTTTGTATCCTTAAGAGCTGTACGACTTTGTATGCTCTCTTCGGTAACTTTGTTCATTATAAAACATCCTATATCGATTACTCAAGACTAATCACAACATCTTATTGATAACATTTCTCAATAAGATTTATTCTCCTTCTGTAGTGTCAGAACTGTTAAATATGTTCCCAGAATCACCTTTTGAACGGTTATAGTCGTATTTGGAAGGATAACCACATGTCTCAGCAGCATCTGCACCTCCATAATTCTTAGCAAAATCCTGACGTTTTCCTTTGTTAAACATAAAGTACTTTAATGCTTCCTGATTTGCTTTGAAATTTACAAAGAAAACATATCCACATGGAGGATAGCTTCCAGGAACAGCTGTTTTGTATGTATTCTCGATCGGTACACGAAGCTGATCGATCTCTGTTGTTCCCATCTGTGCGACAGATAGGATCAGTTTCTTAATATAAGTTGCGTCCATATCTGTAGATACATCACCAAGTGCGTCAATCGCAATATCCACAAGATCTAAAGGATTTTGCTGTAACATCTTCTGGAAAGTTGCCTGCATAACAGCACGCTGTCTTCCTGTTCGTCCAAACTCTTCAACACCATACTTTTTAGAGAATACATGACGAACTCTTGCATACCCTAATGCCTGATTACCATTTAAAGTCTGTTTACCGACTTTTACATTTCGATATTTTTTCTTTGAAATATAGTTTGTTGTATTTAAGTATTCTGCTTCTCTTTGTTCAAGAGTCATTTCAATTCCGCCGATCCTGTTAATTACCTTTTCAAATGCTGCAAGGTCTACAACACAGAATTTATCGATCTTAATATTAAAATTTTGAGCCAGCGTCTGGTATAAAAGTGCTTCTCCACCAAATGCATAAGCGGCATTTAGTTTATTACGTCCATGCCCTGGTATTTCTACATACATATCTCTTAAAAAAGAAGTTAATTTTAATTCTTTTGTTTTAAAGTTGATCGTTGCAACCATCATACTGTCAGATCGACCGTGATCTCCTTTTTCGGAACCCTGAGCCCCATTATCAGAACCAACTAATAAAATATTGATAACATCTTTATCGAAGGTCAGATCTTCCTTATTCTTAATCTTTACTTTATCCATAGATTGTTTTTTTGGTGTCACTGCAGCTTCCAGTCGCGCATCATAATACCCAAGCATACCACCAACGCCAATTGCAATGATCAGAAAAAAACTGATCAGGACTGTAAATTTTTTTGTAAACATTCTAAAGTTCCCTCCTTATTTTCCTGTCCGTATTTTACCACATATTCTTTTGATATCAAACTGTTAATCTTTGTTTTTTTCATTTCCTAAGAAAATCTTCAGAATTTCATCCATATCATTTTGATATGGATATGATGTAAAAAATGTATTTTACACTTGTTTTTATTCATGATAAGATAAAAACATATTAAGTCAGGTAACTAGTTTACACTTTTATATATTGTTCTGAGAAATCTCCAGAGATAAGCAACGGGTGCTGTTCTTTGGAGATTTTTTAATTCACGTTATTTAAGAATCTTAAAAATGCCTTAGCTGCGATACTTTGTGGATATTCTGTATCATAGATCAAAATGATATTACGCTGAGGAAACGTTTCTTTTACCTCAATCTCGAAGACTTCTCCAGATTCCAGATCATCTTTGGCAAATTCTGGTGGGATAAAACCAATTCCAAGATTATGCCTTACAGCTGGAAGGATCATATCTGTGGTTGCAAGTTCCATATCTGCCTCAAATTTTAATCCATTCTTTTCAAAATACTGATTTAAAAACTTTCTTGTGATAGCTTCTGGGGTCAGACTGATCCACGGATATTGGGCAAGTTGCTTGATAGAAATTTTTTGACCTTTTAATTCCTCAAAACGTTTTCCACCAATTAAAATATCGTGGTATTTTCTTAAAACTTTTTGCTGTAACGGTTTTTCTATTTGAAATGGTGCAGATACAACCGCAAAATCAACATTTCCTTCTTTTACGATATTAATGGATTTTCTTGTACTATTATTTAAAATCTTAAAATGCACATTCGGATACTGCTCATTAAAGGATTCCATTGCCTGAAATAAATAGCAATGCAGAGCGGTTTCTGTCGCACTTACATAGATTGTTCCATTTTCAAGGCTTAGCATATTACTTAAATTGCTCTCTGCTTTAAAAAACTGGGCACATCCGGCTGCGATGTATTCATAAAAAACTTCACCTTCTGGTGTTAACTTCATACCAACTTTGCTTCGTTCGAATAATCTGCAGTTTAAATTTTTTTCAAGATTATGGATCGTTCTTGTTACGGATGGCTGGCTTGTGTGTAAAACTGTAGCAGCTTTTGTAAGATTTCCATATTTTGCTACATAATAAAAAATCCGGTAATGTTCAAAATTTGTATTCATCGTTTTATTTCCTTTTCGCAAGCTGCCAGAATGCAACAGCACTTGCAGCAGCTACATTTAATGAATCTACTCCGTGTGCCATCGGAATCTTTACTGTGTAATCGCATGTATCAATCGTTTCCTGACATAAACCATCGCCTTCTGTTCCAAGGATGATCGCAAGTTTATCTTCTGACATCAAATCCTCGTCATCAATACTTACAGATCGGTCCGTCAATGCCATTGCAACATTTTTATAACCAAGTTCTTTTAAACGATGCATTCCATCCGCTGGCCATGTATCATCACCAAGAAATGTCCATGGTATCTGAAAAACAGTTCCCATACTAACGCGTACAGATCTTCTGTATAATGGATCGCTGCAGCCTTTGCTAAGCAATATGGCATCCATATTAAGTGCTGCAGCAGAGCGAAAAATTGCTCCGACGTTGGTTGGATTCATAACATTTTCCAGAATAACGATTCGTTTTGCATGATCACAGATCGTTTCGAGCGCAGGTAATGGTTTTCGACGCATGGCACATAACATGCCCCTTGTGAGTCCAAAACCAGTCAGTTGTTTTAATACATCAAAAGATGCTGTATAAACAGGAATATCCTGGTATTGCAATATAATATCTTTTGCCTGTGTTTTAATATGACGATCTTCAACTAAAAAAGAAATCGGTTCATATCCTTGCTCAAAGGCCGTCTGTATAACCTTTGGGCTTTCCGCAATAAAAATCCCTAGATCTGGTTCATAATAATGTAATAACTGCCCTTCTGACAATCTTGCATAAATATCTAGTTGTGGATCGTTTAGATCCGTGATCTGTATGACAGACATCTTATCTTACCTCCATGTCTTTGTTCTGAAATGTAGCTTTAAAATCCACATTATTATATCGTATTTCACAAACTAAATCTACAAAATATAAAGGATTTGTGATATAATGAATCTTCAAACACATTTCAATCAAAGGAGAAATTACTATGGATAACCAGAACGTTCTGGCTGTTGTTGCCGGAGAAGAAATCACACAGAAAGATTTAGATGCACTGATCGCTGCATTACCAAAAGAACAACAGGCATATGCAGGAAATGAACACTTTAGAAACCAGTGTTTAGAACAGATCATTACTGTTCATCTTTTCGCTAAATTAGGAGAAGAATTAAAATTGGAAGAAACAGAAGCTTTTGCTGACAATTTAGCTCATGCAAAGAAAGAAATCCTTGCACAGATGGCTCTCGGAGAGGCTATGAAAGATATTACTGTTTCTGAAGAAGAAGCAAAAGAATATTATAAAGCAAATGAAAATCAGTTTATGGCTGGAGAAACTGTTCATGCAAAGCATATTCTTGTAGATGATGAAGACAAATGTCAGGAAATCTTAGAAAAGATCATCGCTGAGGAAACTACATTTGAAGATGCTGCGAAGGAATTTTCAACATGCCCATCCAAAGAAAAAGGTGGAGACCTTGGTGCATTTGGAAGAGGACAGATGGTGAAAGAATTTGAAGACGCTGCATTTGCTGCTGAAGTTGGACACGTTGTAGGTCCTGTAAAGACACAGTTTGGATATCATCTGATCAAAGTTGAAGATAAAAAAGACGCAGAAACTTCTGTATATGAAGATGTTGCTGATACAATCAAGAATATCATTCTTCAGCAGAAACGTAACGATGTTTACGGAAATAAGATCGCTGAATTAAAAGAAAAATATGTAGAAAAATAGAATCTATTTACATAGTATAAAAAGATGCCTTCCACAAAAACTTTACGGAAGGCATCTTTTTGAATGTTTAATTTTTATTTCATTGATCTTCTAAATCTTCTACGTTATTCTACACCGTAATGTGTTAATAATGCTTTTTCTGCTTCTGCGCTCCATAATCCATTATGTTTGTCGCAAATATCAGCAAGTTCATTGAAAAATGGATCATCTTTTGCAAGATTTCTAAGATCAGAAATTGCTGTCATTGGCATATTGATATGAAGGTATGATAATTTCTTTCCACCAGGAATGTTTGGAAGATTCATTGTTGTATCAACGATAGAATCAATTCCTCCAACATGAGTGATCATAACGGCTGGTTTGATTTCTTTTCTTGCAGCACGATCGATCGCTTCTTTCATGTCATCGATACTTCCACCAGTACTTCCAAGAATCTTTGTTGCATTATAATGACAGTCATACAGATTCACATCTGCTGAAAATTCGGAGTCTGTTGGTCCTGCAAACAGGTTCATACATCCATCATAGCCTAAAATCTTGTTTCCAAGTTCTGCAACCGGTCTGGCTGGTACGTAAACAAAGACATCATCAAATCCTTTTCCATCGACAGATAATGCTTTTAATCCATTGACTGGATCATCCATCTTTGCTGTGTTTACATAAATTAATTCAACACCTTTTTCCTTGGCTTCTTCTACAGAGATCACCTCATTCGCTCTTGCTAATTTGGCGTCATCAATGTCTGTAACGATTACTTTGGCTGGCTTATTCTCGATGGCAAGGGCGTAGCTTACAGCACCAAGTCCCATTGGTCCGCATCCACCAAGAATTGCGATACTTCCACCTGCTTTTGTTCCCATTACATGTTCATAACGGTCTTTAACGTGATAATTTGTTTTATAACCACAAATGACACAGCACATTGGTTCTGCAACAGAAGATTCAAAGTAAGAATCTCCTTCATGAGTCCAAAGGCATCCAGCTTCGATAATATCATTTGGGAAAATACAGTAAGTTGCTGCTCCACCGCACTCTGTATAAGAGTATCCTGGAGATTCAGCCTGTCCAGGAATTGCTGGCTGTTGTGCGAATTTCTGTCCTGGTTTGAATTTATCCTGCCATTTTTTACCGACTTTCACAATATCTCCGGCAAATTCGTGTCCAATGATGATTGGATGGTCAGCAACATCCGCAGGAACTCGCTTATGATCTGCTCCTTGTTTTACCATTTTCCAAGTAGACATACAGATCGAATCACTCATCACCTTAACAAGGATCTCATCGTCCTTGATCTCTGGAAGTTCAAATTCTTCCAGACGGATATCATCTTTTGCATATAATCTTACACCTTTAACTTGCATATGCTACCTCCTAAAATATAAAATCCATATAGATATATTTTAGCACAAAGAAATTATTTTTTAAACTCGTCTTCTTGATATTTATCTACAATATGATTAAACATAGTGCGAACAGCAGGTGCCATAAAATTCGGATTCATTGCTGCAAGTCCGATGATCCTGCTTGCAGATGGTTTTGTTGGATAACTATCAACTTTATATGGAATATCTGTCATAACAAGTTTCGGCATCAGACAGATTCCAAATCCTTTCTCAACAAGAGCGATCGTTGATAAATCATCAACAACATGATAGTTCGATTGTACTTGCAGTGAATTCTCTTTTAAGAAATTCTGAATATCCGCATCAGTACTGTCTCGTTGTGTTACAAATTGATGATGTTTCATTTCTTCAATATCAATATAATTTGTACTTTTATCTTCTTTCGTACCACTCGGCAGAACACAGAGTAATTCGTCACGATATAATGGTTCGATCGGAATGTCCTTTGCACTGGATACAGATAAAAATCCGAGATCTACAATTCCGTTCTTGATCCAGTATACAACATCATCGTAAGTTCCCTGAAAGACTTCAATGTCGATCTCTGTATACTTCTTCTTAAAAGAATGTAAGATCTCTGGCAGCCAGCTGGTACATACACTGGAGAATACTCCGATCTTTACTTTTCCTTGTTTTAATCCATTTAATTCAGCAATTTCCTGCTTTAAGCTTTCATCACAGTTCAATACAGCATTTACATATGGTAATAGCTGCTCTCCATAATTTGTGAGACTGACTCCTGCTTTGCTTCTTGTCAATACTGAAAATCCTAATTCATTTTCCATCGATGAGATGGCATGACTGATCGCAGAGGGTGTTAATCCTAAGATATCCGCTGCTTTATGGAAACTCCCTACATCTGCGATCGTCTTGAAAACTTGGTATGTTAAAAGGGTCATAAATAAAACTTCCTTACTTTTATTATCTATTACACTTATATAACAAATCTTCCCAACGTCTGTCAACCTCTTTTTGAAATTCTTCAATTAAATGTTCGTTTCCAGGTTTAAATAAATGTTTAAATCTTCCCTGTGCTCTTAGGAAATCTTCAATAGGAAGTTTTTTCTTTGGCTCGTAAGTTAAAGTCCATTTTCCGTGATCTACTTCAAACATTGGCCAGTAGCATGTTTCCACTGCAAGACGACAGATTTCCATAATATCTTCTGTATTGTATCTCCATCCTCTTGGACATGGTGTCATGATATTTAAGAAACTTGCCCCTTCTGTGTAAATCGCTTTTTCAGCCTTTTTATGAAGATCATTAAAGTTTAGTGTAAATGTACTCTGTCCTACATATGCTACATCATGATCTGCAATGATGCTTGCAAGGTCTTTACGATTCTGCATTTTACCAACAGATTCTTTTCCTGTCGGTGTTGTTGTTGTATCTGCAAACATTGGTGTTGCGGAAGATCTCTGGATTCCTGTATTCATATAAGCTCCATTATCGTAACACACATAAACCATATCATGACCACGTTCCATAGCTCCTGATAAAGACTGGAATCCGATATCATAAGTTCCACCATCTCCGCCAAATGCAATGAATTTAAAGTTTTCGTCTTTTGGAAGTTTTCCACGTTTTTTTAATGCTTTATATGCTGTTTCAACTCCACTTAATGTTGCTCCTGCATTCTCAAATGCATTGTGGATATAGCTGTCTTCCCATGCGGAATATGGATACATGAAAGAAGATACCTCAAGACATCCTGTCGCATTTGCGATCACAGCATGATCTTCTTCATGTAAAGCACGAAGTACAGCACGAACTCCAATTGTAGCACCACATCCGGCACACATACGATGTCCTGGAGCTAAACGCTCTTTTTTACTCATCATTTCTTTTACATTATAACTACTCACAGTATTCCTCCTATTAACGCAATCCGATGTATTTAAACTGTTCAAGTTTTGTTCCATTTTCGATATGATCTTCAAGATCAGCAAAGATATCATATACTTCCTGTACGGTAAAGTCTCTTCCGGCAAGTCCGTAAATATAGTTGACGGTATCGATCATCACTTTATTTCTAAATAATCCGGCAGTTACTTCACTTCCAAGAGGTCCACCGTTTCCGTTATAACTTTCTGTACGATCCATAATTGCTACCGCTTTGGCACCTTTTAAAGCTGTGGCTAATTCATCGGCTGGAAATGGACGGAACAGACGCAGTTTGATGACACCGACTTTTTTACCTTTTGCTCTTAAATCATCCACTGCCTGTTTTGCTGTTCCAGCAGCTGATCCGATCAATAACATGATGTAATCGGCATCTTTTGTTTTGTATTCTTCAAATAATCCATAACTTCTTCCAGAAATCTTTTTAAATTCTTTTGCAACTTTCAAGACTGCATCTTTCGCATTTTCTAATGCAATCTCCTGATTTTTCTTTGCTTCCATTGCATAACTTGTCACAGAATATGGGCCAACCGCGATTGGTTTTCCAGGATTTAATAAGAATTCTTCTGGTTCATATTCACCAACAAAATTTTTAACTTCTTCATCTTCTAATAATTCAATATTTTCAACCGCATGACTTGTGATAAATCCATCCTGACAGATCATGATCGGTAAATGGACTCCAGCACTTTCGGCGATTGGATATGCCTGAATAAAGTTATCATAGGCTTCCTGATTGTTTTCCGCATAAATCTGAATCCATCCAGTATCTCTTGCGCCCATTCCATCAGAATGGTCACAGTTGATGTTGATCGGTCCTGATAATGTACGGTTTACGAGAGCTAATGCGATTGGCATACGGTTTGATGCTGCAAGTAATAATTCTTCCCACATCAGTGCAAGTCCTGCTGAAGATGTTGCTGTTAAAGTTCTTGCTCCGGCAGCTTCTGATCCGATTGCGGCACTCATTGCAGAATGTTCGCTTTCCACAGGGACAAATTCTGTGTCGATTTCTCCATTTGCGATGTATGTAGAAACCATCTGTGGGATTTCTGTGGATGGAGTGATTGGGAATGCCGGCATAACATCCGGATTGATCTGGCGGATTGCGTAGGATACCGCCTCATTTCCTGACATACGATCTTTTCTAGCCATCTTATCTTCCCTCCTTCATTGTGATTGCATCAAATGGACAGGCTTTTGCACAAATACCGCATCCTTTGCAGTGGTCATAATCAAATTCTACTCGTTCACCATCTTTTAGAGGAATACTAGAGTCTGGACAGACCATGGAACAGACCATACACTGTCTGCAAAGATCCTGATCTAAAATTGGTGTTCTTGTTCTCCATTCCCCTGTATGAAACTGTTTTGAAGTTCCGCCAGCAAACAACATCAATCCTTCTGTCAGATCTTGATGAGGTGTCTGCTCATTGATTTTGCTTATATCTGTTCTCATATTGTTATATCTCCATTTAAAATACGTTTTTATAATACATCTTTTAATTCTTCATAAGTTAATTCAAGCGCCTGCATATTTCCATCGATGACTTCTGGTTTCTTGGCAAATTTATGTTGATAAGAAGCTCGCATTTCGGAAATAAAGGCATCTTTTTTCATAACACCACTGACTGCAACAGCTGCTGCGAGCATTGGAGAGTTTGGAAAATATTTTCCTAAAGCCTGTACAGAGATTTTTCTTGCATCGACAGTATAAACTTTTCCTTTATAACCATTTAACATTGGCTTGATCTCGTCGGCTGATTTTGGTGTATTTACAATGATCGCTCCATCTTCTTTTAATCCTGCTGTGACATCAACAGAGTGAAGTAATGTCTCATCAACAACAACCACTAATCCTGGTGTATAAATGTTTGAATGTACGCGGATCACGTCATCACTGATCCTGTTATATGCAGTAATTGGTGCTCCCATACGTTCTGGTCCGTATTCAGGGAATCCCTGTACATATTTTCCGGTTTTAAATGCTACGTCGGCAAGAAGCAATGCTGCGGTCTTGGCACCCTGTCCGCCACGGCCATGCCATCTGATCTCTAGTCCATTGTTCATGGTGTTTCTCTCCCTTTATTTTGATAATTATTCTAAAATGAATTACATTCATCTATAAATTAGATTTTTTTCAGTAACATCAACTATTATATTACAAAATCCGACTTTGTAAATTGAAAGTTTGAATAGTTTTCATTACATAGTTGAACAAAATTCATTTATAGATAAAACTATAAGGGAATACAACAATCATAAGTTATTGTATTCCCTTGTAGTTTCGTATTATTTTCATTTACAGTAAGGTTATTTTGTGTTAAAAAATAAATCCAGCGATCAGATAAAAGAGTGCAGATATTGCTCCTGAAATAAATACGTATGGAAGGGAGCTTTCATACTGGTCATAAATCGTTACACGGCTTGCACGTGCTGAAACAATCCCAAGATCTGAAACGACACAGGCATTTGCACCAAATAATCCAGCTGATATGATCGCACCGATACAAAGTGGAACATTTGCTCCTAATCTTGTTAAAACAACGATCATAACGGGGAGTGCGATCTGATACAGGGTATAGTTTAAACTGTATAAAAACTCTGTAAAGCTGAAAAATACAAATAAGACAAACGGAATCAGGCTGATGATCGGAATCATGTTACATACATTTTGAACAAATCCTTCCATTCCCATGGTATACATGACTTCCTGCATTGTATAGCCGATCATTAAAATAATGACCATATCAACCATATCGATAAATCCATCCACAACACATTGTACATACTCACTGATCGTCATGATTCCCTGTAAAATATAAAGAACTGCTGTGACGATCAATGTTATTCCAAAGGCAAGGAAACAGTTTAATCCTGTTGCGATCAGCGCGATTGCGATCGTGATCATTGGGATCAGAAGATTCCAGATACTGATATGTTGTTTTTTGGGATCACTTTCGTCAAAATCGTTTTCTTCTTGTTCTGATCCATCCGTAAGTTCGCCAAGCTGTTTTCCTTGATCTGACATTTCATATGCTTTTTTCATGTGGCCTAATTTGGGCAGCAGTCCGAATGCAAATAATAGTGCAACGATGCAAGCAATGATCGCATAAAACATAAATGGTACAGATTTCATAAATAAATCTGTTGCAGCCGCTTTATTTGCTATATTTTTTGCATCTGCGATCTGAAAGATGATGAAATAACCCCATGCTCCGACAGGAAGCATAGCAGATACACAGATACTTAATGTTCTGATCACATATGCAAGAGCAAGTCTTGGCTTTTTGATCTTATCAATTAATGGTGAAAACGCAGCACCTGCTGTAAATGCGGACACATAATCATCAATGGACATGATACCAGCATAAATTCCAGATGTTGTGAGAATCATTTTCTCACTTTGTCCGAATTTATTTGTTACGAATTCTGTAAAAGCTTTTGTTGCACCGCTTCTTTTCATTGCAATGATCAATCCACCACATAGGAAGAATGACATATACATTTCAATATTTTCTTCATCGGCCAAAACAACTTTACAATCATTAAAAAATGCTGTAATACTTCCTAATTTATACCACAAAATATACATAGAAAAGGTTCCCATCAAAAGACTTTGCATCACGTCTTTTGTTACCAATGCATAAATAAAAAGTCCTGCCATTGGTACAAGAATCCAAAAAGACTCTTTTGATATGCTATGTGGTATAAGAAATAAAATTATATTAAATATGATCCAGAAAGTCCATAATCTTACCATTTTGGAATCAATTCTTTTCGGATTCATATAATGAAATATCCTCCATAGGATTGATTTTTCTTTCATAGGCATTCTCCTTTCTCAAGACACGTGATGATCCCATACTTTCAGTTGCTGTCCAATGCCTTTTTCTTTTGCTGTAAGATACACCTCATGTCCCCATGCAACGTCTTCAATTGGCATACCTTCAATTGCAACGAAGATCACTTCATCATCCGATGTTCTTGCAGGTTTTTTCCCTCGAATGATCTCTCCTAAGGAATCAATAGAATCTCTGGTGATCAATTTATCTTCTACCATATAGTAGAATTCTTCCCCCATACATCCAGTTGCATTTCTAAACCCATTTTCATCATAACCTTCCTGATCTTCGATTCCATATTCTTCATACATTTTCCAGTTATCCACAACTTTACGGATTCCAATTAATTCTCTTTTATCCATGTCGAAGAAACTTGTTGCGATCAAAGTTGCTCCTGGTTTGAACCATTCTTTTTTGTATGTAGGGTATTGTCCTGGTTTGACTGAAACTGACTCACTTATAATATCAGATTCTCTCACCGCTTCTTCTAAAGTTTCACAAATGATTACTTTTTTGATATTTTTATAATATTTTTCAATATATTCTTTTAATTGAGCAGCTGTTTTTGATTTTAAAGAACCAGCCTTTATCTTTACGGTGTCAATATTTGTCATATTAGTCATGATCGCTCTAAAGCATGCCTTTGCGATCGGACCAGCTCCAAGCATTGTTAAAATTTTGGAATCTTTTTTCGCTAAAAGCTTCGCTGCAAGTCCTGGCATAGCCCCGGTTCTTGCGGAACTTAAAAGATTTGCTGCCATAAATGCAAGGGGTGCCCCAGTCTCAACATCGTTTAGGATAAACATTAGATTGGAACGAGGAATTCCCATGCGTCGGTTATTTCCATTAGATCCATACCATTTACATCCTGCAACATGAAATTTGCCGCCAAGATATGCTGGCATAGCAATAAATCTTCGATCAGCTCCATCATTTACAGGAAATCCTTTGATATTTGATTTCTTAGGAAATTCCAACATGATACCATGAGAATTATGTTCAGGACCACCCATGATGAAGTCTCCGTCTTCCAAAAGTCCGATGGTTTCTTCCATAATATCAACACATTTTGCTGCATCAAGAACTCCTGCTTCAATCATATCTTCTTCATCCAAATATAAGAGACGTAATTTTTTTGATTGTACAAGTTTCATTTTTTCTTCTAAGATTGCTGCATCTATTTCTTCCATGATCGTAGACTCCTTCTATCTATTTTCCTTCATTATATAAATCTTCAAATAACTTTTTAAAATCGCTCTGATCCATCAAAACAGGATTGTCAAAAGTTTCATCTGCGTTTGCAGCTGTCTTTGCAAGTCTGTCAAAATCTTTTGGATCAATAATATCCAAATCTTTAAAATGTGGGATTTCAAGTTCATCTGCCATTTTCTGTATAAGATCAACTCCAGCATTTGCGGCTTCGATCACGCTCATATTTTTTGTATCTACGCCAAGTGCAGCTGCAACATCTGCATACTTTTGTGGATTTCCAGAAATACTAAGCCTTGATACAGGAGCTAACATCATTGCATTTGCAACTCCATGTGGAATATCATAAAATCCACCGAGAGCTTCTGAAATTGAATGTACACTTGCAACATCAGAGTTTCCAAATGCCATTCCAGCCATGGTACTTGCTGCCATCATAGCATCCAGAGATTCCGCGTTGTGTGTTTTTACTGCTGGGATTAAATGCTTTCCGATCATCTGAATTGCTTTTAATGCGATTGCATCGGTAAGAATATTTGATGCTTTACATACATAAGCTTCTACCGCGTGTGTGAGGGCATCCATTCCTGTTGAACCAAGAATCTTTCCTGGAAGGTGATCGATCATTTCAGAATCAATGATTGCTGTTTTAACGCTATTTTGCGGACCCCAGATACAATCTTTTTCTAAAGTTTTTGTGTTGTTAACAATTGACTCATGTGTTACTTCACTTCCGGTTCCACATGTAGTTGGAATACAGATCAAAGGAGCAATCTGTTTTTTTAGATTTCCTTCATACCAGTCTTCGCATTTTCCACCATTCGTCATGAGTGCACCAATTGCTTTGGCGGTGTCCATAGAAGAACCTCCGCCAATTGCGATCAGATAATCAATCTTTTTTTCTGTTGCAAAAGCAGCTCCTTTTTCAATATCAATATCCCTTGGATTTGGAACGATATCTGACCATAAAATATAATTTATATCTGCTTTATCAAGATGATCCGTTACCTTTTTTACAAGACCTGTCGCAATCATTCCTTTATCCGTTACAACCAATCCTTTGGTTCCTGCTTTTTTTGCTTCATCTGCAACTTTATGAATGCTTCCTCTTCCGAAGATGATTTTTGTTGGAGTAAAAAATTCAAATTCATTCATTTTCTTCACCTCATTTAAAACTAACGTGTTGATTTGAAACGGTCATACTTTAATGCAGAAATGTCAACAACTGTTTCTTCTCCATTTACCATCTGTGAAAGCATTAATCCAACTGCAGGTGCCGTTCCAAAACCATGTCCGGTAAATCCACAGGCAACGATCAATCCTGGAACTTCATCAATTTTGCTGATCACCGGAACACCGTCATAACAATCATCAAGCCATCCACCCCATGTTCTTACGATCTTAGCGTCTGCAAGAAGCGGAATATATCCCATGATCGCACGACATCCAGCAGAAACTGTCAGTGAATTTGTTCTTAATTCTTTTAATGACATATCTGTTGCTTCTTCTAATCCAGATTCTGAACCAAATACAAAAGATCCATGCTGAGACTGATGACCATAGAAATCTGCATCCGCAGTACCTAACATAATGTCAAACATATGTGGCTGCATCTCTGTAACCAGTGCTTCTTCAAAATATCTAGTCATCGGAATATCAATACCAACACTTCTTGTAATATATCTGCTTTCGTATCCAGCAGCTACAATGATCGTTTCTGCCTCAAATTCTTCACCTGTTGTCAAGATAACTTTTCTTGCTTTTCCTTTTATTTTTTTCAGTGATTTTACAGCAGCCCCTGTAAAATAGCGGACTCCCATTTCTACGGAACGTTTATAATAAGCTAAAGTAGTTAACATTGGATTTGCATGTCCATCTGTTGGACACCAGCTTGCTCCAATGATATCATCGGATAGATAAGGACAGATTTCTTTTACTGTTTTTGCATCTACAACATTCATATCAAGTCCTAAAGCTCTTGCATTTGATGCAAGTGTTTCTAATTTCTTCAAATGAGCATCTGTTTTCCCTAATCTTAAGTTTCCTTTCTGATAGTATTCAACATCAACTCCTAATTCCTCAGATAGATGTGGCCACATATTTTGTACTGCATAAATGGCATATGGAAGTTCTCTCACATCTCTTCCTGACTGTCGGACACCTCCACCATTTCTTGAAGATCCACCATGCCCTACACTTTCATTTGCTTCTAATACAATGACATTGTTATTTCCACTTTTTGCAAGATAGTAAGCTGTTGCACATCCTACAACGCCTCCACCGATTACGATCACATCTGCTACACGACTACTCATTAGCGTTCACCTCCATCATTTGCAAGAATTCTCATTTCAATAGGTCTCATTGGAGCCCTTGATGTTGCCGGTTCTATATCTGTTGGTCTGACTTTGAGTTCTCTTGCGACAATACCTTTTACCAGTTTTCCGCAAGTCTGCCCCTGACAAAGTCCCATTCCACTTCTTAAAAACCTTCGGATTTCCTCGATCGTGAACATTCCAGAATGAACTGCTTGTCTTATTTCCCCTTTTGTCACTTCTTCACATCGGCAGATCAACATATCGTCATCTTCTGCTGGAATATAAGGACCGATTTCTTTTAATTTTTCTTGAATATCTATCATGTGAATTACCTCTCTTTCATGCTAAAAAATCTTGCTTTCATTGTCATATCGGAAGGTACTTTGATCGTAAGAAGATTTGTATGATCAAAGGCTTTAGAACTTTTCACGCCAACAACTTCTGCTTCGCATAGTTCTTTTCCATCCCTTCCAAGTGCCATTCCTTTCATACCTGCTTGTGGAAGCGGCAAGAATTCATAAGGCATTGTGACAGTTCCATATCCTGGTTCACTTTCTTCATTTACAAGGAAAATAGCCTGACCAGAGCAAGATGCCACGCACATTCCACATCCAATACATTGTGCATCCGTTTTTACAACAGGGAGAGATGTGATATTGTCGCCGATAGAAATACATCCTTTCGGACAGGCATCCTGACAAGGGTTACACGGAATATTTTGTGTGCACTCCATAACTGGATGAACACCGATGGTATGAGTTACACCTGGATAACGTTCAATTTCATCATCAGCTACGTAACCTTTCTCTAAAAGATTCATAGACACATCAATATCTTCTTCTGTTTTTGTGATAAGTTTTCCTCTGTTTTCTGGAGCAAACATTCCTTTACGAAGGCTGGATAATGCATGTTCAAGTTCTTTTGTTTTTTGAGCTAAGGCTTCATCAGATAAATAGCCAAGATAATTTGCAATTACTGCTCCGCTGATCCTTCCTTCGATCATCGCTGAACTTGCTTCTTCAATTCCACTGACATCACCTGCTGCAAAAATTCCATCAATTGATGTTGATCCAAGTTCATCACATACTGGAACGTATCCACCCGGTGTATCTTTCATTTCACATCCTGCCTGCTTTAACAGCTGTGACATTGGAGAAAGTCCAACCGCAAGACATATCGTATCTACATCAAAATGTTTTTCACTTCCTTCTTTAATCTTCCAGTCAGGTCCAACTTCACCGATCGTAACGCCTGTTACATGATCATCACCTTCTGCTTCAATGATCGTATGTGACAGATAAAATGGAACTCCACATCTTGCAACTTTCGCTGCATGAACGCCATATCCTCCAATTCGTGGAGCTGCATCTACTAAAGCAACAACTTCACAACCTGCCTGCATCAACTGAAAACTTACAACCAAACCGACATTTCCAGATCCAAGCATTAATATTTTTTCTCCAGCTTTTACATGATGGAGATTCATCATTGTCTGTGCAGCTCCGGCACCAATGACTCCTGGAAGTGTCCAGCCCTTAAATGTGACCATATTTTCACTTGCACCTGTTGCAACTAAAATACTATCACCTTTATAATGCTTTACTTCTTCATCAATCTTTACGGTGATTTCTTTTTCTTCGTAAAGTCCGATCACTGTTGCATTTAAGATAACCTTTACACCATACTGCTTAGCTTCTGCTAATAAATCCTCTCCTATTTTGTATCCTCTGATTTTCGCTTTATGTTCCTTGGAACCAAAAAATTTATGTATCTGTTTAAATAATTGTCCTCCAGGTTTGGCATTTTCATCAAAGACAATTGGAGATAATCCATTTTTTGCTGCTTCGATCGCTGCACTCAATCCTGCTGGTCCTGCACCAATTACAATCAAATCATATCGTTCTATCATATCTTTCTCCTTTTCTATCTTTTCGGGTTATTTGTTTTCTGGCTTTGTGGAAGCACCATACTGCGTTTCTACTGTCATCCCTTCCTCAAGAGGTGTGATACATGTTCTTACATTTGGCTTTCCATTAACGATCATGACACAATCCGTACATCTTCCAATCGCACAAAAGATTCCTCTTGGTTCATGTTTTTTCTTTGTATATCTGTGAGCCATAACACCAGCTACTTTTAATGCTGCTGCAATCGGTTCTCCTTTATAACCTTCTAATGTTTTCCCATTATATGTGAATTTTACAAGCTCCCGTTCTGGAGTTTTTCCAAGCACTGGATGATCTAAGATTCTCTTATCCATATTCCTTCCTCACTTTCTATCTGGTATTATTTATAAATCTTATAAAACTTTCATAGGGATTTTCCTATGAAATAAAAAAAAGAAGCCCTCGCATATTTTCATATGCATAGGACTTCTTTGTCTTTACAAATAATCTAAACTCTGGTACCATACCAGTGTCAATATATAAATGTTGTATTTTTTTGTTGTAAAATCAAATTTTTATAATTATTTTTCTCATAAAACTATTGTATAATACTATAGTTTATGTAAATAAAGGAGTCTAAAGATGAAAGAAAAGAATATATTTTATATCGGTGAATTATCTGAATTATTTAATATCAGTGTGGATTCTATTCGTTATTATGAAAAAATGGGGCTGATCACACCTCTTAGAAATCCAGCCAATGGATATCGTGAATATACACTAAATGATGTTCAAACGTTGACTTTGATCCGCGAAATGTTAAACCTTGGTTTTCATGTTGATCAGATCAAAGAATTTGTTTTAAATCGTACGGTTGATACAACGATCAAACTTTTGGAAGAAGAGATTTCTACGATCAATGAAGCAATCTTAAGTCTTTATGAAAAGAAAAACAGCATCCAGAATCGTCTGGGTGCTGTAAAAGAATGTGTCGATCATACAAATTTTGAAAAAGTCAAGTTACGTCAAATGCAAAAACGTTCTGGAATCATGATCACAGATGAAAATCTTCCAGATGACTATGTTGATTATTATATGGTCAAATATATGCGGACAACAAGAAACAAGATCAATGCGATCGGTTATTGTGACTGTTATACCCTTGATATAGATGGATCAAATCCTGATTCAAGATATTTCCGTACAAAAAATGTATTTTTTCTGACAGATTCTTTTTCTGATAATAACAATTATTCTTTGCCTGCTGGAAATTATCTTTCACTTTTTTATAAAGGAAGTCTTGAAAAGACCAAACTCTTACTGCCTAAATTATTTAAATATGCGAAATTACATCATCTTAAAGTAATTGGAGATCCAATAGAATTATGCCATATCGATAATTATGAAACTTCTCAGGAATCTGAATATATCACAGAAATAGAATTACCTGTTGAGTGATAAAATAGTTATTTTATAGAGAAACATCTCATATCGATCCACATTCGGCTGATCTTTTTATTTGCCTGATCTCCGAAATATGTCATAACAGCACTTCTTCGCATAACATCCTGTGTCGGATATTGGGCATATAACTGCCCCTTGGACATTTCCTCACTTGTTTTCATTACATAGTTGTAATGATCCCCCTTGTGTTGGAAGAAATAATTCAGATCATAATCAACGCTTTTCTTATCTTCGCTTCCATACATATATTTGATGTAATCATAGATGGTCTTATCTTCTCCTCCAGAGATCACAGATGTATATCCGACATAGTACATATTCCTTACAACGTTATCCGGTCTTGAAATGTAGTTTACAAAAGCCTGTGCTGCCTGCTGCTTTTCTTTATCTTTTCCAATTCCAGCCTTTAGCATACACCATCCATCAAACCACAGATTCGTACTCGCTTTTGGAACAGCATAACGTAATTTGATACCTTCTTCTTCCACCTGCTGCATAGAATATACACCGTCTCCAGACCACTGAAGATTAGCCACTACCTTTCCACTGACAAGATCAGCTTTTCCACTGTCAGTTTCAAAAGAATATACATTATCCTTGATCTTTGACAGGATCGATCCTGCATTTTGGATACTTTGATCAGAAGTATCATTTAACAAGGACGATAATCTTTCTTTGTAGTTTGACTGCTTTTGAAATTGCTTTGTTAAAATCTGTTTCTGCGTCTGTATACCACGAACTGCAAAATAACAATCCCTGACACTATCTTTGGCAGTTATCTTTTTATAGTATTTCTGATTTAATAATAGACCCCAGTCTTCTGCATCTTCTCTGGAAACATACTTTGGATTATATACATAACCAAGTGTTCCCCACATATAACCGGCTGTATAATCACCTACAGACTGTCCTTGATATTTTAACTGATCCAAAGATTTTTTAATATAAGGAGATACTCCTTTCGCATAATAATTGTTGGCATCTGAGGTATCCCAAAATTCATCAGAATATTTTAATATTTTATTTTCAGCCATAAGTTTCATCGTCATATATTCGGATGGGCAGATCAGATCATAAGTGTCACCAATCGTCAACTGATTATACATATCTTCATTTGTTCCAAAAGTCGAATATTCAACTTTCACTTTTTTGTGATATGTCTTTTCATACCAGTTTTCAAAATCTTTGATCATCGAATTTCTTCCGATGATCTTTTTCCCATTCTCTAACTCAATTTCTTCATCATCGTCCCAGTCACCTTCATCCAGATATTCTTCCCAGTTTGCAATTCTTAAGATCACCTCATTATTTTTTGAAATCTTTTGTGAACTGCAGGAACATAGAGCCAGAGGAAGCGTGATTACAAGTAAAATCGAAAAAATGATAGAAAATACTTTATATTTCATGATCATTCTCCTTTCTGCTTGTATGATTCATACCAATCACAACAAAGATCACGATCAAAAAGATGATGGTTGATAGTGCCCATAGAGCTGTTTTAACATCAGTCTGTGCTCCTTTTGTGGCATTAACAACATACGTGCTGATCGTGTCAAACATCGATGGCTTTGTATAAGTTGTAATAAAATAATCATCTAATGTTAATGTGATCGACATCATAAATCCAGAAACGATTCCGGAAGTTAACTGTGGTAATACGACCTTTCTTAAGGCTCCAAATGGGGAGCACCCAAGGTCTAGAGCAGCTTCATATAACTGAGGATCCATTTGCTTTAGGCGAGGGATCACAGATAGATATACAAACGGGCTGCAAAGGGATACAAGTCCGATTACAAGCGGAATATAACTTGCTTTATCCATCTTAAAAAATACAATCAATAACACACAGATAGAAAAACCAGTTACAACATCTGCATTTACAACTGGAATCTGATTCATCAGATGAATCGGTCTCTTTAGTTTCTTTGAAGAATAAAAAGCACCGATCGCACCAAGAGTACCAAGGATTGTTGAGATAACTGCAACGACCACAGCCAATATGAGTGTTCCAAAGATCATGGATCTAAGGTCTTCTGAATGAAACAGATAGACATAATTCTTCACTGTAAAACTTCCAGACTTGCCAATGATCGCAGAATCCATAAAACTGTAGACAGCTAAGATCAAGATTGGCAGATACATCAGTAACAGGACCATTCCAAGGAAAACACTTTGTATTGTTTTTTTATTCATATGCATTGTCCTCCTTGTCTGAAAATTCTCCTGTGACCGTACTTAATAATAAGATCAAGATCAAGAGGATCATGGAAATAACAGATCCATTGTTCCAGTCATACATACTGAAATAGCTTCCAACAAGACTTCCCATAATATATGTGCTGTTATACATCATATCAAGCACGACATAATTCGTCATAGACGGAAGAAATACCATCGTGATCCCACTGATGATTCCAGGAATAGACAAAGGCAGTATCACACGTAAAAATACGCGGTAAGACTTTGCACCCAGATCTTTTGCTGCTTCAATATAGCTATGATCGATCTTTGCGATCGTATTATAGATTGGCAGGATCATAAATGGGAGAAAATCATAAGTCATACCGATCACTGTATTCAGGAATGGATGAAATGCAAGATTTCCTTCGATCAATGTCAAGATTTCTTTTAATGCCGTGATACGCAAAGTGAAGTTGATCCACATAGGCATTACAAATAACATTAATAAAACGTTTCCTCGCCGGAATTCTCCCTTTGCAAGAAGATACGCAACTGGATATGCGATCAAGAGACAGACGATCGTTGTTACGACAGCGACCATCGCACTGTAGATCAAAGTTCCGATTGCTTTACTGTCTGTAAAAAACAATGTAAAATTCGCAAGAGAAAATTCACCCGCTCCATTGGTAAATGCATAATATAGCAAGATCAATACTGGACAAACGACAAAAATGACTAGAAATAAGAAATACGGAATGCCCAGAATGCTTTTTAGTCTATCATTTTTCATTCTGCATCCTCCGAAACACTCTCAAATACCATAGCATCTTCTGGAACTACCACACTGACAAAGTCACCGATATTCCATAAATCTTCATCATCAACTGAATATTCTACTTTATTCTCACTTAAAACTCGATAATTATAATGATCTCCCTTATAAATGATCGAGATGATATTCCCCTGAAAATATCCTTCTTCTGGATCATCACTCAATTTTGCAAGTTTTGATGGAAAATACATTTTTAATCTTGTACCTTCAGGATGTGCTTTTGGCTCTTTTACCTTCACAGGAATGCGACCATCTGTAAGTTCTAACCAACCGTCTTTGTCTATTGTACCAATATAATGGTTGACTTTGAGATCCTTTGGCATCGTATGGATCGTATCTGCAGTAAAATCAATTCCAACTTTTGTTCCTGGTTTTAACTCGTGCAAGATATGTGCTTCAATTTCATTTTTGTCCGATAACACAGCCACTTCATAAAATTTACCGCAGAACAGACATGAGATCACTTCTCCTGTAAATCTTCCTTTGTCCGGAGTTGTTAAAACAACATCTTCTGGGCGGATGACAACATCTAGTCTTGTTCCAGGCTCATGGTCATCATGACATACAAAATCATGATGTGCAAAATGGATCAGATTTCCTTCTTTTTTTACACCATCAAAAATATTACTTTCCCCGATAAAATCGGCAACAAAGGCATTCTGTGGTTTATTATAAATCTCTTCCGGTGTTCCAACCTGCTGAATCTGCCCCTTTGACATAACGACGATCTTATCAGACATCATCAATGCTTCTTCCTGATCATGTGTGACAAAGATAAAGGTAATGCCCAATTCCTTATGCATATTTTTTAACTCAATCTGCATCTCCTGACGCATCTTATAATCGAGGGCACTTAATGGTTCATCTAATAATAAGATCTTTGGCTCGTTTACGATCGCACGTGCGATCGCGATACGTTGCTGCTGTCCGCCAGATAAACTGTCAATCTTTCTTTTCTCAAATCCTTCTAAGTCTACGATTTCAAGCACACGCTTTACCTTTTTTTCAATCTCATCCTTCGGTACTTTCTTTTCTTTTAGTCCAAAAGAAATATTATCGTAGATATTTAAATGTGGAAACAATGCATATTTTTGGAATACAGTATTAAACTTTCTCTCATTTGGAGGAAGCGCACTGATATCCTTTCCATTAAATAAGATTTCTCCACTCGTTGGTGTTTCAAAGCCTGCTAACATTCTTAAGATGGTTGTCTTTCCA
This sequence comes from Anaerostipes hadrus, assembly GCA_036312945.1. Classification (GTDB taxonomy): domain Bacteria; phylum Bacillota; class Clostridia; order Lachnospirales; family Lachnospiraceae; genus Anaerostipes; species Anaerostipes hadrus_C. Next base: position 54,085 of record JAXJNA010000021.1, read on the forward strand.
CACCCAGAAGGTCCTAAAAATGTAACAAACTCTCCTTCATTGATCGTAAGATTAAAATCATAAATAACCGGTACATCTTTCGTATAACACTTTTTGATGTGTTTTAATTCTATGATCGGTTGTTTTTTCTCCATTAATTTTTTTACACCTCCATATCTTTAAGTCATTTCTTCTTTAATGTAGTTGTACTTACAGCATCTCAATAAAAGCTGCCATTCTCGTATTGATCTGTTCAATATCTGCTTGTGAATAATCTGTCTCAACCACCGTATAAGGGATTCCTTTTTTGTCTTTCACTAATTTCTTCACAAGTGCGGTTTCCACATTATATGTATGACATGCCTGAAGAACAAGGTCTACGACACCATCTACCTGAAAATCATCGATCAGCTCATCCAAAAGATCCAGACGATTCTTATTTGGAGACATACAAGAACATCCAATGTTTAAATATTTTCTTGCGAGTGCATCATATACATCTGGATTCTCTTCATCTACCATTGCTAACGGTTTCATTCCAGTACAGTTTTCAAAACATACAACAACTCCGCCATTATCTTCAATTGCACGAATAACTTTCAAGGCCGCACCGCCAGATGGAGATCCGGTTACAAGGATTCTTGGTTTTTTTCCTATATTTTTCCCTTCTGTATATTCTTTTTCAATTTTATCTGTTACTGCATTGATTCTGTCTTCAAGACCTTCTGTGTTGATGTCAAAACCACTTCCATATACAGTATTGATCACATCTAATCCATTGACTGGTGCAGGATCATTTGCCATTACATACTGAAGACGTCTTAATGCTTTATTGATTCCATTTCTTAACTTGATCTGATGAAGAACTGCCTCGTCTGTGATCGTTGTCTCAAATTTATCTTCTAGAACTTTCTTGAAACGAAGTAATTCTTTCTTATATAACTGGATTCCATCTTCTGTCTGACAGTTTGGAAGTTCTACGACATGAACTGGTTTAAAATCAGCAAGCATTTCGTACATTTTTTTCTTTCCATCGCATGTTGTTTCCCCTACAACCAAATCTGAAAAATAGAAGAATGGACATTTATCTGTTTTGGCAAATCCATAACTTGATTTGATCAATGGACATAGATTTCTTGGCAGATCTTTTTCTGCATCTGGGATTGTTTCATCTGATACGGAACATAATCCGACAACTGCTGCACCCATGGCATTAGGAATCTCTCTTGGGAGGTAAGTACAAAATACACCGACAACAGGTATCTCTTTTTCTTTAACTTCTTTAATCGCGAGAAAAGAATTTTTTCTCTGTTCTGCAAATTCCTCAAAAATCTCTGGTAACTCTTTCTTTAATTCAACCACTGTTTGAATCCTCCTATAAGTAAAAATTATCGTTTTATTTTGCGGATGCCTAAAATGGCAGCTCCAATTGCTCCTGTGTATTGACATAACGGATCTGTTGCTACTTCTTTCACTCCTAAATGACTGGCTAATGATCGTTTGATCACATCAAATTGTGCTAGTCCACCAGAGAAAAATACTTTTGGATTCGCTGGCGCCAACTTCTGTGCAAATGCAGCGGTTCGCTGACAAATAGATTCTACACAACCAAGAACAATATTACCCGGTGCAATATCCTGTGCCAACAATCCAACGATTTCACTTTCTGCAAATACAGCACACATACTGTTGATCTTCGCAGGCTTGGCATCTTTTACGAAAGTATCGATCCTTTCAATCTCACTTTCGACTCGTTTCATTGTCATCTCAAGGAAACGTCCAGTTCCAGCAGCACATTTATCATTCATTAAAAAATCTGTGACACATCCAAGATCATCAATGGTGATCACTTTGCTGTCTTGTCCACCGATATCAATGATCGTATCGCAATCTGGATTCATAAAAAATGCTCCTGCTGCATGGCAAGTAATCTCTGTGATCTTAAAATCTGCCTGATCTAACAGATTCCTTCCATATCCAGTTGTTACAATAACATCTATTTCTTTATGTTGCTTTTTTATCTCTCTATAAAGATCTTCTAAAGATTTCCTTGGACTGATCGATGTTGGGGTCATCTTTGTATCTATTATCCTCGTATCTTCTAACAAAACGGCCTTTGTCATAGACGAACCGGAATCTAATCCTAAACTTATCACTGTACTTTGACTCCTTTGGGAAAGTTTTTCTGCTAAATTTTATCATGAAACTGGTGTGGTTGCAATGTAAAAAAACATGCTTTAAAAAAAGAACTATACATTTTCATCCAAATCCTTTATAATATTATGCTGTGAAAAATAGTAGTATCAAACTGCTCATCATGCATTAAAAAAAAGGAGACGAAAGAAAAATGAATCAAGAGAAAAACAAAGGCGCGGAGTATGACTTTTATGGAAAACTTCCGCTGCAAAAAGCGATTCTCCTTGGTCTGCAGCATGTATTTGCTATGTTCGTAGGAAACCTTACTCCAGTCCTTATCATTACAGGGGCTTGTGGTATTGCTTCTGGAACCGAATTTGCAGACGTTCAGATTGCGCTTTTACAAAATGCTATGTTAATTGCCGGAATTGTTACACTGATCCAGCTGTATGCGATCGGACCAATCGGTGGAAAAGTTCCAATCATCATGGGAACGAGTTCAGGATTTATCGGTGTCTGCAGCAGTGTTGCATCTGTTATGGGCGGTGGAATCCTTGGATATGGTGCGATCATGGGAGCATCCATTATCGGTGGGTTATTTGAATCTGTATTAGGATTTATGTTAAAACCACTTCGAAGATTTTTCCCAGCTGTCGTAACTGGTACGGTTGTACTTTCCATCGGATTATCACTGATCGGTGTTGGTGTAAATTCTTTTGGTGGAGGAAATTCTGCTAATGATTTCGGATCGATCGAGAACTTGTTACTTGGAACAATTGTTCTTGTGATCATCATTGCATTAAAACATGGAACGAAAGGTATCACAAGCGCTTCTTCTGTACTGATCGGAATTATCGCAGGATACATTATCGCAGGAATCATGGGTGTTGTACTTCCTACAACTGCTGTCAATGCAGATGGTGTAGAGTATACAAAAGCATGGGTGTTAAACTGGGATAAAGTTGCTCAGGCTGGATGGTTTGCCATTCCAAAAATTATGCCTGTAAAAATCGTTTTTGATGCAAGAGCGATCGTTCCTGTACTTATCATGTTTATCGTAACTGCTGTAGAAACAGTCGGAGATATCTCCGGAGTTATCGAAGGTGGTATGGATCGTGAAGCTACAGATTCTGAGCTTTCTGGTGGTGTTGTCTGTGATGGTATCGGATCTACGATCGCAGCATTCTTTGGTGTTTTACCAAATACATCATTCAGCCAGAATGTTGGTCTTGTTACTATGACAAAGATCGTAAACCGTTTTGCACTTGCAACAGGAGCAATCTTCTTGATCCTGTGTGGATTATTTCCAAAACTTGCTGCATTGATCTCTATCATGCCACAGAGCGTATTAGGTGGAGCAGCTGTTATGATGTTCTCTTCTATCGTGATCAGTGGTATTCAGCTGATCACAAAAGAACCACTAACAATGAGAAATATTACCGTCGTATCTGTAGCTCTCGGACTTGGATATGGAATCGGTGCAAACAGTACAGTTCTTTCTGGACTACCTGAAGGAATTCAGTTGATCTTCGGAGGATCTGGTATTGTACCTGCGGCACTTGTTGCAATTATTTTAAATATTGCATTGCCAAAAGAAGATTAAATAAACTAATAAAAACAGCACTGCATTGGGAATTTTATTCCTGTACAGTGCTGTTTTTCTATATGCTTTCCTGCGTCTGTTATCAGCTCATAACACCAATTTCATCTGGTACGATCACATCAGCTTCTGTGCATGCAAGGATATCTTCTACACTATATCCTTCTGCAAGTTCCCTTAACACAAGGCCATCTTTTGTAACTTCAAAATAGCAACGTTCTGTTACGATATCTGTTACACAATGAACTCCTGTCAGAGGAAGTGTACATTTCTTTAATATCTTAGACTTTCCACTCTTTTCACAGTGGTCTGTTGCTACGATGATCTTCTTCACTCCGGCACATAGATCCATGGCACCACCCATTCCTGGCACCATCTTTCCTGGAATCGTCCAGTTGGCGATATTGCCTTCTTGGTCTACTTGAAGTGTACCAAGAACTGCTGCATCAATATGTCCGCCACGTATAAACGCAAAAGACATCTCATGATCATATACGCTTCCACCTTTGATCACAGATGCAGGCTGCCCGCCGGCATCAATAACATCAATATCTACTTTATCCCAGCTTGGGGTTGGTCCACTTCCGACTGTTCCGATCTCTGCCTCCAGCCACAGATCCACACCTTCTGGGAGATAATTTACGCACATCAGCGGAACTCCGATACCAAGATTTACAAAATCTCCATCTTTAAAAAACTTTGCACATCGTGATGCGATCAGTTTTCTTCCTGTCAATCCTGCCATATCACTGACCTCCTTCCGCTTTTGCTTTGGCTCGCTGCCACATTGGACACATTGGTCGTTTCTCACCGGTTCTTTCATAGATCATATCGATCACAGGTGCTGGAACATCGATCTCTTCTGGTCCTAGTTCACCCACTTCCACGATCTCTTCCACCTCAACAATCACCGTATCAGCAGCCATAGCCATCGTACTATTTGTTGCTCTGGAATTCATTCGGAATGAAATATTACCTGCAGTATCTGCTTTCGTTGCTTTGATCAAAGCAACATCTGCACGTAATGGTAATTCCAGAAGATATTCCTTGCCATCGATCGTTAATTTTTGTTTACCTTCTTCTACTTCTGTACCAAGCCCTGTTGGTGTCAGGCAGCCACCTAATCCTGCTCCACCACAACGGATTCTTTCTGCAAAGGTTCCTTGCGGACTAAATTCTATTGCAAGTTCTCCTGCAAACATCTGATCCTTGGCGATCGGGTTCAACCCAATATGTGTTGTGATCAAACTCTTAACTCTGTGATCTTTGATCAGCTTTCCGACTCCTTGATCCGCCATTCCAGCAGATACAGCGATCGCATCAATGTCTTTGATTCCTTTCTCTAACATTCCATCAATGATCTCGTCTGCTGCAAATTCTCCATGCCAATCTCCAAACATGATCGTCTGTCCATCATGAATTCTTGAGAGCGCTTCCTCTCTCGTTACTACTTTTGACTTCAAAGGCGTGACCTCCCTTCTATGTTCATGGTTTGATCCTAGCTTTATTCTCCTTTGAATTCAGCCTTTCTCTTCTCCATAAAAGCTTTGACTCCTTCTATAAAATCAGAAGATGCCGCACATTCACGCTGTGTCGGAATCTCACATTCATCCAGATATTTCTTATAATCAGCAAGCCCTGCCTGATAAATCTGTTTCTTGATATTCTTGTAAGAAAGCAATGGTCCATTCGCAAATTTCTTAGCCAGTTTCATAACGGTATCATCTAATTCTTCCGCTGGAACTACATCATATACCATACCAGCATCTTTTGCTTCCTGCGCCTTCATCGGTCTTCCTGTAACACACAGTTCCATTGCCTTCTGAATTCCAAGACTCTTAACAAACAGGTACGTTCCACCGGTATCTGGAACTAGTCCAAGATTCACAAATGCCATAATAAACTTTGCATTGTCTGCGCATACAACAAAGTCCCCTGAAAATGCAAGACTTACTCCTGCACCTGCTGCCGCTCCACTTACACTTGAGATCACAAGCTTACTCATACGCTTCAGACCATCGGTTACATTACCAACTTTACTGATCAGCGAATCCATATTCACTTCGCCACCTTGTTGGATCAGGTTATAGAAATATCCAATGTCTCCTCCTGCTGAAAATGCCTTTGGCATTCCTTTTAAAACAACAACTTTTACATTCGGGTCATTCTCACAAGTATCTACTACGTACATCAACTCGTCTGCCATCTGATCATCAATTGCATTAAGATTCTTCATATAGTTCATTGTGATGATACCAACTCCATCTTCTACAACGAACTGCAATTTCTCTAATTTCATAGGCATATCCTCCTTTAAGTTGTTTTGATAATCATATTGTACCATTTTTTATACAATTTGTGAAGCTTTCCGACAAAATTAAGGGTTGACGAATCTCATTTTCTATAGTATCTTATAGCCATAAGGTCATATAACTGACGGAGCACGTGGAATTAACCACATGGAAGTATGATCATTAATCGCCGACCGTCTGGGCAATCTGTCTGGACGTGCGGCGTTTTTTTATTTCTATAAAGCTTTTCCTGTTTGGAAAATTCCTTTTTTACACGCTTATCGTTCAGATATCGATCCTGTTAACTTTTTACGTACTTGTCCTAAGTACGTGCCATCCATAAGGAGGAATACTATGACAGTTGGTCATGTCCATTCCATCGAATCGATGGGGCTGGTTGATGGACCAGGGATACGAACCGTTATCTTTTTACAAGGATGTGCTCTAAGATGTCGTTTCTGCCATAATCCTGATACTTGGGAATTATCTGGCGGAACCGAATACACACCGGAAGAACTTGTTGCAAAGATTCGACGATTTAAACCTTATTTTAAAGAAGATGGTGGTGTTACCTTTTCTGGTGGAGAACCTTTATTACAACCTGATTTCTTAAAAGAGACATTAAAACTATGCAAGAAGGAAGGCATTCACACTTGCATCGACACCGCAGGTTATGGACTTTCTGATTATGATGAGATTTTAAATCATACAGATCTTGTTCTTCTTGATCTGAAACACATCCATAAAACAGATTATGAAAAAATGACAGGAAGATCAATGGATCGTTTTGAAGAATTTTTGAAAGCTTTAAAAAAACATCAGACCAAGATATGGATTCGTCATGTCGTTGTTCCAGGAATTACCGACAGCGAAGATCATATAGCCAAGTTAAAAGCTTATATTCAAAAGATTCCTAATGTAGAGAAAGTTGAACTGCTTCCCTATCATTTACTTGGTATCAACAAATATAAAGTTATGGATATTCCTTATTCTTTAGAAGGTGTACCTACCATGGATAAAAAGAAAACAGAGATGTTACAACAAACCTATTTTGATCATGTTTATTTTACGGAGGAAAAATCATGTTAAACGAATGGAATGGATTCAACGATGGTGTCTGGACAAAAGAAATCAATGTAAGAAACTTTATACAGAAAAACTACACTCTCTATGAAGGAGATGACTCTTTCTTAGCTGATGTATCTCAGAAAACAAAAAAAGTCTGGAATAAATGCGAAGAACTGCTTGCTGAAGAATTGAAAAAAGGAGGCGTTTTAGATGTTGAGACAGATATCGTTTCTGGTATCACGAATTTCGCACCTGGATATATTGATAAAGATAATGAAGTGATCGTTGGACTTCAGACAGATGCACCCCTAAAACGCATTGTCAATCTATATGGCGGTAAACGTATGGCACACCAGTCACTGGAACAATATGGTTATAAACTAAATGAAGAGATTGACCGCCATTTTAATGAATACAGAAAAACACACAATGAAGGGGTTTTTGATGCCTATCCAAAGCGTACCCGTCTTGCAAGAACTGCTGGACTTCTAACAGGTCTTCCTGATGCTTATGGACGTGGACGTATTATTGGAGACTACCGCCGTGTTGCTCTTTATGGAATCGACCACTTGATCGAAGAAAAACAAAAAGATTTAGACTTTGAAGATGGACCTATGACAGAGGACCGCATCCGTCTACGTGAAGAAATTTCTGAGCAGATCCGTGCCCTTTCTAAAATGAAAGAAATGGCTGCATCTTATGGTGTTGATATTTCAAATCCTGCAAAAAATGCAAAGGAAGCTGTTCAGGCGGTTTATATGGGATATCTTGCAGGAACAAAAGAAAATAATGGAGCTGCAACTTCTCTTGGACGTACTTCTACATTCCTTGATATTTATATTGAACGAGATCTTAAAAATGGAGTGATCACAGAAACAGAAGCTCAGGAATTGATCGATCAATTTATCATCAAACTGCGTCTGACAAGACATTTAAGAACTCCTGAATATGACGAACTATTTGGTGGAGATCCTACATGGATCACGGAATCTATCGGTGGAGTTGGTGTTAATGGAAAACCACTGGTTACTAAGAACTCTTTCCGTTACCTGCATACCTTATATAACATCGGAACTGCTCCAGAGCCTAACTTAACTGTTTTATGGTCTGAAAAACTGCCAGATAATTTTAAACATTTTTGCTCTAAAGTTTCTATTGATACGGATTCTATCCAATATGAAAATGATGATGTTATGCGTCCAGTCTATGGAGATGATTATGCGATCGCTTGTTGTGTATCTGCAATGAAGGTTGGAAAACAGACGCAGCTGTTCGGAGCCCGCTGCAACCTGGCAAAATCACTGCTTTATGCGATCAATGGAGGAATTGACGAGAAAAAAGGAATCCAGGTTGTTCCTGGAATCGAACCGATCACAGATGACGTTCTTGATTTTGACAAAGTATGGGCAAATTATAAGAAAGTTATGACTTATGTTGCTGAATTATATGTTGACACAGTAAATATCATTCATTTTATGCATGATAAATACGCATACGAAGCCAGCCAGTTTGCTCTTCATGATACAAACTTAGAGCGAATCGCAGCTTATGGAATCGCTGGTCTTTCTATTGCCGCAGACTCTCTATCAGCGATCAAATATGCAACTGTAAAACCTATCCGCAATGAAAATGGTGTAGCAATTGACTTTGAAACCATTGGTGATTTCCCTAAGTATGGAAATGATGACGACCGTGTAGATGATCTTGCAGTTAACACAGTAACGTTCTTCTCTGACGAACTAAAGAAACATCCAATTTACAGAAATGCAATCCATACTTTATCTGCTTTAACGATCACATCCAATGTTATGTATGGTAAGAAAACTGGATCCACACCAGATGGAAGAAAACTCGGAGAACCTCTAGCTCCAGGTGCAAACCCAATGCATGGACGTGACGAAAATGGTGCTCTTGCATCCTTAAACTCCGTCGCTAAAATTCCTTATCGCGGTGTATGTCAGGATGGTGTATCCAATACCTTTTCCATTGTACCAGACGCTCTTGGAAAAGATCAGGAACAACGAGTACAGAACCTTACAACAATCTTAGACGGATACTTTGTTCAAGGTGCTCATCATTTGAATGTAAATGTTATGCATAGAGAAACATTGATCGATGCTATGGAACATCCAGAAAAATATCCAACACTTACGATCCGAGTTTCTGGATATGCTGTAAACTTTAATCGATTATCTCGCGAACAGCAGGAAGAAGTGATTCGTCGTACATTCCATCAGAGTATGTAGATTTTTATGAACAAACAGCAATGGTGCCTGATTCCATCAAGAAATCAGGCACCATTACTATTCTTCAAACATTTTTCCCTCTATATCACTTATCTGTTCAATGGGAATGATCGTCTGATCAGTCATAACAACTGTATGCTTATATTTATCAATTTTCTTTACACAACCAGAACAGGTAATATATGCTCCCCCATCTTTCTTAGCATCTGGTACAAAATACGTAATCTCAACCATTTGTTGTGTACCGATCGTTTCAGCGATCAGATATAACTTTTTATTTAATTCTGCTATAACTTCTTCACTCAGCACCTGTTTTGCATCTGTTTGTCTTACAGTTTCTTTAATAGCTGCTTCATGTCCGGTAAGTGCCGCAAAAGGCGAAAACTGTGCTGCTCTGGCATAAAGTGACATACGAGGGTGCTTCTTTGAAGTTGGATTCGGCAGATTGATAATATCATCGTATTTATGATTGTACTGATCCTTCATCATCTTCCTCCGTTCACACTGAATACTTGCTTTCTATGCTTTATGTCCGCCAATCTGCTCATTACGGTCTTTTGCTGTTGCTCCTTCCTGAAGGTTCATTCCTTTCAAGATAGCGTTCTTTCCAAACTTCTTTTTTATTGTGAGCATTGTCTGCTGCATCCGCTTCTCACGCTCTAAAACAGCCTCTTCTTCGGCTTGTTCCTGTTTCTTCACCGTATAATCTGTAAAAAGATTAAGCTGCTCATATTTTTCTTCTTCCTTTGAAAAACTTTCATCCACGAGCCTGTTCGCTGTGATGTTGATTCTTCTGATCAGCAGATTTTTATCCACGATCCGATCATACAATTCCATCACTGCATCTGTGATCAACATGGTAGATGATGTCTGCCTTTTCAGGTTTGTTGTTCCGTGAGCATGTTTGGGAACTTTCCTTCCATACCGATCGATCGTAACAGATCCCTTGTAGTTTCTATATCTGTCTGGATCCGTTAAATTTTCTATGTCATAACCTACAGTTAATACGATCTGGTCAGTAACAAGTCTCTTATCTACCAGATCAAGTACCATAAGATCAGTCATTTCTTTTACAACTAACTTTGCCTTATCAAAGTCATATGGACAATGCAGTACTTGACCAGAACATACACTGTTAGTTTCCGGTTTGTACGCTTTGACTTGCTCCATCGTACAAGGCTCATAGCCCCAGGCATGATCGATCAGCAGTTCCGCATTGATCCCAAACATCTTATAGAGCAATTCTTCATTATGGAATTCATTGGGCTTTCCGATAGAACATCTTGCAATATCTCCCATTGAGAAAAGGCCGTGTTCTTCCAACTTCTTCGCATAGCCTTTGCCGACTCTCCAGAAATCCGTAAGCGGTCTGTGACTCCATAGCTTCCTGCGGTAAGACATTTCATCTAATTCGGCAATCCTTACGCCATCCTTATCCGGTTTAATATGCTTTGCAACGATATCCATCGCAATCTTGCACAGATACATATTCGTTCCGATTCCGGCGGTTGCTGTAATTCCCGTTGTTTTTAAAACGTCTCGTATCATAGTCATGGCAAGTTCCCTTGCAGTCATCTGATAAGTATTCAGATAATCTGTTGCATCTATAAATACTTCATCAATTGAGTACGGAAAAATATCTTCTGGAGCAATATACTTCAGATAAATATTATAAATCTTAGCACTATATTCCAAATAGTATTCCATACGTGGTGGTGCAACAATATAATCAGCCTTCAATGACGGATCAGCATTTAATTCTATGCTGTCATCCGACGAACCTGTAAATGTTCTGTTTAAAGCTTTCCATCTGCGAGTATTATTGACTTCTTTCATCTTTTGCACGACTTCAAACAAACGTGGTCTGCCTGGTATTCCATAGCTTTTCAGCGATGGAGATACCGCAAGGCAGATCGTTTTCTCCGTCCGGCTTTGATCTGCAACCACAAGATTTGTCGTTAAAGGATCGCGGTTTCGCTCCTTACATTCCACAGAAGCATAGAATGATTTGAGGTCGATCGCAATATAAGCCTTTGTCTTTGTCATTGTTTTATGCTCCTCTATAAAATCTAAGCAGAGTACCACGTCCATATTTTAATATGGGCGTGGGTGAATGCGTCCTGACGGACACATTATCGTTTCCCCTGATTCCGAATATACTGTTTTATTGTGTGCAGAC
>JAXJNA010000022.1:0-119007 GCA_036312945.1 Anaerostipes hadrus
AACTTTATTGTAAACCGAAAGGTAATTTTTTTGTATAACAATCGACGCGCACCCGCATAGCGGGTGGTTGTATGTGGAGTGGAATTCCATTTTTCGGAGCTGCGAAAAACTCCATTCCACTCCACAGGCTAAAGCCCATAAGACAAGAAAAAATCCTGCAATGCAGGATTTCTTCTGAAATTCATATTGTTAGTCGTTATCTCTTCCACCAAATAAGATGATCAGACGAAGCAAGCTCAGAAGTGCTGATGCCGCACCTGCTACATATGTCAGTGCTGCTGCTGATAAAACCTTCCTTGTCTGCCCCACTTCATCTTCGTACATGATCCCTGTACTTCCAAGAATTCGTAACGCTCTTGAAGATGCATTAAATTCCACTGGAAGCGTTACTAGTTGAAAGATCACCGCTAATGAAAATAATAAAATTCCAACATTCAATAATGTCTGATTCATCCCAAGGATCACTCCACCTAGAATAAACAACCAGGAAAGATTGGATCCAAGATTCACAGCTGGAACCATAGCCCCGCGGATCTTCAATGGTGCATATCCTTGCTGATGCTGTACAGCGTGCCCACACTCATGGGCTGCAACACCGATCGCTGCGATCGAATCAGATCCATAAGTTGCATCTGATAATCTTAATACTTTATTCTTTGGATCATAATGATCTGTAAGATTCCCGCTGACACGTTCTACCGAAACATCGTAAATTCCAGCCTGATTTAAAATACGCTCAGCAGCCTGAGAACCCGTCAGTCCGCAATGACAACGGACTCTTGAATATCTTCGGAAAGTTGAATTCATCTTGGAAGATGCGATCATCGTGATAATCACTCCGATGATGATCAAAATATACGTTGGGTCAAAATAATAGCCATAACCGTATGGATACATAAATATCTCCCTTCTTTCTCTGTAACATGTAGATGATTATATCGTTCCTCTTACATGAAATCAAGGCAGTTTAGAAATATTTTATAATCATTTTATTGAATAATTAATTCTTCATATTTTTATAACAAAGAAGCTCTTAATTCGTCTCCAGATTTCGCACTTAAATATGCTGGTGCGATATCAAATACAGTCTTACATCCACTCTGTCCTTCTTGGGAAAGTTTATATGCAGCTCTTGCATATGCAACTAAAACACTTGATGTAAATTCTGGGTTAGAATCTAATTTTAAGCTGTACTCGATGATGTGTTTGTTCTCTTTTTCCCATCCTGTACATCCACTTCTTAATACAAATCCACCATGAGGGATCTTGCTGTGGTCACGATCTAATTCTTCCTGACTGATGAAATGTACAGTTGTATCATAGTCTGAGAAGTAGTTTGGCATTGTCTTGATCTCTTCTTCAACTTTCTTCGCATCTGCACCTTCTTCAAGTACTACAAAGCATTCTCTTGTATGCTTCTGTCTTGTTGTAAGTTCTGGATCTTCCCCATTACGAACTGCTTCTAAAGCTGCTTCTACAGGAATTGTGTACTGTTTACCATCTTTGACACCTTCCACACGACGGATCGCATCAGAGTGTCCCTGGCTGACTCCTTTTCCCCAGAATGTATAATCTTTTCCTTCTGGAAGGATTGCATTTGCATACATTCTATTTAAAGAGAACATTCCTGGATCCCAGCCTACAGAGATGATTCCAACATGTCCATGTTCTTTCGCTGCTTTGTCTACATTTGCAAAATGTTCTGGAATTCTTGCGTGTGTATCAAAGCTGTCTACCACGTTAAATAATTTGGCATATTCTGGTGTCTGAACAGGAAGGTCTGTTGCACTTCCTCCACATAACATTAAAACATCGATCTTATCTTTCCAATCTTCTACATCTTTGACATTACATACAGCTGCACCTTCTGTTAAAATGCTGACTGTCGCTGGATCTCTTCTTGTAAATACAGCTGCAAGCTCCAAATCGTCATTCTGTTTGATCGCGCATTCAATTCCGCGTCCAAGGTTACCATAACCCATAATACCAATTCTAATCATTGATTTTCTCCTTTTTGACTTTATTAAACATAGTATATCATTTATGAGTTTTCCGTTCAATGTATTCTTTCTTCCATTTTTTTGCTATAATGATCTTAAAAATTCCCGATAAATTAAGATTTATCGGGATAATCTAACAGAAATGAGGAATTTTATCATGTCATTTACCGGCATTTTCAAAGCAAAAGACGGCATTGTTGCCGTTGTTGATTCCAAAGCATCCAGAGTAGAAAATGGACAATCTTTTGAGGATATTCAAAGAAATCCAGAAAAACTATTCATATTCCAAAACGGAATCGCAACAACTTTTGGAGCAAACCAGATCTTAGTTCAGAATCCTTTTGAATTTTCTTCAAAAGTCATTGCAATTGAAGATCTGGTTTATGAATATCTGCATTTAAAGAATATCTTAGATGCTTCTTTCTTCCAATCTTTGCTCGTAAAAATGACATCAAACCCAGCCAATACAGAACCTGTAAACTTTCTGGTTGGGCGCAAAATCCGTCAGGAAGAATACATCTTAGAGCACCATCAAGTCCGTTACTGCGCCTACGCACAACGACTCGGCACTCCAATGGAACATTTCTTCACTGGCGGAGATGAAAAATACCGAGAACACTTTGATAACCTTCCATATCTTTCACAGATTACATCCGTTGATGTGTTACAGAAAACAGTTGCAAAAGAATTGGATGAATTGATTCAATATTATGATAGTCAAGCTGAATATAACCCTGTTGGAAAACCAGTAAAATCCTATATTTTAAGATAACGCTACATTACAATTTTATCTTTGAAAAAGCTTCTGCAAATGCATTATTGATCGGCTCCTGTGCTTCTTTCTGTTGTTTTTTCAAATATCGGTTCACTTCTTTTTTACTCATTCCGGAACCTTGTTTTTCTTTTCTTTGTTTAAATGCAGACAATTTTTCTTTATATCCGCAAACACATACAAACTTCTGTCCTTCACCTTCTCCGACCATCTCCATTTTCTTATGGCAGACTGGACATCTAGCGTTTGTGATCCTTGAGATCGTCTTTTTATATCCGCAGGTACGGTCCTGACATACTAGACGTTTTCCATGTTTTCCGTTGACTTCTAATAAAAATTTTCCACATTCTGGGCAGCGGTGTCTTGTCACATTGTCATGTCTGAATTTACCATCCGATGTTTTAATATCATTGATCAATGCCTGTGTATAATCTGAGATTTCTCTCATAAATTTCTGATCATTTTGTTTTCCTTTAGAAATTGCTGTCAGTTTCTTCTCCCAGTCAGCGGTTAACTCTGCTTTTTTTAGATCTTCTGGAACAAGTTCTAACAATTGTTTTCCTTTGGATGTGATATGGATTTCATTTCCTTTTTTCTCAAGAAGATAACTGTTAAATAACTTATCAATGATATCGGCTCTTGTTGCAACGGTTCCAAGACCTTTTTTATCCATCTGATCAATCAGTGTACCTTCCGTGTAACGTCCCGGTGGATTCGTTGTTCCTTCTGTCATGGAAATCGTTCCAACCGGATATTCTTTTCCTTTGACTGGGATATTTCCTGCTTTGATCGTGTCTTTTGTTTGAGTTTCCTCTTCGTAGAGTTCTTTCCATCCAAGCTGTTTGATATTCTCTGCTTTTGCACGGAAAAGTTCTCCATTTATGCTTGCTTTTACAGAGAGTTGTTCAGACACTGATGGTGCTGATAAAACAGCTAAAAATCTTGCAACAACCATATCATAGATCTTTCGTTCATCGGAGCTGAAACTCGTTAATGATGCATACTGCTCTGTCGGAATGATCGCATGATTATCGGATACTTTTTTATCATTGATAAAACGGCTGCTTGCTTTGATCTCTTTTCTTAATAACGCTGCTGCTGCCTTTTTGTATGATCCATTCTGGCATGCTTTGATCCTGTCTTTTAATGTGTCTGTCATATCACTTGTCAAATATCTGGAATCTGTTCTTGGATATGTCAGTACTTTATGATGCTCA
Source organism: Anaerostipes hadrus (assembly GCA_036312945.1). Classification (GTDB taxonomy): domain Bacteria; phylum Bacillota; class Clostridia; order Lachnospirales; family Lachnospiraceae; genus Anaerostipes; species Anaerostipes hadrus_C. The sequence continues at coordinate 3,990 of JAXJNA010000022.1, forward strand.
TAAAGACTCTGCATGATATTTAATGTCTGTTTTGGTGAAAAGCCGTAGCGTTTACTTGCTTCTTTCTGCAAGGTTGTCAGATCATAAAGTTCTGGAGCATAGTTCTTTTTCTCTTTTTTAGAAACCTCTGTGATCACAAGATCATGTCCCTTTAATTTCTTGCCAAGTTCTTCTGCCCACTTCTTGTCAGAAATTCTCTGATTTCCTTTCTGATTCTCCCATGTGAAATTCATTCCTGTTGCAAAAATCTTGTAACCGTAATATTTCTGCGGTTTGAAACTCTTAATTTCCTGCTCTCGGTTCATGATCATTGCTAAAGTTGGTGTCTGCACACGCCCGCAAGATAACTGAGCATTATATTTACATGTCAAAGCTCTTGTCGCATTGATCCCGACTAACCAGTCTGCTTCAGCTCTTGATCTTGCTGCACGAAAGAGATCATCATATTCTTTTCCCGGTTTTAAATGTGCAAAACCATCTTTGATCGCCTTGTCTGTTACGGAAGATATCCACAGACGATAGATCGGTTTCTTATTTCCTGACATCTGCAAGATCCATCTGGCAACCAGTTCTCCTTCTCTTCCAGCATCGGTTGCAATGATCACATCTTTAATATCATTTCGAAGAAGTAATTTCTTCACTGTCTGAAATTGTTTGGATGTCTTCTTTAACACCGTTAATTTCCAGTGTTTTGGCATCATTGGAAGAACATCCATATTCCATTCTTTATATTCTTTTCCATACTGCTCTGGATCTGCCAGTGATACTAAATGTCCTAATGCCCACGTTACAATATAATCATTTCCTTCGATATAACTATGCGTTTCCTTCTTACAGCCAAGAACCCTCGCAATATCACGCCCAACCGAAGGCTTCTCCGCTAATACTAATCGTTTCATTTTATTATTTAAACCTTTCTAAAATTGTCATCTCAAATTTATCGTCCCGACCATTTTAACATATTTTGTGGTATACTGAAACAAAGATATTTTTATCGTACTTTTACAGAAACGAGGTATTTACATATGAAATTAATGATCGCATCCGATATTCACGGATCTGCCTTTTATTGCAGACAATTGATCGATGCTTATAAGCAAGAACAACCTGATAAATTACTTCTTTTAGGAGATTTACTATATCACGGACCAAGAAATGACCTTCCAAAAGATTACGCACCAAAACAAGTCATTGAAATGCTAAACGCTATCAGCGACCAATTGATCTGTGTCAGAGGAAACTGCGAAGCCGAAGTCGATCAGATGGTACTAAACTTCCCAGTGCTAAGTGAATCTTGCATCCTATACATCGACGGCCAGACGATCTATGCAACCCATGGACACATAAACTCCACAGCAAATCCTCCAAAATTACATAAAGGAGATATTCTACTGACTGGCCATACCCATATTCCTGCCTGGGAAGAATATGATAACTTTTTATATTTAAATCCAGGATCTGTGTCCATCCCAAAAGAAGGATCCGAACATGGGTATATGATCTATGAAGATAAAACATTTTTATGGAAAACTTTAGAAGGTGATGTGTATCATACACTTTAATTCCTTTAATTTCTTCAGTAAACATATCTAAATAGTATCTATAACCTTCATGTATATAAAACAAATAAAAAAGAGATAGAATACGAAAACGATTGAATTTCATAGGATTTTTTGCAAAATCGCAGCCAACTTGGTGGGCTGTCTGAGCCCGCAGGGCGAGTTGCCCAAGGAAAGTTGGCGGATCAGCGTTTTGCAAAAAATCCGTCATGAAATTCATGTTTCTTATTCTATCTCTTTTTTATTTGTTTTATATACTAGAAGATTATATAGTATCATTCTGATTTTCCATATAAATTCATCCCCTGTTTCTTTCTTAACCCTTAATGATATCATCGATCGTATCAAATGGGATTCCCTCATTTTCCCCGTTGTCTTTATGCACATGTACAATATCATCTTCTTCTAAGCATCTTGCAAATTCAATCTGCATAAAAATACCTTTGATCTCTCTTCCGTTTAATGTCTTAACGATCACATGATCATTTTGTGAAACAAAAAGTTCTTCCTCATTCCCTGCTTCATCTTGTTTTACCAATTTCACTCCTGGTAATACGTTTGTAAATTCCATAAAAGTTGCTCCTTTATCTTATAATTTCAGAAAAAATTTCATCAATTGCTCTTTGACTTTGTTATATGGCATATAACGGACTGGAATATCGATCTTATCTGATTTCTTTATGATACTCTTTTCATGCGTAAATGTATCAAAACTTTTCTTTCCATGATAGGATCCCATTCCGCTGTTTCCAATTCCTCCAAATCCTAAATATGGACTTGCAAGATGAATGATCGTATCATTGATACAGCCACCGCCAAACGACAATTGTGAAAGCACATCTTGTTCTACTTTATCATTTTCTGTAAATAAATACAATGCCAAAGGTTTGTTATGATCTCTGATATACGAAACTGCATCTTCTAATTTGTCATATGTCATTATAGGAAGCAATGGTCCAAAAATCTCTTCCTGCATCACCTTGGATTCTTCTTTTACATTCACAAGTATCGTTGGTGCAATCTTTTTCAGCCGCATATCTCCATAACCGCCTTCCACGATCCTTTCATGTTTCATAAGATCCATGATCCGCTGGTAATGTTTTGTGTTGATCATGGCTGGATAATCTTTGTTGGATAATGGATGTTTCCCGATCATTTTGTTGATCCAGTATTTTAAGTAGAAGATTAATTCACTTTCTGCTTTTTTATCTACGAAAATGTAATCTGGAGCAACACAGGTCTGCCCACTGTTTAAAAATTTTCCAAAAACAATTCGTTTCGCAGCCAATTTGATATCAGCACTTTCTTCTACGATGCATGGACTTTTCCCGCCTAATTCCAAAGTCACTGGTGTTAAATGTCTGGATGCCTTTTCCATCACGATCTTTCCAACTCGTTCTCCACCGGTGTAAAAAATATGATCAAATGGTTTTTCCAGAAGTTTTGCACTGATTTCTACTCCCCCGTTGATCACAGCAACGTAATGAGAAGGAAAAACTTCCCCGATCATTTTCTTTAAAAGACTGGCACAGTGTGGTGCGTGTTCAGATGGTTTTAGGACACAACAATTTCCTGCTGCGATCGCTCCGATCACTGGCTGCAAGGATAAAAGAATTGGATAATTCCATGGAGCTATGATCAATACCTTTCCGAGTGGTTCTTTGATCTTATAACTTTGGGATGGAAACTGGGAAAGTGGTGTTTTTACGGGTTCTTTCTTCATCCAGTTTTTCAGATTTTTCTTTACATAGGAAAGTTCATTTTTTACCATTCCGATCTCTGTCATATATGACTCAAATGACGATTTTCCTAAATCTTTATATAATGCACATTCCATATCTTTTTCATGTTGTTTGATCGCATATTCCAGACGCAGTAATGCTTTCTTTCGAAATTCATATTCTTTTGTCTTCTGACTTTGAAAAAAATGTTCTTGTCTTTTTAACATTTGATTGATTTCCATGGTAATCTGTCCTTTCTTTCTCTACTTTCATCTCATTTTATCTTAATTTTACCATATACAATAAACTACCGCCTCTCTTTTTTATTTATTGCCACTTTTTAAGAAATTCGTTATAATAAATCTGTTTTACAACAACAATATCTTTACAACGAAAGGATTTACACATATATGAAACGTAATATCAGATTAACAATTGAATATGATGGTTCCCGCTATCAAGGCTGGCAGAGGCTTGGCGGTGATTCTAATGCGAATACGATCCAAGGAAAATTAGAGTCTGTCTTATCAAAGATGACAGGAGAAGATGTCAATATCAATGGGTCTGGACGTACTGATGCCGGAGTTCATGCTTATGGTCAGGTTGCCAATTTCCATACAGACTGTATGATGTCTGTTGGTGAGATTAAAGATTATCTTACAAAATATCTTCCATCGGATATCGGTATTGTGGAAGTTTCTGAAGCTTCGGAACGTTTTCACAGCCGTTTAAATGCCAAGGAGAAAACTTACCTTTACCGTATTGCGATTCCTGGGGTATCGAATGTTTTTGAACGTAAATATCTTTGGTATTTCCCAGAAACTTTGGATATCAAAAAGATGGAAGAAGCTGCATCATTACTGATCGGAACTCATGATTTTAAAGGATTTTCTTCTATTAAAAAGACAAAGAAATCTACCGTTCGTACGATTTATGATATTAAGATCAAGAAAACGAAAAAAGAAATCCAGATCTCTTATACAGGAAATGGCTTTCTGCATAACATGGTCCGGATTCTTACTGGAACTTTAGTGGAAGTTGGATGTGGAAAAATAAAACCAGAGGATATTACAAAAGCACTGGACAGCACAAAAAGAAGCGATGCAGGGATCACTGCACCGCCTCAGGGCTTATTCCTGGTTTCTGTGAAGTATTAAGATCTAATCTTATTCTCCCCAGACTTCCTCAGCAATTTCTTTCACTAATTTTAGTTTTGCCCACTGTTCTTCTTCTGTTAATTTATTACCGATCGCACAAGAAGCAAATCCACACTGTGGGCTTAGGCATAATCTTTCCAGAGGAATATATTTTGCTGCCTGTTTGATTCTGTTGATCACTTTTTCTTTATCCTCAAGATCTGGTCTCTTTGTCGTGATCAGACCAAGAACAACTTCCTTGTCTTCTGATACTTTTTTAAGTGGTGCAAATCCTCCAGATCTTTCATCATCATATTCAAGGAAGAGTGCATCAACATTTTCCTCTGCAAACACATAGTCTGCAACTGTATCATATGGACCACTTGTAAAGAATGTAGAATGATAATTTCCACGACAGATATGGGATGTAATTACCATATCTTCTGGTCTTCCTTCTAGTGCAAGGTTATTCACTGTAAGAAGCTGTTTCTTTACATCTTCAAGATCAATTCCTAATGCTTTATATCTTTGTTTCGCAGCGTCTCCTACGATTGCTCCCCAAGTACAGTCATCTAACTGAAGATTACGGCATCCTGCTTCATAGAACTGTTTGATCACATCCTGATATGCAACACCAATATCCTGAATCAGTTCTTCATTTGTCACATAATATTTTCTTGTTGTTTCAATGTTTGTTGGAACGATCATTTGCTGAAACATCTGTGCTGGTGCAGGAATTGTATATTTTGCAATTGTATTTTCATCTTCAAACTGTTTTAAATATTTAAAATACTCTACAAATGGATGTTTTTTCGCTTTGATCTTTCCTACCAGATAAGTATCTTCTAAAGAAGCTAATTCTCCATCGAACTGTACTCCACTTCCTGTCTGTTCATGTGCTACGCCTTCAAATCCCCACATAAAATCTAAATGCCAGTAAGTTCTTCTGAATTCTCCGTCTGTGATCACATGATATCCTAATTCTTTTTGTTTTGCTACTAATTTTGCGATCTCTTCATTTACTATATTATCATATACTTCTTTTGTGATCTTGTTTTCGTTATATTGTGTTGTTGCTTTCTTTAATTCTTCTGTTCTTAAAAAGCTTCCTACATAATCATATCGAAATGGCTCTTGTAATCTACTCATTTTCTGTCGTCTCCTTTTTACCTTGTTTTTTTAAGTTGTATATAGTATATCATTTCAAAATCATCTCTTAAAATATATATAATTATCAGTTTGCCATAGTTTTAAGTTATATGGTTGGAATCTAACCTAAGAGATTTATGTATTCAATTTCAGTGTTCGTGTATTCCCCTCCGCATCGACATACCTTAGTATTCCATTTGCATATGTAATCTTATCGTCTGATACTCCTTCCGCAATAATCTTCTTCTTTCCACTTTTTATATCGACCTGTGCAATATAATATTTCTTTTTCCAATAAATATACCCATCTGCTACAAAAAACCATTTTGTATCTTCTGCATCATTAAAATATTCCTCATACTGTTTTTGTTTCTGAATCATTCCAAAATAGTTTTCGATATTCTCATCCGTAGAATCATACACTAATGTGTCATCAAGATTTTTGAGATTAATTTTCCTGACACATATGCCATTGCTCTCATCATTTTCAGAAAGATAGTAACAATCATTTTCATATATAAATATCTTTTGAATCGCTAATTTTGAAGGAAATACATCTCTGATAAGATTTTCTTTTTTCCCATTTTCATCTGTATATATGATATTGTTATTGTCATCATCGATTTCGATTGTTTTCCCATTCCATGCTGCCTTTTCCTGCGTATCTTCTTTACTTATAGATACTTCACTATGATTCATACTTTTGCTGCATCCTGTAGTAAATAAAGTGGATGTAATGAAGCATAATGTCATGATTTTTATTGCCTTTTTATAAATGTGGATTTTCTTTATACTCCATTTTGAAAAAAAGATAACACATAAGACACCAAGTATGATCATTTCACCCAAAAACACAGCATTAATTGCCATAAAACTTCCATGGGATATTTCTTTAAATGTGCAAATTTTCACTAATTTACTTCCAACATACTGACTGTCAAATTGGGAAGGCCACAAATATCCTGCTGCTTTTAATGGTCCCAATGGTAAAGGTAACCCATAAATCGTTGAACCACTTCGAAAAATGATCGATGTCAATATGATTGCTGCCATACTTATGATCATGCTGACCGTTTTTCTTTTGATCCATATGTTTATTAACATTGTCATAAAGGCAAGAAGCACTGATCCAATCAGTCTTATAATAAATAACATGACCACTGCAGATTTGAGAGTTATATGATAAGAAGAATTTTGAAAAAATTTTAAACTCTGAATTGGATAATTACCGTGGGAAAATCCTACGCTTCCTGCAAAATATATCATCTGAATGAGTTGAAACATTGCCGATAATATGATCGAACGAACACCTCCTAACACTACTTTTGCAAAAGGAGTCTGATATTTTCCTTTTTTACATGATCTTAGCATCATGTCCATTTGCGTTTCATATTCATCTCCCCAAAGCGCTGTCATAACAATGATAATACAAATAATTAAGGGAAAATCTAAACTATCATGTTCTAAAATGCTCTGCCATCCTCTGGTCTCTAAAATATATCCACTTCCTTTTTCCTTCTGATATGTATACTGGTCATAAATCACCTGAAATGCTTTATTTTTCTGTTCAGATGCTAATAATTCATTGCTAGATGAGTTTATTTTTTTATATTCTTTCTCTATCTGTTTTTGTTTTGCATCTGTGATCTTTCCCTCGTATTTTTTTAGATATTCATTATAGTACTTTTCATTTTCATCGATCATATAATGAGAATCATATCCAGTTATGCAAACGGATACCATTCTTATAACCAGCAGAATCATAATGAATATCCATATTTTCTGTTTTATAAATGATTTATAACTTTCTTGCATCAACATGTTTCCTACCTGAAGCTTTCCTTTCTGCTGTTAGAATGTTTATATTTGTAGTAAGAAATACAAATCAGTAACATTTCAAATATCACCTGTATTACAATACAAACATTAATCCTTAATTCAAAGTTACCAAACAAATCTAATTCATACAGTGATTTAAAAATATTAAAACCTTTGAACAATGAAAATGGACTAGCAATTGCAATCACTACTTTTTGTACATTATCGCTGCAAATATATCCACTGCAATATAATCCAAACACAGTCACTCCAATAAATATGATAAACAACATCATTGTGTTTTTTGTCATATTGGATATCAGACACATCAATGTACTTACAACAATGAGAGCCATACATTTTAGTCCCTGTATAGCAAAATATGCCTGCAGTAATGTCAAATTATATGGTGAATATTGGAATTCTTCTAATACATATATGGGCATTTGAGATCCTTTCAGCCCATAAGTTATGTAAAATACAATATAATTCACACACGCAATCACTATCGTACACATTATAATTGCTGCTATCACTGAAATATACTTCCCAGCAATATATGTTTTTCTGCCTTTTTTTGTCGCCAGAATCATATCTTCCATTCCATAGGTCCGTTCCTGATAAAATAATGGCAACGCACATAAAAATAAAAAAATTATGAGAATCACATCTGAAAAATTATAATCAAGCAGTTTCTGAAATCCTGTTGTATCATAAAAATCATAGATCACTCTATCTTGATATTTCTTTACAATATATTGATTTTTCTTAAGTTCATATCGATTGCATGCTTTTTTATAAAACTTTATATTTTCTTTTGCCTGATCTACCAGTGTCTTATTTTTCTCAGCATAGGAAACTAAATTTTTGATCGGTTGATAAAAATTTGTTTCAATCAGCGAATAATCGCCAAAAATATATCCCGTCCCTGCACTCTTTGTATATTCTTTTTGATAGTCACCGTTGTCTACTTTTTCTTTCAAATTATCATAGAGTTTAATGATCGTATCCTGTTTTTCTTCCGTTATTTCACCGTCAAATTGTGCATGTAATTCTTTATAATACTCCCATTCTCTAGCAGATGAATGATACCGATTAACCTCACTGGAAAATGGATCATTTTGAAAGCGGTACTGTGCATAAATTACCATTACATTCACGATCAGTAAAATGACCATTGGTATGATGATCGTTTTTCTTAAAATATTCTTCCGAAATTCAAATAATACAATTTTCATATTATATCCCTGCCTGCTCACGAAATACTGTTAAAAACACATCTTCTAACTGCGGTTCTGACATTCTGGCATTTTTTATCGGCTTGTTCTTACTAATGATCCGCATAAGTACATTTTCTTCAATTCTTTTTATATTGGATGTCAAATAATTTTTCATCAATTCTTCTGCTGTCATTTCATCTACATTGACTTCCCAGACACTGCCCTGAATATCATTGCACAGTTCTTCTACGGTACCCATCCTGTTAAGTTTTCCCTCTTGTAGAATCACAACCTGATTTGCAATATATTCTATATCTGATACGATATGTGTGGAAATAAGCACCATTCTGTTTTTGGCTATATTAGAGATAATATTTCGAAATCTGATTCTCTCTCCTGGATCAAGTCCTGCCGTTGGCTCATCTAAGATCAAAATTTGTGGATCATTTAAGATTGCCTGCGCAATTCCAAGTCTTTGTCTCATTCCTCCAGATAGCTCTTTGATTTTCTTATTCATGTGATCACAAAGATTCACTTCTTCCATAATCTCTGGCAAGATTTCTTTTGCTTTTTTCTGTGGAATATCTTTGATGCTACACATATACATGAGAAATTCTTTTACACGAAAGTTCGGATAAAACTGCGGATATTGTGGAAGATATCCTATTTTATCCAGATATTTTGTTCCCATGTCTCTTATATCACTGCCATCAAGTTTTACCTGTCCAGATGTTTGCTGCAGGATTCCTGTAATAATGCTGATCAACGTCGTTTTTCCAGCGCCATTTGCTCCTAAAATGCCATAAACACCATCGCTAAATTCTATATTCAAATCTTTTAGTGCATATTTGTTCCCATATTTTTTGCTTACATGATCTAACAATAACTTCATAATTTTCTCCAATGATTATCATAATTCAAACTCTTCTAATTTATCTCCTTGATCCGTACTGTAAATAATTCCATACGACTTTCCGCTATTGATGGAAATCATGTCACTGACATGAACAGATTTATGAAAATCGTATTTCTTTTCCTTCAAAACCTTTTCATTTTTGATGCCGTATTGTCTTACGCAGAAACTTTTTTCATCTGTCTGACTGACTGCAATCATATATTTCCCATCTTCTGTGATCCTTGCTTTTGCACTCTCAATACCATGAAGCTGAACCAAATGATTTTTCCCTGTCTTGGTATCTACGACTGGTACTTTTCCACTTGCTGTTTTCGTATTTGGATTTTCTCCATCATTGATCCAAATATATCTCTCATCTGCATTCAAAGAAAAGGCTTCATATTTTTTCTCAATAAATGTATGTATTTTTTTATTCTTTAAATCGAAATATCCATAACAAGTATCTTCTTCACTTTCTCCCTTCGTTCCATAAAATGCCAACTTATCATTTCCTGCAAATATAATATTTTCTGCTGTAATATCTTTCTTTGTAATCTGATTGTATTTTTTAAATTTCTTTGTTTCTCTGTTATAACACAGGATGTTTTCTCCAATATTCCATGCAATCTTCTTACCATCTGGACTTACTGTAAAACTGGCCATTAACAGATCTTCATCTTTTCTCTCTTTTGCCAATTTCGTAATATCAACGGTATCTGTTTCTTTGAGCTTTCTATCAAAGAATTTTATAGAAGCCTTTACAATTTCACTTTCATCTGGTGTATCTTCTACTACAGCACCCTGAATTATTTGATTTTTCAATTCCCTGTTTGCTTCATAAATTTGTACGCAATATCCTTTATCAAGTTCTATGATAGAACCTGCACACTGTTTTTTACCTAGTTTATATTTGTTTACAATTTTCTGGCTGATCAGATTTTTCAAAATCACGTCTTTTCCTTTTGTTGTTAAGATTAAAACTTCTTTTTGTTTCTTTTCTTTTACTACACCTTTTTCTTTCCCGCACCCTGCCAGTACGATACAAATGCAGATCATGCAAACAATTATTTTTTTCATTGATTCCTACCTCTACTTATCTATTTACTTATTGATCAAGAGTAAACTGTCTGTTTTAGAAATATCCTGTATTTTATAATCTCCTCCACTCGTCATGACAATTGCATAAATTGAATTGACCCGGTCATATCCTGAAAGATCTATGTTCGCAGTAACTGTGATCATTTTTCCTTTTTTAGTTTTCACTTTTATATAATCTTTTTTATCAATTTTTACAGGCTTATTGTTAATAAAAATTGTAATCTTCTCATTCACATTTTTCCCACCATACAATTTTAAAGTAATTGGAACTTTTCCATTTTTTCCATATAAAATATCTTTGTCCTTGACACTTGATTCCATCTCAAAGTTTACAGACTCATCTAAAGAATCATATTCATCGCTTACATATGTGTTTTTCCAATCGTTTAAAATTTCTTCTGGTATATTACTTACTTTTACATGTTTCTTTGTTGCATTTAATTGATTCGTTCCATTGCATTTCATTTTAATTTCTAATGGAACGTTCGCACTTAACTGTTGGTTATTTCCACAACTTGGATTCTTTTCTTTTGGCAAACTGTCTGGATTCCATATCGTTGCTGGAATTACTCCAACTTTCTCTCCTTTTTTACCAGATACCGGCTTAAATATCAGTTTAAACTCTTTTCTTTCCTTTGGTTTTAAGGTGATTTTTTGCATTGTTTGTATTTTGCCATTTGCTTCTATTCTATAATCCTGTACATTTCCATCGACAAACAATAGCAGTCCTATTGTTGCTACACCTTCATTTTTGTTGCCTTGATTTTCCAGATAAAATGGTATTTCTACATTTTTTCCATTATATTCGTATACATCTTTCTTCTCATTAAGATATCCAAAAGAAATCTGTCCGCTGGATTCTTTTATAATATCTTCGTTAGTTTCACCCTTTTTCTCAAATTTATTTTCTACAGTTGCTTTATCATTCTTATTTTTATTGCCTGTTCCACAACCTGTTAGCATGATCATTAAAATCAATAACATATACATGATTCGTTTCATACGATATACTCCTTTCAACTTAGAAATCACTTTCTTATGAATCCTATCATACAAACAATATCAAAAATGAAATGTTGTTTATTTTGTATGTTTTTGTGTTTATTTTGTATGCTTCACTAAAAAATCCCTTTTATGGCAACAAAAAATGCCGGTATCTAGCCGACATTTTACTCATATCTTTTATTTAATTTGGAATCAATATTTTGACAACCACCTCGGTGCCTTTTTTATCAATCGAAAACTCTCCTTCATATTTTGTAACAATGCTTTTTACACTTCTGATGCCTATTCCATGAAACTCCTGCTTTTTCTTTGTTGTCTTTAAATTTTCAGAAAAATCTCTGCTATATTGATTGATGATCTTAATTACAAGAAATGTTTTCTCCTGTCGGATTGTCAGATCAATATATGGTTCTTCTTCCCCTTGGCTTGCTTCCATGGCATTATCAATCAAATTTCCTAATATATTTGACATATCTATTTCTCTTACACAACACTTCTTTGGAATTGCTGCATTTACTATAAATGTGATACCTTTTTCCTCTGACAACCTTTGTTTTGTATTAACAATTGCATCTACAACGGAATTCCCTGTTTTTATGTAAAACATCTTCTTTTGAATTAATTCATTTTCACAATTCAGGTATTCTTTTATGCCTTCCATATTTTCATCTTCTGCAAGTTGTCGTAATGCTATGACATGATTTTTATAATCGTGGACACTTCTTCGCCATAATTGAAATGCCTGTTCGGTTTCATCTAATGATTTTTGAAGCATGGTATTTTTCATTTCAATCAATTCATTTTTCTGCTGTTGCTCATAACTTTCTCCTGCTTTCATGATAAAGTAAAGCACCAAAAGTTCAATCAATATAGAAATAATAAAAAATAACACAAGAAACAGTTCTGTTTCAGGACTTCTATTCTTTATATTTAATCCCACCATAATAAAAAGTGAAACTAATAGAAAAGCAGAGTACATACACATAATGACTATATACTTTTTTATAAATGTTATTGATTTCCCCAATAACCTACGCAGTATAACTACTATTAATATCAACAAAAATTTTGACAGCAAGATACACAAAACTCTTGAAAAATTTTGATGATTCAATAAATAGTTTGCATCTACATGTAAGCTCAATGCTGTAAAATATGAAACCGCAAAATCAATGGCAGCTAAAATTACTGCATAAATCAATGGAAGTACAATACATAATCCTATTTTCGCTTTATATAAAAATAGCTGAAACAATATAATTGCAAATAAAACGAGTATGGAATTAACAAATGAAAATATCTCTATTTTATTTAATCCTGCGATCAATAATGCACTAAGTGCTGACCCTGCAAATGCCAAATATTTTCGATCACTGAATTCCTCTTTTGTCAGGAAAATTCCACAAAAAACACAGCACATAAGAATTTCAATAAAACTTGCGATATATTCTATAATCCAAAAAAATACTGTCATACCTGATTACCCCAATAATTCATTAATGTCATTTTCACATTTTTTATTCTGGTTCTGCTTACGATCAACTGCTCTCCATTATCCAATGTAATATCATGATTCGAATATTTACCAATATATTTAGCATTTGCAACACAACCACTATGAATTTTGATAAAATGTTCATCATTTAATTCTTTGTATAATTCCTTGATTGTTTTCCGCACAAGTAATACTTCTCCATTCTTTAAGTGAATTCCAACCTTTCTTGCAGTTGTTTCAAAATACATAATATCTGAATGCTTCACTCGAACTTCCGCTTCTTCTGTTTTTACAATCATATACGAATCCTGCATTTCTTCAAGTCTTTGGTATGCTGCTTTCAAAGCTTGGATTAATTCTTTTTCGATTCTATTTTTTCTAATATATCGAAACGGATTATATTCGATCGATTCAAACACATACTGCTCGTGTGCTGAAATAAAAATTAATATGATATCTGAATTTTTCTGTCTTAATTTTTTTGCAACTTCAAGTCCGGAAATATCTGGCATATCAATGTCTAGGAATAAAACATCAAAATCTTCTTTTTCATTGTAAATTAAATCTAATACTTTCTTTCCCTCTTTATAAGCGTAAGTTTCAATTTCAATCTTTAACTTGTCAGCTATATGATATAATTCTTTCTGAATCATCTGTAAAGATTTCTGTTCATCATCACATATTGCAATATTTATTCTCATCATAATTCCCTCGTTTTCCTTTTTGTATGAAAGATATTATACCATAAAAAATATAATAATAAAATTAGACTAAACTAGAGACTTACTCCCAAATATTTTAGAACTGTTTATACTTTCTTTAGAATTGTTCATACTTTGTATATTGAATGAAGATGAGATTTTGATATACTTAAGACATAGTTTTTCATATATATTTTTTAATCCTCTCTTTTCAGAAAAGTAACCGCTCACAAAATTTGTGGGCGGTCTTTTTAATGCATCAAAGACTAAATCGAACTACATTTTATACAGGATATGCTTCTTCATTTCCTTCATTTACATCAATTTTCTTCTCCTGTGCATCTCGGTATTTAAAATACTCCGTAGCAACCTGAGGGAATAAAGCGTAACTTAATATATCTTCGTCCTGTTCTTTGTAAGCTTCCACTTCTTTTTCAAATTCAGGAAGTTCATCTTCGATCATATCGGCATAACGGCATGTGATCGGTTGTTTGTCTCCAATACATTTTTTCTGTACTTCAGGATTAAATGGTTTTACTGTTGCTCCGTATTTTCCTTCAAGAATTTCTTTCGTTTCTTCCGTTACCATCTTGTAACGTTCTCCAGTAATGACATTAAATACAGCCTGTGTTCCAACGATCTGGGAGGATGGTGTAACCAGAGGACATTCTCCGAGGTCTTTTCTAACTTTTGGTACTTCTTCTAATACTTCGTAATATTTGTCGGCGGCATGCTGGCTTTCTAACTGGGATGTGAGGTTTGAAAGCATTCCTCCTGGTACCTGGTAAAGTAATGTTTTGATGTTCACTCCTAAGTTCTTTGGATTTAATAATCCAGAATCTAAGGCTTCATCTCTGATTGGACGGAAGTAGTCTGCGATCTCTGCTAATAATTTCTGATCTAATCCTGTGTCATATGGTGTATTTTTGAACGTTTCTACCATAACTTCAGTTGCTGGCTGTGATGTTCCCATAGAGAATGGGGAGATAGCTGTATCAATCACATCAACGCCTGCTTCAACAGCTTTCATGTATGTCATAGATGCTACACCGGATGTATAGTGTGTATGTAACTGGATCGGAATATCAACGGTTGCTTTTAATTCTTTTACCAGTTCTTCTGCTTTGTATGGTAATAACAAACCTGCCATATCTTTGATACAGATAGAGTTTGCACCCATATCTTCGATTCGTTTTGCAAGGTCTTTCCAATAATCTAAGGTATAAGCATCCCCTAATGTATACGCCATTGCAACCTGTGCATGTCCTTTTTCCTTATTCGCAGCATCAACGGCTGTCTGTAAGTTTCGAAGGTCGTTCATACAGTCGAAAATACGAATGATATCAATTCCATTTGCAATGGATTTCTGTACAAAATATTGTACGACGTCATCTGCGTATGGACGGTATCCTAAGATATTCTGTCCTCTGAATAACATCTGTAATTTTGTGTTTTTAAATCCATCTCTGAATTTTCTTAATCTGTCCCATGGATCTTCTTTTAAGAAACGCAGGGATGCATCAAATGTTGCTCCACCCCAGCATTCTACGGAATGGTATCCGACCTGATCCATTTTATCGATGATCGGCAACATCTGCTCTGTCGTCATTCTTGTGGCGATCAGAGACTGATGCGCATCTCTTAAAATCGTTTCTGTAATTTTTATTGGTTTTGCCATAATATTTTCCTCCCTACACACCAAAGATCGCCATAAATGTCCCTGCTGCAACCGCTGTTCCGATAACTCCGGCTACGTTTGGTCCCATTGCATGCATTAATAAGAAATTCGTTGGATCTGCTTCTGCTCCGACTTTTTGTGATACTCTGGCTGCCATTGGTACTGCGGATACTCCTGCAGAACCGATCAGTGGATTGATCTTTCCTCCAGATAGTTTACACATCAGTTTTCCAAATAAGACTCCACCTGCGGTTCCTACTGCAAATGCAACAAGTCCTAATACTACGATCTTAAGTGTTGCGATATTCAAGAAGTTTTCTGCACTTGTAGATGCTCCAATAGATGTTCCAAGCAAGATAACAACAATGTACATCAATGCATTAGAGGCTGTCTCTGATAACTGTTTGACAACACCACATTCACGGAACAAGTTTCCAAGCATCAACATACCAACCAATGGTGCTGTTGTTGGAAGGATCAGGCAGACAACAATCGTGATAATGATCGGGAACAGGATTTTTTCTGTCTTTGAAACTGGACGTAACTGTTCCATTTTGATCTTTCGTTCTTCTTCTGTTGTTAATAATTTCATGATCGGTGGCTGAATGATCGGTACCAGTGACATATAAGAATATGCTGCTACCGCGATCGGTCCCATAAGTCCTGTCTGATGTAATTTCCCAGCAAGGAAGATAGATGTTGGTCCGTCTGCTCCACCGATAATTGAGATTGCTGCTGCCGCTTTTCCATTAAATCCTAAGAAAATAGCTAAGAAATATGCACTATAAATTCCAAGCTGTGCTGCTGCTCCTAAAAGGAAACTCTTCGGATTGGCGATCAGTGGCCCAAAGTCTGTCATCGCTCCAACACCAAGGAAGATCAGAGATGGGAGAATACTCCATTCATCTAAAATATAAAAGTAATGTAATAGCCCACCTACACCATTTGTTGTACTTGCAGGATCTGCCATTATATCCGGGTAAATATTGACAAGTAACATGCCAAATGCGATCGGTACTAATAACAATGGTTCAAATCCATGACGGATCGCAAGATATAAAAATACCAGTGCGACTAAGATCATGACATAGTTTCCCCATGTCAAATGAAAAAATGCTGTAGAGTGGATCAGATTCGATAAAGTATGTGTGATATTAGCCATCAAATCCCTCCATTCTAATTCATTGTAGCTAAGACAGCTCCATTTTCAACTTCATTTCCCTGTGAAACTGCGATACTGGCAATCGTTCCATCCTGAGGTGCAACAACTGGGATTTCCATTTTCATAGACTCTAAGATCACAACGGTATCCCCAGCTTTCACTGCCTGTCCCTGAGATACTTCAACTGCGATAACTTTTCCTGGAACAGAAGATTTGATCTCAACACTTCCTGCATTTCTTGCTGGCTGTGGTGCAGGCACTGTGCTTTGCTGTACTGGTGCTGACCCATTTCCTGTTGTTTCTTCAACTGTAACGTCATATACATTTCCATTGACTGTAATTCTATAACTTTTCATTGTATCTCCTCCTGATCTACCATTGATTTCTGTGTACTTTTTTAATTGAACGAACAATATACTGCCCTGGATCTCCGCCTTCTGAAGCAGCGATCGCTGCTGTGATCACTGCGATTAATTCCAGATCATCGACTAGATTCGTTTCTTCTTCTGCTGGTAGCGTTTCCTGTATTTTTTCTTCTTTTACCGACTCTTGTATCTTCTTTTTTGTAAGTTTATCTTCAATTACTGAAATAAAACGAAACAGATAAATGAGAAAACTTAATGAGACCAGTACAAAAAATACGATGGAAACACCCATGATCGTGTTACTTACTGCTGCACCCATATGTTTCCTCCTTCTTTAAAATGCATTATGTTTTTTTGGTATCTGCATTTCTCTTTTCGTATATAACATTTCAAAAGCACCAATCACATATTTTCTTGTATCCTGTGGATCGATCACCGTATCAACATATCCACGTCTGGCTGCATTGTCTACATCTGACTGTAATTTTTCATATTCCTGTGCTTTTTCTTTTAATACATCTGCCGTTGCTCCTGGATTCATGATCTTGGCTGCCATGTCTGCTTCCATCATTCCGATCTTTGCATCTTCCCATGCATAAACAAGATCTGCTCCAACCGCTTTACTGTTCATAGATACATACGCACTTCCAAATGCCTTCTTTGTGATGACATTGACTTTAGGAACACTTGCCTGTACAAACGCACCTGTCATTGCTCCAACTGCCTGTGCCAGTTCTTTTTCCTGTTCGAGATTTGCAGCATATCCTGTCACATCCGTAAAAGTTAAGATTCCAACACCAAATGCATCGCATAATTTCACAAACGATGCTGCTTTTTTTGCTCCCTGGGCGCTGATCTTTTCTTCTTTATTTGCAACGCAGCCAACGGTTTCTCCATCCAAACGGATAAATCCGATTGCCATGTCAGTCCCATAATCCTTCTTTAATTCTATAAATTCATTCTCATCTGCAATCTGTGTAAGAATTTCTACAGCATCTGCTATTTGAATATTTACACAAAGACGATTTAAGTCATCCATACAGTCTTTGATCTTACTCTGATCTTTGTAATTTGATGGAAATAGTCCTGTTAACTTCTTGATCTGAGCAAAAACTTCTGCTTCATTTCCGACAAAATCAACAACTCCGGCTTCTTTACTCTGGAATACAGCACTTGCACTGTTTAATATTTCTTTTCTGTTTCCAGTGATTGCGTTTGGGGCATTTACAAACAACTGTCCACTTTCTTCCATCAATGTAAAATCTGTCAGTGTTGGGAAGACTGCAAGACCTCCTCCACAGTTCCCAAAAACCGCACTGATCTGTAAGATCACTCCGGATGCCTGTCCCTGTTTCTTGTAAATCTCTCCAAATGCATGAAGTGCATCCGTTGATTCCTGCAGGCGGATTCCTGCACAATCGATCATACCGATCACCGCAACGCCTGTTTTCATTGCCAGATCATACAAATTTGCAATTTTTCTGGCATGCATTTCCCCGATGGAACCTCCAAGTATGGATGCATCCTGACTGTATACATAGACTGGACATCCATTGATCAATCCATATCCTGTTACAACCCCATCCGATGGAGTCTCTACTTTGTCTAACTGAAAGTCTGTACTTCTTGCTGTTACCGCCTGTCCGATTTCTACAAAACTTCTCTCATCAAGTAATGCATCAATCCTCTCAACTGCTTTCCTTTTTGATTTGTTTTCCATAAAAAGCCTCCTTTTCTTAGTCGTTTGTATTTTAATTCTATAGTGGCATTCCATCGGAATTTCCTATGCAATTAAAAAGGGCCTGCCTATCCCATGGATAAACAGACCCTTTTGTCATGCTTTACTTTAAAAATATATGATTTAAAAATTAAAATAATCCTTCTTCATTAAAATAATCGATTCTCATCGCATGACGCACATCTTTCATTGTTTCCTGTGCTTTTGCCCTTGCAGCTTTTGTTCCCTGCTGAAGAATTTCTGCAACTTCTGGAAGTTTTGCTTCCCACATCTTTCTTCTCTCGCGGATTGGTTCTAATTCTGCCTGAAGTACTTTGTTTAAGAACTTCTTTACTTTGACATCTCCAAGTCCTCCACGCTGATAATGGGCTTTTAATTCATCTAAGTTATTGTATTCTGGCCAGAACTCTTCAAAGTATTCTGGTTTACAGAACGCATCTAAGTAGATAAATACTGGATTACCTTCTACCTGTCCTGGATCTTCCACTCTTAAATGATTTGGATCCGTGAACATAGACATTACTTTCTTCTTAATGTCCTGTGGTTCGTCAGATAAATAAATGCAGTTTCCAAGAGATTTACTCATCTTCGCTTTTCCATCGATTCCTGGAAGTCTTAAACATGCCTGATTGTCTGGCAGTACGATCTGTGGGTCTGTTAATGTCTCTCCATATACAGAGTTAAACTTGTGTACGATTTCTTTGCACTGTTCTACCATTGGCATCTGATCTTCACCTGCTGGTACGACTGTTGCTCTAAATGCAGTGATGTCTGCTGCCTGACTGATCGGATATGTGAAAAATCCAACTGGAATACTTGCTTCAAAGTTCTTCTGCTTGATCTCTGCCTTAACCGTTGGGTTTCTCTGTACACGTGCAACTGTAACTAAGTTCATATAGTAGAAAGACAATTCTGTAAGTTCTGGTACCATGGACTGGATAAAGATGTTGACTTTCTCTGGATCTAATCCACATGCAAGATAATCAAGTGCTACCTGCATAATGTTCTGTCTTACTTTCTCTGGATGTTCTGCATTATCTGTTAATGCCTGAGCATCGGCGATCATGATATAAATTTCGTCAAATTTACCAGAATTCTGCAGTCTCACACGTTCTTTTAAAGATCCTACATAATGTCCAACATGCAGTCGTCCTGTTGGTCTGTCTCCTGTTAATATTACCTGTTTCATTATTTTCTCCTTTTCCGCTTTCCGTATAGAATTTGTGCGTCTTCTCTTATGATCTATACTCTTATGTTTTATTGTAAAATCAAATGCGTAAAGTGTCAATATTTCATTGTGAAAAGATTTTTGTGTGTCCGCATCAGAAAGACACTCATTTCCGTAAAAAAGACATTTTGTATTGACTTAAGGAATAAAAGTAAATATAATAGATAAGATTGATTCTTTATTTTTAAGAAAATATCACTTAAAAATAAAAAAATAATGAAAGAAGGAATTTTTAAAATGAAAAATCTATTACAAAAATGGAATAGCTTAAGCCTGATCGTAAGAATCTTAATCGGTCTGATCATCGGTGCTATTCTTGGTGTAGCTGCTCCAAAAGCAACAGGACTTGCTCTGCTTGGAGATTTATTCGTTGGTGCTCTTCGTGCCGTAGCCCCAATCCTTGTATTTGTACTTGTCATTGCTTCTTTAGCAAATTCTAAGAGCAACGGTGCAAAAAATATGCGTATTGTCATCATCCTTTATATGTTAACAACATTTATTGGTGCTGTTGTCGCAGTATGTGGAAGTTTTCTCTTCCCAATCACATTACGTCTTGGAAAAGCCGCTACATCTGAAGCTGCTCCTCCAACAGGTGTGTTAGAAGTATTAAAGAACTTATTAATGAATATCGTATCAAACCCGGTTGATTCCCTTGTAAATGCAAACTACATCGGTATCCTTGCATGGGCTGTAGTCTTTGGACTTGCATTAAAAGCTGCAACTCCTGGAACTAAAAAAGCACTTCATGATATCTCTGCTGCAGTTACAAAAGCTGTACACTGGATCATCAACTGTGCTCCATTTGGTATTCTTGGACTTGTATATAACACAGTATCTACAAACGGATTAAGCATCTTTACTGACTATGGTAAACTTCTTGCCCTATTAGTTGGCTGTATGTTATTTACTGTATTTGTAACAAATCCGATCATCGTATTTAGCATGCTTCGCAGAAATCCATATCCACTGATCTTAAAATGTTTAAAAGAAAGTGGTTTAACAGCATTCTTTACAAGAAGTTCTGCTGCAAACATTCCTATGAACATGGCTCTTTGCGAGAAACTTGGATTAAATGAAGATAACTATTCTGTATCTATCCCTCTTGGTTCTACGATCAACATGGATGGTGCTGCGATTACGATCACAGTTATGACTCTTGCAGCTGCTCATACAATGGGTATCTCTGTTGATATTCCTACAGCGATCATCTTAAGTGTCTTAGCTGCTGTTTCCGCATGTGGTGCTTCTGGTGTTGCTGGTGGATCCTTACTGTTGATCCCTCTTGCATGTTCTTTATTTGGTATCTCAAATGATGTTGCCATGCAGGTTGTTGGTGTTGGATTCATCATCGGAGTAGTACAGGATTCTGTTGAAACTTGCTTAAACTCTTCTTCTGATGTATTACTTACAGCTACTGCTGAGTTATATCAGAGAAGAAAAGCTGGAGAAGATATTGTATTGATTCCTAATAAATAAAAGTTGTGGAAATATAAAAAATAGGTTATTCAGCTTGGACCCACTCTCGTTCAGATTCGCGCGTAGCGGACACTAAATTCGACAGCGATGATCTTATCATCACTGCTCATTAAGTGCCGACGGGCTCATATGGTCCAAGCTGAATAACCTATTTTTTATATTTAAATTTTGTTTATTGGTCAGCTGTAGGTACGGATGACTGCTGATGGATATTGGATTTTAATTTTAACTTTTTAATAAAATAAAAATCTTAAATATTTGTTCTCATCCCTAGAGTGCAATGTTCTAAAAGTTTCTCTTTGTTTATAATTTCAATTTGTTTTCTTGATGTTTGTAAGATTTCTTCTTTCTTTAAAATCTGAATTGCCCGTTCCATTTGCGAATGAGAAGCTCCCGCAATACTCGCCAACTCTGTCTGGGATAGTGGAATCTTTTCTGACATTGGTGGTACTTTTGTAAGATATAGGTATAGAATACCACAGATTCTTGCAAGGCATGGTTCGAATGTCTGATTGATGCTGTCGAAGAACATATATCCGATAAAATCACAATTCTCCCTTAACAGTTCCCCTGCAAAATCTCCATGTTCCATTGCTATCTTTTTTAATGTTGGGTATGGAATTTCATAGCATTCTACATCTGTTTCTGCCAGATGATCAAAGAAGTAAATTCACCTTTTCCGATCGGTACAGCTGCTGGAATCCACTGTCCTCCTAATCGATTGCTTTGCTCGATCAGTGTAACTTTATGCCCTTTCATTGCGGCTGAAACTGCTGCTTCGCATCCTGAAACGCCGCCTCCGACGACTACAACTTTCTTTGCTTCATCCACTGGTGTTATATCATATTCATCTTCCATTCCAGTCAGTGGATTTACCAGACATCTGACACAGTTTCCTTTTCCATTTTCCCCACTGCATCCCTGTAAGCATCCAATACAACGGATTACTTCATCTTCTCTTCCTTCCAGTACTTTCTTTGGCATATCTGGATCTGCAAGAGAAGCTCTCGCCACTGTTACAAGATCTGCTTTGTCTGCTTGTAAAACACTTTCTGCAATTTCAACATCATTGATTCTTCCTACTGCGATCACTGGAATATCTACCACTTTTTTGATCTCTGCTGCATTTTCTACATATGCTGCCCTTGGAACAACAGATGGTGGAATGATCACATGTGTGGATGCATAAACACCCTGTCAACAATGAATACAATCTGCTCCTGCTTCCTCTACCAGTCTTGCAAGTATCTTAGATTCCTCGATTTCTAATCCACCTGGGACATATTCAACCGCTGACATTCTGTATAAAACTAGATAATCTTCTGTGATGATCAGTCCCCATCCACCTTTTGCTTTATGTTCATGATAGGCAATAAATTTCTCTGTTGCCATTCCATCCTCAGAACAATAGTTTGTTACCATTGCTAATACGACCATACGGTTTTTAAGCTCCATCTGATTGATTTTAAACGGTTCAAATACTTTCATTTTACTGCTGCTCCTTCCTTTCATATCCGCTATCCTTTTGATAACTTTACTATAGTCTGATTCCTGGAATTGTTCTCCCTCATATGAGGGAGAAACGAAAAAAAGTAGTTATACCAAACATTTTTGTTTCATACAACTACTTTTGTTTATATTATTCATTTTTCTAATAAATTAAAATTCTTTTTTTAGCATAATTCCTTCAGCTATTTTCAATGACAGGAACCAAATGACAATGGAAATTATATAGATAGAAGCCCATAGTGTAATATTTTTTAAATACATTTGATTCATCACGATGTCAATCAGCTCAATCCCTGCCGTTTCAAACATTTTGAAAAAGAAGATAACAACAAAAACAATCCCTCCGATCATAGCTGCTAACGCGATTCTTCCCTTCTCTGCTTCATATTTTAATAGAAAAGGAAGGGCCATTGATTGAAAAATCAATAGCATTGGAATATTGAGTAAGACTGCCATCACAATTTCTTCTGACCTCATTAACAATGTACCTTTTGCTGCTGTAACGATGACTACTAACAATATACCTCCAATGACTGTTATCATTCCCCAAAAGAGGCTAAACAGATATTTTTCTCTTGTATATTCTTTTCTGCTAAATGGAAGCGTAAATAAAAACGCATTGCCATTATCAAATGTATCGTAACTGATCGTACTGATTGCTGTCATGATTGTAATCACAGACGTATAGGTAATTGCAAATGATATTTGATCCGTAGCGATTAAGATTCCTGCTGCAACTAGCCAGATCACTGCCAGATTTTTTTGTTGTGATGAGATTAATCTGATGTCTTTTGTCCATAATCCTTTCATCTTCTACACCCCCTGTATCATTAATGTAATGATCTGATCGATCGTTCCTTTTTCTACCACGATCTTTGGATAATTCTCCAGATAAAATTGTTTCTGGTCTGTAAGACATGCATATCCATAGGATTCTTTCTTCATTTTTATTATATATTGTGGATCTAGTGTTTTTGACTGTTCTTCATCAACCTTTAAGATCGCATAATTACTTAATAACCGGTCTGTTTCTTCGTGCAAGATGATATTTCCTTCATTGATCATATAAATATTATCACATAAGGTTTCAAGATCTGTTGATATATGAGAACTTACAAGAATCGAACGTTCTTCATCTTCTTCCATATAATCTCTTAACATATCAAGCATCTCATTCCTTGCCATGACATCAAGCCCTGCCGTTGGTTCATCTAAGATTAATAGTTTTGCTTTGTGGCAGATTGCTGTAATTAACTTTAATTTTGCTTTCATTCCAACAGAAAACTGTTCTAGTTTTTTGTCTGTTGGCAACTGATATTTCTCTATATAGTTTGTAAATAACTGTTCATCAAATGCTTCATATGTATTTTTTAGAATATCCTTGATGTCTTTTACTGTAAGATATCTGCTAAAACCAGAATCAGAAAGTACGACACCGATCTGTTCCTTATCCTCTGGTTTTATATCCTTGACATTCTTTCCAAAAATCTGAATATCTCCTCCATCTATGTAAATCAATCCAAGCACTGCCTTTAAAGTTGTGCTTTTTCCAGATCCATTCGGACCTACAAACCCAGTGATCATCCCCTCTTTTACTTCCATGGAACAGTTGAGGGTGAAATTCTTATATTGTTTCTTTAATTTATCAATTTTTAACATACCTTATCCCTCCAATATTAACTCAAACAAGGTTTTGATATCTTCATCACTGATGCCAAAACGCCTTCCTTTTAGAATTGCTTGTTCTAAGTCCTGTTCTACTTCCTTCTTTTGCTCTTCCATCATCAACTCCGTGTTCGCCGCTGTCACATAGCTGCCTTTTCCATGAACCGTTACTGTAAATCCTTCTCTTTCTAGTTCATCGTAAGCTTTCTTTACTGTTAAGGCACTGATCTTTAACTCCTTTGACAATGCACGGACAGAAGGCAGCTGGTCGTTCTGCTTTAGTTCTTCCTTACGGATCATTGTTTTGATCTGGTCTATGATCTGCTCATAGATTGGAACCATGGATGATGTGTTGATTATGATCTTCATTTTGTATCATCCTCCTTTGCTTATAAACAGTGTATAACAGTATCGAACTGTTGTCAACTGTTATATGGTGTTTATTTTAAAATAAATAAAAAAATAGAGTTATTGCATTATCATAATAAAAGTTCAAAAAGAACTATAGATAACGCAATAATTCCATTTTTATGCTTAAATTTTATATAATTTAATAATATTCTTCTACATATTTATCAGCAACTTCTTTATCCAAAGAAAAGTCCTCCATGATATTTTTTATTGTATCTTCTCTTGATGCTTCCATCTTCTTATAAATTTTAATTGCACCCTCTAATCTTCCTTCTATCCTTCCTTTCTCTCTTCCTCTTTCTTCTAATTCTTCTAAGGCCTTGCACATATTCAACTCAACTCCTTCCTGTTCTAATTTCAATGAATCATCAATTAATTTCTGCGTTTCTGTAATTGAACCTATTACCATTCCAAGTTCTGGCGATATTGTTTTTTCCTTATAGATATTATTAATTGTAGCATATTCCCTATTATAAATAAACCTGCTGATATCAAATATTGTTCTAACATCTTTATTTTGAAACTTTAATGATTCACTCTTTCTTAACTCTATCAAATTAAATTTATAATCCGAAACCAATGGTTGAAATTTCTCTGGAATGTCCAACATATCAATCAAAGAACGAGGCCCATCCCATTCATCCTCCCCATAATGTATACAAATCGTAATAATTGGATGTAATCGATCAGTCTTTTGAAATTTTGATAAAAATTCATGTGTTGTCTTATAATTTTTATATTTTTATGTCCATTAAATTTTATTAATGATGAAATATCGGTATCCGCTTCTGTCAAATCTTCCGATTTAATTATCTGCTCTCCCTGAAACAAATATGCATTAAATATATCCGCAAAACGTTCATTATTCTTCCATTTTCAATTCATTGTCAATATAATTTTTAACAATTCTTGCAATTAATTGATACTATCTTCAAATATTGATAAAAACAAAAATAGAGATTGGAGTATAAAATACCATCAATGGCATTCATTTTTCATACTTCAATCTCTATTTCTATTTTTATGAATATTCAATACACTTCTGTATTACAATCTAATTCTTCTCATCCATCAATCCAAACTGTATCGTCACACAAGTAGCAATGATCAATCCAAACATATAAAATGAATATTTTAACACATTAAGTGGTGACACATCTGCTAGTGCCGTGATCATTAACATACCTCCATCATGTGGCATCAATGAGATAAATGCACAGGCAAAAATATCTACCAGACTGGCAAGTCTCTTTGGTGCAATCTTGTATTTTTCACCGATCTCTTTTGCGATCGGACAAGTAACAATAATAGCGATCGTGTTATTTACCATTGCCGCAGAAAGAATTCCTGACATCAGCCCGATTCCATATTCTGCACTGCGTCTGCTCTTGATCTTGCCGCTGATCGCTCCTACCAGCCATTCAACTCCGCCATATTCGCGAACAATACCAATGATTCCTGATACCAAGATTGCAACCATACTGATACTGAACATATCACTCATACCATTTCCAATTGCCTGAATCCAGTCAAAGAATCCGCAGCTTCCCACGCAAAGTCCGATAATACCTGCAGAAAGGATTCCTACAAAAAGTACAACTGCAACGTTAATCCCCATCAATGCTGCTCCAAGAACGATAAGATATGGAAGGACTTCAATGATATTGTAACTTCCTGCCTTGATTGTTCCACTTCCAGTACCTCCGACCACTGAATAAAGGATCATTGCCACGATCGCAGCCGGTAATGCGATAAAGAAGTTCATCTTAAACTTATCTTTCATCTCAGAACCGCATCCTTCTGCTGCTGAGATCGTTGTATCAGAAATCATGGAAAGGTTATCTCCAAAATAAGAACCTCCGATCACTGCTGCACCAACGATCGCAACATTTAAGTGTGCTCCCTGTGCCACATTGATCGCAATTGGTGCCATTGCTGCAATTGTTCCCATGGATGTTCCAATTGATGTAGAAATAAAACAACACATTAAAAATACACCTGGGATCAAAAATGTTACTGGAATCACATGAAGACATAGATTAACAACAGAATCTTTTCCTCCCATTGCCGCTGCTGCCCCCTGAAATCCCCCTGCCATCAGATAGATCAAAACGATCATCATAACTCCGGAATTTCCCATGTTTGTCGTCATAATGTTTAATTTATCTTTTACATCCATACTTCTGTTTAAAAGAAGTGCTACAGCACATCCTGCCAAAAGTGCGACATGACGTGGAAATTTTCCAAATGGGTCATCTGCTCCCATAAGGGTAAATGTAATTCCACATCCTACATAACACACCAAGAATATGATCAGCGGAAGAAAGGCCGCTGCCCCTAGATTTTTCTTTTGTTTATCCATTTCTTTTCCTCTCAATCTTAATATATATCCAGACAAATCTGTCTTATTTCTCTGCCAGATGCTTATCCAACGCATCTTTTAACTGTGTCAGTGCCTGCTCAACCACCACTCGCGGACATGCAACATTGAAACGCTCAAACTGTGCTGTCTCTGGTCCAAAGATGATTCCTGAATCCAGCCACAATTTTGCTTCTTCCAACATTAAATGTTCTAATTCTTCATTGCTGAAGCCATATCCTGAGAAATCTACCCATACCAGATAAGTCCCTTCTGGTTCTACCATCTTTGCTTTTGGGAAGTTCTTTTTTACATATTGGCTCATATACTTTACGTTTTCATATATATATTCTACTAATTCATCCACCCAGTCAGCACCTTTTGTATAACATACTTTCACAGCCAGCTGTCCCATTAAGCTTCCCTGACTGTAAGCTGCCTGTGTATTAGCCCATTGATATTTTTTTCTTAATTCTTCGTTTGGAATAATGATATTTGCTGGCTGTAATCCTGCAACGTTAAATGTCTTTCCTGGAGAGCTGTAAAGTGCGATGATCTCGCGGTATTTTTCATCCAGATTCATGCAGCTTGTAAACTCATGTCCTGGGAAAATGAAATCGCAATGCATCTCATCAACCATCCAGATTACGTTGTATTTTAAACAGATTTCTGCGACTTTTTCCATCTCTTCTCTTGTCCAGACTCTTCCTACCGGATTATGTGGGTTGCAGAAAATCAGTGCTTTTACATTTTCTTCCTTGATCATCTGTTCCATTTTTTCAAAATCAATGGAATAACGATTGTTTTCATAGCGAAGCTGACAGTTTACCAGTTTCCTTCCATCATTTTTGATGACTTCACTGAATGGATAGTACACTGGCTGCATAACCATCATGGCATCTCCTTCTTCGGTAAATGCCTTAACACTTGTTCCAAGTGCATAAACGATTCCTGCTCCAAGTGTTACCCATTCTGGTTCGATCGTATATCCGTATCTTGTTGAAAACCAGTGGTTCATTGCATCAAAATATTCATCTAAGGGATCCGTATATCCAAAAATCCCATGATCAATTCTTTTATGAAATTCATCAAGAATCTCATCTGGCAGACGAAAATCCATATCTGCTACCCAAAGAGGAAGCAAGTCATCTCTTCCTTTTCTCTTCATTCCAAAATCGTATTTTAAACAATCTGTTCCATGTCTGTCGATTACTTCGTCAAAATTGTATTTTCCCATTTTCTACTCCTGTGTTGTTTTTTCTGTCTTTTTATACTGGAACATATAATATTTCATTTTTACCACCACAGATCATGCCAAGTGTTGCACTCTGTGCGTTCGATAGATCGTATTCTTTTTTTGTGATCTCTTTCATCGATGGTGCTTCTTCCATAACAGTCTTTTCTAAGTTTCCTCCACCGATACTTCCAATGATTCCATCTTTTGTGACAAGCATCATACTTCCGACACCTCGTGGAGATGAACCAGATTTCTTTGTGATAATGCACAGCACACCTGATTCTTTTGTCTCAAAAAGTTCTTTACTCATCGTACTTTCTGTTTCGTGATTTTTGATTGCGATCATCTCTGCTGCAATACTGATCGCAATCTCTTCTGGCGTTCTTGCACCAATCTTTAATCCGATTGGTGCATGGATCGTGCTGATCTGTTCTTCACTGTATCCTTCTTCTTTCATTGTCTCAAAGGTTTTTGCAACTTTTCCTTTACTTCCGATCATTCCAAGATAGAGATATGGTCTTCGTAATACTGTTTCTGCACATAATCTGTCATTTGCATGTCCACGTGTAACAACCACATAAAATGCGTTATCTTGTTCTGGTAAAATATCTTCTATGTTATGAAAATCTCTGCAGTAAACTTCATCTGCCTGTGGAAGCTTCTCTGGGTCTGCAAATTCCTCTCTGTCATCGATCATGATCGTGTAGAAATCTAAAAATTTCGCAATCTGAAGTAACTGAATCGCTACATGTCCAGCCCCGAAGATAACTAATTTCGGCTGAATCTTAAACCAATCTTCCTTAATCTGTGTGACATCTTTTTCTTCCTGTAAGAATCGAGCGATCACTCTTTGATATAGTGTATCTGCCTGTCCTGGATATACTTTGATTTTTGTATCTTTATATTGCTCTCTCAATGGTCCTAGATATCCTTTCTTCAGTAATTTTTGTAAATGCAGCGGTGTAAGGATCGTATCTTCTTTGATCTCTAAATCCTTATCCGCTAAGGAAAGTCTGTGAACAACCTCGCTGGCTGGTTTTCCAAGTGCTGACATTCCGATCACGATATGAATCTCATCGACATTTTCAGGGATCACTGGTTCATAATCTGCTGGAATCTTTGCCGGCATTCCCCTGGAACCATCGGCTTCTATCAGCGTAATATCTGCTTCTTTTATTCCAGTTTCATAGAAATCTTCTGGTAAGGGTCCGATCTTTTGTACTGACGCATCTTCTGACGTCGCAGGCATTCCCGCCATACAATATCCGGTTTCATTTAACTGTTTTCGAATATCTTCTATATTTTCAGGGATCACGGTATCGGATTCCTTTTTCATATGAGTTGTCGTTGTGACAAAGACTTTCTTTCCAAGACTTCTATAATACTGTGCTAACTTATGAACTCTCGTTGTTTTTCCACCGGAACCTGCAATTGCAATGATCATATCTTTTTCCTCTTTATTCTTCTGCGAGAATCTTAACTGCATTTATTATCTGGTTGATTTCTTCCATCGTTGTCTCATGTCCGAAACTGAATCTTACCATTCCCTGCTCTATCGTACCGAAATGCTCATGTACCAATGGTGCACAATGAGCACCTGATCTTGTCTGTATCTGGAAACGTTCCATTAATTCATCACTGACACTTCCTGAATCATATTCTTCCAGATTGATCGGACAAATGGCGGTTTGTTTTGTCAGATCTAATTGATTTTCATGGTAAATTTTAATTCCTTGGATCTTCTGAATTTTTTTATAAAATATTTCTATAAGATCCATTTCCTGTTCACGTATCTTATCAATTCCATACGTATTGATGAAATCAATCGCTGCTCCAAGTCCTGCGATTCCGATCCCATTTAATGTTCCTGCTTCCAATGCCTGTGGCAACACTTCTGGTTGTGTTTTCGAAAATGATAAGATTCCTGTTCCACCTGTTTTTAACGGACGGATCTCTACACCTTTTCTAATACAAATCCCACCGATCCCTTGCGGTCCCATCAAGCCTTTATGTCCGGTAAAACATAATATATCAATATTATCTTCCTTCATGGAAATTGGGATCACTCCAGCACTTTGAGCGGTATCAACGACAAATAAAATTCCTTTTTCTCTACAAAGTTCTCCAACACTTTGGATATCAAATATTTCACCTGTCACATTGGATGCATGCGTCATCACGATCATCTTAGTATCTTTTGTGATCGCCTGTCTGATGTCTTTCACATCTGGTGAAGTGATCGTTAAGCAAACTCCTTGTCGTTCCATCTCATATAACGGACGAAGAACGCTGTTGTGCTCCATAAACGTTGTGATCACATGATCACCATGCTTTAAACTTCCTTTGATCACTGTGTTTAAGCTTTCTGTAATTCCACTGGTAAATACAACTTGTTCTGCTCCATAGCCGTCAAAAAACTGATCTACTTTCGTACGAACTTCGTAAATCTTTCTTGCAGCATCCAGAGAACTTTCATTGACACCTCTTCCGCTGTTTCCAAGTGCCATTGCGTTCATCACTGCTTCTTTGACACTCTCTGGTTTCGTGATATGCGTTGCTGCATAATCTGCATAAATTGTTTCTGCCTTTTGTTTCTCATGAGTATGTGTAGGAGCATTCGGCTCTTCCTGCTGATCAGGAAGATTATTTTTCAAATATAATAATGCTTCCAAAACACCACCTGCAATACATCTGGCTTTATCTGAAATTGTAAAGCAGTTATCGTATTCTTCAGCTCTCGGATCGATGTCTGCGATCTTAAATCCTTTTGTCACCGGATATCCATCACGAATTAAACCTCTCAGTAATCCATCCATACTTGCAGGTACATCAACAATCGTGCCTTCTGGCGTTTCTATCTTTGCTAATAACTGGCCTTTGCTTACCATATCTGTGATATGACAGATATTTCTTAAGATTCCTTTAGCTGGGGAATGGATCACTCGTTCTTTTCCAAAGCCCTTGATCACTCCTGGAATTCCTGTGTTCGGGATCGCACTGCCTTCTTTGATGATCCTTCCAAGCCTGTGTCCACGCATCGTCTCGATCACAACATCGACATCTTCCCCTGCCGTAAATCCAGGTCCTAAAGCGATCGTGATCGGTGCCATATCTCTTGTTGTACCAAGATTTTTCTTCGCAAGGATAGCATCAACAACCGCGATCGGATGCAGCTGTTTGATCATCTCTCCTTTTGGATCGATCATTAATGCCGGATTCCCTGCTTCCATGATCTGTTCTGCTTCTTTGATATCATGTGCAAGATGGCAGGTCATATCCTCGACCTGCCACTTTTCTTCATAAACTGCTTCTGAAAATGCAACATTTCTACGAATTGCAGATGGATGTGCAATTTCTAAGATCAATATATGAAAACCACTTTTTACCAATTTATAAATTGTCCCTGTGGCGATATCTCCACCACCTCTTACAATGATTAAATCTCTCATAGATTTTCCTCAAGGTTTGATCACTTTTCCTGCTTTTTCCATCATTTCTACGATATCATACATATTTGTGATGGAACCAACAGCTAATTTATCTGTAATATCATAGAAATTTAAGCATGTTCCGCAAGTATATATTTCGACTCCTTCTGCTTCTAATGTTTTTAAATCTTCTAAAGAATCAGAGTCTTCGCATGTAAGATATGCTCCTGAATTATAAAATAATACCTTTGATGGAAGTTTATCCTGTTTGGTTACTGCAAATAAAAACGCTTTGATCAATGTCTGACCAAGAGCTTTCTCTCCTTGTCCCATCTCGTTGGATGATACGGCAATGATAAAATCATCCTTTGCAGATGGTGCACAGACAATCTCTTCTTCCTCATCTGCTGGTGTATAATTCTCTGCCATGATCTCAATCTTAAATTCATTGTCTGTGATCTTCTCACTTTTAACTTCGCAGTTTTTACCTTCTGCAAATCTTGTAACATTCTGGACAGCTGGTTCATTATCTACCAGAACAACTAATTTTGTCTCTCCATCCATTGATTCTAATGCTTTCTTTGTGTGTACAACCGGAATCGGACAAGCATTCCCTCTTTCATCAATCTGTTTCATACTTAACCTCCAATTTAAATTTCTACCTGAAATACCCCTTGTGGGATGATTTCATGTTCTGACATAAATTGTACCACAGATTCTTCATTTTCTAAAGGGGTCATCCACGCCATTCCACATCCTGCTGTGATCTCTTTTGGTACTGGGATCAATCTTCCTGCGATCTGATATTTTTTGCAGGCACTTTCCATACCGATCGCCTGTGTCGTTGTCTCAAATGTGATCACTGTTTTTAATTCTTTTTTTCTCATGATATTTTATGATTCTCCTGAATTTCCAAAATTTTTTATAAAAGAACGTTTTGCTGCTTCTGCGACTTCTTTCTGGAAGTTTTCATAACGGTTCAGAATATCTTCGCCTTCTGGTGTAAGGTGTGAACCTCCACCTTGCTTTCCACCGGATTTTCGTTCTACTAATTTGACTCCAAGGTCTGCTTCCGCACGATTTAAGATCTTCCATGCTTTGCTTGCAGCCATTCCCATGGATTTATATGCAGCAGATAAAGAACCTTTCTCTCTTGTTAAGGATAATAACTGTGCAACTCCTTTTCCAAAATCTGGTTCATCCATAAAAACTCTGACCCTGAAGTCAAAACGTTTTGGTAAATATGATTTCATGCCTACCATCCTTTTCCGAATCCACAGTTTGGATAAGTACAAACTTTACATCCAAGACACAATCCGCCTTCTCCAAGGTGTGCAAGTTCTTCTGCACTTACTTTATCATCTGCCATGATCCTTGGCAGGATAAGATCAAAAACAGTTCTCTTTGAATACATAACACATCCTGGAAGTCCCATGATCGGAATTATCTGATCTCCTTTTTTATAATATGCAAGTAAAAACATTGCTCCTGGCAAAACCGGTGCTCCATAAGATATGATATCGGCTCCTGTATTCTTGATCGCAAGTGGTGTCTTGTCATCTGGATCAACACTCATTCCTCCAGTGCATAATACCATTTCTGCCCCATTTTCGATAGCTTCTAAGATTGTTTTTGTTAAAAGTTCATTGTCATCTGGCAACTGTTTTGTACTGGTCACTTCTGCACCGTATTCTTTGATCTTTTCTGCTACAACTGGAGTAAATGTATCCTCAATCCTATGATAATATACTTCATTTCCTGTAGCTAAGATCACGGCTTTTTTCTTCTTATAAGGCAGAAGAGACAGGATTGGTGTATCCCCAACCCTGTCTTTGACTTCCTGCATCTTATCTTTTTCAATGACCAGTGGAATGATTCTCGTACCTGCTAGTTTGTCCCCTGCTTTGACTGGAGTATTTCCAGATCTTGTCGCGATCATCATCTGTCCGAAAGAATTGACGGTAAATAGTTTTTCTTTGTCGATCTTTAAGAGTCCATCATATTCGGCAGATAATTCAATCTTACCTTCTTTGACTTCTGACTCTTTCATTCCTTCATTCTTGCACAGATCACAAAGGATCCTTGCTGCATCATTTTCATGAAGCATATCGTCTCCGGCTTCCCATACATATAAATGATCTTTTCCAAGGGATAACAACACAGGGATATCTTCTTCTTTGACTACATGACCTTTCCTGAATCTTGCGTCTTTTGTAACACCTTTGATGATCTGTGTGATATCATGACATAGCACAGTCCCTACAGCATCTTTTGTATCCACTAATTTCATTGTTTTTCACCTTCTACTTCTTATTTATTAATTGTAAATCCATAAGATTTGAAGACTTTTAATGCTTTTTCACTCTGTAAGAATTTTACGAATTTATCAGCTGCATCTTTATTTTTACTTTTCTTTAATGCTGCAACTGGATAAATAACTGGTGTTTTTAACGCATCTGCTGGTGCTTCTGCAAGAACTTTTACATCCTTGTTACTTGCTGCATCTGTTGCATATACAACACCGCAAGAAGCACTTCCTTTTGCTACCCAGTTTAATACTTCTGTTACATTTGTTCCAAAGCTTGCTTTTTTCTTCACATCATTCCAGTTCTTTAAGTTTGTAAAGATTTCCTGTGCATACTGTCCGGCTGGAACGCTCTTAGGATCTCCTAATGCTATTGTATCAGCTTTTGTGATATCTTTAAAGGATGAAACTTTTGCATCACCTTTTTTAGGAGTGATCAGTACAACTTTGTTTTCTAATAATTCTACAACATCCCCTTTGCTGATGTATTTTTCTTTGACAAGATTGTTCATCTGTTCTGTCGCTGCTGACATAAATACATCCGCTGCCATTCCATTTTCAATCTGGCTCTGTAATTTTCCTGAACTGTCATAACTTCCTTCTACTTTAATTCCTTTATTTTCTTTTTCAAACATTGGAATTAATTTCTCTGTGTAGCATTTTTCAAGACTGGCTGCAGCTGCAAGTGTGATGGTTGTTGTTTCTTCTTTCTTTGCTGCCTCTGTTGTGGATTTGGAGCTGTCCTTACTGCTTCCACATGCTGTTACCCCAAGAACCATAGCTCCTGCTAATAACACTGCTAAAAATTTCTTTTTCATTTGTAACTTCCTCGCTTTCTTAAAATATTATCTAAAATTTTATAGTTACCTTGTTTTATAATATGACTTCTTCCATATGTCCTTTTTGGATATGGTACTTTTTATCGCATAGATTTTCTACTTCCTTGCTGCTGTGGCTGACCAAGATCGCAGGTTTATCCAACATTGCCAGCATATTGGATAATTCATCTTGCATCTGTTCTCTTAAATATTCATCTAACGCTGAAAATGGCTCATCCATTAAGATGACTTCTGGTTCACACACAAGCATCCTTGCCAACGCTGTTCTCTGTTTTTGCCCTCCTGAAATCTGTCTTGGATATCTTTTTGCTAATTCTTCGATATGAAATCGTTTCATCATATCATTTGTCTTTTGTTCGATTTCATCCTTCGGAAATCTTTTTGCTCTTAATCCTGTTTTGATATTCTCTTCAATCGTCATATTGGGAAACAGTGCATATCCCTGAAATAAATATCCGATCTTTCGTTTTTGTGGTGGCAGATCTATCTTTTTCTCGGAATCATAAAGTATTTTCCCATCTAGTACAATTCTTCCACTATCTGCAGTTTCCACGCCTGCGATACATTTTAAAGTAATACTTTTTCCACTTCCAGAAGGTCCCATAAGCCCTGTACAACCTGTTTCTACATTGAGTTCTGACTCTAATGTAAATTCTTTTAGTTTCTTTTTGATCTTTACTTCAAGACTCATACTTCTCTCCTTACGCTTCCTGTTTCTTCTTTTCCATGATCAGGTAAATATTCATGGCAGCTACGATCGTAAAGCAAATGATCACGATCACAAGTACATACTGGTATGCCGCATCCATATTTCCCGCTGCAACTTCCGAGTATACTGCAAGTGGCAGAGTTCTTGTTCTTCCCGGAATATTTCCAGCGATCATTGCTGTTGCTCCGAATTCGCCAAGTCCTCTGGCGAATGCAAGCACTCCACCGGAAATGATCCCCGGC
Organism: Anaerostipes hadrus; assembly: GCA_036312945.1. Lineage (GTDB taxonomy): Bacteria > Bacillota > Clostridia > Lachnospirales > Lachnospiraceae > Anaerostipes > Anaerostipes hadrus_C. The sequence continues at coordinate 40,138 of JAXJNA010000022.1, forward strand.
AGTGCATTTGGGATCATAACTCGAAAGAAAATACTCCACTCACTCATTCCAAGTGTTCTTGCCACAAAGATCAGATCTTCATCAATCTGTTCCAGAGCGCCTCTTGCAGAGCGGTACATCAATGGAAATGACATCACAACTGCCGCAAGGATCGTTGCACCCCATGAAAATGCAATCCTGATCCCAAGATAATTTTCAAACATTTTTCCTGCAGGTCCATAAGATCCAAAAAATACAAGCAAGAAAAATCCTGCAACAGTTGGTGGTAATACTAATGGCATCGTAAAGATCCCATCCCAGAAGATTCTTGTTGCTTCTGATTTACGATATAAGATCCATCTTGCTGCTAATAGTCCCAAAATAAAGGTAAAAAAAATCGCGATCGTTGCCGTTTTCATCGATATGATGATCGGTGATACATCCATACGTTGTCTCCTCTCTTAGTTTCTTCCGCAATCCTCTGTGTTTTCCCTTAAAGTATCTAATCCATGTGGCAGTTGATCAATGATAAAAGAAAGACTCTCTTCCACTGCCTTTTTGCTTCCCGGAAGATTAATGATCAATGTTTTCTTTCTTATTACACTGACACCTCTTGATAACATGGCTCGTTTTGTGATCGTCATGGAACCTGCTCTGATCGCTTCTGAGATTCCTGGCACATTGCGGTCTGCAACTGCTAATGTCGCTTCTGGTGTACGATCTCTTGGAGAAAGTCCTGTCCCACCGGTTGTAATGATCAAATCAACCTGCCGGCTGTCACTTAAACGGATCAGATGTTTTTTGATCTGTGCTTCTTCATCAGGAAGAAGGATTTCTTCTACGATCTTAAATCCATGTTCTTTTAAGATTTCTGCTGCTCTTGGGCCGCTTGTATCCACTCGTTCTCCCCTGGAACCTTTATCACTCAATGTCATGACTGCTGCCATGTATGGCATATCTTTCTCTGGGTAAATGACCTCAATCTTATCTCCGACTTTGATCGTTCCGCTTTCTAATACTTTTGCAAAGATACCTTCTCTTGGCATGATACAATCTCCAACACGTTTATATATCTCACAATGACTATGACATTCTTTCCCAATCTGAGTGATTTCAAACTTTGCATCATTACAGATCAGTTTTGTTCCAACTGGAAGTTTCTTAAAATCGATGCCATAGGCAAGAATATTTTCCCCAAAATCACCCTCGATCACGGAAGCACCTTTTTCATTGAATTCATCCACAATATCCGCACTCAAAAAACTAACCTGACGATGCCACTTTCCTGCATGGGCATCTCCTTCTAATCCAAAATCTTTGATCACATTGACTTCGTTGATATTTTTCTTCACAGTTCCTCGTTTTTCACTGATACAGACTGCTTTTATGATTCCTTCCATACAAAATCACCACTCTTTCCACCTGTTTTCTCTACTAAATGTATCTCTGACATAACCATATGTTTGTCGATTGCCTTGCACATATCATAAATCGTTAATAAAGCAATCTGTACTCCTGTCAGTGCCTCCATCTCAACGCCTGTTTTCCCTGTTGTTTTGACAAGACAGACTGCTTTGATCTCTTTGGTTTCTTCTAGCATTTCAAAATCAACTTTACACTTTGTAAGCATCAGAAGATGGCACATCGGAATCAGTTCGAATGTCTTCTTTGCCGCCATGATCCCTGCGATCCTTGCAGTTCCTAAGACATCTCCTTTTGCCATACTTCCTTCTTTGACTTTTTCAAAGATCTCATCATTAACTTTGATCTTTCCTTGTGCGATCGCTGTTCTTGTTGTTTCTTTTTTCTCCGTCACATCGACCATGACCGCATTCCCATGCTGGTCAAAATGTGAAAATTCTCCCATTTATCTTATCCTCCAATTGTATACATCTTGCTATCTGATGGCTTTTCTTCAAAATGATGTGCCTGTGGTTTTTTATAAATGATTTCTTTTAAAACCCGTTTGATCTCTTCGTCTGAGGTTTCATCATTTCTTAACAGATCTCTTAAATTTCCTGCTTCTTCATAATAAAGACATGGTTTGATCCCACCGATGGAGGTCAAACGAATACGGTTGCATGTATCACAAAATTTGCCGTGTAATGCCTCGATCCATCCGATCATTCCCTTATATCCTTCCATTGTTTCATAAACTGCCGGTCCATTTCCCATTCTTTGTTCGCTTTTGTGAAATCTGATCCCTTGATCTTTTAAATTCTTTCTGATCTCATTTCTTGTTAAAGCTATTGTACTCTTCTTATTTCCAAGCGGCATTTGTTCAATAAATCGTATACAGATCTTATGATCTTTCATATAATCTATAAATTTTTGAATATCCTCCATCGTCGTCTCTTCTGTCAACACAACATTTATCTTTATATCCAATCCTATATTGATCGCTTTATTAATTACTGATATGACCTGTTTATACCCATCGAATCCTGTGATCTTTTTATATTTCTCCTGATCCATAAAATCAAGACTTATATTGATCCCATCCACTCCTGCCTCTGCTAATTTCACTAAATCTTTTGATAATAAGATTGCATTGGTTGTTAACGTAACTTTGTTAACTCCATCCGTTTTCTTTAATTCACGGATAAAATCTGAACAACCTTTTCGTACCAACGGTTCTCCACCTGTGATCTTAAATTTGTCAATTCCAAGTGTTGTAAGAATCTTACATACTCTCAGGATTTCCTCATATCTTAAAATCTCTCCATGTGACAACGTTTCTTCATGATCAGGGCGACAATAGGTACAATATAAATTGCAGCGATCCGTGATCGATATTCTTGCGTAATCAATGGTCCTTTGAAATTGATCTTTCATCTCTTTCTCCTATCGTTATTCTCAAGTAAGAATAACGCTTGCCTAAAATCAGACAGGAAAAACCATGTTTTAAAATTCTTCCTGTCTGTTCGTTCTTCTATTCTAATATGATTGATTTTTCTTCTTTTTCTTCTATGTACCCAATTATTTTAGCACATGGGATCGTGTTCTGTAAATCCTCTAATAAATTTTTTGCATCATTTTCGCTAACTGCGATCATCAATCCTCCAGATGTTTGTGGATCATATAAAATATCTTCCAATGCTCTATTTATTTTTCTTGCCTTTGAAACACCTTCACTTGCATATTTACGATTCCTATAAGCACCTTCCGGGATCATTCCAAGATCTGCCATAGAAAGAGCTTCTTTGTGATATGGAATCTCTTCTGTCATAAAATGAATCGTTACATCACTGCCCTGTGCCATCTCATAGCCATGTCCAAGCAATCCAAACCCAGTAACATCCGTACAACTGTGCACTTCATATTTTACCATAATATCTCTGGCATATTTATTGAGCTGTCTCATCTGATCATAGATCTTATCCATCACTTTCTGATCGATAAATTCAGCTTTCGCAGAAGTTGTTAGAATACCGACTCCTAATGGTTTCGTAAGAATCAGCACATCCCCTGGTTTTGCCCCACTGTTTGTCAGAAATTTCTCTGGATGTACAAATCCTGAAACAGATAATCCATACTTTGGTTCCTGATCATGGATCGTATGTCCACCTGTGATGATCACTCCTGCTTCATATGCTTTTTTATAACCACCTCGTAAAATTGCCTGAATGCTTTCTTTTGGCATATCTTTTGTGACACACATGATATTTAAGGCAAGCTTTGGATCTGCTCCCATGGCATAGATATCGCTGATCGCATTTACTGCTGCGATCTCTCCAAACATTTCCGGATCGTCAACGATCGGCGGGAAGAAATCCAATGTCTGAACAAGCGCTGTATTTTCATCAATTTTATAGACAGACGCATCATCACTTTTATCAAAACCAACTAATAACCGTTCATCTGATCTTGTTGGAATTCCGTCTAATAATTTTGCTAAAGTTCCAGCTCCAACCTTTGCCCCACATCCTGCACACTGGGCGAGTTTTGTTAATTTCACTTCTGTTTCCATAGACCTCATCCTCCCGTAAATATTCATGATCTCTCTTAAACATTATCTCTTGTTACATCTTTTAACCACTTGAAACTGCGATATCTGATCAATGTGATCGGTACTTTGATCAATTCATCACTCATCAATAATACATAAACTGCCGGCACACTCCAATGTAATACAAATGCAGCCAATGCTCCTAATAAAATCGAACATCCCCACATCGTTGATACATCCATGATCAATCCAAACTTCGTATCGCCGCCAGATCGGAAGATTCCAACGACCATTGTTGTATTAAATGCCTGCGCGATCACAAAATACGACATCACATAAAACATCATTTTCAGATAATATCTCGCAGTTGTACTTAAGGATAAGAAAGAAATTACAACTGGAGATGCAATTAAGATCAGTCCTCCTCCGATCACTCCCATCATCACACTTAAAATGATAAACCGTTTGGCATAGGCTCTTGCATGATCGAATTTTCTCTCACCGATCGTCTTTCCAAGATAGATCGCTGTGGCACTGGATAGCCCAAAAGACACAACCGTTGCTAACTGTCTCGCCACCTGTGCAACAGAATTGGCTGCAACTGCAGAACTTCCCATATGTCCAAGAACTGCTGTATTGGCCGATGTTCCAAGCCCCCACATCACCTCATTTAAAACAACTGGAAGGGAATAGACTAAGAAATCTCTCACTAACAGTTTATCCTGATGAAGGAAATAGTGAACTCTGAATTTTACATCTTTATTATATATTTTTGCATAACCACAGACCAGAACAAGTTCCATAATTCTTGCGATCAATGTCGCAATCGCTGCTCCGCGGATTCCCAGAGCTGGGAACCCAAATAATCCAAAAATAAAGATTGCATTAAAGACCACATTACATAAAAATGACACTAGATAAACAACCGTTGCCACGATCACACGTTCAATGCTTCGCATGACATATAAATATACGTTGGTAATTCCCATGATAATATATGAACATGCAACGATCCTTAAATACTTGACTCCTTCGGCGATCACCTGTGGGTCATTTGTAAAAATCTTCATCAACGATGCTGGAATTGTAAATGCTGCGATCGTGAATATCGCAGTTACGATCACTGCTGATCTGATTCCTAATGCCAGAATCTTTTCAATCGCTGTCTTGTCACCTTTCCCCCAGTATTGTGCAGTAAGAACGGTTGCCCCCGATGTTAGTCCAAACAAAAACAGTACCATAATGTACTGAATCTGTCCTGCCAAGGATGCTCCTGATAATACTTTTTCACTGACTTTTCCAAGCATCACGACATCGGCTGCTGTTACACCAACATTGATCAGATTCTGTAATGCCATTGGAACGACCAACGCAAATACATTTTTATAAAAATCTTTCCAATTGATATTTAAATCGTTCAATCTTTTTCTCCTGTTCTTTTCATTTCCTCATAATAGGATATAGAAGCTTTGTCTGCTTGTCAAGCACGTATTGCCTGCCTGTATTTCATTTAGTATCCCCCAAAACCAAAAATAAAAACCACTTAATAAAATCATCTGCAGATTCGTCACTGCGATATTTACTAAATGGTCTTTACCTTTATTATTAGAATTTAATTTTTTGGCATTTATAAATATGTAATTTATTCTTCAATCTTTAATGCTTCTTCATTGCTGATCTCTTTGCCATCTTTTGTTGTTGCAACATAGTAGATATCGCCTTCTTCTGGCTGATAATAGATATCTAAGTTTGCGATCGTGTTCATTTTGACACCAGCTGCTTTTAAATCTTCTTTAACAAGTTTCTCTGTGTCTTTTACATCTATGTTGCGTTCCTGAAACTGCACTTCGATTTTTGTTTTCATAATACTCTCCTTCTTCTTGATCATCTACTCTTTATGTCAACTCTTGCTGCGGTTATTATTAGATTCTTGTATGCGTACATTGTATTCTACATACGATTTATAATTCATATTATAGCCTTTTTTTCCAATTTATTCAACTTGAATCTAATTTAGTACAAAATCTATCTGCTTTTCCTTGATTTTCTTCCCATAACTTTTTGGATGATCATATCTGCGATCCATCCACATAAAAGCCCAATGATCAAACCACCTAAAACATCCGTTGGATAATGGACGTATAAATACATTCTTGAAAACGCAATTAAAACAGATAATACAAAAGCTCCTGCTGCCATTCTCTTTCTTCCCGCAAAATACAACGCACTAACCGATGCAAACGATGCTGCCGTATGTCCAGATGGAAAAGAATAATCTTTCAATGGTGTGACTAGCAGCTGAACTGTCTGATTAATGCTATATGGTCTTATTCTTGCCACGATTGGTTTTAAGATCACATTACAAATGATCAAATCTGCAATTAATGCAACTGCCATGTATGCTCCTGATTTTCTTGTTTTTGGTATCAGCAATAAAATAACTGTTAAAATGATCCACACGATTCCTGCATCTCCCAGTTTCGTAATAGATACCATAAATCTATCTAATAATGGAGTATGGATCGTTTGAAGTTTGTCTAAAATCTGAAATTCAAATCCCATAATGACCTTATTCTGCCTTTCTTTTTCTTATTATGAAAATGCCAGAGTCTCATCTGATCTCTGGCATTTTTTCTATTATAACATAGATTCTTTGATTTTATCAAACATTGATCCATAGGTTGTATCCTTAGATTCTAAAATATGCTGTACTCCTATTTCTTGAAGCTGTTTTGTTGTCTTTTCTCCAATACTGATACACGGAATATTCTCTATCCATTGTTGCTTTTCTTCTCCTAGCTGATCAAAAAATCTTCGAGCGGATGACGCACAGGTAAAAGAAACACTTCGGATATCTTTTATTTCTGGAATTTCACTTAAAGTCTTTCTATTATTTTCATACATGATCTTTTCTGTTACCTGACAGATCGGAGTAAGGGCTTTTTTTAATTTTTCTCCACCAGACCTGCCTTTACAGTACCAGATCACATCCTTTGCATCTACTTCCTGTTTCATAAGTTCAGAAAGATTGGTCTCTCCCGCTTCTTCTGGCATAAGATCTGCTATAATTCCATATTGCATCAAAACATCCTTTGTCTTTTCACCTACAACGACCATCTTTTTATCAAAGAGATTCCGAAGATCCAGATTCGAAGATTTCATCTGTTTCATAAAACCATGAACTCCATACCTGCTTGTAAAAATAAGATAGGTCACTTTCGCTAATTCCTCTTTAGAAATCAGATCATATCTATAAGAAATCTCTCCTGTCTGAAGTTCCTTGATCTTATATCCATGATCTTTTAATATCTGCGCTAACTTTGATGGCTGATTTCCTATTTTGGTAACTAAATGGCAAGTTGTATCTTTTGGTTTTTGAATCTGTTTTTGAAGTTTCACAACATCTCCTACAACGATAACTGCTGGTGATGAAAGTTTTTCTTGCTTCACTTTTTCATGAATCGTATTTAATGTTGCTTCACACGTTTGCTGCTTTGTAGATGCTGCACTGGAAACAACTGCAACAGGTGTATCTGCATCCATTCCCTTTTTTAATAGATTCGTTGTGATCTCTTCTAGTTTTGAAAGCCCCATTAAGAATACTAAGGTTTCTTCAGACTTTGCCATAGATGCAAAATTAAGATCAGATAACTGATTTCTTCGATCATGTGCTGTCACAACACGGAATCCTTTAGAAATCCCTCGATGAGTTACAGGAATCCCTGCAAGTTCTGCAGCTGCGATACAGGAGCTGATTCCTGGAATAACTTCGCAATAAATTCCCCGATCAGCTAAATATATAGCTTCTTCTCCACCTCTTCCAAAAACAAATGGATCCCCGCCTTTTAAGCGCACTACCATATTGTATTGTAATGCTTTTTGTGCCAATAATTCATTGATCTGTTCTTGTTTCATCGTATGATGATGATTTTCTTTTCCAACATAGATATGTTCGCATCCTTCTTTTGTTTCATCTAATAATTCTTGTGGAATCAATCTGTCATAAATGACACAATCCGCTTTTTTTAAGATTTCTTTTCCTTTGACAGTGATAAGTCCTGGATCTCCTGGTCCTGCACCAATTAAATATACGGTTCCTGCCAGCTGTTTTTTGATGTTTTTTACTGCCATTTGTGCTAAGATCTCAGGGCATGTTCCATAAACTTTTGTATATGCCTGTTTACTCCCATCTTCATTCCCAAACATAGCATATAGTTCATACCCTTGATCTGTCTTTTGACATCTGGCACCTGCCGGAGTATGGCAGCTGCCTCCCATTTGTTCTAAGAAATTTCGCTCTGCACATACTTCGCTCATTGTTTCTTCATCGCAAAATACATCCAACATCTTTTGCAATTCCTTCTGATCTTCTCTTACTTCCAAAGCCAAAACGCCCTGTGCTGGTGCTGAGATCATTTCTTCTGGCTCCAGATATTGTGTGATCACATCTTCCATTCCTAGTCTTTTAAGACCTGCTGCCGCAAGAACGATTCCATCTAATTGTTGTTCCTCCATTTTTCGAAGTCTTGTATCAACGTTTCCACGAATATTTATGATCTGAAGGTCTGGTCTTAATTTTAATAATTGAAATGCCCTTCTTTTGCTTCCTGTTGCTATCACAGCACCTTCTCGTAATTCAGACAGGTGTTTCGCTGTTCGAAGTATCAGCACATCTCTTGGGTCTTCCCTTTTCCATACCTTTGTAAAAATAAGGCCTTTTGCCGGAGTTGAGGGCATATCTTTCATACTATGAACACCCATATGGATTTCTTCAGAAATGATCTTTTCTTCGATTTCTTTGACAAACAGACCTTTCCCACCTATTTTATCTAATGGTTTATCCTGAATCTTATCACCTTTTGTTTTAATGATCTGGATTTCAAAAGTGTGTTCTGGATAAGCTTTTGCTAATTTTTCCTGAACATATTTTGTCTGGATCAGTGCAAGGCGTGATCCTCTTGATCCGATGATATATTTCATAGGTCATTTTCCTTTCTTTGTTTCTATCCCAAAAAGCTGTTCTACCATCTTCTTATAATCTGCTTGTTCCTGTCTTGTTTCTAAATGTTTTAATTCCTGAATCGGTTCTTTGATCATTCGCTGCAAGGATGCATTTAACACCTTCTTTAGAAGTTTCTGCTCTCTTGTTCCAAAATCTATTTTACTTGATAAATATGAATAACTATCTTCCACGATCTCTGTACATTTTTCCTGCAAGGAACGAATTGTTTCTTCCATTGGTGCCTGAAACAGCCACTGTATCGTTTCTTCTTTTGCTTTGCTGATCATCGTATTGCTTTGTTTGCAAAGTTCTTCTCGTTCTGACTGATTTGCTTTAGAAATCTCTTTGAGCGTATCTAAATTGATCAGATTTACCTTTGAATCATCCGAAAGTTTTGGATCAATATCTCTTGGCGTTGCAAGATCTAAAAATGTAACTTGTTTTTCTGGCGTATAATATTCCTTTCTTACAACCACATGTGGTGCTGATGTTGCAGATACTACAATATCACATTGTTTCATGATCTCGTATCTTTGTTCATAAGAAATGATCTCTATCTCTTGAAACTCTTTCTGAACATTTCCTGCATGTGCCAGTGTTCTGCTGCATAAATAAATTTTTCCTGCTTCGTATTCCTGCAGATAACGAAGCGCAAGAACTGCGGTATCTCCGCTTCCGATCACCAAGACCGTTTTATCTTTGATATCACATATTTTCTGTAATTCACAGATTCCGATATATCCAACAGATACTGGTTTTTCACTTATTCTAAACGTTGTTTTTACCTTTTTTGCACAAGTAATGGCATCTCTTACGACTTTATTTAATTCTTTCTTGCTAAATCCCATAGTTCTTGAAAAATCCAAGGCATCTTTTACCTGTCCAAGGATCTGATCTTCTCCTAGTACCATAGATTCTAATCCTGCGGTTACTCGAAACAGATAAGACACTGCTTTATCTTCTTCGCAATGTCTGATATATTGCTCGATCTCTGCTTGATCGAACATATCACAGTAGATATTTTGTATTTTTTTGATCTGTTGTTCATTGTCAAAAAAATAATAAATCTCACTGCGGTTACAGGTTGATAAGATCATCACCTGCTCGATCCCGATTTCATCTGCTTTATGAAAAAATTCAAGCTTCTTCTGATCCGTAAATGAAATTTCATCACGAATGGTAAGATCTGCATTTTTATAATCGATCCCTAGAAATCCAAACTGCATAGAGCTTCTCCTGCAAGTTTACATGTTTTTTCAATATCTTCTTCTGTATGTGCATCAGAAATAAACATTGTCTCAAACTGAGATGGTGCAATGTAAATTCCACGGTCTAGTAAATATCCAAAATAATCTGCATATTGTTCTGTATTAGATGTTACAGCACTTTCAAAATCTCTGACTTTCTGCTCTGTAAAGAATACACTCATTAAAGATCCAATCTGATTGACACAAACATGTCCATTCCCTGCTTTTCTTGCTGCATCAGCAAGTTTTCTTGTTTTTTGCTCTAGTCGTTCGTAAATCTGCGGATCATTTTTTAAGATATTTAATGTCTCAATTCCTACCGTTGTTGCAACTGGGTTTCCTGATAGTGTTCCTGCCTGATAAACTGGTCCATCTGGGGAGATCATCTGCATGATTTCTCTTCTTCCGCCATATGCACCGATCGGCATTCCTCCACCAACGATTTTTCCAAGTGTTGTGATATCTGGCTTGATATTATAATACTGCTGTGCTCCCCCAAGAGATAGTCTAAACCCTGTAATAACTTCATCAAAGATCAATAATGATCCGTGATCTTTTGTGATCTCTCTTAAAAATTCAAGGAATCCTTCTTCTGGAAGTACTAAGCCCATATTAGCTGCCACTGGTTCTACGATCACTGCTGCGATCTGATCTTTATTTTCTTCAAATAGTTTTTGTACAGAATCTTTGTCATTATATTCTGCGACTAATGTATTCTTCGTATCATCTTTTGGAACTCCGGCACTATCTGGAACAGATGTTGTAAGTGCACCAGATCCTGCTTTTACTAACAAACTGTCAGAATGTCCATGATAGCATCCGCGGAATTTAACGATCTTATCTCTTCCTGTAAACCCTCTAGCTGCACGGATCGCACTCATAACAGCTTCTGTTCCAGAACTTACCAGACGGCTTACTTCCATAGATGGAATCAATTCACTGATCAATTCTGCAAGGATCACTTCCTTCTCTGTTGGTGCTCCAAAAGTCAAACCATTTTCACAAGATTCCATGACTTTTTTGATGACTTGAGGATGAGCGTGTCCTAAGATTCCAGGTCCCCAGGAACATACATAATCAATATATTCGTTTCCATCGATATCCATAATACGGTCGCCTTTTGCAGATTCCATGAATCTTGGAGTACGATTTACCGCACGGAATGCACGAACTGGACTATTTACCCCTCCTGGAATATGTACTTTTGCTCGTTCATATAATTCTTTTGATCTTGTATCTTTCATTCTATCTTTCCTCTTCTTTCAGCCATTTTGCAACATCAAGTGCATGATATGTAATGATCATCTTTGCACCAGCACGTTTTAATCCGACCATATTTTCCATTACGATCTTTTTCTCATCGATCCATCCATTGGCCGCAGCTGCTTTTACCATAGCATATTCTCCGCTTACATTGTATGCAACGATCGGAATATTGTATTTCATAGACGCTTCTTTCATAATATCCATATAAGCAAGTGCTGGTTTGGCAATGATCAAGTCTGCTCCTTCTTCAATGTCTTCCCCAATCTCTCTTAGAGCTTCCTGTCCATTTGCTGGATCCATCTGATATGTTTTCCTATCTCCAAATCCTGGTGCAGAATGTGCTGCATCACGAAATGGTCCATAGTATCCTGACGCAAACTTGGCACTGTAAGACATGATCGGTGTATATACAAATCCTGCTTCATCTAAAGCTTCACGAATAGCTTTCACTCGAAGATCCATCATATCACTTGGCGCAATGATATCTGCCCCTGCTTTTGCATAACTTACAGATGCTTTTGCAAGAAGCGGAAGTGTTTCATCATTTAAGATCACCCCGTCTTTCACAAGACCACAGTGTCCATGAGATGTGTATTCACAAAGACATACATCTGCAATGATCAGAAGTTCTTCATACTCTTTTTTGATCTGACGGATCGCCTTTGGCACAATTCCATCTTCAGCATATGCACCGCTTCCAACTTCATCTTTATGATCAGGGATTCCAAAGATTAAAATTGCTTTGATCCCTGCCTCTTTGATCCTGTCAATTTCCTCTGATAAACGATCCAGCGAATACTGATAAATCCCTGGCATAGATTCTACAGGATGTTTGATATTTTCTCCTTCTGTAACAAAGATTGGATAGATCAATTCATCAATCCTCACATGATTTTCTCTTACCATATCTCTCATATAGTTGCTTGTTCTTAATCTTCTTGTACGTTCCATTTTTACTGTTCCTCAATTTCACTCTGATATATATTTTTGAATGATTTCATTGATTCGTTCTTCTTTCAACGAATCAATATCCTCTAATCCGATTTGTAATAATTCTTTATAAAATGCCTTCCGTTCCTGTTCTGTGGCAATGCGAGACTTTGCAAGACTCCTGAGACTTCCTAAAATCTGTGCGATCTGTCCTAATTCTTCATTTAAATCTGGTTTAATCTTTTCTTTCAAATATTGTGTGATCAAAGGACTCTGCCCACCACTTGAAAATGCTGCCACCACTTCCCCTTCCTTTACATAGGATGGGAAAATAAAACTACAATCATCTTTCTGATCGACCGCATTGACAGGAATCTTCTTTCGTCTACAGATCTGACTGATCTCATGATTTATTTTTTGATCATCGGTTGCTGCGATCACAAAATCTGCCTCATTAAAATCTTTCTCCATAAACGTTCGAAAGATTCGGCAAATCTGATTGATCTGCCGAATCTGTACTATCATCTCTGGGGCGATCACGGTAATATCTGCTTCAAAATCTTTTAAAACTTCGATCTTACGAAGTGCGATCTTACCGCCGCCGATCACTAGACATTTTTTCTTCTTTAGTTGTACAAACATTGGAAAATATGCCATTATCTCTGTCCTATTTTATATATTCTTTTGCGATTTCCTTGATTCCTTCTGGGTGTTTTAAATTCCACTGTGTAAAATCAAGTTCTTCACTCTCAACTGCTTGTCCTAATTTTACCAAGAACTGTGGAATATCTTCTTCTAAAATGATCCCTACCTCTTCTCCCATCTTCTCTTTTCCCTGAAGATCAGATCCGTTGATATGAAGCACAAATGCGGAATGGGCAACTTTATCAATCACTTTCATACTTCCATGGAATCCGATCTCTCCGATCTGATGTGTACCACAAGAAGACATACATCCAGAAATATGAATCTTAGGCAGTGAACCATCCTTTAATCCAGCTTCTCTTTCTGCTTCGATCACTCTATGTAACAATCCCTGAGAATCTCTTAATCCAACCTGACAGATCGTTGCTCCGATACAAGATACAGATGTCTCAAACAACGTTTCTGCACCATCATCTGTCACAGCTAAAACTTTCTTTGCTTCATCTCCTGTCAGATTAATGATGTACATTGTCTCATCTGGTGAGATCCTTGCTTCCACTTCATCCATATCTTTGATCACATCACAGATCTCTCCTAATTTCTCAGGTTTTGGACAGCCACCGAATGGATGATAAGAAACTGCATATAATCCTTCCTGTTTCTGATCGATCACTCGCTTACCAGATACTTTACTTCCATCCCCCTGTTTCTTCACTTCAGAAATTTCTACATGAAGATCCAGATCCTCTCCGGATGCAAAAACTTCATCTAATTTCTCATGGAAAGCTTTGATATATCCTTCTTCACCTAAAGTTTCCTGCATATAACGTGTTCTTGCTCTTCCGCGTTGTTTATAATTTCCATGTGCGATGAATGTTTCTCTCATTGCACAGATATAATAAAGGATCTTCTCTGGTTGTACATTCTCAGCAACTTTCAGACCAAATCTCGCATTGTTACCTAGTCCTCCAGCACTGTAAACATCAAAGTTTCCATCTTCTCTTGCCACAAATCCAAGGTCACGGAATGTTGCATGTGTCTCATTTGCAGGACTATTTGAAAATCCAACTTTTAATTTTCTTGGCATCACTTCTTTTTTGATAAATGTCATCAAATATTCTCCAGCTGCTTCGGCATATGGAAGAACGTTAAAATATTCTCCTTTTTCAACACCTGATAATGGAGATACGGTTACATTACGTGGAAAATCTCCACCTCCACCCATTGTGACAATACCATGATCTAATCCACCTTCCATGATTCCATAAATTGCTTCTGGCTGTAAGTTATGTAACTGAATCGTCTGACATGTCGTCAGATGAACTTTATCTACATTATATGTTTTGATACTGTCTGCAATAAATTTTAATTTATCTTTTGTTAAATGACCACCTGACATACGAAGACGGATCATACTTGCTTTTCCATCTTTCTGTGCATAACTTCCGTAACCACCGGAAAATCCTTTGTAATCTGCTTTACTTAGTTCTCCTGCATAGAACTGGTCAGTCTTTTCTTTAAATGCTGGCAGGTCTTGTTTCCATTCCTGTGGATTGATCGTTTCCATATGTAAAATTCCTTTCTGAACATTTTGTATCTTTTATTATGTGAATTCTTATGAAATAACACATTTGTCTTATCATACCACATTTACATAATTGTTTGAATGATTTCTTTCCTTTTCTACAAGAAATGATTCGATCGCTTTTGCAAGGTTTTTATGTCCATCTTCATTCATATGTTCCATATCTGCCTTGCTTGGTGTAGCTACATCGCTCGCTGCAAGGAAATCACATCCGTACTTCCATGCGATCTTTAAATAAGTCTGTTTTAATTGCTTGGATACTTTCACAGAATGCTGGTCAAATTCAAGATCAAATCCTGGTTTCCATACGTCTTCTCCTAGTTCGATCGGAGATACTAATAAAATATCGATCGCTGGGTCAGCTTTTCTGATCTGCTGGATCAGTTTTTCGATTCCTTTTCCGATGCGTTCTGCACTTGCATGATTATATGTTTTGCAGTCATTGGTTCCAAGCATTAAAACAACTTGGTCAAGTGGTGCGTGTGTCTCCAAGATCATCGGAAGCACTTTCGCTCCATTTCTTCCATCTCTTGTTGCATCGTCAAATACACTGGTTCTTCCACATAATCCTTCTTCTATAATTCTATATCCTTCATCGTAAAGCTTCTCTGCTAAAATTCCTGTCCATCTTGTTTCTCTGTCATATCTTCTGTTTGTTCCTGGGATGAGTCCGTATGTGTTGGAATCTCCAAAGCATAATATCTCTTTCATGTCTGTCACCTTCTTCGTTATATTTCATATAATTCTAATAGGAATAATATGATTATAAGAAATGTGTTTCTGATTGTCAATAGGTTTTGGACAGAAAAATACCCTACAGGATATAGAAATATCTTATAGGGTATTATAATTTCTTATTATATGATGTAAGTGTCAAACGTATAAATTACATTTGTACCTACATAAGTGAACAATTATAAAGGGATTAATCATTCTTCTTTCCAAACAGTAAACTTACGATCACACTTAAAATGATCGTGATCACCATATCTGGAAGTGTATTTCCAAGGATCGTACCCACACCCATCAGCCAGCGGTATGCAATAAATCCAACTACCCATACGATCATATTCTGAATGCATACAGATTTTCTTGAGAAATCCTGATGAAGGATAAAGAAATCTGCGATCTGTACAGCGATCATTGGTGCAAAAACTGATCCAATCAGATATAAGAAATCTGTAATATCGTCCATTGGATAAACGATCGCTCCGATAATTCCGATCACTGTCGCTGCAACTGCGATCCATTTTCCATTGATATTCTTAGATAGTGATTCGCTGGAAATTCCGGCTGACCATGCATCTAAGAATGTTGTTGTTACGGTTGAGAATACGATGATCAATAATCCTGCGATTCCAAGTCCAGCTTTTACCATGATCTGCGCGATATCGGATTCTCCTGTAAAGATAGAGATTCCCATACCGATCACATACATCCAGCAGCTGACTAATCCGTAAACGATCACGCTTGCCCATGTTGCTTTCGTTGGCTCTTTCGCTTCTCTTGTATAGTCACTGATCAGTGGAAGCCATGATAATGGCATTGCTACTGCAAGTTCTACGGCTGCTCCGAAAGTTAACCCATCATTTGCAACTGTATTTAAAGATCCATGTCCAAAAATGATAAAACTTAAAACTAACGTTAAGATAAATAAAGCTGCCATTGCCACTGTATTGATCTTTCCTAAACTTTCAATTCCAACTAAGATCCAGATGATGATCAGCCCACCGATCACAACTGGCCATACCCAGTTTGCGACATTGAAGATTCCTGCTGCTGCTAATGATCCATCATAGATCATGATCGCAGTCCATCCAACTAACTGTAGGATATTTAAAACCGCAAATAATAAAGCTCCTGTTGATCCAAAGCTCATTTTTACTGTTTCCATCGCACTTTTTCTTGTCTTTCCACCGATAAATCCAGCAAAAAACATCATACCACATCCAATGATATGTCCGATGATGATCGCTAATAATCCCTTGGTAAATCCTAAAGGTGCGAAACTTGTACCTGTTAAAATCTCCGCTAATGAAACTCCCGCTCCAAACCAGATCAGTCCGTTTTCAAAAATTGATGTTCTTCTATTTCCCATTTATTTATGCCTCTTCTTTCCATTCATCTTTTAAGTCAAATGCATGATTCATAGGTCCGCTTCCGGCTCCTAGATCCAGCATATCTGCCAATGCTCTTGAAATATAGTCTTTTGCACGCTGTACAGAAGTCTTAAGGTCAAAACCTTTGGCGAGATTTGCTGCGATAGCACTTGAAAGAGTGCATCCTGTTCCATGTGTATTTGGGTTATTGATTCTTTTTCCTTTAAACCAGGAAACTTCTTCTTTTGTATATAGAAGGTCATTTGCATCGTTAATATTATGACCACCTTTTAATAATACTGCGCATCCAAGATCTTCATAGATTGCTTTTGCAGCCGCTACCATATCTTCTTCTGTGTGAATCTCCATTTCGCAAAGAATCTCTGCTTCTGGAATATTCGGTGTAATTACCGTAGCGATCGGTAATAATTCTTTCTTTAATGTATCTACGGCATCTTCCTCTAATAATCGTGATCCGCTTGTTGCTACCATCACTGGATCAACCACGATATTTTCCGCTTTATAATGCTGTAATCTTTCTGCGATCGTTTTGATCAGTCCGCTTGATGAAACCATTCCGATCTTCACTGCATCTGGTCGAATGTCTTCAAAAACTGCGTCGATCTGTTTCTTTAAGAATTCTGGATCTGCTTCTAATATTCCTGTTACGCCGGTTGTATTCTGGGCTGTCAGTGCTGTGATCGCACTCATTGCAAATACACCATTCATTGTCATGGTTTTTAAGTCAGCCTGAACTCCAGCGCCTCCACTGGAATCACTTCCAGCGATTGATAATGCTGTTCTCATAAGTATCTCTCCTTTTCTCTCTTATGCATTATTTTTCTATTGCGATCAAAAGTGGTGCTCCCAGTTGACCGCATTGTTTCGTATCATTGTAAATTCTTCCATAATAGGAATCCTTTATCATACGAAAAAAAACGGAAAGCTACTGATTTTGTAACTTTCCGTATGTTCGCGACTTATCATCTTCGTTTCCTACGTTGGCATTACCCAAATCAGGTTCAAAGGTCGAAAGTTATACTTTCCTCTCAGCCTGTTTAACAAGCTCCCTGTTTTTATAACTTAATAAGTATATAGCAAGTTTCTCTAAAAAGCAAGTTTCTATTTTCGTACTTTATTGCTTTTCTTAATTTTTAACTTATTTTTCTTGCCTTTCTTGGAAACAAATCTGGCAAATGGTTTCTTGCCACTTTTGATCACGATATTATCTGAAACTGTTCCTTTAAAGTTATAGGCACAAATTGCATATTTTTGAATTCTTTTAAACATGTTCTTTTTAATATTGATCGTATACAAATCTTTTTTACATCCATGATTTGCTCCCATCGCATATTCAAAATTATCAAACACACAATTGCTTATTGTTACATTTTTTGTCTTTGTTCCGTCTTCTTTTCCCATCAGATTAGAGTGTGCTACACTTTTTTCTGCAGATTCCAGCTGTAGTGCTTCTACAATTTTATGGTTTCCATAAAATTTGCATCGATCGATCACAACATTTTTTGCTGCTCCAAATTCAATAGAATGTGCATCATCTTTTTTCTTTGGCTTATAGATAAATGTCATGTTTTTTAGTTTCACATTCTGCACATGAGAAAACGTCATCAGGCTTGAGACTGCATCTACATTTGTTGTATTTACACCTGCATTTAATGTTCCTCCAATGATCGTAATATTGTTTCCACGACCATACCCACCAATCGTATATCCTCCTCCTGGAGATGTTGATACTCCAGGTTCTCTCCTTGGATCTCCGATCACCAACATTCCACCAACTGGTGCTGATAACATTCTCTGAATCGTAACTCCAGTCAGATTTAATTCTGTATTACTGTAAATATGCAATCCTTTGCTCGTTGACATCTGATATTTTCCAGGTTCTACTGTAATTTTATAATGATTTTTATCATCATATTTTGCTTCATCTAATGCTCTTTGTATCACAGTAATTTCCTGAACACCTTCACTTTTTACTGTAATCTCTTTTGTCTGTGCTGCTACATTTTTTGTACTGATCATTCCTGATACGATCGCAGCTACAGCTAAAATCGTTAACCCTAACTTTTTCATAATAACTAATTCTTCCCCCAAAACAATTTTTCCTAAATTTCTTTTCCTTTCGTCACGATCACATGAATGATAAATGGAACAAACAAGGTGATAAATGCTGCATATCCAAGGTATGCATATCCCTGTTTTACAACGGCCAACAATCCAAACTGTGCGATCGCAAATGCTAAAAATGTAAAGATCAATGTTGCAATAGCATTTCTTACTAAATGTCCATTCTGTCTTTCCTGCTCAGATATCATACGACGCTCTACTGCATTGACACATCTTGTTACGATTCCAGAGATCATGTTTACCGCCGTTGAAATAGATCCGAGGATGATCAAAATAGAGATGATCGGTGTTAATAATCCTGAATATACTCCATTTTGTACTAATACTAACATAGGAACTGTTGCTGTGACAAGATCTGCTACGTATGCAACCGCTAATAATCCAATGATAGACAATTCCATTGCAAAGAAGTTAAATACAAAGATTTCAATGGCTGCTTTATTGATCTGTTTCTTATCTGTAACAGGTTCCATATGTTGGTACATAACCGATACAGATGCTAACTGGAAGAAGAAATATAAAACTGCAGAATATAAGGCTGGTCCAAAAGCTCCGCTTTCTCCAGAGATCACCGGCATCTTTCCTGATACCAAGTTCGAAATTGCTGCTGTGATCGCATCCCACTGTACAATGATGTTTGGTACTAATACAAGAATCAATCCGATCAAGATCAGTACACTTAAAGTAGATGCACATTTTCTTACAACACTTGTTCCAAAGAGTGCAATCACGAAAATAAATGCTGCTATGATCAATGTACATACCCAGTATGGGATTCCAAATAGCATTTGAAGTGTTGATCCACCTGTTGCAAATGCTGCCGCAGATGCTGTTCCGATCATGATCAAATAACAGATTTCATATAGATTTGACATGATCGGTCTTGTCTTTCCATATAAACTGTCAGAAAAACTTCTGTAATCATATGTTTTATGTTTGTACGCATAACGCATTCCATACCAGAAAAATAATGCATATAATCCCTGTGTGATCAGTGGCATTAACAGACACCAGATTCCGTAGTTGATAAAATACTGATATATCTGTGCTCCGGAAGCAAATCCACCTCCGAACTGTGTCGTAAATGCTACAAATGCGATTCCCATGGCAAGAGGCATCTTACTCTTGTCAACTAGTAAACTTTTTTTGCCACTCATTTTGTTGTCCTCTCTTTTCTCTTAATGTAGTCTGATATTCTAGTTTTCATCGATCTTGATCATTTTTCCTGGATTCAAGATCAGCTTGTCATCAAATGCACGTTTAATAGATTTGTATAGTTCGATCATTCTTGATCCCGCAAATTCCTCTAAGAAATCAAGACGTCCATTTCCAATTCCATGTTCTCCGGATAACTGTCCACCAAGTTTCTTTGATAATGCATATAATTCTGTTAATGATTCATGTGTTGCCTTTTTCCACTCCTCATCACTCATCTCTGGGCCTCGAAGCAATTCGGTATGAATGTTTCCATCTCCGCAATGTCCACATGGCTCTACACGGATTCCATGTGCAGATGCGATCTTCTTTGCCTGTTTTACATATTCTGCAATCTCTGATCTTGGAACGACAACATCACATTCTTCCTGTGCAACGGAATCTGCCTTCATTCCTTCAAGAATTGCTCCTCGTACTTCCCACACAGATGCCGCACGTTCTGGCGTTCCTGCGATATTGCAATCTAAAGCTCCATTTTCCAATGCGGCTTCTGCTGCTGCTTCTACTGCACGATCAAGTTCTTCTTTACTTGATGCATCATACATAACGATCAATACTGCTTCCCCATGTTTCACTGGAAATAATTTATGCAGACTTCTTTCCACAATATCGATCAGTTCTCTTTCTAAAAATTCAATCGCTGTTGGAACAAATGGCAGATCTAATACTTTTGGTACCATATCAGCACATTCTTCCAAGCTTCTAAATGGCATAACCAATGTACTTGAACATGTTGGTGCAGGCAATAACTTTAACGTAACTTCTGTCAAAATACATAAAATCCCCTCAGAACCAATCACTAAATCTTTCACATCAAATCCTGTTGTATTCTTTACAACATTGGATGAGAAATTCATGATGGAACCATCTGGCATAACTGCTTCAATACAACGGACAAAGTCTCTTGTAAGACCATATCTTACTGCCTTCATTCCACCTGCGTTGGTAATGACATTTCCACCGATGGAAGCTGTTTTTTCTCCTGGATCTGGTGGGTAGAATAATCCTTCTTCTTTGGCAGCCGCCTGAATATCAATTAACAATGCTCCTGGCTGTGCCGTGATCGTCTGGTTCTTGTGATCCACTGGGAAAATCTTATTCATACGCATCACAGATAACATGATCCCACCATATTTACAAGTTGCTCCACCTGCAAGTCCTGTTCCTGCTCCACGGCAGACAACTGGAATATTCTGCTCGTAGGCATATTTCATGATTTCTGAAACTTCTTCTTTATTCAATACTTCCACGTATAATTCCGGTGGAAATACTCCATATTCCGGCATCTCGTCTTTGTAATATTCTTTTGCGATCTCATCGCCGACCCATACTCGCTCGTTGTCTGTGATCTCAATGATCTTATCAAAATCTTCCTGGGTCATCTTCTTATATGGATATGGCATCTTATTCGTCCCCTTTCTGTTGTTTTACTAATTCTGTCAGATATGGAACGACTTTGTACAGGTCATCAACGATACAATAGTGTGCCACATTGAAGATCTGAGCTTCTGGATCATTGTTGATCGCTACGATGCATTCAGATCCTGTCATGCAAGATGTAAACTGAATCGCACCAGAAACTCCACAAGTAATGATCAGTTTTGGACGAACAGTTCTTCCAGATAATCCAACCTGATGTGCAACATCCCCAAAACCATTCTCGATCATCGGTCTTGTAAATGCTAACTGTCCACCTAAAGCTTTGGCTAATTCTTCACACATTTCCACATCTTTTTCATTGCGGACCCCTCGTCCTGCTACAACTAAAATGTCTTCATCTTCAATGTTCTTTGTCTTCTCGATCACTTCGGATTTTAAGATCTCGATCGGAGATTGTTTCATCTCTTCCTTCACTGAACAGACAACAACCTCTCCTTTTGCACTCTCAACCTTCTGTGCCGCATCCATAACTCTGTATCTTACAGTTGCAAACTGTGGTCTTGATTTTGTGATAGAAATCTGAGCCATGATATTTCCACCAAATGCTGGACGGATCTGTACCATATCTGTATTAGACTTAATATCAAGAGTTGTACAGTCTGCTGTTAATCCTGTATGGAATCTTGTTGCCAGTCTTGGTGCTAAGGATCTTCCAAGTGCCGTAGCTCCGATCAAGACAGAACTTGGCTTCTGAGCTGCGATGCATTCTGCAACAACATCTGTATAACAATCAGCCCTAAATCCTTCCAAAGATTCATCCTCATATGCAAAAACCTGATCGACTCCATAGTCTAGAAGTTTATGTGCATTCTCAACGGTTCCTGCTCCACCTGCGATCACGCATTTGACTTTAAAGTTTACTTTCGAAGCCATCTTTCTTGCTTCTCCGATCAATTCAAATGCAACTGGATGAATATCTCCACGTTCCTGTTCTACAAAGATCAGAAAATCTTTCCATTTATCTTTGTCAAATGATCCTGCTTTCTGCTCAAAACTGATTGCTTTTTCTGGACATTGTCTGACACACATTCCGCACATTCGGCAAGTATCCCCGACAACGATTCCATTATCTTCAAAACTTAATGCCCCAAACGGACATTTTTCCACGCATTTACCACATAGACTGCAGCGTTTTGCATCAAATTTTATTAGTTCCATGTCATCTCACCTAAATCACTTTCTTATTTACTAATACGTCAAATAATTGTTTTGTCTTTTCTTTTGCATCTCCGTCAAAATAAACCTGCTTTTCTACTTCTGGCGGTGCAAACATTTTCTCTACTGCAGTTGGTGAACCGACAAGTCCATATTTGCTTAAGTTCTGATCTGCCATGTCTTCAAATGTCATGATCTTCACTGGGCGGTCTTTGGACTGTTTCTGTAATAAATAAGATGGTAATCTTGGAACACACATGTCTTTGTCAACTGTGATCAGGCATGGATATGGAATCTTTGAAGTCTGTGATACACTGACAAGATCCTGTTTTACCTGAATAGACTCGCTGTCTGCATCTACGATCTCAGATACCCATGCTGCATGTGGGATTCCTAAATGCTCAGCGATTGCTGGCCCAACCTGGGCAGTATCTCCATCGGTTGTCTGCTTTCCACAGATGATAAGATCAACATCTCCGATCGCTGTGATTCCCTGCGATAATGCATAGGATGTTGCAAGCACGTCCGCTCCTGCGAACTTACGGTCAGATAAAATGACCGCATCATCTGCTCCCATTGTATATGCATCTCTCATCATCTCCTCAGCCTGTGGAGGTCCCATGGTGAGAACGGTAACACTTCCCCCTACTTTCTCTCTTAATTGTAATGCTGATTCCAGAGCAAATAAATCATAAGGATTCGTTCTTGTCTCCCCTGACAAACGTTTCATTGCCCCTGTTTCTGGATCAATGTCCACTTTGGTACCCGCTGGTACCTGTTTCATACATACTAGAATTTTCATGTTTCTACTGCTTCTTTCGTGTTTTATTACTTTTTCACTTTAAACGATTAACGTGATGTAATATATTATACGCTTTTCATTTTTTAATGTCGAGTAAATCAGACCAAAAAATAGCATTTGTTGCTTATTTTTTGTAACAAATGCTATTTTTTTATTTATTGATTTATTTTTCTAAAGCTAAAGTTTCATATGGTCTTAATACCACTTTATTTTCTTTGATATGCTCTGCATCATAATTCCCGATCAGCTTATGATAAGATGCCCATTCCTGAGGAATTTCTACCACTTTTTCTTTCTCTGAAAGATTGTTAAATACAACCAGAGATTCTTCTTCATAAGATCTCTTATATGCCAAAAGATCGGCATCTTCTTTCTCAATAAATTCAATGATTCCTTCAGAAATCACTTTCTTTTCTTTTCTAAGTTTGATCAATTCTTTGTAGAAGTAATAAATGGAATCTTTATCTTCTAATTCCTTCTCTACATTGATCTGTCTGTAATGATCTGGAACTGAAATCCATGGTGTAACATCTGAAAATCCTGCATTTTCTTCTTCTGACCACTGCATTGGAGTTCTGCTGTTATCTCTTGATCTCTCTGCCAATGTTTGAAGGGCTTCTTCTTTTGTTTTGCCTTCTTTTAAAAGAATGTCATAATAATTCAGGCTTTCTACATCTCTATAATAGGAGATATCCTGATAATGAGCATTTGGCATTCCAATTTCTTCTCCCTGATAAATATATGGAGTTCCTCTCATCAGATGAATTGTAGCTGCAAGCATCTTCGCAGACTGTTTCCAGTATTTTTCTTCATCTCCAAATCTGGAAACAATCCTTGGCTGATCATGGTTACACCAAAACAGTGCATTCCATCCGTTTGCATCCTGCATTCCAACCTGCCATTCTTCAAACAGTTTCTTTAATTTCATATGATCTGGTTTCATTAATTCCCATTTTTTTCCGTCTTTATAATCAACTTTTAGATGATGGAAATTAAAACACATAGATAACTCTTTTTCTTCCGGATTAGAATAACGAATACAGTTATCCAGGGAAGTAGAAGACATTTCTCCAACTGTGATCATATCTTCAATTCCTGTGTCTCTTACCAGTTCTTTTAAGAATTCATGCACATGATGTCCATCTGTGTAAAATCTTCTTCCGTCCCCTTCATGATCATCTTCATATACCTCTGGTTTTGAAATAACATTGACAACATCAAAGCGGAATCCTTTGACTCCTTTTTCTTTCCAGAAACGGATCACCTTTTTTAATTCTTCTCTGACTTTTGGATTCTCCCAGTTTAAGTCTGCCTGAGATACATCATATAAATGAAGATACCATTTCTTTAAGGATGGTACATATTCCCATGCTGGTCCTCCAAATTTGGATTGCCAGTTCGTTGGTAGTTCTTCTTCCTTTCCATCTTTGAAAATATAATAATCCTGATATTCTTTTTCTCCATTTAATGCTTTCTGAAACCATTCATGGTCGGTTGATGTATGGTTAAATACCATGTCAAGCATTAATCCGATTCCTCTTTCGTTACACTGTCTGATCAATTCATCCATATCATCCATTGTTCCAAACTGAGGGTTGATCTTATAATAATCAGCAACATCATATCCATTATCGTTCATTGGAGATAAAAATACTGGTGTGATCCATAAATAATCAATTCCAAGTTCTTTTAAGTAATCCAGTTTTTCAATGATCCCTTTGATATCTCCTTCACCGTCCCCATTAGAATCTTTAAATGATTTTGGATAAACCTGATAAACAACTTTATTATTAAAATGGTGCATACCTATCTCCTTTTAATTTTCCCAGGATGCAACCTGTGTCTTGTTTGCTGTTGCTGTCGTTCCTGTTTCAAATGTTATATTCTTTGCATTTCCTGTTTCAGAAATAACACAGATCGTAACATCTCTGTATCCAGCTTTTTTGATTTTTTCTCTGTCAAATTTAATTAATGGTGTTCCTTCTTTTACAAACTGTCCTTGTTCGATCAAATATTCAAATCCATCTCCCTGCATATTGACCGTATCAAGTCCAACATGAAGTAAGATTTCCATTCCATTGGAAAGTTTTAAACCACATGCGTGTTTTGATCCCGGCATAAGGACCGCAACTTGTGCATCCGCTGGTGCGTATAATGTATCGTTTTCTGGGATGATCGCAATTCCATCTCCCATCACTCCTTCTGAAAATACACCATCATTCACTTCTTTGATTGGAATGACATCTCCTGTTAAAAACGCAGTAAGGTGTGTAACTTCTTTTTCTTCTGCCTCACTTTTTTCTGTAATTTCTTCTGTTTCTGCGATCGTTTTTCCGTTCTTTTCTTCTTCGGATAACTTTTTCTTTCCTACGATCAGTGTTAATACGATTGGGATAACAATTGCGATTAACATACAGATCGCAAAACTTCCCATATATTTTGGCTGAATGGATAAGATTCCTGGAATTCCTCCGACACCGATCGCATTCGCTGTTGTTGACGTAGCAACACAGACGATTGCTGCAATGGCTGATCCGATCATCCCACAGATAAATGGAAATCCATGTTTTAGATTTACACCAAAGATTGCTGGTTCTGTAACTCCAAGGTAACAAGAGATTCCAGATGGAATATTTACTTCCTGTGCCTGTGCGTTTTTCTTCTGAAGGATCATCATTCCTACAACAGCTGATCCCTGTGCGATATTAGATAACGCGATCATTGGCCAAAGCATAGTCCCGTTATAATCAGCGATCAGCTGAAGGTCGATCGCATTAGACATATGATGGAGTCCTGTGATAACTAATGGTGCATAAACAAATCCAAAGATTGCGCCAAAAATAACTTTGAAAGATCCTGTAATTCCTGCATAAACAACGGCGGAAATTGCTGATCCAATCTTCCATCCAATCGGTCCGACAACAAAATGTGAGATCATAACAGATAAGACCAGACTGCAAAACGGAACGACGATCATGGATACAACCTGTGGTGTGATCTTTCTAAAAAACTTTTCTAAATAAACCAGTACAAATGCAGCTAAAATTGCTGGCAGCACCTGTGCCTGATAACCGATCATATTAACTTTTACAAAACCAAAATTCCATTTTGGAATATCAGCTGCTGCAGTAGATGCTACAGAATAAGCATTTAAAAGCTGACCTGAAACCAGTGTAAGTCCTAATACTATTCCAAGCATCTGTGTTGTTCCCATTTTCTTTGTAACAGACCAACAAATACCAACTGGAAGCATATGAAAGATTGCTTCACCAATCAACCATAAGAAACTATCCATTCCTGCCCAGAACTGACTGATCTGACATAATGTTTTTGTTCCATTTTCAAATAAGTACATACTATCAATACAGTTTCTAAAACCAAGGATCAGACCACCGGTAATGATCGCTGGAATCAATGGTGCAAAAATCTCTGCTAAAACAGATACGATTCTTTGAATCAATGTTTGATTACTCTTCGCCGCTTCTTTGACAGCATCTTTTGATACGCCTTCTACGCCTGCAACTTTTACAAAGTCTTGATAAAAGTCTGCGACATTATTCCCAATAATAACCTGAAACTGTCCAGATTGTGTAAAACTTCCTTTTACTACCTTCATCGCTTCAATCGCTTCGATATCTGCCTTTGATGGATCAGCCAGTACAAAACGCATTCTTGTAATGCAGTGCGTCACTGCCTGAATATTTTCTTTGCCTCCAATATAATTTAATAATTCTTTGGAATCCTGATCATATTTTCCCATGTTATCCTCCTTTTTTTGTTGTTAGTTGTTTAAACAAGTTACCTTATGCTTCATTTATATCATACTTGTTTAAACATGTCAATAGATTATTTTGAATTTGTTTAAACAAGTATTGTTTTTTCTCTTACAATTCATTATAATTACTTATATAAAATTTCGAAGGGAGAGTACAACATGCCAAAAAGCATCTATGAAGACATTTATAAAGATTTAAAGCGAAAAATTGAAGAGGATATATTTAAATATCAGGAACTTCTTCCATCTGAGAATTCTTTAGTCCAGACATATGATTGTTCCAGAAATACCGTACGCCGTGCGATCCAATGTCTTGTAACGGATGGATATGTACAGACCGTACAGGGAAAAGGTGTGAGAAATATTTACCGTCCTTCGGAACAAAGCGTATTTATGATCGGTGAAATCGAAACTTTTCGTGAATCTGCAAAAAGAAATAAAATGAACGCATATACAAAAACCGTATTATTTACAGAACTTACGATCAATGAAAGTTGTTCCAAAAAAACAGGATTTCCCATCGGTTCCCAGGTTTATTACATTCAAAGGATTCATTATTTTGATGACAAACCTCTGATCCTTAATCATAATTTTTTTTTAAAAGAGTGTGTTCCTGATCTTACAAAAGAAATCTCTGAGACATCCATTTATGATTACCTTGAACATGATTTGAACATGACGATCGTAAACAGCAAACGAATCATGACCGTTGAAAAAGTTACGCAGATTGATGAAAAATACCTAAACCTTAATATCAATGATTATAACTGCGTTGCTGTGATCAGCAGCCAGACTTATAATAGTGATGGGATCATGTTTGAATATACACAATCACGACATCGCCCGGATTATTTCCGTTTTTATGATAATGCAGTGCGTAAATAATTGCGAAAGGAATATATTAACATGAAAAAATATGATGTAAAATTAGTTGCTGTTGATATTGATGGAACTTTTGTCCGCTCTGATTACACTTATGATATAGAAAGATTTCAAAAAATCTTCCATAAAATGAAACAATCTGGATGTCATTTTGTTGTAGCCAGCGGAAATCAATATTATCAGTTAAGAGATTTATTTCCAGAATATTATGATGAATTATCTTTTGTTGCTGAAAATGGGGCTTTTGTAAAAGATCAGAGACAACTTGTTTTTACCGCTGATATTCCAAGAGAAACCGTTGATCTTGTCATTGACGTTTGTCGTGAATATCCAGAAATCTCTAATGTTGTATGCGGTCTCAATAGTGCTTATTGCGAACGTGGCAGTGTCGATCAGGATTTTTTTGATCTGACCAATATTTATTACCATCGCCTGCAATGGGTCGATGATTTCAAAGAAATCAAGGATCAGATCTTAAAGTTTGCACCAACAGTACCTATTGAAAAAACATATGATTATTACGATATCTTCCGCGAACGACTCGCTGGGAAAATCGATCCAACGACCAGTGGGCATGGTTCGATCGATCTGATCTTTCCTGGATGTCATAAAGCTCAAGGACTCGAACGACTTGTAAAACGGTGGGGTATTTCACCCGATCAATGTGTTGCTTTTGGAGATGGCGGCAATGATATTGAAATGTTAAAATACTGTGGACAAAGTTATGCCATGGGAAATGCACCTCAGAATGTAAAAGATGCTGCAAAACATGTGTGCCCATCAAATGAGGAGGATGGTGTACTTGTTACATTGGATCAGATTTTTGCATAATTAGATTTCGTCTTGATCGAATTTTTAACACATACGTGCAATCAAATAGAGCTAAAATATCACGATACCTGTCTGATATTTTAGCTCTATTTTTATCTTTTTCTTTTATTCATCGTCATCCCCAACGATCACTGGCTCTTTTTCTATCACTTGTTGTGGTTTCATTGCCTGATTCCCAACTGGTGCCAATAATACTTTTCCTGTTCCACGGTATACATTGACCAGTCCTTCACCACTCGCTGCTGAGCCGAGCAAAGATTTTCCTGCTCGTTCTACCGTAAAATCAAGGCTTCCACTCCATGCGATCGCCAAGTTTCCGTCAATCTTTACAACATCATCTTCTAATGTGATCTCGACTAATTCTTCTCTTGGACAATCAGATTCTATGCACACAACTCCACTTCCTTTTAATCCAAGGTTGAAGAATCCTTCTCCGCCTGCAAATGCAGAAGAAAATGTCTTTCTTCTGACTGCTTTTTGTTTCAATGTAGATTCACAGGCTAAAAATAAACCATCATCTAATACGATCGAATTGCCCCATTCGTCAAGATCTAATAAAATGATATGTTTATATGTAGGTTCTAAAACAAGCGTTCCATCTCCTGTATATTCTGGTTTGATCACAGATTCTCCTGTAACCTTTCCACGGATCGTCTTGGATAAGAAATCTCCTGCTCCTTTAATTCCTGTTGTCGCAGAGACATCTCCTGCCATCCACTGCATGGCACCTGACTGAATGGTTACATTTCCTCTGGATAGTTCGCATTTTAGCTGACGTTTTCTAACATTCATCTGGCTGCAGAAAAATGCCAACTGGGCATCCTCTGGCATGACACTTAAATCTCTCTGGTATTCGATGACTTCAAATGGTCCTGATTTGTCGATGATCTTTACATCGTCGTTGTCACTGAAATTATTGATCTTGTACATAATCTTTCCTCTTCCTATTATTAAATAGACATTTTATAGGTATCATTTTAATATCAGTTTATCATATTCCTTTCACATCCACAAACAAAACAATTTATCTCAAAACTTACCTATCGTTCATTATTGAGTTTTTTTATCATTAAGCATTTTCAAGTAGGGGAATATCTAGACATATAAAATATTTTGTATATAATTTTATATAGAAATAAAACACTAAGGATTTTTATTATGGGAGGTAGTTATGATGGAACATATTGTTGTTTTATTTGTTTTTGCATTATGCTTTTTTGCATTTTTTTACTTTTTATATCATGTTCTTGTAAAATTACAGAATAAAGAAAATTTTTCGGATGAGTATAAATTGATGGTTGCTTCTATTGTTGTTTTTGTATTCATATTGTTAATATAAAATTTTCTTATATTAAAAAACAGACCTTGTAAAATTTGAGGTCTGTTTTTTATTTTTAAGTTAAACAACTGTTTCTATAATATGTTTTCCCTGATACTCTATGTCTTTAATGCCTATCTCTTTCTTTTCATTAAAATTAAAACTCAACAGGTAACCTTCTTCCTTTTGATAATAATCCAGATACTCAAAAATCTGCTGCCTAGCTCTATGATTATATTCATTACCTCTCCAGATTTTTAATTCAATAATAAATTGTTTTCCTTTATAATCGATGATAATATCTGTTCTTTTATTATCTCTTGTCCGCGCTTCAATATAATAATTGCCTGTTCCATTTATAATCGGTTTTAAAAATAATAAAAACAGTTTTCTTCCATTCTCTTCTATAAATTTTTGATCTTTTTCTGAATAAATCTCTTCATAATATTCGTAAAATTTTTGCATTACCAATGGCATTTGCAGCATTCCACCTACAATAAATTGATTTCGATCCGATGATACCTGCATATACATTTGGTTATTGACTGCCATTTCTGATAAAAACATATCATATAACTGCGTTTCAAAAATTCGATTTGATACTGCTACAATTCCATTCTTATCCTTCAAAAATCCAAACGTAACTCCCAAATCTATAATTGGTGTTTCTCTCTTATATGGAAAATCAATGCCTGTAAATAATATATTTTGAAGCATTTCTTTTAACTGTGGATGATCTAGCAGCTTTTTGGTCATATCATCAAACAACGTGTTTGGTTCTTTTAACAAAACTTTAACTGCACTTAAAATTCCTTCTCTTGTCCATGCTTGAATATTTGAAACTCTTTCATCTAATAACTGACATATCTTTGAAACCAAGTATGGATATCCTGAAGTATAATCGTATAAAATCTGGCTGATTTCTTTTACATTCATGCCTGTATGATGTTCCTGCTCATATTCTTGTATCATTGTCTGAATATCGCCAACAGAAAAACTCATATCGATATTAAAATCAACTGCTATGTTCCATGGACTGTTATATTTAGATTCTTCATGTGGATGCAATTTTAACTTTAATGTTTTAATATCGTAAACACCTGCAAGAATTACAGAATGAAATGTTACATCTTTTCCTTGCTGACATTTTAAATATTTTTCTCTTAGAAGTCCTAAGAATGATAAGAAAATCTGATTGTCTGAACTTTTGTCTACTTCATCGATCATTAAAACTACTTTTTTACCGCATTTTCTGCATAGATTGCTGATTTTGGTCCCTAATGATCTCATAGGAAATCTCTCAGAGATTGGGTTATCCCATTCTTCTAAAACTTTCTCATCTATATTTTGCTCTCGCAAGCAATCTTCAATATCAAGTGAAAGTCCTTCGGCAAGACTTCCCAGAGATTCAAAGTATTCATCTGCGGCTTCAAAGCTTAAACTTAAAACCAGATAATCTTGTTTTCTCAATTCTTTTTCCAAAAGATAAAGTAACGTTGTCTTTCCGTATTGTCTGGCTCGATTGATCGTAAAGTATTGTCCTGATTTGATATATTGATTAATGATCACTTGAATTCTACTGCTAAGATCGACCATATAATTTTTCTCAGGGATACATGTTCCTGTTGTACAAAACCTTTTAGCCATAAAGTCAAACCTCCTTTCCTGTCCACTATCTATTAATTATAACTTTATTCTACAATTCATCATAATCAAATATCATTGGGATTGTACTTTCCTGATAATATTTCTGTTCCTTTTCAAAATAAGCTTCTAATCCTTTATAGTCTTGTTCGTGCTGTGCTTTATTAAGATATCGATTATATTCTGCTTTATGAATATCACGGATGATCACTGGAACAATATTATGGTCCAGACATTGTTTTAGAATGATCATACGCCCGACTCTCCCATTTCCATCCTGAAATGGGTGAATATTCTCAAACTGTGCATGAAATTTAGCAATATCATATAATGTAATTTTCTCTGTGTTACAATATTTCTCTAATAACTGATGAATCTTTTCTGGAACTTCTTGTGGCAATGCTGTCTGGATATCACTGACCCTGTTTGCACGCTTTTTCCACTCACCAATTGCATATCCGTTTGCTCGATCTTCAAAAACACCTTCCTTTAAATTTTTGTGCATATTTTTTATGATATCTTCTGACAAAGGTTTTTCCATACATTTCATTACATAATTAAACATTTTGAAATGTCCATTCATTTCTTCTATATCTTTTGTTCGAAAAATCATGTCTGGATCATCCGCATATAGAGTTCCTGTTTCAAACATACTTGCTGTCTGTTTCTCTGTTAAGGTGCTTCCTTCAATTCGGTTGGAATTATATGCCATGCTTCTTTGTGTAAAACCATATACTCCACTTCGATCTTGTTTTTTAAATTCTATTTGCAGTCGGTCTTTTAATCGTTTCATATATGTTTCATTTTCCATGATTTTGTCTCACCTCTTTCTTCCATTTGATCTGTTACTTTTTAGTATAGCATGAAACGTAAATTTCTACATCTATTCTTTTAAAAGCCTATCCAACAATATCTCCCGATTATTTATAAACATTTCCGTAATCTGATAACTTTCCGTCTCTTCATACTCACACAAATGAATCCTTCCATCATCAAAACAATAGATATCTGCATCTGGAATTCCTAATAAAATCGGTGAATGTGTCACAATAAAAAACTGCGCTCCCTTTTTTGCACATTTATATATTTCCATTAATAATGTTAATTGTCTTTGTGGTGATAATGCCGCTTCTGGCTCATCGAAAAGATATAGTCCATTCGGCTGCAGATTATTTTGTGCTAACGCTAAGAAACCTTCTCCATGTGATCTTTCATGATATCTCTCTGAATATATTCCACCATATTCTTCTTCCTTCGTTGCAACATTATAGAAACTTTCTGCTCTAAGAAAATATCCCCATTTTTCCTTCCGATATCCTTTTACAACTCTGATGGCATCGCATAATTCGGAGTGTGTATCATGCGTAGAAAATACATAGTTTTTCGTTCCACCTTCTGGATTAAATCCATGAGCTATGGCAATTGCTTCTAATAATGTAGACTTTCCACTTCCATTTTCTCCAACAAAAAAGTTGATTGAATTTTGAAATTCTAGTCTTTCAACATCTTTTAATGCTTCTATTTGTTTTAGGTAACTGTCATCATCTATTTTGTTCCAGTCAAATATTATACCTTGTATAAACTGATCATTCATTGGATTTTCTCTCTTTCTTTTATCTTCTTATTGTTATTTATCTGATGAACTAAAAATAGCTTTATCAATTTATATTTTATCAAAAAAAAGATACGATATGAAACTTTCTTTTCATACCATATCTTTTCCGTTACTATATCTTTAATTTAATAATTTACTTCCGTTACACTTCCTACTTTTATAATTTCCAATGCAACTTTTTTACTTGTTCGCTTTGAAGTTGCTTTCTGTGTAAAAGTCAATGTTCCTTTCTTACCTTTGATTTTCTTCTCTGGAATAAAAAATCTTGTACAGGATGAATCTACTACTTCTTCCTTTATTACTTTCCCTTTATATTTTGCCGTCACAACACTTCCTGCCTCTGTATTAAGCTCATAAGTAATTCCCTTTTTCGTATGTGTAATCTTATTACAAATCAGCTTTCCTGTCACAAATCTGCTGCTTGTGACTTTCTTTGCCTTAGTTACTTTCTTGTTTTTGCTGTTTAATCCATATAATTTAATATCTTTTTCGTTCTTATATTTCAAAGTTATTGTAAATTTATTGGATTTTACATTGACCGTTTTCTTTGTCTTATTGTAGACTGCTCTTACCTTCTTTATCTGATTTGCCTGACCTGTGATCGTGATCTTTTTATCTTTGTATTTTACATCAATCTTCTTTAACGTTGGCTGCTCAACTTTCGTAGCCGCTGATACTTGTCCAAAAGACAGCATACTAAAAACTAATGTTCCTGTTAATACTTTTGTGATGAAACCAATCTTCTTTTTCATTATCCTTACCCATCTTACCTTTCTTTTAAATTGACTTATTGTTTTGTTACGCATCCTACACTTTAGGATATATATATATTAACTCTAAAATATAAGTATTGTCAACACACTCTGTTAAGAACCCTTATCTCTTTTATAATTTTCAATACACGAAAACGTAATATTCTCTCCCACCTATAGGACGCCACTGAAAAAGTGGCAAATTTAGCACCACAGAGTGTCCAATATGAGTAGGAACGTTTCTTGATTGCTAAATATTGTCAAAATAGTGCTTTGAGAGATATATAATCTACCCTTTCGTGATGTGATTTTTCCTATTTTCCCTCATTTGGGCAGACTTCTCCCTTTAGTTTTAAAATTCGTTTTAAATTGACTGCAAATATTGATATTGCCCCTTGAAGTTGCATATTTGATAGTCCAGCGGCATTACAGCTGCCATACCCATGTATATTTTTTAGTTCACTATTTTTTGCCTCTATCATATAACGGGTTTTGAAACGTTCTTTGAAATATTCTGTTTTTTGAAATGCTTCTTGATTTTTATGATAATCCGATTTAATAGTAATACTATATGTTTTGGTTTTTGCATTTTCCTTATAGCATCCATTACGATAAGGACAGGTATGGCATTTATTGATATCGAAAAAATATTTGATACGTGCATTCTTTTTTTGATTACTACGTTTGTCAATTCAATGTTTTATAGCCAAATGACCAGCTGGACACTGCATAGTATCAGCATCTTTATTAAAGATAAAGCCATCTTCTGAACGAGAGCCTTTTATGATGCATGGATTGAGTTTTGAAATTAATTTATATTCGTTGTCTTGTGCATCTTTTAAATTTTCCTGTGTGGAATATGCCGTATCCGCTATTACTTCATTAACGATTACGCCTGCCAATTTACTTTTTTGAACAAGTACCGGAAGTTCGTGGCCATCAAATGCTTCGCCGGATGTGATAGTTGCTGCTGTGATAATCCGTTCTTCCGTCATAGCCAAATGGGTCTTATATCCATAAAAAGAAGAGTTAACTGTTTTATGGCCAATCCGAGCATCTGGATCAATGGAGTGGTCATAACAGTCAATCTTATTATCCAGGATTTCAGATAACATAGAAGCTTCTTCTTTAATCTTTGGCAGTTCTGAATACAGACTTTCCTGAACTGTATTTAATAATTCATTACAATATTCATTATAATCATTTAACGAAGCATGTTTTTCAGGTTCATCTGGCAGATAAATTTCTTCATCAGAATCTTTTAAAGTTGCTTTCAGAGAAGTGGATGCTTTTTTTAAGATTTCTCTTTGAGTAGCTTTATGATAACGGGCCTCTGTATGAGTTGAGTCAACGATCACAGCATTGCTTTTTAAAACACCTTGTTTTATGGCAAGCTCTACACTTTTATTTATGAGTAGATCAAGTATATTCTCATCTTTTAAACGCTGTTTTCTGAATTTTGTTAAAAGACTGGGATGGATAACATCTTCTTCCGGTGTTAATTCCAGAAAATATTTGAAAGACATATCATATCGAGATCTTTCCACGACGCCATTATCAGAAAGGTTATAAAGATGTTTCAAAAGCAGATATTTAAATAGCAATACAGGACTTTTGGCATTACGCCCATTATCAAGGCAATATTTATTTTTTAATTCATCATATATAAAAGAAAAATCAACCAATTCCCTGATTTTTCTTAGAATATGATCTTTTGGGACAATCATGTCATATAAATCTGAATAGTAACTAAGGTTAAGTTTAAGTTGAGACGATAACATTTTCAACCTCCGGCAATTATGATACCTTAATTATATCAGATATATGATTTTACGGATACTTTTTCAGTGGCGTCCTATAGAGATTGGAGTCTTCTTGCTAAAAGAGGATAAAAAAGAAGGAACCCTGAGTGCAACCTGCATTTTGCTAATTGTTGCACTCAGGGTTCCTTCCTTTTGATATGCTCATAGACTATATCAAATCCACTTTACATTGCTTTTCGATATATCTCAGCAATTTCTTCCTGTGTAAATACAACCGGATTGTTCTTAACACTTGCCGCTGATACCTTCATACAGTTCTCTGCCATCCAAGGGATATCTTCTTCGGATAATCCAAGATCAGATAATGTATATGCAAGATCAATGTCTTTTAACAAGCTTCGAAGTTTTCCAGCAAGATCTTCTGCGGTAACCCCACCAAAGATTCTTGCAATTTTGGCAAATTTGAAGTGGTTTCCTTTATGGGATGCTTCTACGATCACTGGTGTTAATGCTGCAAGTCCCTGTCCGTGAACAATGTCTTTTAATCCACTGGCTGGATGTTCCATTCCGTGTGCCAGTGTAACACCTGCCGTATTGATGACCATTCCACCGATCGTTGATGCCAGTGTGATCTTCTCCCATACTTCTTTGCCTCCTTCTCCTTTGTATACTTTGACAAGGTTTCCTGCGATCAGTTCCATCGCATATAAACTTAGAGCATCTGTAAATGGTTGTGCGATCTTTGATGTGTAAGCTTCCATACAGTGACATAATGCATCAAATCCAACAGATGCAAGTACATGTTTTGGCATTGTCATCATGCATTCTGGATCGACAATGGATACTTTTGCCACAATCGCATTACAGCGTAAAGATTTCTTGTCTCCATTTTCTGGGTTTGTAAGAACTGCAAATCCATTTCCTTCGGATCCTGTTCCGCAGGTTGTAGGAATTAGCACTAATGGAAGTGCTTTGTCGCTTTGTAATTTATTATAAATGTAATCGTTGATATCTCCGTCATTGACACTTAAGAATGCGATTGCTTTTGCACAGTCCATGATGCTTCCACCACCGATTGCTACGACAACATCACATCCATTTGCTTTGGCAAATTTGGCACCTTCCATGGCAGTTGTTGTCAATGGATTCTGTGCGACTTTGTCAAATAGTACATGATCAATTCCTGCTTTGGAGAGACTGTTTGCTACTTTATCATATAAACCTGATTTCTTTGCACTGCTTCTTCCTGTTACGATCAGTGCTTTCTTACCATATGGTTTTGTAAGTTCTCCTGTTTCTAATACTTTTCCACTTCCAAATGCAATATTGACTGGAAGGAAGTAATTGAAATTGATCGCTGGCTGTACTTCCACTACATTTTCTGCTGTGTTAACAGCTCCAAGTGCATCTTCAAATGTATGATCTTCTTCTGCTGTGACATCTTCATCATCGATTGCAACATCAATATGAGAAGCAAATTTATCTTTATATTTTAATTTACATACAATGAAGAAGATGATTCCAAGAACAGACCATCCGCCTGCCATTGCCCATTCCTGTGGTACAAGGTTTGACCCTGATCCTGGAATTATATACATCGCCACCATGAACCCAGACATTAAGACTGCCAGTACACCAATAATCTTATAATGTTTTACTTTGTATGGACGTGCCATTTCTGGTGCTTTCTTTCTTAAGATGATAAAAGATAAGGAAACCATACAGTATGCAAGACAGCATCCAAAGTTACCTGCATCAACGATCCATACTAACATTTTACGTCCAAATAATGGAGCTAATATGGATAATCCACCGATTAAGTATAATGCATTCACTGGTGTTTTGTGTGTTTCATGTAATTTGCGGAAAGTTCTTGGAATCATATAAGATTCAGCCATGGAATACATCGCACGGCTACCACCAATTAAGAAAGAATTCCAACTTGTAATGATTCCACACATACCACCGACGATCAATACTTTTGACATAATACTACTGTGGAATGCTTTTGCCATCGCATCCGCTGTAACAAGTCCTGATCCTGCCTGAGATTTTACGATATCTGATGGTCCCATGACATATCCAACACCTAAAATGATCAATGCATAAAATGCTACTGCAAGCACGATTGATAAGATCATAATCTTTCCAATCTTTTTAAGTGGTACATTGATCTCTTCCGCTGCCTGTGGAATAACATCAAATCCAATAAAGAAAAATGGTGTCATAACCGCAACACTTAAAACAGTCTTAAAAATCGTTCCTCCTGTATTTCCTGCAAAAAGCTGTGGTGTAAGATTACTTGAATCCCCACTTACAACAGATGCCACGATCAAAAGGATTCCAACTCCACCAATGATCGCTGTCAAGATTGTCTGTAATGTAGCTGCTGTCTTTGCACCTTTGATGTTAATAAATGTAATAAAAAATGCAACGATCATGGCAACTGCAAGCCAAGATGCATAAATGTCAAATCCAGCAACCGTATAGAGGTATCCCTTTAAAAACTTTGGATAAATATAAGTAATGATCGTTGGAAGTGCACATGCTTCAAAACATACAACACTGACATATCCTAAAATGATCGCCCACGTACAGATAAATGAACCAACCGGTCCCATTGCCTTATAACTAAATACATGTTCTCCTCCACACTGTGGCATTGCTGCAGTAAGTTCTGCATAAGTAAGTCCAACGAAGAATATCATAACGCCGCCAATTGCAAATCCAAGAACGGCTCCTAAAACTCCGCCTCGACCGATCCAGTCTCCGGTTGAGACAACCCATCCCCAACCGATCATAGCTCCAAATGCAATGACAAGAATGTCCCATGCACTAAATACTTTGTCAAATTCTGATTTTTTCTTTTCCATTATATATCATTCCTTTCTTGCTTCACATTCTGTTTAAAGTTTCGAAAGAAAAAAGGCGCTAAAAGATCCTTATCTCTTAACGCCTTTGTTAGAATGTAAATGTATTTTATTTTAGTTTTCAAATCGCAGGTCAATTAACTGCATGATATATTTTGCTGTTTTTTCAAGTCCAAGAATACTGGAATCGATCATCATATGTCTTGTACGACAATCTCTCATATCAGAGTTTGTCATATATTCATATCTTGATTTCAGCATCCCATCATTATATTTTACAAGTTTTTGTGCTTCTTTTTGTGATACACCTTTTTGCTCCATGATATGTTTCACTTTATACTCTTCTGGTGCATATACAAAGATATTTAAGCAATCATCCCTGTCTTTTAATATGTAGTTACTGCATCGTCCAATGATCACACAAGATGACTTTGCAGCCAGTTTGTGAATAACCTCAAACTGTGTATAAATAACTCGATTTGTAAGATTTGCATATCTTGGTCCAAAGGTTGTGTCAAATTCATATTTGACATTTTCTTCTCCGGAATCGGCTTTTTCTACCAGATCCCTGTCAACTCCAAGTTTTTCTACGACCTGATCTACTAAATCTCTGTCGTAAAATGGAATTCCTAGTGATTCGGCAACCATCTTTCCAATGTCCGGACCACCACTTCCGTATTCACATCCGATATTTACGATAAAATGTTTCATTTACATTCCTCCCTGATATTTTGATCTTTTTTCAAAGATTTCCTTTTAAGCTAAGGATTCCACAGCCTCCTTCATGATCGCAAATGCCTTATCACATTCTTCTTCTGTTACGATCAATGGTGGAATTGTACGGATAACACTGCTTCCGATGGCTGTGACTAACAGTTTTCGATCAAAACATGCATGTTTAATATCAACTGCGTTCAATGTGTCATCAAATTCGATACCTGTTAATAATCCCTGATGTCTGACCTCTTTTACATGAGGAAGTTCTTTTAATTTCTCAGCGAAATAATCTCCAACTTTCTTTGCATTTCCAGCAAGATCGCGATTGATCAGTTCATTAACTTCTGCTAATGCTGCTGCACAGCTGACTGGATGTCCACCAAATGTTGTTCCATGAGATCCCGGTGTAAATGCTTTAGCAACTTCTTCTGTTGCACAGATTGCTCCGATTGGCATTCCTCCACCTAAACCTTTTGCCATGGATACGATGTCTGGTTTGATTCCATAGTTCATATAAGACATCACTGCACCTGTTCGACACCATCCTGTCTGAACTTCATCGATCAAGAGTAACATATCATTTTCATCACAAAATTCTCTTAATCCTTTCATGAATTCCTGTGTTGCTGGGTGAACTCCACCTTCACCCTGTACTGGCTCGATCATGATCGCGATCGTATTTTCTGTACATGCATCTTTAAATGCCTGAAGGTTGTTATATGGTGCGTATGAGAATCCATATGTCATTGGTCCAAATCCAAGCTGACATCCATTTCCCGGCTGTCCTGTTGCTGACATTGCTCCAAATGTTCTTCCATGGAATCCCATCTTCGCTGTTACGATATGATAATGGTTTGGTCCGTATTTTTCGATTCCATATTTACGAGCCATTTTGATCATTGCTTCATTTGCCTCTGTACCAGAGTTTTGATAGAAGATTTTGTCCATTCCGATCGTTTCACATACTTTTTCGGCAAGCAGCGCCTGAGGAATTGTGTATGGATAGTTGAATGTATGCATGATGTCGCCAACCTGATCTTTGACTGCTGCTACAACCTTTTCATTACAGCTTCCTGCGTTATTTACTGCGATTCCTGCATAGAAATCAAGATATTCCTCACCATTTTCATCGTACATATACATATCTTTTGCTCTCTCTGCAAGGAAATCAAAACGTTCGTATGTCTCGATCATATATTTGTTTACTTTATCTTTAATATCCTGACTTGTTAATCCTGTATCTTTTAATCTCATATCTGTTTCCTCCTCATGATGTTATTGGTTATTTAACTTCTCTGGGCCAGATTTTGTTTATCTTTTTCATTGATAAACTTTAAATAGTAAAAAGAAAAGCAAGGGAAACTTATCCTGTTGGTAAGCGCCCTTGCTTAATTTTTATCCTTTATTTTGTACAACTATACAATAACACTAGAGAATTGAATTGTCAATATATCTTTGTTATTTTTTGAAATTTCTTTATTTTTATCTTTTATGGTATATTTTATTATTTCATTGTATATTTTTTCTTGGTATTTTATTATTTTATAATTTTTTGTAAAATATTATATATTACATCTGTCCATTATATTGAACATGTCATTTTATCATCTTACTATTTCCGTATGATACTTACCGATAATCTACAAACACACAGATAAAACTTGTCTTTTGTTGTGTTTCATTTTTATAATTATGTTTTTTATCTGTTTCAAATCGATAGATTTCCCCTTTTGTGATCTTCTGAACATCTTCACCACACTCAATCGTAAGTTCTCCATCTGTAACTGAAAGATATTCTCTTGTCTTCTCTCCATGGCTGCCACTGATATATTTGCCCCCTGGTTCGATATCAATGCGGTAAATCTCTAATTGGTGATTAT
Organism: Anaerostipes hadrus; assembly: GCA_036312945.1. Classification (GTDB taxonomy): domain Bacteria; phylum Bacillota; class Clostridia; order Lachnospirales; family Lachnospiraceae; genus Anaerostipes; species Anaerostipes hadrus_C. The sequence goes on from JAXJNA010000022.1 coordinate 81,644, forward strand.
CTTCGTATGGAAAACATGTCCATACTTTGTATTCACCGATCATTTCTTTTGTTGGTGTCATCTGATCTGGTGTTACAAGGCAGGATTCCATTGGAGGAGCCTCAATTAATTCTTGGAATTCGATTCTTAATCCGCTTGTGATCTTTCCTAACACTCCTAAGGATGGGTTTGCTGTTCCTTTCTCGATTTGAGCCAGCATACTTTTGCTGACTCCTGTTTGTTCGGAGAGGACATCAAGACTCATGCCTTTGGATGTTCGGATTCTTTTTAGGTTGACAGCTACATTGTGGGATAGGTATGATTGATAATCCATAGGAGACTCCTTTTCGCTTTTATTCTTAATTCTTCATTTCTACTTATTCTAATGCAAGTATTATTACTATCCTTATGTTATCTGCAATGCTGTTTTGATGCAAGCACAATTTTTATTTAATATTGATTCGATATCTTGTGATCATAAATTTTCTGGAAAAGAAATTTTTAATGGTGATCTTGGCGAAGATATATTTGCACGTCTCTCTGGTACAATTATTTCTCCAGGTTATGCAATTCGTTGTCCGCTTGTTGGATATGGCACGACAAAAGATGATTTACATTTTCATGCGAAATATCATTCCTCTATCAAAACCTTTGAAGATGCTTTTACTTTTAATATTCGTGCAAATTTTCCATTTGCTGATACATATCCTAGTGGAAAAAATACGGATGATCATTTAAAAAACATTTCGTCTTTCTCATCTTCTGGTTGTTTAGTTTTTAATTTCTGTGGTAACTTTTTAAGTTGCTTTAATTATGTCACGAAAAGTAACTTGTCAAGATATTTTTGATTGATTTTATAACATTTTTGCGATAATATTAAGTTACTAAGAAAGGAGATGATGTGGATGACAGTTGGTGAACGAATACAACTACTAAGAAAGAAAACTGGCATGAGTCAGATAGAGTTTGCAACAAAAATAAATGTATCTAAGCAGACTTTGTATAAATATGAAAATAATCTTATTACTAATATACCGTCTGATAAAATTGAAGCTGTTGCAGATTTGTGTCATGTATCCCCTGCTTATTTGATGGGATGGGAAAAACCAGAACCTCAACCTTCTACCATATTAAATAAGAAAGATGAACGAGATATTGCAAAACGATTAGAACAAATCCTTGATCAGTTAGAATCCGATCAGGATGGATTGATGTTCTCCGGAGAACCTTTAGATGATGAAACAAGAGAATTATTAAAAGCGAGTCTACAAAACAGTATAACCATCGCAAAAATAAATGCTAAACAAAAATTCACACCAAAGAAATACAGAAAATAAAGGAAGTGATTCATTGGATATTCGTAAAAAAACAAAGGTAAATGATTTCCCTCTTTTTCTCTGGCAAAGATAACAGGGCTGCAGCAAGCTCGCCATTGGTGAGTATGATTGTCTGACCGCAGATTGTGACGGGGTATTGTTCGTAGGGTGATTTGAGAGCTTCGTCTGATGTGCTTAGAGGATAGAATTTTTCTTCTGTGAGGTATTCAAAGGATATTTCTCTTTGCCGCCGCCTGTTCCTGTCGCGCCATGCGTTGATAGCGGCATAGCGTATGACGACTTTGCAGAAACCGTTGAAAGAATACATGATGTGTTCCTTGTATGCTTCTGTGCAATCCATAGAAAATTCCCCCTTTCTCCCACATGGGGCGGTGATTGGTTTACGGTTGTATTTTTATAATTCAGAGGGTGACAGCATTTTAAACCGCCACCCACTGCATTATACTTATTAAAATTTATTTGCCAAATCTTCTGCCTGTTTACAGCCATTCGTTTTATCGATATCTCCAACATTGACAACTGCTGGAACTAATACTGTTCCTACCATTTTCCAGTTTAACAATGCGGCAGAACGCTCTATCGGAACACGCACACCGTCAAAAACGGATTCATCATTTTCCTCACAACAGGAAATCAATGCACATTCTTTATCTGCAATGTCAACCTTTGCATTATAGAATGAAAACAGCTTGTCAATCACTGCTTTAATCTGTGATGGAATTGAGTACCAGTAAACCGGCATGGAAAACACGATTGCGTCTGCGTCCTGAATAGCAGGAGCTATGATGTTAAAATCGTCATTAAAAGAACAGGCTTTCCCTGTCTTGAAACAAGTTTCGCAAGCACGACATCCCCCCACATTCATCATTGCAACATCAAACCGGGTTATTGTATGCCCCCTTTTTTCTGCCGCTTTGATAAAAGCCTCTGTCATGGCAAAACTGTTCCCTTTTTTACGTGGGCTACCTGTGATTACTACTATTTTTTTGCTCATAAAATTATCCTCCTTTTATTGCGGGATTGACTTTTCCCGGACAAGATATTATTATCATAGCAAGAATACAACTAAAAGCAAGTACGCACATTTAAGTGCGATACTAACACAAAGGTTATAGACTACCGGAAAGGAAAGCATAAAATGAGTGAACGTCTTATTTCAAATGAGTGTTTTAAGAGTACCGGATTCAGTTATACGTTATCATTGATTAGTGGAAAATATAAAATGACGATATTATATGTTTTAGCGGAATTTGGTGTTGTCCGATTTAACGAAATGAAAAAATATATTGAAAAAATCTCCTATAAAACATTAAGCGCCACGTTAAAAGAGCTTGAAGCTGATAAATTAGTGCATAGAGAGGAATACCCACAAATACCGCCTAAAGTGGAATATAGTTTAACTGAACGTGGAAAATCATTGATACCCATATTAAACGCAATATGTGATTGGGGAGAGGAAAACGTGCTATAAAAGAAACAGACTGGAACCGTTAAAGATTTATGAAAGAATTTATATTGATTCTTTAAACGATCTATACAAATACAAATCACGACTTATTGAAGTTGTTAAGCGTTATATATAATAACATAAGAAGAAATTCGTATGAAGAAAAAGTTTTTATGCGTTGCATTGTCTGCAATGATGTTGTTACCAACCATACCAGCATCTGCAAAATCTAAAGTAAGTATTACACCATTAAAAAAGACTATTTATATTAACCAGACTTGTAAAATTAATTTAAAGAACAATAAAACTAAAGTAAAATGGACAGCATCTAATAATAAAATAAGAATAGTGAACAAAAATAGCAAATACGCAACTATCAAAGGGCTGAAAGTTGGATCAGCTTATATAAAAGCTAAGATCGGTAAAAAGACTTATCGGAGCAAAATAACTATTAAAAAGAAAGTTGTTAAAACCCCTTCAGCTCCTACTGTTAAAAGTTATACATATAATAGAATTATTTTGGATAACGATAAACTGCAGATAAAGTTGGCATATACAACTTCTTCTGAAATTGCGTTTGCAGTATATAACAAAACAGATTCCTTATTTAAGTTTGACTGTGAATATTTTAAATTGAACGATACGGATTACGAACCAGATGAAATGACCACTTCTCCGTATATTGCTTCAAACGACACTAGAAATTTTATTTTAAAAGCTAAAATTAAAAATCCTGAATGTACTTCTTTCGCAGGCGTTTTTAGTATCTGGGCAGCAGATGGTTACATTATTGATTATCTAAATGTTTCAAAAACTACTGTGAAATAATTTACAATAAAAGAAAACCGCCCAGCTACCAACTGGACGGAATCTCAGAAACCTATCAACCATGGATGGCTGATATAAGTTCTGCCTGAACAACAGAATTATATCATACATCCTACAAAATTACAATTTGATAAGGGTGTATTTTTTGTACCCTTTTTTAGAAAGGAATGATGATATATGGCACTGATCAAATGTCCCGAATGTGATCTGCAGGTAAGCGATCACGCAATTGCTTGCCCTCATTGCGGATATCCTCTACAAACAACTACTGCCAAAAAGCAACGAACTAAACAACGTAGACGAAAAAAACTTCCAAACGGCTTTGGCCAGATATCTGAAATCAAAACTGGCAATCTATACAAACCTTTCCGTGCAATGGTTACTGTTGGAAAAGACTTTTACGGCAGACCGATTCGTAAACTACTTAAACCTGTTGCATTCTTCAAGACTTATAACGAAGCTTATGCTGCTTTAGTTGAATATAATAAAAATCCTTACGATTTAGACGATGATCTAACTGTTGAAGAGCTGTATGAAAAATGGACTGATGAATACTTTAAGACTTTAAGTTCTCATTCTAGTGAACGTACAATTAAATCTGCTTGGAACTACTGCTCTTCCATTTACAAGATGCGTGCCAAAGATTTACGTCCACGACATATTAAAGGCTGTATGGAAGAAGGTACATATGAAGTCGATGGGAAAGAAAAACATCCTTCTCCTACTACAAAAACTAAGATCAAGTCTCTGTTCAATTTAATGCTTGATTATGCAAATGAAAATGATGTTGTTGATAAAAACTATGCAAGAACTTTCAAATTATCCGATGATATCATTAAAGATGTCGAGGAAGAAAAGAAAGATCATATTGACTTCACGGATGAGGAAATGCAGAAATTATGGGATAACTTGTATGATGTGGATTATGTCGATGTGCTACTGATCCAGTGCTATTCTGGTTGGCGACCACAAGAATTAGGATTGCTGAAAATGGAGAATGTTGATTTAGAAAACTGGTTTATCACTGGTGGTATGAAAACCGATGCCGGAAAAGATCGTGTGGTTCCGATTCATCCAAAAATTCGTACATTAGTAAAACACCGTTACCAGGAAGCCCTGTCTTTGGGAAGTGAGTACTTGATCAATTGTACTGATACTAAAACCCATCGATCCAGTTTAAAACTTACATACGACAAGTACCGTCATAGAGTTGATAAGATTATTGAACAACTAGAATTGAATCCTGATCATCGTGCTCATGATGGTCGCATCCAATTTGCAACGATGGCTGGTGATGCCAAAATGAATGAATATGCAGTAAAACGTATCATGGGTCACAAAATAAAAGACATTACCGAAGGTACTTATACGAAACGAAAAAAAGAATGGCTGATGGAAGAGATATTGAAAATTAAATAATTTAAGCACAACAAAAAGAGCCAAGATATGATATACATTCTTGACTCTTTTTGTTTATTCACTTGTAGCAACGAGTTGTAGTAATGTTGTAGCAATGTTGTAGTAACGAGTCACTTTTCACTGCTTTTTACCACTTCTATCGTTCCTAAAAACCACGTATTTAAGCGGTTTCCTAGAATTTACCTGCTTTAGCAGCTTCCTCAATAGATACAGCTACTGCTACTGTAGCTCCTACCATTGGGTTGTTACCCATACCAATTAATCCCATCATTTCTACATGGGCTGGTACTGAAGAAGATCCTGCGAACTGAGCATCACTATGCATACGTCCCATAGTATCTGTCATTCCGTAAGAAGCTGGTCCTGCAGCCATGTTATCTGGATGTAATGTACGTCCTGTACCACCACCAGAAGCTACAGAGAAGTATTTTTTACCCTGTTCGATACATTCTTTTTTGTATGTACCTGCAACTGGGTGCTGGAAACGAGTTGGGTTTGTAGAGTTACCTGTGATAGATACGTCTACACCTTCTTTGTGCATGATTGCAACACCTTCTGTTACATCGTTAGCACCGTAGCAGTTAACCTTAGCTCTTAATCCTTCAGAGTAAGATTTTCTGAATACTTCTTTAACTTCACCTGTGTAATAATCCATTTCAGTTTCAACATATGTAAATCCGTTAATTCTGGAAATGATCTGTGCAGCATCTTTTCCTAATCCGTTTAAGATAACTCTTAAAGGTTTCTGACGAACTTTGTTAGCTTTTTCAGCAATTCCGATAGCTCCTTCAGCAGCTGCGAAAGATTCGTGACCTGCTAAGAATGCGAAACATTCTGTTTCTTCTTCAAGAAGCATCTTTCCTAAGTTACCATGTCCAAGACCTACTTTACGCTGGTCAGCTACAGATCCAGGAATACAGAATGCCTGAAGACCTTCACCGATAGCAGCAGCAGCATCTGCAGCTCTCTTACAACCTTTTTTGATTGCGATAGCAGCACCTACTGTGTAAGCCCATTTTGCATTTTCGAAACAGATTGGCTGAATTCCTTCAACCTGAGCATAAACATCTAATCCAGCAGCTTTTGTGATTTCACCAGCTTCTTCGATAGAATTGATTCCATACTCTTTTAAAACAGCAAGAATCTGTTTTTCTCTTCTTTCATATGATTCAAATAAAGCCATTATTCGCTACCTCCTATTCCTTTCTTGGGTCAATAATCTTAACAGCGTCATCAACGCGTCCGTACTGACCTTTGGCCTTGTCAAGTGCTGTCTGAGCATCGTCTCCAGCTTTGATGAAGTCCATCATTCTACCAAAGTTAACGAACTGGTATCCAATGATTTCATCGTCAGCGTCAAGAGCGATACCTGTAACGTATCCTTCAGCCATTTCAAGGTAACGAGGACCTTTTTTAAGTGTTCCGTACATTGTACCAACCTGAGATCTTAATCCTTTACCTAAGTCTTCAAGACCAGCACCGATTGGAAGTCCCTCTTCTGAGAATGCACTCTGAGTTCTTCCGTATACGATCTGTAAGAATAATTCTCTCATTGCTGTATTGATAGCATCACAAACTAAGTCTGTATTCAATGCTTCTAAAATTGTTCTTCCTGGTAAGATTTCAGATGCCATAGCAGCTGAATGTGTCATTCCTGAACATCCGATTGTTTCTACTAATGCTTCCTGGATGATACCTTCTTTAACGTTAAGAGTTAATTTGCATCCTCCCTGCTGAGGTGCACACCAACCAATACCATGTGTTAATCCTGAGATGTCTGTTACATCTTTCGCTTTTACCCATTTTGCTTCTTCAGGAATTGGGGCAGCTCCATGGTTTACACCCTGAGCTACTGTACACATTTGTTCTACTTCATGTGAATAAATCATGTTGAAACTCCTTTCAGTATTAAAAATAACACCTTTATTTTAGCACATCGTTAAAAATAAAACAACAAATTATCTTAAGAACTTCGTTAAGTTTTTCAATGTTTTTGTTGGTTTGTGTGATAAAAATAATTTTTTTGTCGAGTTGTTTTTCTTTTATGCAAAAAATCTTGAATTTTCATTTTTTTTAGTCAATTCGACAAATTATCTGAATTCTATTTCCCTTGTTTTCTTTAGGAATTACGGGTATAATTTAATACATATTTTTTATAACAGAAAGGAATTATGATTATGAGTCATTATGATTTAGAAACAAAATGTCTTCATTCTGGTTACACTCCTAAGAAAGGAGAACCATGTGCACTTCCTATTTATCAGAGTACTACTTTCAAATATGATACAACTGATGAAATGGGACAGTTATTTGATCTGAAAGCAGAAGGATATTTCTATACACGTCTTCAGAATCCTACAAATGATGCCGTAGCTGCCAAAATTGCTGATCTTGAAGGAGGTGTTGCAGGACTTCTTACTTCTTCTGGACAGGCTGCAAACTTCTATGCGATCTTTAATATCTGTGAGGCTGGAGATCATGTTGTTGCAGCTTCTACGATCTATGGTGGAACATTTAACCTTCTAGGTGTTACATTAAAGAAACTTGGAATTGACTGTACATTCGTTGATACTGATGCAAGTGCTGAAGAAATCGCCGCTGCATTCAAACCGAATACCAAAGTTTTATTTGCAGAGACGATTGCAAACCCTGCACTTGTCATTCTTGATATTGAGAAATTTGCAAAGGTTGCCCATGAACATGAAGTTCCATTGATCGTTGATAATACTTTTGCAACACCGATCAACTGTCGTCCTTTTGAATGGGGTGCTGACATCGTCACACATTCAACAACAAAATATATGGATGGACACGCTGTTCAAGTTGGCGGTGCGATCATTGACAGCGGAAACTTTGACTGGGACGCTTATGGACACAAATATCATGGTCTTACTGAACCTGATGAATCTTACCATGGTGTCATTTATACAAAACAATTTGGAAAGAAAGCTTATATCACAAAAGCTACAACACAGCTGATGCGTGACCTCGGTTCCATTCCATCCCCTGAAAACTGTTTCTTATTAAATCTTGGATTAGAAACACTGCCTTTACGTGTAGAACGTCATTGTGAAAATGCTCAGAAAGTCGCTGAATTCTTAGATGCTCATGAAAAAGTATCTCATGTTATTTATGCAGGACTTCCTAATGATAAATATCATGAATTAGCACAAAAATATATGGATGAAGGAAGAACCTGTGGTGTTATTTCCTTTGAACTGACTGGTGGACGTGATGCTGCAGTACGCTTTATGGATGGCTTGAAATTAGCAAATATTGCGACACATGTTGCTGCATCGAAAACGATGGTACTTCACCCAGCCAGCCATACACACCGCCAGATGAATGATGAACAGTTAAGAGAAGCTGGTGTTTCTCCTGGAATGATCCGTTTATCTGTTGGAATTGAAAGTGCGAAAGATATTATCAATGATCTGAAAGAAGCACTTGAGAATGCATAGTTTTATAGGTGTTCGAGAATTGCATAGCAACAGTAATAATTCATGTTATAAATCTCAAATATCATAGCAAAAAAGAACCTTAACTCCCAGCATTTATTATATATATGCATTGAGTTAAGGTTCTTTTTATTTTATTCTATGAAATCTATAACTGATTATTCATCCCAGTTAGTGTACACCTCTTGCACATCGTCATCTTCATCAAGAAGATCTAATGTTTTCTGAATACTCTTAATATCTTCTTCACTTGTAAGTTCAACCATAGTACCAGGGATCATTGTTACACTGGCATCTGCCATAGGAATTTCTTCCTTCTCTAAAGCTTCTCTGACTGCACTGAAGTCTTCTGGTGTTGTTAATACTTCAAAGCTGTCATCTTCTTCGTTGAAATCTTCTGCTCCAGCATCTAATGCCATCATCATAAGATCATCTGCATCCATTTCACATTCTTCTTTGGAGATGATGATCTGTCCTTTCTTCTCGAACATGTAAGATACACATCCTGGTGTTCCTACGTTACCATTTCCTTTTGTGAATGCATTTCTTACGTTAGATGCTGTACGATTTTTGTTGTCTGTTAATGTATCTACGATAATAGCAACTCCGCTTGGTCCATATCCTTCATATGTAATCTGTTCGTAATTAACAGAATCTGCATCTCCAGCAGCTTTTTTGATACCACGTTCGATCGTATCATTTGGCATATTATTTGCTTTTGCTTTTGCAATGACATCACGTAATCTGCTGTTGTTATCTGGATCTGGTCCACCTTCTTTAACGGCTACTGCAATTTCTCTTCCAATGACTGTGAAAATCTTTCCTTTTTTCGCATCATTTTTTTCTTTTTTGTGTTTGATGTTCGCAAATTTACTGTGTCCTGACATCTTCTTCTTCCTTCCTTTTCCTTTTTTCTACCTTTACCTGCCGGATCATGTTGTCATGAATATCGACAGATTTAAAGGAATATCCTTGGTAGATAATTTCTATTTCTTCATTGTCTTCTGGTAAATGTCCCAGCTGATCAATTAAAAATCCATTGAGGGTCTCAATATCTTCAACGTCAAATTCGATTCCTAATGTATCCTCAAGTTCTTCCAGTCTCGTGCTTCCTCGTACAAGATAAATATCTGCCCATCCGATCTTGGTGATATTACGGTCTTCAACATCATATTCGTCTAAAATATTCCCTACTATGACCTCTAGCATATCTTCCATAGATACAATACCTTCTGTCTGGCTGTATTCATCAATAACGATCGCCATATGAATCTTCTTGGTCTGCATCTCCTGAAAAAGCACCGATAAATTCATCGTCTGATGAACAAAAAACGGTTCTCTTGCAATATCAGAAAGTGTTGCTTCTTTCTGATTAAGATATGCATCGATCACATCTTTTAAATAAAGCACTCCTACAATGTTATCGATGTCATCTTCATATAATGGATATCTTGAATATGGCTCATCTAACATATAATTTAATGCTTTCTCTACGGACATGTTTACATCAATCGCATCTATCTTCTTTCTTGATGTCATAACATCTGTGACATCTTTATCTCCAAATTCGAAGATATTCGTGATCATGCGGGCTTCCCCTTCCATGATCGCACCTTGCTCATGTCCTTCGTTGACAATGTTCATGATCTCTTCTTCATATTCATTGTCTTCATCCTCTTCATGTTCTTGTTCTGATGTATGCAGTTTTTTCTTTGCTTCTTTGATCTTCTCTCTTTGTTTCACGAAAAAACACCCAGCTGCAAATCCAATGATAACTGCTAAAATGATCATCAAAAGCACCGAGGGAGTAAATCCTTCCATTTCTTTTTCTTTCTCCTTTATCTTCTAGAAATTAAGACTATACAAACTTAAATATATCATTTCTAAGAAAAAAGGTCAATATATCCAAACTTCCTGTTATGTATCAAGACTTAAACTGATCTTTAGTGCATGATCCACTTGTTTTAAGAATGTACAATTTAAATGGCATACCTTTTCTCTTAAACGACTTTTATCGATTGTCCGGATCTGTTCTAACAAGATCACTGAATCTTTTTCTAATTCACACCTGTGACTGTCGATTGGTACATGCGTTGGCAACTTTGCCTTGTTCATCTTACTTGTGATCGCTGCACAGATGATCGTTGGGCTATATTTATTTCCCGCATCATTTTGCAATACGATCACAGGACGGATCCCGCCTTGTTCTGAACCAACAACCGGTCTTAAATCTGCATAAAATATATCGCCTCGCTTAATTACCATAAGCATAAACACTCTCCATTTCTTTTTAAATATTGTATGAAGAGTATTTACGATTCTTTCAAAAGTATTCCTTATTTTTCAAAATATTCTGTTTCTTTCATCTCTCCGTTTCGAATGTATACTCGTGGAACACGTTTCCCAATCCCACAAACAAATTCATAATTAAAAGATCCTGCTTCATTTGCAACTTCTTCTACGGTCAACATTTTATTGCCATCGTGTCCGACTAAAGTTACTTCATCCATCACAGATACACCTTCAATATCTGTCACGTCAACCATAAACTGATCCATACAGATCCTTCCAATGATCGGTGCATACTGTCCACGGATCAATACTTTTCCTTTGGAAGAGAGTGCTCTTGGGTATCCGTCTGCATATCCTACTGGGATGGTTGCGATCTTTGTCTTCTTATCAGTTACATATGTGTGATTGTAGCTAATTCCTTCTCCTGCTTCCACTTCTTTGATATATACAATGTGTGTCTTTAATTCCATCGCTGGTCTTAAATCCAATACATCTTTTGAAACTTCTTCTGATGGATATAATCCATAAGTAATGATTCCTGAGCGTACCATATCTTTTCTAAATCCATCCAGATCAATGATTGATGCACTATTTGATACGTGTTTGATTGGAATATAGATATCTCTTTCCTCAAGCCACGTAATAAACTGATCGTATTTTCGTTCCTGCTCGTAAGTTTCTGTTTTATCCGCCTCGTCTGCACATGCAAAATGTGTAAAGATCCCCTGAATCTTGATATTTGGCAATTTTGCAATCTTCTCTATGATATCTACAGATTCTTTGGTTGGTTTAAATCCGATACGGTTCATTCCCGTATCCAGTTTGATATGGATCTTCGCATCTTTGCCTAGTGCCTGCGCGATCTTTGATAAGGATTCTGCCATTTCATAGCAGAATACAGTTGGCTCGATCTCATACTGAATCAATGAGCTGTACTGATATTCTGATGTGTATCCTAAAATCAAGATCGGCTGTCTGATTCCATTGTTTCGAAGTGTGATCCCTTCTTCCAGGATCGCAACTGCAAATGCATCAACCCCGATCTTATTTAATTCTTTTGCAATCGGAACTGCTCCGTGTCCATATCCGTCAGCTTTGATCACTGGCATTACTTTCACACCTTCTCCAACTACACGTTTTACTTCTCTTATATTATGACAGATTGCATCCAGATCAATAACTGCATGCACTCTATAGTACTGGTTCATAATTTCCTCCTGTAACGTCCTTTATATGAGCAATAATATCTGATGCGATCATGCTGTAAGCACCCAGATCATGCTTTGCATGATCTCCTGCAAGACCGTGAAGATAAACTCCGTGAACTGCTGCCTCATGAACAGATAATCCTTCCCCCAAAAGGCCTGTGATCATTCCCGCAAGAACATCTCCACTTCCTCCAGTCGCCATTCCATCATTTCCGCTTTGATTAATATACACCAAATCATCTTCTCGTGCAACGATAGTTGCTGCATCTTTTAAAACAGCCGTACAATGATATTTCTCTGCAAGATCTTGTGCACTCTGACATAGATCTTCTTTGATCTGTGTGATGTCACATGACATCAATCTTGCTGCCTCCATCAAATGTGGAGTCATGATCGTCCCATATGGATAAACAATTTTCATATTAAATCTACTGATCGTATTTAATCCGTCTGCATCAATGACCAATGGTTTTTTCCCTTCTTTCAAAACCATCTCTAACATTTCTTTCGTTTCTTCACTGACACCAACTCCCGGGCCAAACAAGATACAATCACACCATTTTAAAGATTCTTCTAAATCTTTTCGTTCTCCAAATAAAATTTCTGGGAGTCTTGTCTGTAAAACCTGGCGATTTCCAGCATCAGAAAGCACTTTTACAAGTCCTGCACCCATCCGAAGTGCTGCTTCTGCCGCAAAACATGCAGCTCCTGACATTGTTTCATTTCCAGCAATGATCAAAATCTTCCCATAGCTCCCCTTATTGGAATATGCCTTCCTTTCTGGCATTAAATGATCACTTTCCTCTAATATATATCCTGTCGCATACTTTTTGATCGTCTGGTCATGAAATCCTATGGATACCAGTTTGATATCTCCACAATATTCTCGTCCGGGATATAATAAATGGCCTCTTTTATATCCACCAAATGTAACCGTTGATGACGCATGCACTGCACATCCAAGAATCTTTCCACTATCTCCACTGATTCCAGATGGAATATCAATTGCGATCACAGGCTTACCACATGCATTGATCCGTTCAATGACTTCTTTATAAACACCACCAACTTCTCTAGAAAGCCCAACCCCAAAAATTCCTTCGATCAAAAGATCATATTCATGAAAATTTACATCTTCACAGTCTAACGGAAAATAACCTAGATTCTTAAGGATCTGGAGTTGTAATTTCAGATCCTCTGAAGCTTTTTCTATCTTACCAACGATCATATAATCCACTAAATAATCCTGCTCCAACAAAATTCTTGTACAAGCAAGTGCATCTCCTCCATTATTACCAATTCCTGAAATGATCAAGATCCTCTGTGAATGATCTGCTATCTGTGCAGCCTCATCCGCAACTGCTTTAGATGCTCTTTCCATCAATACAAGTCCCGGAATTCCTATTCCGTGAATCGTTTCATAATCGACCGTTTGCATCTCCTGATTCTTTAACACATATTTCATACGCATTCTCCTATCGCAAAAGCTTGTGCAAATTCTCTCGTATTCGTGATCGATACGTGAATTCTTGAAATTTGTTTATCTTTTGCTATCTTCTTCGCCTTTCCATATAATTTGACATATGGTGCACCTGCTTCATTTCTCAATACTTCAATCTCATATGGTTCCACACCGAAAAAGCCGGTTCCAAATACTTTGGAAACGGCTTCTTTTACAGCAAAATTGCCAGCTAAAGTCGCAGCATTGTCTTTTGCATATGCTAATTCAGTTGTCGTAAAAATTCTTGAGAGATGTCTTCCTCGAAGAAGCATCTCTTCTATCCGGTATATCTCTACGAGATCTGTTCCTATTCCAGCAATCATCTTCTTACCTGCTATTCGTTCTCACTCTCTTCACGGTTGTGGACATTGTATGTTAATGTCATCAGACTCTCTGCCAAATGTACATTCTCTACTGTAACATTATCTGGTAAATGAAGATCGATCGGTGCAAAATTCCAGAAACCTTTAATTCCCCATTCTGCCATCTTCTTTGCGATCGCAGGTGCCTGATCCTTCGGAATTGTCAGTGCAGCGATCTTAATTCCGTGTGTTTTGATAAAGTTCTCTAGTTCATCTGTATCAAGAACTTTCACTCCACGGACAGAAATTCCGATCAGCTTTGGATTCACATCAAAAAGTGCCATGACTTTATATCCATAATCTTCATTGAAAGACTGATAATTCGCAAGGGCCTGTCCAAGATTCCCGGCTCCAACGATGATCATGTCATTTCTCTTATCCAGACCTAAGATCTTACCAATCTCTGTATACAGATTATCTACATTATATCCGTATCCCTGCTGCCCAAATCCACCAAAATTGTTAAGGTCCTGACGAATCTGCGATGCTGTTACCATCATCTGTTCACTTAATTCTTTTGAAGAGATTCTTGTAATATTCTTCGCTTTTAACGCTCCTAAATATCTGAAATACCTAGGAAGTCGTTTGATAACTGCTGAGGAAATATTCTTATCTGAGTTTGCCATTTTATTCCTCCAAAATCTTTATTTCGCTTATAATTATATAAGATTGTCTAATAACTGTCAATCTTTCCGTCATGAAATTATTTCATTTTTTCAAAAAATATGGTATTCTGAGAAATAATGTCTATAATAAAAAATTTGAAAGGGGTATCTTAATGATATTATCATGCCAGAATATCTGCAAAACATTTGTCGAAAAACCAGTCTTGCAGAATATCTCATTTCACTTAAATGAAAACGACCGGCTGGCGATCATCGGATATAACGGTGCCGGGAAATCGACACTTTTAAAAATATTGATCGGTGAAATCTCTTATGATGAAGGTGAGATTTCTTTAAAGAAAGACGCAAGCATTGGCTATCTTGCCCAACATCAAGATCATACATTCCATCATACAATTTTTGATGAACTTCTTTCCGTCAAAAAAGAAGTCATTGAATTAGATGAACAGATGCGTACCTATGAGCAGGAAATGAAACATCTGACCGGCGACGCACTAGAACAAAAAATGAACCAGTATACAAATGCCACCCATAGATTTGAACAATTAAATGGTTTCGCATACAAAAGTGAGATCACAGGAATCTTAAAAGGGCTTGGCTTTTCTGAAGAAGATTTCACAAAAGAGATCAACACTTTATCTGGAGGCCAGAGAACTCGTGTTGCTCTTGGAAAGTTACTGCTTAAAAATCCTGATATTCTGCTTCTTGACGAACCAACAAACCACTTGGATGTTGATTCCATAAGGTGGCTTGAAAATTACCTGTCTCATTACAAAGGAGCTGTGATCATCGTATCTCATGACCGCTATTTTCTTGATAAGATTGTCAACAAGGTCATGGAGATCGATCAAGGACACTCCATGCTGTTTGATGGAAATTATACAACGTTTATCGAAAAACGTGATCAGATCAAAGCAATCCGTTTAAAAGAATACAAAAATCAGCAACAAGAAATCAAACATCAACAAGAAGTTATCAAAAAATTAAAACAGTTCAATCGCGAAAAATCAATCAAACGTGCAGAAAGCCGTGAAAAAGCTTTAAATAAGATTGATGTATTGGAGAAACCTACAGAATATAATGCTGATATGCGTCTTAGCATTGAGCCAGAAGTTATCAGTGGAAATGATGTTCTGACTTTAAAAGATGTATCCAAATCTTTTGGAAACAAATCATTATTCCATGGATTAAGTGCTGATATTTTTCGTGAAGAACGCGTTGCCTTGATCGGCCCAAATGGAACTGGTAAAACAACACTTTTAAAGATCATTTGTAAAAAGATCAGCAATAATGGCGGTACGATCAGCCTTGGAGCTGGAGTTTCCATTGGATACTATGACCAGGCACAAGATAATTTAGATGATTCCAAAACTATTTTTGATGAAATTTCAGATGCTTATCCAGATCTTAACAATACAAAGATCCGCAATACTTTGGCTGCATTTTTATTTTATGGAGAAGACGTTTTCCGCCCGATCTCCTCTTTAAGCGGTGGAGAAAAAGGACGTGTTTCTCTTGCAAAATTAATGCTGTCTCATGCAAATTTTCTGATTCTTGATGAGCCTACAAACCATTTAGATATTCAGTCTAAAGAGATTCTGGAATCTGCAATGAATGCTTATACTGGAACAATCCTTTATGTTTCGCACGACCGTTATTTTATCAACAAAACTGCAACGCGAATCTTAGAAATCTCTGATCATGGATTGACTTCTTATCCTGGAAATTATCAAAATTATATTGATCAAAAGGAAAAAGAAAAGGCATCTCTTGCTTCTTCTACTGCTTCCTCCGTTTCTGTTGATACAGAATCCAAACTTGATTGGAAACAGCAAAAAGAAGAACAAGCAAAACAGAGAAAAAGAGAAAACCGTCTCAAAAAAGTCGAAGAGCAGATCACTGAGTTGGAAACAAAACAAGAAGAACTTTCAGAAGCTATGTCTTTACCTGAAAACGCTTCTGATCCTGCAAAATTAATGGAACTTAGTAATGAGCAGGCTTCCATCGCTTCTTCTTTGGAAGAACTTTATGAAGAATGGGAAACTCTTTGCTAATTTGTAAAAAAACATATATAATAGTAATGTTAACCGTATTGAAAAACAGGAGGTTTTTATGAAATTAATATCCTTTGTTGTACCTTGCTACAACTCTCAGGAATATATGAGGCACTGCATTGACACCTTATTACCAGGTGGTGATCAGGTAGAGATTCTGATCGTTAATGACGGATCTTCCGATAACACTGCTGCGATCGCAGATGAATATGAAAAAAAATATCCTGACATCTGCCGTGCAATTCATCAGGAAAATAAAGGGCATGGTGGTGCAGTGAATACAGGAATCAAGAATGCCACGGGTATTTACCTGAAAGTTGTTGATAGTGATGACTGGGTAAATGAATATGCTTATGGAGAAATCCTTGATACTCTTGCGAATTTCTACAAACAGGGAACAGTCCTTGATATGCTGCTTTCTAACTATGTATACGAAAAACAGGGAGCCAAGAAAAAAACTGTTATTCATTATCGTCATGCAATTCCAAAAGATCAGATCTTTTGCTGGGATGATGTTGGACGTTTTCCTGTCAGCCAGTATATTTTAATGCACTCTGTCATTTATCGTACTGCACTGCTTCGTGAATGCGATCTAGAGCTTCCAGAGCATACATTCTATGTGGATAATATTTATGTATTCAAACCACTTCCATATGTAAAAACAATGTATTATCTGGATGTTAACTTCTATCGTTATTTCATTGGACGTGATGATCAGTCTGTCAATGAGACAAATATGATCAAACGTATCGACCAGCAGTTTAAAGTTACTTATATCATGATTGATTATATGACTCAGTTTAATCTTGTAAGTAAACCATTAGAACGTTATATGAGACATTATCTTTCCATTATCATGTGTATTTCTTCCGTGATCTCTGTAAAATCTGGACAGAAAGAACATTTAAAGATGCGAAAAGAATTATGGAAATATTTATATGACAGTGACAAACGTCTATATCGTAAGATCCGTCATAATATTACAAGCTGTGCAGTGAATCTGCCTGGATATGTTGGAAGAAAAGCTACGATTGCTATGTATAAAGCTGCTCGTAGATTTATCGGATTTAACTAAATATTTTTACGTTAAAAGGTCCTGCAGAGGGCCTTTTTCTTGTTCCCCTCATCTTTTATTCTGCGTATTCTAATAATATAAAGTATGAAAGGCAACTTTCCATGCAGATTTCTGTTTCAAAACAAATCCATGCCGATCTTGCCCATCAGCATGGTTTTCTTGGAGAAGGTATCGGCATTGCCTATCTTGATACTGGTCTTTTTCCACATAAAGATTTCTCTCCACATTCCACACGGATCGCCAAATTTGTAGATTTTGTTCATTCCAAATCTTTCAGCTATGACGATAATGGACATGGAACTCATATTACCGGCATCGCTGCTTCCTCGGCAACATTTGGTTCCGATTATTTGGGAATTGCTCCAAAATCCCATATCGTTTCTTTAAAAGTACTGGATGCCTCAGGGAATGGTGTTCAAAGCGCCTTCTTACAGGGTCTTGACTGGATTCATGAGCATCATCACTCCTATCAGATCCGTATCGTTAACATCTCGATAGGAAGTCCTGGTTCCGAGGATAGTTCAGCCTCCAAAGAACTATTAAAACATGTCAACGCCCTATGGGATGATGGTCTTGTTGTTTGTATTGCCGGCGGAAACCATGGTCCAAAACCATACAGTATTTCAATTCCTGGAAATAGTCCAAAAATCATCACTGTCGGTTCCAGCGACGATAATTTTCAAATGATCGGAAGAAAACACTTCTCTTCAGGATATTCCGGACGCGGACCCACAACATCCTGCGTTATGAAACCAGATGTTGTTGCCCCTGGAACAAATATTTTTTCGTGTTCCTTAAATAACCGCTATGCTATCAAAAGCGGTACTTCCATGGCAACTCCTGTCGTCTCTGGCTCTCTGGCTCTCCTGCTCGAAAAATATCCTTTTTACACCAATAAGGATATAAAAATGAAACTTCGAAAAAACTGTGACAAATTAAAAACCCCCAGACGCCATCAGGGCTGGGGGCAGATCAATCTAAAAAAATTAATGGATCTTTGATAAACTTGTATCTTTAAACTTCCTCGTCAAATAAAAATTCACATAAGACCTGATTACTGACTAAGGTACCATCTTGTGTCAGAAAGACTCGGTCTCCTTCTTCTTTCATCATGCCTTGTTTCATGGATTCTATCAATGGCTTTCCATAGACAGAATCCATGGAACAGCCAAAACGCTCTATAAACTCTTTCTTCGAAACGCCTTTCGTCTTTCGAAGTCCAAGAAACATAAATTCTTCCATCTGTTCATGAACTGATAACGAACAGGCTCTTTCATATGCATCTCCGAACGATTGAATCTCTAAATAGTCTTTCATATCAGATGGATTCTCAAAACGTTTCTCATCCAGATAAGAAGAGGCATTAAGCCCCACTCCCAGATACGGAATATGGGACCAATACCCAAGATTATGCCTGCTTTCAAAACCTGGCTTTGCATAATTTGAAATCTCATATTTGTCGTAACCATATTCATTTAAAATCTTTTCTGTCATCCGATACATTAAAACTTCATCTTCTTCTGATGGAAGAAGTTCTTCTAACCTGTTATCTTCGTAAAAAGGCGTTCCCTCTTCAATGATCAGACTATAAGCAGAAATATGTTCCGGAGAGAGTTTAGCTATTTTTCTTAAACTCTCTTCATAAGAAGTTAGCGTTTGCTTCGGCACCGCACTCATCAAGTCAACATTAATGTTCAAAAATCCAGCTTGTCTTGCCCAGTCGAAACTTTGTAAAAATTCTTCATAGGTATGAATCCTTCCCAGATACTCCAACTCTTCTTTGACTGTTGACTGCAATCCAAAACTAATCCTGTTGATCCCATTATCTCTATATGTACATAGTTTTTTTAAATCCACTGTTCCTGGATTCGCTTCGATCGTAATCTCAGCATCCTCACAAATATGAAAATGTTCAAATACAGTTTCACAGATCATTTGAATATCTTGTCTTCTAAGATATGATGGCGTTCCACCTCCAATAAAGACGGTTACAACGTCTCGTGCTGCTAATTTCTTTCCCCAGAAAATCAGTTCTTCTTTTAATTTCCTTAGATAGGCATGAATCGTTTCCTCCTCTGCCCGAAAAGAACAGAAATCACAATATCTGCACTTGCTTTTACAAAATGGAATATGAATATAAAGCTCAATCGTATTAGTCTTCATCTAACTTCAGAACACTCATGAATGCTTCCTGCGGAATTTCAACATTTCCTACCTGACGCATTCGTTTCTTTCCTTTCTTCTGTTTTTCTAACAGTTTTCTCTTACGGGAGATATCTCCACCGTAACATTTGGCAAGAACGTCTTTTCTCATTGCTTTGACAGTCTCTCTTGCAATGACTTTACTTCCGATCGCTGCCTGAATCGGTACTTCAAACATATGTCTTGGAATCTCTTCTTTTAATTTTGTACACATCTTACGTCCACGTTCATATGCGGTATCTTCATGTACAATAAAAGAAAGCGCATCAACTTCTTCTTTGTTGATCAAAATGTCTAATTTTACAAGTCTTGATGTCTGATATCCTTTCATTTCGTAATCTAAGGATGCATAACCTCTGGAACGTGATTTTAATGCATCAAAGAAATCATAAATGATTTCATTTAATGGAAGTTCATAACGAAGTAATGCCCTTGTCTCTTCCATATATTCCATTCCAAGATATACGCCTCGTCTTTCCTGACATAATCCCATGATCGCTCCGACAAACTCAGAAGTTACCATGATCTCCGCTGTCACAATCGGTTCTTCCATATGGTCGATCTCGGATGGATCTGGAAGATTGGATGGATTCGTTAATTCGATCATACTTCCATCCGTCTTATATACGCGATAAATAACTCCTGGTGCTGTTGTTACAAGATCTAAGTTATATTCTCTCTCCAAACGTTCCTGAATGATCTCTAAATGCAATAATCCAAGAAATCCACATCTAAATCCAAATCCTAACGCAACAGATGTCTCTGCTTCAAATTGCAGTGCTGCATCATTTAACTGTAATTTTTCTAACGCATCTCTTAAATCCGGATATTTTGCTCCATCTGTTGGATACAGTCCGCAATATACCATAGGGTTTACTTTTTTGTATCCTGGAAGTGGTTCAGCACATGGATCATCTGCATCTGTGATCGTATCACCGACTCTGGTTCCCTGTACATTTTTAAGGCTGGCTGTAACATATCCAACCATCCCTGCTGTCAGTTCATCACATGGATTGAATCTTCCTGCTCCAAATGTACCAACTTCTACAACTTCTGCACTCTCTCCAGTTGCCATCATCTTCATCTTTGTTCCGACTTTGATCGTTCCTTCTTTGATTCTTGTAAAGATGATAACTCCTTTATATGCATCATACATACTGTCAAAGATCAATCCTTGTAATGGTGCATTCTTGTCACCATCTGGTGACGGAATCTTCTCTACGATCTGCTTTAATACCTGTTCTACGTTTAATCCGCTTTTTGCAGAAATCTGAGGTGCATCTTCTGCATCAATTCCGATCACATCTTCAATCTCTGCTTTCACACGCTCTGGATCTGCACTTGGAAGATCGATCTTGTTGATAACAGGCATAACTTCTAAGTCGTGATCAATCGCAAGGTAAACGTTTGCCAATGTCTGTGCCTCTATTCCCTGTGCAGCATCGACAACAAGGATCGCTCCCTCACATGCTGCAAGACTTCTTGATACTTCATAATTAAAGTCCACGTGTCCCGGTGTATCGATCAGGTTAAAAATATATTCTTCCCCATCATCAGCTTTATAAACAATTCGTACTGCCTGTGATTTGATCGTGATCCCACGCTCTCTTTCAAGATCCATGTTATCAAGAACCTGCTCCTGCATCTCTCGGTCCGTTAATGTTCCTGTCATCTGAATGATTCGGTCTGCTAATGTTGATTTCCCGTGATCTATATGTGCGATAATACAAAAATTTCGTATTTTACTCTGATCTATTGTCATAAGTTCCTCCTAATTATATTTCAAGTACATATGTCTTTTCAGACACTCCATTTTAGTATAACACATTATTTAATAATTCAGCAAGTAAACTCATAGACGCTTTTGCTTCTGATAACGTATTATTCTGCGCTCCAACTTCCACTAGCAAGCTTCTTCCTCTATAGTGCAGATTATAACGATATCCTTTTATATAGATTTTTCTTGTAAATCCGGGGTATTTCAAAGCAGCCTGTGCTTGCAGCTGCAGACTGAACGCAAGATTTGTCTGCTTATTTGGATTCTTTAAATATTTGATATTTCCATTCGTTGCTGTACGGCTCATTCCATTAAAAAACATGATCTGTGCCATTCTCTTTCCATTCTGCCTCGTCACAAGCTTTGTCGATTCATTGACTCCATCCCTGTGCAGATCGATCACAACCTGAATGGATGGATATTTTTTTAGATTCCTTTCAATTGCAATTGCTGCATAATTATAAGCCTTGGACCGCTCCTCTTTTCCATTTTTTACATCGTAAATATTACGATCATGTACGACCTTGATATTTTTTTGCTCCAATCTTCTCGTTAAAACATCTCCAACACCGATCACCGTATCTGATTTTCTTCCTTTCCTGCTGCCACGGTATGCCTCACTCCCATGTGTGTGATAAATTAAAATCTGTGGTTCATCAGATTTCCTTAGTTTTAAGTTCGTATTTAATAAAACTTTTCCATTTAACTCGTTCTCTGTTGCCATTGTCGTACTGTCGATCTGATAAATATATTTTCTTAAATATTTGGGATTCTCCCATTTTTTTGCATGAAACAACTTTTCCTCTTTTTTCACCTCCTCTACCACCTCATCCGTTGTTTCATCATCCCGAAAATAATAATCTTGCTGTACCAGATCTTCTTCTTTTTTATCCTTATAATCCATGCGATATTGTAAGATCGGTACTGTTTCCTGATAATACATATGAACCATGTCCGATAGAATGTTTCCCGAAAACGTCTCTTCCTTCTTAGATACTGCCGGACAAAACCCCGTCATGATCCCATGATAATAATGATCCATAAATTCTAAAACCATTCCCTGCATATTGATCTTCTGACTGAAAAAAATGATCAGAAAACAACCGACCATAAGACTCAATATCCATTTCTTTCTTTTCTCCATACTTTCATTGTATTCATTCATATTTTAATTATGCAGTAAATGATTGATTCCTTCCGATATCGTATAACTGATCCGTTTCATAGATTCATCAATATTCTTTGGTGTAACGTGCATGGAAATAAATTCTTCATCAATATTTTCAGAAACCTTTTCCAGGGATTTTTCACCAAAAATATCATGAATGATCGCTGGAACAGAAATTACCGTTGGAACACCGATTGCAAGAACTGGAACACCGATCGTATGCTGTGTGATCTCATTTCTATGGTTTCCAACACCAGAACCAGGTGCGATCCCCGTATCGCTGATCTGAATCGTCTTATTTAACCTGCTGTAACTTCTGGCCGCCAGAGCATCGATCGCGATAACTACATCTGGTTTTATCCGCTCTGCTAGTGCTTCTAAAATCTCACTTGTCTCAATTCCCGTCTGTGCCATAACCCCCGGTGCGATCGCACTTAGTTCAAATTGATAGCTTCCAATCCCCTCTTTTTGCAAATGTCTTGTAATATATAGATTATTCACAACTTTAGGTCCTAACGAATCCGCTGTCACATTAGCATTTCCAAGTCCTGCGATCAGTATTTTTTTCTTTTTGTTTAACATTTCCTTTAAATTCAAAAACAATGCTTCACTCATTTCTTTATGAAAACTCCCATCGTTTGTCGACAGATCTTTCGCCTCGATCGTAATATAGGTTCCCTTTGGTTTTCCTAAAGATTCCTCCCCTTTTTTGTTTTTGATAATGATCTTTGTTTCTTTCATATGATTCGTTGTATCAATTCTTGTCTTTACGATAATTCCTGACTGTGCAGAGCCAATATTCTTCTCTTCTTTTAATTCCAGTGCCAGATCTGTACGATTTTGCATTGATTTTGCCTCCTTTTTTCTCTAGTATGTGATTGTATTAAAAAAAATATTACATTTTTTCCCCAAAGATATTGACAAATTCAATCATTTTCTATAAGATATAACAGTATGTTTTGTGTATAGCTAACCGTGTCTCGCTATAGACAAGATTCAAGAAAAGAAAGAAATTTAAGTTATCATATTGGAGGTGCCCACTTTGGCAAATATTAAATCAGCAAAAAAAAGAATCAAAGTTATCAACACAAAAACAGAAAGAAATAAAGCAATCAAAACTAAAGTTAAAACATATATCAAAAAAGTAGAAGCAGCGATCGCAGCTAACGATAAAGCAGCAGCTTCTGAAGCTTTAACAGCTTGCATTTCTGAAATCAGCAAAGCTACTTCTAAAGGAATCTTCCACAAGAATACAGCTTCTAGAAAGATTGCTCGTTTATCTAAAGCCGTTAACGCTATTGCTTAATCAGATATTAAGAAACGAATTTTAATAAAATTAACCCGAAAAAAAGAAGCCACCGTCAGGCTTCTTTTTTTTCATCATTTTTATTATAATAGGCTTCTTCTATCTTAAATTGATTCATTTATTTCTGACTGAACTGGATCAACAATAATTCCACTCCAACTCTGTCACTGATCTTGCCTGTTTTAATTGATTCATCAGTTCTTGCACATGCTTCGATCATATCTCTGAGTGTATCCATTGAAAACATTTTCGCTTGATCTTTTAACTTTCCAACAACAAATGCTGGAACTTTCATCTGCTTTGCGATCATCCCGTTACTCTTTCCAAGATAGTCTAAATCTTTTACCTGAAGCAGCTGATTACACTGTCTGACTAACAATGCCAGAATTCCAAATGGCGATTCCTTTAACTCGATCAGATCATAATATAGTGTCAATACTTTTTCTCTTTGCTTTCTCGCAATTGCCTCAAGCATCACAAAGATCTGATTTGTTGTCTGAGAAGATGTCAGCTCTTCCAGATCACGGATCGAAATTTCTTCTCTCTCTCCAACATAGGAGATCAATTTCTCTAATTCATTTTTCAAAGTATACATGTCCGATCCACAGCGATATAAAAAACTTCGCATCGTTGCAGATGACATCTGTTTTCCTTCTTTCTTAAGCAGTGAAGTCAGCCATCTGGATAATTCTTTATCTCCAGCAGATTCAAAACATACCGCATGCCCTTCCTTCGAAAGGAATTTATAAATCTTTGAACGCTTATCTACACTATCTTCTATAAAAAGCACAACACTTGTATCCGAAGCTTCCTTTAATCCTTCAATAAACGTATCATCACTCTTCTTTCCAAGTCCTGTTTCATCCAAGATCAAGAACCTATGGTCACTAAAAAACGGCAGCGTTTTAGCAAGTTCAACAATCTCTATCGCATCAGCCCTTTTTCCTTCAAAATAAGAATAGTTCATCGTATCATCTTCTGAAACTAATGCTTTCTTTAACTGGTTTTTCATCTGGGAGATCATATATTTTTCTTCTCCGTAGAATAGATAAAAACGTTCGTATGTATTTGTCTTGATATCTTCTAATATTTTCTTCATATTCTTTGCATCTCTTTCTATAGCTTTTGATAGTATACCTTTTTTTTTGAAGATTTTCAACCATCTCTTCTTTTGAAAAAAATAATCGCACCACTTTGATCTGTTCTGTAAATCTTTGTATGGTATGTCTGTAGTCTGTGGATAGTTTCCGAATGTGGGTGTCCATATCTATTTTGTTTTCCACAAGAAATGACCGTATGTTTCGGCTGAACCTTTTGTAAAAATTCATTACTCGTGGAATTTTTTGACCCATGATGCGCTGCTTTTAATATATCTGCTCTTTCCAATTCTTCTGATAACAGTTTTTCTTCGCCTTCTTTTTCCACGTCTCCCGTTAAAAGCACCCGATATCCAAGTATTTTCCCCTGCATTACCAACGATGCCGCATTCTTCTCCATCTGGCTGTTCTTTTGAGGATGCAATACTTTAAAACTTCCATCTTTTGTAGTGATCTGCCTTCCCCTTGAAAGATAAAAAATAGTTGTCCCTCGTTTCTTCGCTATATCTATGATCTTTTTCATCGCCTCATCTTTTGGAATCTCTGGAAGCCCAAGATACTTAATCTTCCCCATCTCAAGTAATTCCATGATCCCAGAATAATGATCGACATCCATATGACTGATCACCGCAATCTGAATCTTCTGATATCCCAGATATTTCATATACGGAAGAATCCGATATCTTCCAACCTGATCTTCACTGCTGCTTCCACCATCAAATATGATCACCCCAGACTTCGTATCTGCCGCAAAACAATCTCCCTGTCCAACATCAAGAAAAGCCAGACTCTTTCTTCTTGCCATTGGAATCCATATCAAAATGATCATGATGACATAAGCCAGACTGATCCTGATATGTCGATTTTGTCCATTTTTCTTCCATATCCACAATCCGATCATAAAATAAAATAAGAACACCCATAAAAATGGTACATGTCCGATCGTCAACATCCCATAAGACTGTCTGGAAATCCACAAAACTCCTTGGATCATCCATGAGATTCCTTCATGAAATACGGTATACGGCAAAAAAATCAAAAGAAAAGCTAAAGTAAAAGCACATGTTGCCAGTGGTACTGCTGCTACATTCGCAAGAAAAGAAAAAGCCGGAGCTTCATACTGAAAATATACGATCAATGGCAACATCCCTATCTGGATAAAAACACAAAACAATAACGATTCCTTCAGCTTATAATATTTACCTTTCATCTTTGGTTTAACAAGTTGATAAATTCCGATCACAAAAACTGCTGTAAATGAATATAAAAAACCCGTATCATAGATTCTATACGGACACATTATAAGTAAGACAATTCCTGCAAAAGCTCCTGCAGACATCATATCATAGTGTTCTCCCAATATCTCTGACAGAAAGTAAACACTCAACATCATCACTGCACGAAGTGACGATCCCGATCCACCTGTTAAAATACAATAAAACACTGCACCTGTCATTCCTGCCAATGAACCAACTACAAAATTTCCACACCACTTGCGGACCAGTTTATATAACCTTCTTCCTGCCAACGATATATGAAGTCCTGATACCGCAAGTAAATGAATTAATCCACTTTCCTTAAAGTCATCTTTAACCTCATCACTCAGCCCATTTTTATCGCCTATTAACATCCCCTTTAAGAAATCACTTACATCCTTTTTATATTGAATTTCTAACTGATGTTTCATGTACTCTCTACATTGCAAGATCTTTCCCCGAAAATATACATTTTGATGTCCTTTGATCTCAATGTTTTTCGAATATGCATGATAGTAAATTCCTTTACTGAAATAATAATGTCTGCTTGAAAATTGGCCCGGGTTGGCTGCATCTTCCCATTCTTCTAATTCTCCTTGAAACCGAAGAATATCTCCTGGAACGATCTTTTCATCCTCGGAAGTATATAAAAGGATCTTTCCCTCCAAATTTTTATTTTTTAAAAGTACTGCTAACTTTCCCTTCTTTGTTCTCGATACTTCTAAAACTCTTCCAATTGTATATTCTGTTGCTTTTTCCTTTACCTGGATCAGATCAAGTTCCATGGACGTCTTGAAGCCTAACGATAATAAAATCCCTGCAAGTATTCCAACTGCGACCCATCCATAACGCTTATCACTAAAAATTAAAGACGTCAACAGACAAATACCTGTCAATAGATAAAAAGCCGCTGTCATGGACATAGCATTCCATACAACGGCTGTTCCGGATAACACTCCGGCAAATATAAGAACCATCGGTCTTTGTTTCATAAATTATTTCATTGGCAACTTACCAAATACAAAACTATCTCTTCCAAGAGCACCAATTGCTGTACCATCTGTATCAAGCATTGGTTCTCCAGAAATCGAAAATGATACATAATTGATATCTTTTAACTGAGTCAGTGTATACACAATACCAGCACGGCAGATCAAATCTCTATTTTCTGAAATTCGTTTATACCCTGTTGAAAAATCAATCTCAACGATATTTGTATTCACTGATACAGCATTGATCATAATTCTCTTCGGAATCACTGCGCGTATCTTATCACTCTTTGGCGTCTGTTGAAGTTTCTTTAGTAAAATCTTCACTTTCTGCTGCTGATCCCCTTCCAGCTTCACATTTTCTTTCTTCATGATCAATTTCGTAACATCATTATTTGTATAGTAAATTGCTGTTCCTTTTTGATTGCCTTGGTCATTGGTTTCTTTTTTTGACCGGCATCCTGCCACTAAAGTCATCAAAGCCAGACAAAGCAAAAAGATCATACATAATTTTCTTTTCTTCATCTCTTCCTCCTAGCCTTTATACTTTAATGGAATTCTAAGTGTAAATGTTGTTCCTTCACCAACCTTACTGTATAACTTAATCTCTCCATTATGAAGAGAAACAACGCTCTTTGTGATCGCTAATCCAAGTCCTGTGCCTCCAGTATCTCTTGATCTTGCTTTATCCACGCGATAAAAACGATCAAATACCTGATCCTGGCAATCCTCAGGAATTCCAACACCAGAATCTGCAACTTTCACATAAAAATACTTATGATCTGCATTCAGTGTCACGCGGATCCACCCATCATCTTTGTTATACTTGATACCATTCTCGATCAGATTCGTAAGCCCTAAAGACAACTTCACTTCATCAATCTCTGCTGTTACTGGACGAAAACTTTCAAAGATTAATTCGATATTACGCTGCAAAGCCAATGGTTTTAAACGCTTCATGATAATCTCCAACAATTCATTGATACTTACTGTTGTGATCTGAAGCTGCGCTGCTTTCTTGTCTAGTTTCACCAGAGATAACAAATCTGAAATGATCACGTTCTCACGGTCGATCTCAGCAACGATATCCTGCATGAATTCTCGATATAATTCAGCCGGAACCTGATCTCCCTGCTGAATTAAGGAATCTGCAAGAACTTTCATCGATGTCATTGGTGTCTTTAACTCATGCGATACATTCGATACAAACTCCTGTCTTGAATCTTCCAACGTCTGCATTCTTCCAAGAATCTCATTAAAACGTTGCACAATACTGCGTACTTCTGGGAATCCTGTCTCTTCAATAGATTCATCTTCATGACCAGCCGCAATAAAATCAACATCTCTCTGAATCTTCTTTAAATCTCTCGTCAGCAGATAACTGATGATCATTGCCATTGATAATCCACAGATGATACATGCTACCAGCAGCATATTCCTGCGATGCTCCATCTCCGTAACTGCTCCCATCATATCCTCAGATGGCACAGTCGCCTGCACAGCTCCCAGGATATGATTCTGCTTTCCAGCTTTTGATACGATCGGAACCATCACTTCGATATACTTTCCACTCTCTGATACAATCCTTGTCTTCTTTCCATCCATAACATCCAATACATTATCATTTAAAAAGAATCTAGACTGAAAATCTGTATGAGTATCCTTGATGATCTTATAATTATTCTTAATTACGATGATCCGCCCATTCATACTTGCTGCAAGTTCATCAATCTGATTAGAAAGAGAGTTGGAGCCATCATCTAAATGAAAATCGACTCCAACTACCTGATCACCAAGCCAGCTACACTGACTGACCACACTATCCACTTTCTGGTCATATGTTTTCTGACGATATCCATCATTTAACAACTTACTAAATAAAACTGATGTCAATGTCGTCAGAAGGAAAACTGACAAGAAAATAAAGAACTGCATACTATGTAAAAAGGCAAATCTGTTCTTCTTAGGACTGAAAATAGTAACCTACCCCCCACTTTGTATGTACATAGTCCGGTACTCCCGGATTCACTTCGATCTTCTCTCTCAATCTTCGGATATGCACGTCAACCGTTCTTGCATCCCCCGGATAATCATATCCCCATACTGTATTCAACAAATCCTCTCTGCTGTATACTTTGTTTGGATGAAATACCAGTAACTCTAACAAGTCAAATTCTTTCGCCGTTAGATTTACTTCCTTCCCATGAATATGAACTCTGCGGCTTTCGCAATCAATCTTTAATCCTCTGCATTCTACAACCTTGGCTGATTCTTCTTCTTTCACATCGTGATGTGCGCTTCGACGTAAGATTGCTTTGATCCTTGCCTTTACTTCCAGAATATTAAATGGCTTTGTGATATAATCATCTGCCCCATATTCAAGGCCAAGGATCTTATCCATATCTTCTCCCTTAGCCGTCAACATAATGATCGGGACGCTAGAGAATTCACGAATTGCCTGACAAACCTCAAACCCAGTCAGTCCTGGAAGCATTACATCAAGAAGAATAATATCATATTGATTCTCTTTGGCTTTCTCTAATGCTTCTTCTCCATCATAAGCACAATCTACCTGCATCTCATCTTGTTCCAGACTGAATTTGATGCCCTTCACGATTAGTTTTTCATCATCAACAACTAAGACCTTCCTCATTTTTCCACCTCTAAAATTATATTGTTATCTTGTCTTTGATCTTATGATATATCCCCTCTTTAATTCCCTGAATCTTCATAATATCTGAAATATCAGAAAAAGGGCCATGTTCCTCTCGATAAGAGATAATATCAGAAGCCTTCGCTTCCCCTATCCCTGAAAGCGTCATCAACTCCTTGACACCTGCAGTATTGATATTGATCTTTCCAGAGGAAGATTGCACTGCTTTGGAATCAGATCCTTCATTCTTCGCTGTCTGTTTCTTTGACGGAATCGTTATCTGCTGCCCGTCTTTCATCTTCTCTGCCTGATTAATACTCTCCGCTGAAGCCTTCTTAGTTAGTCCACCAGCTGCTTTCACAGCAGAAACAATACGTTCACCTTTCGAAAAACGATAAACTCCCGGATGTTTTACTTCTCCACATACATAGACATAAATAGTTTCCTTAGAAGAAGATTTCTCAGCCGTTGTCTTTGTCTCCTTCTTTGGTTCTATCGATACTTCCTTCCTGCGGCTGCATCCAATGGACATCATAAAAACCATCAGCAAAATGGTTATCACTTTAACTCTCCTAAACAACATAAACCTCCCGGTCTTATGCAAAGAGTCTGGAACATGTAAATCTAACTTCTATTTTAACGAAAATTATAATACTTTACAAGAGATATTTATGATTTCCATTTAAATATTATCAATCCTGTGACAAACAAAACCACTCCTAAAAGCTTTACCCATGCAAAACCTGTTTTTTCCACACCAAACAGACCGAAAACCTCGATCAGATAAGAAACAACACTTTGTGATGCGACGATCAGCATTGCTGACTGTGCAGGTCCTAAACTTGCCACACTTTTGATCACTGTAAATGTGATCGCAGCTCCGATCACTCCTCCTAATAAAAGGTATCTGGGGCTGACCTTTAAAAGCATCGTAAAACTTTGGTCCCTCTCAGCGATCAACCAGATCAACAAACATGCGAGAAATCCTGTTGCCTGTACAAATGTACTCGTTGTCCATGTACTGCTTTGTTTAGTTACTTCTGTGTTAAATACACCTTGAATACTCATTAAAGCTCCCGAAATCAATGCAATGATCAATCCAAACATATAAAAACCTCCATGAAAAACTATCTTTTTACGGATAGTTTTTCCATAGAGGTCTTTTTTATACATTCTATGCGATACAATCTTCTAAAATAGAAATCATCTCATCTACATGTTCTTTTTCAATCACAAGCGGCGGTACAAAACGAATGACATTATTTCCTGCAGAAATTATGATCAATCCTTTCTCCAGTGCTTTCTTAACGATATCACCAACTGGATGATCTGCATTAAATTCAAGTCCTTGCATTAAAGCAATTCCGCGATGCCCTGTAATACAATCATGCTTTTCTTTTAACTCTTCTAACTTATCCCATAGATAAGTACCAATTTCTTTTGCATGTTCTGGAACCTGTAACTTCTCAAACTGGTCAAATACTGCATTGATCGCCGCTGCTGCAAATGGATTTCCACCATATGTTGTTCCATGATCACCTGGCACTAAAGCCCCATCAGCCTTTTCACCTACAACAAATGCCCCAACAGGGACACCACATCCAAGTGCTTTTGCAAGTGTTAAGACATCCGGTTTTACTCCATAAAGATCATGTGCAAACAAGGATCCACAGCGTCCCATTCCACACTGAATCTCATCAAAGATCAGTAAGATATCTTTCTCATCACAGACTTTACGAAGTCCCTCTAAGAATTCTTTATCTGCTGGGAAAATTCCACCTTCACCCTGAACAACTTCACATATGATTCCACAAGTTTTATCTGTGATCTTTGATACAACATCTTCTAAGTTATTGAATTCTGCAAATACAGCACGAAATTCTTTTGGAACAAATCCATCCTGATAATGACTGTTACCAGTCACTGATAAAGCTCCCTGACTTCTTCCGTGGAATGAATGATTCATTGCGATAAATTCATAATCCTTGGAATCGTCTTTATTATATGCATATTTTCTTGCAACTTTTAACGCACCTTCGATTGCTTCTGTTCCACTGTTTGTAAAGAACACTTTTTTAAGCCCTGAAGCATCGACGATCTTCTTTGCAGCTTCTACTGCTGGAATATTGTAATATAAGTTTGATGTATGGATCAATTTATCAATCTGGTCTTTTAATGCCTGATTGTATGCTTCATTTCCATATCCTAATGCAAATACAGCAATTCCTGCACCAAAATCCAGATATTTCTTCTGGTCAGCATCATATAAATAGACACCTTCCCCTTTTTCTAATACAACTGGAAAACGATTGTATGTCTTTAAGATATACTGTTCTCCCTGATCAATATATTCCTGCTGAGTTTTCATCTTAACATCCTTCCTCATCTTCTTCGTTGAATAATGGTTTATCAAATAATGGTTCTTTTAAGATGGCTGTTCCAATACCTTTTTCTGTGAAAAATTCCAGTAACAGACAGTTTGTTAAACGTCCGTCTAAGATATGGACTCTGGATACTCCACCTTCGATCGCTTCAATACAGTTCTTAAGTTTTGGAAGCATTCCTCCTCCAACAACTCCGTTATCGATAAATTCTTTTGCCTGTTTAAGATCCATCTCAGAGATCAATGTTGATTTATCTTCTGGATCTACGAATACCCCTTCGATATCAGTTAAGAATACCAGTTTTTCTGCATTCAATGCTTCTGCAACTGCACATGCTGTGTCATCCGCATTAATATTATATGGTTCATAGTTATCTCCTAAACCAATTGGGGAAATAACTGGTACAAAATCATCTTCGATCAATGCTTCAAGAAGTGTTGTATCAACACTCTTAACCTCACCGACATATCCAAGATCTTTTCCAGGCATTTCTTTTTTCTTTACACGGATCATTTCAGCATCTTTTCCAGAAAGACCTACAGCTTTGACCCCAACTTCTGCCATCATAGCTACCAGTTCCTGATTCACTTTAAACAATACCATCTCAGCAACTTCCATAGTCTCTTTGTCTGTGACACGAAGTCCATGGTAAAATTCTGGTTCTTTTCCTGACATACGAACCCATTTACTGATTTCTTTTCCACCACCATGTACGATGATCGGTTTCATACCTACTAGTTTTAATAATGCAACATCTCTGATCACGCTTTTCTGAAGATTCTTGTCTTTCATAGCGCTTCCACCGTATTTTACAACAACGTAACAGTTATTGAAACGACGGATATATGGTAATGCCTCTGTTAATACTTTTGCTTTTTGTTTTGACTGTTCGATCAATTCGTTAATTTCATTTCCCATCTGTTCCATTGATTCTTCCTTTCATAGTTGTCTGGCTTTTATGCATTTTATTTTATCGTCTGTCTGTATTTATGTTGATCTGTATTCTTATGATCTGTAGTCTGCATTAATTGTTACATAATCGTGTGTCAGATCACATCCCCATGCAGTTGCTTCAAATGCTCCATTATGTACATCAATATCTGCTGTTACTGTATCTGCAGATAATACTTTGGTTGCTTCGTCTTCAGAATAATCTGTTGCGATTCCGTCTTTTACGATCTCAATCACACCATCCACACTCTTTAAACTGATATCAACCTTGACTGGATCAAAATCAACTCCTGCATATCCAAGTGCACAAAGAATTCTTCCCCAGTTTGCATCTTTTCCGTAGATTGCTGCTTTTGTAAGGCTTGATGTCACGACAGATTTACTTAAGATCTTTGCATTTTCCTTAGAATCTGCACCTGCTACATGAACTTCGAATAAACGTGTGCATCCTTCTCCATCTCCAGCGATCTGTTTTGCAAGAGACTGGTTCACATATAATAATCCTTCTTTGAATGCTTCATAGTCTGCATCTTTTTCTGTAATTTCTTTATTCTCTGCCATTCCATTTGCAAATACAAAAACTGTATCATTTGTAGATGTATCTCCATCAACTGATACCATATTGAATGTATCTTCGATCAGTTCTCTCTGCAGTTCTAATAATAATGCTTTATCGATTGCTGCATCTGTAGTAATAAATCCAAGCATTGTTCCCATGTTTGGGTGGATCATTCCAGAACCTTTGCACATACCTGCAATTGTAACTGTCTTTCCATCAATCTCTACTTCTACTGCCGCTTCTTTTGGCTTTGTATCTGTTGTAAGGATAGCCCAGGATGCATCTTCTTCACTTTGTCTGTCTGCTTTTAATTCTGGAACTAACTTCTTGATTCCTTCTTTGATCACATCCATTGGCAGCTGCTGTCCGATAACTCCTGTGGAACCTACGACAACTTCCTCTGGTTTAATATCTAACAATTTCGCTACTTCTTTTGCTTCGGTTACTACATTTTCATATCCTTGTGCACCCGTACATGCATTGGCAATTCCTGTATTAATTACCACTGCTCTGACTGCTTCTTGTTCTTCTACGATCTTCTTTCCCCATAAAACTGGAGCGGCTTTTACAATGTTCTTTGTAAATGTTCCTGCGATCTTTGCTGGCACTTCACTTACGATCATTGCCATGTCTTTGTTTGTCTTCCCTGGTTTCACTCCGGCACGAAGTCCTGCACATTTAAAACCTTTTGGAGCTGTTACTCCGGCATTGATGATCTTCATAATTCTAGTCCTTCCTTACCAAAGCCCTATGGGAACATTGGTACTAATTCTAATCCTTCAGTTTCTTTTAATCCAAACATAAGATTCATGTTCTGTACGGCCTGTCCAGCTGCACCTTTTACAAGGTTGTCCATGGCACCCATCATGATAATACGGTTTGTACGTTTATCGATCTTAAAGTTGACATCCACATAGTTACTTCCCTCTACCCATCTTGTCTCAGGGCAGACATCTTTGTCTAAAACTCTGACAAATTTCTCATCTTTATAATAGGTATCATAAATTGCTTTAACTTCTTCGTAACTTACATCTTTCTTAAGTGTTGCATATGCTGTCACTAAAATTCCACGGTTCATTGGAATTAAGTGTGGTGTGAAGTTTAATAATACTTCTTCTCCAGATGCATAGCTTAACTGATCTTCGATCTCTGGCGTATGTCTGTGAGTTGCAACTCCATATGCTTTGATATTTTCATTTACTTCACAATATAAGTTATTGACTTTCGCACCACGTCCAGCTCCGGATGTTCCTGATTTGGCATCAATGATCACACTGTTCATCTCGATCAGTCCTTCTTTGGCCATTGGGTAAATAGATAATGTAGAGCATGTTGGATAGCATCCTGGGTTAGCGATCAGCCGTGCTTTCTTGATATCTTCACGATTGATCTCACAAAGTCCATAAACTGCTTCATCGATAAATTCTGGGCTCTGATGTTTGATTCCATACCATTCTTCATATCGATTTACATCTTTGATACGGAAGTCTGCACTTAGATCAATGATCTTAACTTTAGATAAGATTTCTTCTGATACTAAAGAACTACAAAGTCCCTGTGGTGTTGCTGTAAAGATCACATCCACTTTAGATGCAAGCTCATCCATGTTATCATCCAGACATTTGTCATCAACAATCTGGAACATATTTCTAAATACTTCATAATATTTCTGGTCTATATAACTTCTGGATCCATACCATACAACCTCTGCATCTTTATGCTGTGTAAGGATTCTTACAAGTTCTTGTCCTGCGTAACCTGTGGATCCAATGATTCCTGCTTTGATCATGTTAATCTCCTTGTCCTTCTCTTTATAATGTAGGTTATTTTTTTAATCATTGTTCATAAGTATACAACTGAATTTTAAAATATGCAATAGTTTTGTATAAATATGCAATTATTTTTCATTTTATTCATTTTTATATTATAAATATTCATTATTTTCGAAAATAATCCTTGCAAAAGATGTAAATATAACGTATATTAGTAAACAAGCAAATATTTATATGAACATACGGGATTTTCAATATCAGATCCTATATATAATAGGAAAACATCCCGTCAATATACACTTAGGAGGATTTATTTCATGAAAGAAAAAGTTGTTTTAGCATATTCCGGAGGTCTTGATACTACAGCTCTGATTCCTTGGCTTAAGGAAACATTTGACTATGAAGTTATCTGTTGCTGTGTTAACTGTGGACAGGGTAACGAATTAGATGGACTTGATGAAAGAGCAAAATTATCCGGAGCATCTAAATTATATATTGAAGATATCGTTGATGATTTCTGCGATAACTATATTATGCCATGTGTACAGGCTGGTGCTGTATATGAACATCAGTATCTTCTTGGAACATCTATGGCACGTCCAGCAATCGCTAAGAAATTAGTTGAAATCGCTAGAAAAGAAAACGCTGTTGCAATCTGCCACGGTGCCACAGGAAAAGGAAATGACCAGATTCGTTTTGAACTTGGTATCAAAGCATTAGCTCCAGACATCAAGATCATTGCTCCATGGCGTATGACAGATGTATGGACAATGCAGTCTCGTGAAGATGAGATCGAATTCTGTGAAGCACACGGAATCCACCTTCCATTTGACGCAAGCCACAGCTACAGCCGTGACCGTAACTTATGGCATATCAGTCACGAAGGTCTTGAATTAGAAGATCCTTCTTTAGCACCAAACTATGACAACATGCTTGTTTTAGGAGTAGCTCCAGAAAACGCTCCAGATAAAGATACAGAAGTTACTATGACATTTGAAGCTGGTGTTCCTAAAACATTAAATGGAAAAGAAATGAAAGTTTCTGAGATCATCACTGAATTAAACCGTCTTGGTGGTGAAAATGGTATCGGTATCGTTGATATCGTTGAGAACCGTGTTGTAGGAATGAAATCCCGTGGTGTATATGAAACTCCAGGTGGAACAATCTTAATGGCAGCTCACGAACAGTTAGAAGAATTGATCCTCGACCGTGAAACAATGGAAGCTAAGAAAAAACTTGGAAGCCAGATGGCTCAGGTTGTATATGAAGGAAAATGGTTCACACCTCTTCGTGAAGCAATCCAGGCATTCGTTACATCCACTCAGCAGTATGTAACAGGTGAAGTTAAATTCAAACTTTACAAAGGTAATATCATCAAGGCTGGAACTACTTCTCCATATAGCTTATACAACGAATCTTTAGCATCTTTCACAACTGGTGATATGTATGATCATCATGATGCGGATGGATTTATCACATTATTTGGACTTCCTTTAAAAGTTCGTGCTATGAAGATGCAGGAAGCTGAGAAGAATAACAATAAATAAATTGTGATTGTATATAGGCTTGCATGTATGTGACAGAAATAAAAGAAAAACAAATATTTAAAAGAATCAAGGTGGCAACTCCGCATTTTTGAGAGCGTTTTTTACAAATCGCTGATC
>JAXJNA010000023.1:0-3819 GCA_036312945.1 Anaerostipes hadrus
GAAAGGTATTCCCGTCAAAGGGATAGCGGCATAAGTGAATATGCCTTGATTGGTACGGACAGCCAATCTTTTGGTCAGAAATGGGTAACTGTCACGACTGTTAGAAGCCACTTCCATAGGAACTACTGTACCGCATGGGAGAGGTAATTCACCTATGAAGATATTTCTCTTTCGTTGCAAGCCCACCCCTGATGTGACGTTCCGATTTATTGATGTCTAATACCTTTCTTGCTTGTCTTGCAAGTGTTTTGTTGATCGTTTCTAACCGTTCTGTCACATCTTTATGTACTGTGCTCTTGCTGACGCCAAACTGCTTGGCTGTCTGGCGTACTGTAGCATTGTGTTCAATGATGTAGATCGCACTTTCAATGACTCGTTCTTCCATGTATTTCTTCAATGGAAAAGCCCCCTGTAAATGTTGTTTTTACAGTGTATGCTTGGGGCAGGGTTGCTATGTCCTTAAAATCTAGAAATATACCAATTGTTCTTTTGGTGGTTCTGATTTTTCGATTCTGATCGCTGTTAAGATCGGCATTGTCTTATCATATGCTTCGTTGTATTCTGAATGGATCTGTGCTGTTAATGTTACCCATTCGTTATTTAGAATTCTCTTTAATGTCTTAGATTTTGTCTGGTTTAACCTGCATAGATAACCGATAAATGTCATATCGTCCTCACAACATGTCATTGCCTTACGTCCAGGAATGATCATTCCCGGTGGCATCTTTGGACTTCTCTGGACCTGAACACGCATTTCCACAGTCTTTCCTTCGTAAACCTCTGGACGTTCCATCGCATCGATATACCAGATTCCATAATCTTCATCTTCGACTTTGATCACTTCTGCGTTCACATCATATGGAAGAAGTTCATCCTGTTCCATTTCTTTTCCATCGGCACGTTCGAACCCTACCTGTGCTCTTGGGTTGACTGCTTTAATGCTTCTTCGGAAACTTCCCATATTCGTATTGTCATCACAGCGGTTAAAAATGACAAGATCTGCCATCTTAAACATTTCCATAAACATAGATTTCATATTTTTCAAATACAAGTCTGCTGTAGATGCATCAACTGTTACGATCACCTGATATAACTCAAGATCTGTCTCATCTACTACATCCATCAGATCGTCAATGGAGTACATTCCATTGTATTCGATCATGACACGGTCTGGATAATAATTTCTCTGGCATCCTCTGACAAATTCTTTTGTGAAATCTTCCATATTTTCAATATTCACCACGAATGAATTTGTCTTCTCTAGCATTTCTTTATCGTATTCGACTTCTCCTTCTTCAAACGTAAGGATCATTGTTTTCTCGCCGTCATTAAAATAATCCTGGCTTAATGTTTCTTTGATCAGTGTTGATTTTCCACTTTCTAAAAATCCCCATACCAGGTATGCCGGTAATTCGTACATTCTATTTCCTCCTGTTATTTAGAAGAATAAATCTTCTAATTCATCTTCTTTTAATTTTGATCCGATCACACAGATTCTTCCTGTGTAGTCCGCACTTCCTTCACGGATTTCATATTCTCCTGGAACAAGATCAAACTGAACCCATGATCCATCTTCTGTCTGTAAAATACCTTTGGATCTTAAGATCATACCATAGCTGTCATCTTTGGATAATTTCTGTAAGATCGTATCCAGTTCTTCCTTATTATATTTCTTAGGTGTTTCTTTGCCCCAGCTTGTAAACACTTCATCTGCATGATGATGGTGGTGATGATCGTGGTCATGTCCGCATCCACAGCTGCATTCTTCATCGTGATCGTGATGATGATGTTCATGATCATGGTCGTGATCGTGTCCACATCCACAGCTGCATTCTTCATCATGATCGTGATGGTGATGTTCATGATCATGGTCGTGATCGTGTCCACATCCGCAGCTGCATTCTTCATCATGATCGTGATGATGATGCTCGTGATCATGGTCGTGATGATGTTCGTGATCATGGTGTCCACCGCACACAGGGCAGATTTCCTCTTCTTCTAATAATTCTTTGACCATATCATTTCCGTCTTCCATAACTTTTAAGATCTGTTCTCCAGAAAGCGCATCCCATGGTGTTGTGATGATCGCAGCTTTTTCGTTATGTTCACGAAGCAGTGCTACACTTTCATTTAATTTATCTTCAGCTACATCTCCTGTACGGCTTAAGATGATAGATCCTGCATATTCTACCTGGTTGTTATAGAATTCACCGAAGTTCTTTATATACATTTTGCATTTCTTTGCATCTGCAACTGTCACAAAGCTGTTTAAGTCTAGTTCAACATCTTCTGCAACACCTTGTACAGCTTTGATAACATCTGATAATTTACCAACTCCTGATGGTTCAATGATGATACGGTCTGGATTGTACTGTGTGACTACTTCTTTTAATGCACTTCCGAAGTCTCCAACTAAAGAACAACAGATACATCCAGAATTCATCTCTGTTACTTCGATCCCTGCGTCCTTAAGGAACCCTCCATCGATACCGATCTCACCAAATTCATTTTCGATCAGTACGACTTTCTCTCCTTTTAATGCTTCTTTTAATAATTTCTGGATCAGCGTTGTTTTACCTGCTCCTAAAAATCCTGATATGATATCAATCTTTGCCATTTTATATTACCTTCCTTTATGTTCTGTTCTTATCTTCCCTGTTACCTTAAACTTTCCGTTTTTTGCTTTTAAAAAAACTGAAAACTTAAGGTAACAGGGAACAAATATATTTTACTACTTCCATAAAATTTGTCAAAACATTCTTTCAGGAGTATAATGAAAAACAATCAATAAAACAGAAGGAGTTATACGACTTATGAGAAAATACTACCCAAATTACTCCATTGGAACCGACGCATATGCCGACATCCCTATGGTATGTGAAAAATACGGAACAAAAGCTGTGATCATCGGAGGAACGCATGCCTTGGCTGCTGCTGCCAATCTGATCAAGGAAGCTGTAGCTGACAGCAACATTATGATCACCGGTGTCTTTGAATACGGTGGTGAAGCCAGTCGTGAACACATAGATGAATTAAATTCTCATCAAGAAGTTGTTGATGCTGATATGATCTTTGCATGTGGTGGTGGAAAAGCGATCGATACTTGTAAAGTATTGTCACAGGAAAGCAACCGGCCATTCTTTACATTTCCAACGATTGCCTCTACTTGTGCTTCTTGTACATCACTTGGTATCATCTATCATCCAGATGGTTCCCTTCGTGAATATTCTTTCCAGGAGAAACCTTCTGAATGGATCTTTATCAACACACAAGTGATCGCCAATGCTCCTGAAAAGTACCTGTGGGCTGGAATTGGTGATACAATGGCTAAATTTTATGAATGCACAACCAGTGCCCGTGGTGATAATGATTTTGACCATAGCACTTCCATGGGCGTCCAGATCAGTAATCTTTGTGCCAGACCATTAGTAAAATACGGTGTAGAAGCCTTAGAAGAATGCCGAAATCATACTCCTGGAAAAGCTCTGGAAGAAGTCATTCTTGGAATTATCGTTTCTACTGGTTTTGTATCAAATCTTGTTGGAATTGATTTAAATACTGGACTTGCACATGCCTGCTATAACGGATTTACTGTATGTAAATCTACCGAAGAACATGGACATCTCCATGGAGAGATCGTTGCCTATTGTATCCTGATCTTATTAAAAGTTGATCATCAGGAAGAAGAGTTTAAGAAAATCTATGAATTCTCTAAGAATATGGGATTCCCTGTGAAACTTGCAGATATCCATGCGACACTTGATGATATGGATGCTGTGATCACAAAGGCGTTATCTGGAATTGATGTACGTGTATGGC
>JAXJNA010000024.1:0-6912 GCA_036312945.1 Anaerostipes hadrus
GCGTTGAAAGCTACTAAAACCAGTAGTCTTTGACGCTCAAACAATCGCCCGATCCAGCTGCGATTCCATCAAAACTCCTATGGAATTCGATCGTTGCTCACATGCTATCTTTCATTTTTTCTCTAAATACCTGAAGACTTTCAATCATAAAATTAAGAAAATCCAAGCCAAGGATGTATGTTAAACGCTATCCATTTTCAATTTATGTAGTGGCAGACAGGAAGTTATAATAAATACCAATACAGTAAAACATACACACTCCGTAGTGGTTTGAATAGACTTCAGGTGTATGTGACAGAAATAAAAGAAAAACAAATATTTGAAAGAATCAAGGTGGTAAACATGAGCACTTTTTGAGTGCGTTTTTTACAAATTCGCAGCGCCCTGTGGTTGGATGTCTGACCGTTGCTGCGGGCATTTTGGCTCGCAGCGAGGGAGTTTCCAAAGGAACAGGCGCGGATCAGCGATTTGTAAAAAACGCTCTCAAAAATGCGGAGTTGCCACCTGATTTCTTTCAAATATTTGTTTTTCTTTTATTTCTGTCACATACACGTAAGCCTACCTACAAATCAGAATTTTGCCGTGGAAATACAATTGTAATCTTTGTTCCTTTTCCGACTTCACTTTCTACTTCCATCTCTGCATGATGGAATTTTGCTCCGTGTTTTACGATAGATAATCCTAGTCCTGAGCCTTCTTTTTTGTTAGAATGGCTCTTATCTACACGATAAAAACGTTCAAATATGCGATCGATATCTTCTTTTGGGATACCAATTCCTGTATCTTCTACGATAACTGTTGGATACTCGCCCATTTTTGAAATCGTGAATACGACTTCTCCTCCTGGATGATTGTATTTAATCGCATTTTCACATATATTAAAAAACATTTCGTAAAGAATCTGTGTAACTCCTCGGATCTTCGTATGGATTCCGCGGATATGAATCGCTACATTTTCTTCTTCACTTCTTCGCTTCAGATCATTCTTGATACTGAATGCTAATTCATAGAGATCGACATCTTTCCAGTCTAATTCTACTCTATTTTCATCAAGTCTTGAGAGCTTGATGATTCCTTCGATCATCGAGATCAATCTTCTTGCTTCATCATAGATGGTTGCAGAGAATCTTGGCATGTCTTCTGGTTTCACCAGCCCATCTTTCATTAATTCAGCGTATCCTGAAATCGTAGTCAATGGAGTTTTTAGTTCATGA
Source organism: Anaerostipes hadrus (assembly GCA_036312945.1). Lineage (GTDB taxonomy): Bacteria > Bacillota > Clostridia > Lachnospirales > Lachnospiraceae > Anaerostipes > Anaerostipes hadrus_C. The sequence continues at coordinate 1,215 of JAXJNA010000024.1, forward strand.
GATACATTGGCTGAAAATTCTTTGCGCATATTTTCTGCTTCCTTGATCTCTTTGATCTGTCTTTCTATATCCATATTCTGTTTTTCAATCTTATCAAGCAATGGCGTCAACTCACTATATGTTTTGTTTTGTTTTGGATGTAGCAAATTTATCTGGTTGATCGGTTCTACGATACGATCTGTCGACATTCTTGATAATATCACAGACAATATCGTTACAACTGCAAGAATCAAGGCGATGATCGGAATGATATCTTCCATCTGTCTTACGATCGTCTGGGTCTCACGGCTCATTCGAAGAATCGTTCCATCTTTTAACTTCACCGCATAATAATAAGTCTGTTTTCGTAATGTCATTGACATACGAGTATCTTCCCCATGTCCGTGTTTGAATGCTTCTTTGACTTCTGTACGATCCTTATGGTTTCCCATGGTTTTTTCTTTCCCGCTGCTGTCATAAATGACCGTTCCATCCTTAGCGATCCTTGTAATCCTTGTGATCGTAATGTTTTTATATTTATCAAGATTTTGCCGATCCTCAAAATTAAGTGAAGCCGCCAAATAGGCCGCCTCATCTTTCATTCCTGTTTTTATCTGCTCCATATAACGATAATATGTAAACATTCCAATAAGCGTTGTAGTGATCAGCACAGCTACAACTGCGATGTAGACCATGTTGTTTAATATCTTTTGTTTCATTTTCATGATTCATTGCCTCCGATCCGGTAACCGATTCCTCTGACCGTCTCGATAAGCTTTCCACATTCTCCAAGCTTCTGCCTTAATGAACGAATATGAACATCAACAGTTCTTGTCTCACCATCAAAATCATATCCCCAGATATTTGTAAGCAACTGATCTCTGTTTAATACATTTCCTTTACTCTCTACTAATAAACATAGCAGTTTAAATTCCTTATTGGTCAATGTCACTTCATTCCCACAGGATTTTACTTTGTGTTTATTTGGATAAATCTTTAATTGTCCAATAACGATCTCATCTTTTTTCTCATTTCTGTTAGAACGTCTCAATACCGCTTTGACTCTGGATACAAGTTCCATCATTCCGAATGGTTTTGTAATATAATCATCTGCCCCACTATCAAGTCCGAGTACTTTATCATACTCTGTTCCCTTTGCTGTCATCATAATGATCGGCAGATCTTTGGTCGCTGATTTTTTGCGAAGTTTTCCTAAAATCGATATTCCGTCTTCTCCTGGAAGCATAATATCTAATAATACCAGTTCTGGCTTCTCTCCATCACTTAAAGCTTTTAAAAACTCTGATCCATTTTCAAATCCGCAGGCATCAAATCCAGTACTTTGTAAGGTATATGTCACCAGTTCTCTGATATTCGGATCGTCTTCTACAACAAAAATCACAAGCTTCCTCCTTTATATTCCCCAGTGATCGCAAATTCGACCCATTCTGCGATATTACTTGCATGATCTCCGATTCTCTCAAAATACTTGGCGATCATGACGATAGCTACACATTCTTCTCCTTTCCCAGGATCTTCATGAATCAGTGATATCGTTTCTTTCTTGACTCTGTTAAATAATTCATCCACAGTGTCATCCTGTTCAATCACTTCATGCGCGATTATCAGATTCTGTTTAATAAAAGATTGTATGCTCTTGCTTACCATACTGATCGTAGCTTTTGCCATCTTATCAAGATGTGTGTTCTCTCTGATCGTAAGAACTTCAGCATCTTTTTTAACGATTCCTGTAATATCACATGCCTGGTCTCCGATACGTTCCATATCAGATACCATCTTCATAGCTGCTGATATAACACGCAGATCGCTTGCCACTGGCTGTTGCTGCATCAGAAGTTTCATACAGATACGTTCGATATCTCTTTCCTTCTGATTGATTTCTTCTTCCATTGTTACAATATCATCCATCAGTTCTTTATCTCTTGTCGCAACGATCTTGGCCGCAGCTGTGATCATCTCTTCACATAAAGAACCCATGTCGATCATCTCTTGATTTAATCTAAGCAGCTGTCTGTCGAATCGATTTCTCATCTAAATCACCCAAACCTTCCTGTAATATAGTCTTCTGTTCTCTTATCCTGTGGCATAGAAAACAGCTGATCTGATTTCCCGTATTCTACCATCTCTCCTAATAAGAAGAATGCTGTATTATCAGAAATTCTGACTGCCTGCTGCATATTATGTGTTACCATGATGATCGTATACTTTGATTTTAATTCTACCGCAAGATCTTCAATTTTGGAAGTAGAAATTGGATCAAGTGCTGAAGTTGGTTCATCCATTAGTAAAACTTCAGGTTCTACAGCTAACGCTCTTGCGATACAAAGTCTCTGCTGCTGACCTCCAGAAAGCCCTAGGGCACTTTTCTTTAAGCGATCTTTTAATTCATCCCAGATTGCTGCATTTCTTAAGGATTTTTCTACGATATCATCTAATTTTGCTTTGCTACGGATTCCATGAGTTCTTGGTCCGTATGCAATGTTATCATAAATACTCATTGGAAATGGATTTGGTTTCTGGAATACCATTCCAACTCGTTTTCTTAATAAATTAACATCCATGTCCCCATAAATGTCATCTCCGTCTAATGTCACTTTACCTGTGATCTTACACCCTTCTACAAGATCGTTCATTCGATTTAATGATTTTAAAAGTGTAGATTTACCACATCCAGATGGTCCGATAAATGCTGTGATCTCATTTTTAGGAAGATCCAGATTAATATTTTTTAAAGCCTTGAATTTTCCATAATACAGGTCAAGGTTTTCAACTTTCATTTTACTATCCATAATTGGTTACCCTTTCGTAATTCGTTTTGCAATAAATGAAGATACGGCGTTGATCACAAGCACGATCAGAAGTAACACAACTGCTGTTGCATATGCCTGATTGATATGTAATCCTTCGCATGATAATACATACATATGAAGTGCCAGTGTACGTCCTGATCCCATAACATTTGCAGGGATTTCTGCGATCGTACCTGCTGTATACATTAATGCTGCTGTCTCACCGACGATACGTCCGATTCCTAAAATAACTCCAGATAAGATTCCTGGAACTGCTGATGGCAGGATAATACGAAATACTGTTCTTAGTTTTCCTGCTCCAAGTCCAAAGCTTCCTTCTCTAAAAGAATCTGGCACAGACTTTAATGCTTCTTCGGTTGTTCTCATGATCAATGGTAAGATCATGATCGCCATTGTTGCTGCTCCAGATAACAGACATAATCCCCATCCCAAAGCTTTTACGAAAAATAACATACCGAATAATCCATACACGATTGATGGAATTCCTGATAATGTTTCTGCTGTTAAACGAACAACCTCAACTAATTTATTTCCACGTTTTGCATACTCTACTAAATAAATTGCTGCAAAAATTCCAAGTGGTACTGCTAATACCAAAGATAATACTGTCATGATCAAGGTATTAATGATCGCTGGGAATACCGATGCATTCTCACTTGTATATTTTAATTCAAATAATTGTGAATTTAAGTATGGTACTCCATTTACAAGAATATAAACGATCAAATATGCCAGTACAGCTACGGTTGCGATCATCGCAGCATTTACAAGAAGCCATAATACAAAAGATAACGGCGTTCTTTTATATGATTTCATTCTTTGCATCCAAGACGTTTTATTGATTGCCTGGATCTTTTCTACTGATTCCATTTCTTTCACCGCTTCCATTTTAACGCTCCTCCTTGCTCTTTAATACTGCAAAGCACAGGTTGATCATTAAGATAAATACAAATAATACAACTGCTGTTGCGATCAGTGCTTCTCTGTGAAGGTCTGTCGCATATCCCATTTCAAGGACGATATTGGATGTTAAAGTACGAACTCCTGAGAACATTCCATCTGGGATGATCGCCTGATTTCCAGCTACCATTACTACCGCCATTGTCTCACCGATCGCACGTCCGATCCCTAAAACGATCCCTGCAAGAATTCCTGATTTTGCTGCAGGTAACACTGCGAAGAATACGCTTCGCTCATGACTTGCTCCAAGTCCTAAGGACCCTTCATAATAACTATCTGGGACTGCTCGGATCGCACTTTCAGATACTCCGATGATCGTTGGCAGGATCATGATCCCAAGTAAGATAGATGATGTAAATACACAGTTACCATTTCCAAATATATTGCGGAAAGTTGGTACTAAAACTACCATTCCAAAGAATCCATAAACAACCGATGGAATTCCTGCCAGAAGATCAACTGCTGGTTTTACTATTTTATACACTTTTTCATTACAAAACTTTGCCATATAGATCGCAGCAAGAATTCCAACTGGAACTCCAACCAAAATCGCTCCTGCTGTTACATAAATACTTCCTATGATCATCGGGAAAATGCCAAAGATTCCACTCTTTGGCATCCAGATCTTACCTAAAACAAAATTTCCAAGTCCGATTTTCCCGATTGTAGGAATACCATTTACGAACAGAAATGCACAGATTAAAATTACTGCCAAAATTGAGGCACATGCTGCGAGCAAGAATACGACATGCATGATTTTTTCTGAATATTTCTTCATTCTTACCATTCCTTTATATTGATGATTCTCTCTTATTTAATATCTGCCCATTTTGTTGTTTTTCCTGTGTAGATATCTTTTACCTGAGCACTTGTTAATTCATCAACTTTGCTGTCTTTATTTACGATAACTGCGATACCATCTTTTGCGATAACTGTTGCTTTCACACCTTTTTTAGCTTCGCTGTCTGCAAGATCACGAGATGCCATACCGATATCACATGTTCCTTCGATCGCATTTGTAACACCTGTTGTTGAGTCACTCTGCTGTACTTCAACTGTTACATCTTTGTTTGCTTTTGCATATGCTTCTTTTAATTTTTCCATAACTGGTGTTACTGAAGAAGATCCACCAACAACAACTTTACCTTTTGCTCCGTTTGATTTGTAAGCTGGTGCTTTCTCGTCTGCTTTGATATATCCATTATCCTGAATGATCTTCTGTCCATCTGCACTCATGATGTAGTTTTCAAAGTCCTGAGCCTGTTTGCTTAATTTATCTTTTGTTACGATATTAAATGGACGAACGATCTTGTATGATCCATCTTTTACAGTATCAACACTCGCCTCAGCTCCGTCGATCTTAACTGCTTTTACTGTGTCATTTAAAGATCCTAAAGATATGTATCCGATGGCTGCTTTGTTTTCTGCAACTGTTGTCATCATTACAGATGTTGAGTTTGTGATCTGTACACTTGATGTTGTTTTATCTACTTTATTTCCATCTTTATCTTTTTGTTCAATTCCGAATAACTCAATGAAAGCTCCTCTTGTTCCTGATCCATCTTCTCTGGATACTGCTGTGATATTTTCATCAGATGCTGCTTTTTTATCGTTACTTGAGCTTCCGCCACATCCTGTTAAAAGGCTTGATGCTGCTACTGTTGCTACTGCTAATGTTAATAATTTCTTTCTCATAGTTCTTTCTCTCCTTTTGAACTTTGTGTTCGTATCAATTACAGATATTATGTTACTTGGGAAATGTAAAATCAAAAAGAAGAGTTGTGTAAAGTTTTTGTTAAATGTAAAATTTTGAATAGCGGAAATTATTGGTGGAATATTATAAAAAGAGATCATGTGTCTGCAACCCACTTTCGTTCGGACTCCCACGTAGCTGTACTAAGCTCCTGAATGGTCATTCGACCATCCAC
>JAXJNA010000025.1:0-23461 GCA_036312945.1 Anaerostipes hadrus
AAAGTTGTAACAATACTTAGAGTAATGTATGCTGGACGGGACATAGACAATCAGTTGAATTTCCATACAAAGCAATAAAGAATACAATTTAAAGCAGGGGAGTTACGGATAAGTGATAAGTCTTGCGAGATATTTGGAAGTGTTTGAGGCAGCAGAGAGGTTATGCGGGTAACAGATGTGGAACAGTTCTCAAATACAGTTCATGTGGAGACGGTAGTACTGCTTTCCCACAAAAAGCCAGACGGACATATCAACGTAAAAGTTGAGTTTGGCGAGGGTGAGGGAAAAGTTCCGCTTGATAATATCGCTAAAAGAGCGGAAAGCTACAAGCCCAAAGAGCGAGTGACCTACAAAATGATAAAGGAGTACATAGAAGCCAAATACGGCTTCAAAGTACATACCGCATATATCGCAGAGGTAAAGAGAGATTTAGGCTTGCCGATGTACGATGCTCCTAATGCGGTAGAGGAATTGAAACAGCCGAGGAAGCATCCGACCCCAGAAAAGGTTGAAGCAATCAAAGACGCCTTGAAGCACTTTGAGGTAATTTAACAGGGAAGCCGTTTGCTTTTTTCAGGCAGACGGCTCTTTTAAAATATGCTTGTACTTGCCTAAAAAATAGAAAGGATTGAAATATATGAAAAGAAAGTTATATAGATATAGGTCTTTTAATACAGATAAGATAACGGGTTATAGCTATATACATCAAAGTGAGATAAACATTGAAAAATGGAAGTTTGAAGCATTCGAGGGATTAGTATATCCGTCATCTCCACTTTATTTCAATGACCCATATGATTGTGAATTTTGCTTTCAATCAGATGTATTGGAAAATATTATTGATAGAGAAACCTATCTGCATCTTTTGGAGAAAAGATTTTCATTAAAAAAAGAGGAAAAAGATAGAATTCTATATTCCGCTAACATAGAAAGAGCAATGCAAATAGTGTTACAAGCTCATAATGCAAAACTTTCAGATTCTTGGATGGATATTTTGAAAAGTGGGTTAAGTGGATGTATGGATACATTAAAAGATGCAGTTAGAGTTGTTTGTCTTTCTGAATTATATGATTCAATGCTTATGTGGAGTCATTATGCCCAAAATCATACGGGGTATTGCATAGAATATATTTTTGAAGAAAGCGATATGTATTATACACATCTTCATCCTGTCATTTATACAAAGGACAGATATTCTCTTTCTAAGAAAGACGTTTCGGAAGAAAAAAAAGATGTTCTTTATAAAACAACTTGTAGTAAATCAGATGTTTGGTCGTATGAAAAAGAATGGCGAATTGTAACTGCGAATTACAATAAAGTAATGCCACAAAAATTGGAACATCCAGATGGTAGATATGTTTTGGATTTAAAAAATAATATTAAGGCATTTTATTTAGGAACAAAGATTTCGGCGGATTTTAAGGCTGAGTTGATTGAATTTGGAAAGAAAAATGATATTTCTGTTTATCAGATGGTTTTATCTTCTACAACATACGATTTAAAAGCAGAAAAAATTGTATGATACCTTGTATTATTCTAATTGCATATTTGAGTATCTTATCGTTTTTGTATATTGTTTGTGATATCTCAAAATGTCCATGATATGATTATACTTGAGTCCATGTGAACTTAAGTTCCCTGAGACATTAAGAAATCAATTTATAAAATAAATTGTACCAATAAAAACAAATTGTTCGAAAAATTATAAACAAAATATACATTTAACAGAAACATATCTCTATATCAATTTCTAAGTGTTAGAACTTATATGAAACTAGTGAATGTATGATAGAGATATGTTTTTGTATATTGACGATATGTGATATATGCCATATAATAAAGAAAAGGAGGGAGTATGAAACAATTTGAAGTAATATTATATGAAAAAGAGAATGGTGAGTCGCCAGTTGAAGAATTTATGTCATCGTTGGATATAAAAATGCGAGCTAAATTAATTGGTTTATTAGAAATACTTGAAGAAAAAGGAAATCAACTTAGAGAACCATATAGTAAACATTTGGAAGATGGTATATTTGAAATTAGATGCAAAGTTGGGAATAATATAAGTAGGGTATTATATTTCTTTTATTATGAAGGGAATATAATCTTAACAAATGGTTTTATCAAGAAAACACAAAAGACGCCAAGAAAAGAAATTGAATTAGCTAAAAAATATAGAGCAGATTATAAAGAAAGGATTGAAAAAGAATGAAAACATTAAAAAAATATAAAGAAGAACAAATGCAAAATAAAGAATTTGCAAAAGAATATAAGGAAATGCAACCAGAATTAGATATTATAAAGGCAATTGTAGAGGCAAGAACTTCTCAGAATTTAACACAGAAAGAATTGGCGGAGCGAACTGGCATTAATCAAGCGGATATAAGTAAATTGGAGAATGGAACAAGAAATCCATCGGTCGCATTATTGAAAAGATTAGCAGAAGGTATGGATATGGCATTAAAAATTGAATTTATTCCTAAGAGGCGAGTATAAGTGGAGACTTAAGCTTGCTGAGACATTAACAATAACAATATTAAGTCCCAGGGACATTAAGAAATCATGGGGACAATCAATTATGGATGAAATAAGTTTTATGAGAGTCACATTTACGGAGAAATATCAAAAATATATGTCTTTTGTTGAGGCTGAATAGAGTAAAGAAGAAAAGCATTTAGCAGAAGAACATCCAAGATAATTCGCGAAAATTGCAAAGTTTATTATAGAAACAATAGGAGATTCAAAATATATGGAATACATAGGAATTGGTATTGTCATTGCTGTAATAATTGCAGCAGGCATTATCATTTATACAAAATTTAAGAAGCGTGAAGATATTCCATCAGGCGATTTGGTATCAGTGCCATCAACAGTCATTAGTGGGAAAGATGAGCTTGCTGAGATTAATCAGGGAAATGAACTTATTATTCAGATGGAGATGCTTCCGGCAGAGGCGATTGATGATGATACTAAGCTGGTAGAAATCACTGATAGCAAGGTTCTGGCACATATTAATAATCTGGTTCCGGGATTAGCTCAGGCTGGTAATGCAGTCAATAATGCTGCGCAGGCAGTTCAAGCCGCAAATGGCGAAGTGTTATATCGTGCGGTTATTCCTGCAGGTGCTAAACTAACAAATTCTAAAGCGATGGAAGGTGCTGTTCGAGGTATTTATCATGGCGCTGATGGAATTAAAGGTCATGCCAATCTTGTTGCTGTAGAAGCGCAAAAAGGAACTGCGGTAGTTGCTAATACTGCAGCTGCGGCAATGGGGGTAGCATCGATGGTTGTTGGACAGTATTACATGACTCAGATAAATGCTGAACTGGGTGAAATCAGCGATGGTATATCTCAGATACAGGATTTTCAGGATAATGAATATCGCAGTAGAGTATTTTCACTTGTAGCTCATGTAAAGAAGATTGCTGATTTCCAAACTGAAATTTTAGAAAACGATGAGTTACGTCTTTCAAAGATTGCACAACTTGATAGCTTGGAAGAAGAGTGTACACAGCTTCTTGGACAAGCAAATCTTACATTGGCAGGTTTTGCAAAGAAAACTGATCTGGATTATGAAGCCTATGAGAAGGCATTAGGAAATGCGCAGAACTGGTTTATGTATCAGAAGGCATTATTGGATGTGCTTTATAAGATTTCTGATTTACGATACACATTGCACTTGGGTGCTGTTTCAAGAGAGCAGTGCGTTGCATTATTACCAACATACACACAACAAGTAAGTGATACACAAGAACGTCTTACTGCATGGCATAATGGAACAACACAACGCTTAGGAATTGAAACAGATGAAATTCGAAGAAAGAGAGCAGGATTTGATGGCGTAATCCATTTCATACCGGGACTTTTTAACGACGATTTCAATTTCCGCTCTATTGAAAAGAAAACTGCTACGATGATTTCAGCACAAGCATCAGGACATGAAGCATTGCATATAGCTGACACATCTAAACTATATGTAGAGGATGTTCAGCTGATTTCTAAAAATGGAAAGCTTTACTATCTTCCAGAAAATAAAGATGAATAACAAAAATAACCCTCTCAACCATTATAGCTGAGAGGGTTTCATGCGTTCATGCTTATCTTTCTACATCTATCTTAAGGCCGGATTTCCAATCCACACAAATCCTGTCATAATGATTGCTAGATGCTAGTGTTTTACTTCCATCGTTTGCTAGATGAATAAAAATGCTAGTACTTTACTACAATTATGGAGGAGTACAATGAGAGCAAAAAGACATACCGAACAGGAACAGTATGAGATCATCATGGAATGCAGACAGAGCGGACTTTCTGATCACCAGTGGTGTTTGGAACATGACATCAATCCTGGAAAAAGAAATCAAAGAGTTAAACAATAACATATGAATGAACTTAACACCTTAGAGACATTAAGATATCACTTTGTGCAAATTATACAAAAAATAAAAATTTTTTTCTTACTTAAAGAAATTGGAAATAACTGGATGCCTTGTGACGCGCACAAATAAGTTTTATATGACTTATAAAAACTAGGGTACTTACAAATAGAATCCAGTATGAAAAATAAAAAATGTATTATAAAACTCTATTTTTTTCAAAGGATTATAATCATAGAAATTTGAGATGACAAAATTCATTTGTGCAATATTTTGACAGTAAAAATTGGCCATCTTTACATATGATTTAAAGATGTTATAATACGATTACTATCAGATCTGATAAATTAAATAAATCTTATCCTAAATTTGGAGATATCAGTTCAGTATAAATGATTTTTCAGAAGAATAAGTATTTTTAAAGGAAAGAGTTTTACTGTGAAGGTTTAAGTTTCTTAAAATATTAATAAACTAACTTATAAAATGAATTGTACAAATAAAAAATATATTCATTGAAAAATTCGAGATAATATATGAAAATTTAAGTTTGCGAAAATCTTATCTATATAGGAAGAGTGTCAAAGTTGATTAGATGGAAAGATATATCTAAATTCTAAGGGATATGAACTAATAATTGAAAGCTAAGGAGTAATAATAAATGACAAGATATGCTTTTTTGATAGGTTGTGAGGAATATAGTAATTTTTCCAATATTGCATTTTGTGAAGCTGATGTAGAATTGATTGAAGAAACACTTCTTGATTATTGTGATTATGAATATAAAAATATAAAAAGAATCTTCCAATACAAGGATTGTGATGATGGACCTAATATTATATATAGTAAGCTTCAAAAAATGATAGATAATACTGAAAAAGGAGATTCTATTCTTTTTTATTTTGCAGGTCATGGAGTGAAAGAAGATGAAAAAGGATATCTTCTTTTGGCGGACTCAAAAGCAAGTGATCTTCAGAAAACAGCTTTAGATTTGGCTAAAATAAATGAATTATTAAGAAAATCCAATATAGATTGTTTTATGATTTTGGATGCATGTCATTCAGGAATATTCTCTAGAAATGCTTTTATATCTTCTGTTATAGATATTGTTTCGGACACTGGGTGTATTACATTAGCTTCTTGTTCTGCAAATGAAGAAAGCTATTCTTATCAAGAAATGCAACAAGGTGTTTTTACATATTATCTATGTGAGGAAATAAAGAAAATCTCATTTGGAGAACCTATTTTTATTGAAAATTTAAAAATAAAAGTTTGTAAGAGTGTAATAGAATGGGGAAAAAAGAATTCTAAGATTCAAACTCCCACATTAAATGGACAAATTGTTGGTAATAAGGCACTTGCCTATCGAAATTATAATAATTATACGATTATTGAAAATTCTATAAAAGGAACAGAAGATTTAAAGTTTTCAGAAATAATGGAGATATTAAAAGAAGGGAAATTAGAACTGGATAATTTAATAGCTCCTAGTTACATGGATTACAAAGAAGATAAAGTAGTTATTAATTTAAAAGACGAACTAATAGAAAAAATCAAAGAGCAAAATCTTTTTTGGACACTAGATTTATCTTTTGAATATTTATCTGAACAGTTATTAATTGGAAATTCTGAGAATGTATTGGATTTATTATCAATCGGGAGTTTAAACACAAATCAAACAAAAAGTAAATTTAATAATACAAATATAAAAAAATATAGGCGATGTATTATAGATGTGCAGAATGAGAAGAATATTGATAAACAATCAGAGATTCAAAGTATTGCATTAAGCTTAATGTACGATAAGATATATGATGTATTTAATAGAAAGTTTTCTAAATATAAAAATTATGAGATGGATTTTATACATGAAGGATATTTTAGTATTTTATATATGATGCAAGAAATATCACCTAGTTTGAAGGATGAGGAGATTGAACAATATGTGGATGTGTGTATAAATAATTATATGCAAAAATATGTGGATTTCTTAAGAAAAAGGGGAGAATTATAAATGCTAACATAAGTGAAAACTTAAGTTCCCAGGGACCTTAAGAAATCACAGGTCAACAAAAGATACAGAGCTTCTTAAGGATTTGTTTGAAAAACTTGGCTTTCAGAGAAAAGACCTTAAAACAGTATATTTTAATGTCGATACAGAGTACAGGTGCTTACAACAGCAGCAAATGTGAAATGAGTGCACCGGGAGCATATGATATAGATATTGAGGCAGACGATATAGATGTTACCGATACAGTTACTGTAGTCTGGGACAATAGCTTAGGTCTGAGAAAATCTATGGTATTGTGTTTGATGAAAAGGGGAAATAGGGGTATAATTCTATTATTGATAGATTTTGATAACAGGAGGTTTATACTATGGAACGAGTAGTAAATTTTTTGAAAGAAGCAGAGACATATTATTTGGCAACAGTGGAAGGAGACCAGCCAAGGGTAAGACCTTTTGGAACAGCACATATTTTTGAAGGAAAACTGTATATTCAGACCGGAAAAGTGAAAGATGTTTCAAAACAGATTCATGCAAATCCAAAGGTGGAAATCTGTGCATTTAAGAATGGAGAGTGGCTTCGTGTAGCAGGAGAACTTGTAGAAGATGATAGAAGAGAAGCAAGACAGTCTATGCTTGATGCTTATCCATCTTTACAAAATATGTATTCAGCAGATGATGGAAATACAGAGGTATTCTATTTTAAGAATGCGACAGCTACATTTTCATCATTTACACATGAACCGGAACAATACGATTTGCGGTGATGATATGACGAAGGATGAATGGTACAATCAGTTATTTGAACGACTAGATAATTCCAAGTTCCGAAGCAGTTTCCATCTGAAGCAGAAGGATATTGATTACATAAACGAAAAAGGATTGGATACGATCAGACAACATGCAAAGGAGTTTATCGCAAAAAGAGAAGCTCCGGCATATATAGTAAATGATGGCAAGCAGACACCAATGCGTGGTCATCCGGTATTTATTGCCCAGCATGCAACGGCAACGTGTTGCAGAGAGTGCATCCGGAAGTGGCATAAAATGCAACCGGGAAAAGAACTAAGCCAAGTACAGCAGGAATATCTTGTAGATGTAATTATGACATGGATTCAAAAAGAAATGGAGAGGAACTAGTGCAGATATTTGTTGATGCAGATGCCTGTCCAGTGGTAGGTATCGTTGAAAAAATTGCAAAAGAGCATAATGTTGTTATGTGATACGAATCATGTCCTGTCATCAGATTATAGTGAAGGGTAGACTATATTAGACAGTCTACCCTTGGATTTAATGATTTCCGTAATGATACCTGCAAGAAAGAATATAAATATTTTCTTCATCAATTCGATAAATAAGACGATCTTTATCATTAATTCGTCGATTCCAATAGCCAGATAGATTACCAGTTAAAGGTTCTGGTTTGCCAATATACATAGTCTTTCCATACGTTATCCGTGAACAATTTATTCATCTTGCATCTCAATAAGATCATGCTTTGTATATTTCCCAGATTCTAATTGCTCTTTAGATTCCATTAACCAATCATAATTGGATTTGTTTCCCATGACATAGACATTTTCTATTAAATTATTGTATGATTCTTCAGATGTCAGATGAGTGGTTAGACTTTTTAATAAAGTGGTTTTCAGATAAAGGATTGTATAGCTTTTCACATTGTGCTATAATCAGAACAAATCGATGGAGTATCGTTTTTTACAAGACAAAAGAAAACAGTGATGTTAAAATAACTGCATAAAAATCATTAGTGATCAGTCAAAGGCGTCTGTATTTATTACAGGCGTTTTTTTATTTCATAGGAAATTTCGATGAAATCCCCTATGAAATAAAAAAGCCCTCCGGGCAGGATCGCACTGCGACGGAAGGGAAATTTGTCGCTGAAGCGACCCGCCGCAGGCGGAAAATCCTACAAAGTAGGATTCTTTCTTAATTTTCATATTACGATGAGAATGTCGAAAGTAAATTTTGTCACTCTCTAATGTATAAGAAAAACTGATAAGCTTTATTAGGACAATAGGAGGATGTAGTTATGGATACAAAAGCTAGTTTTTTATATCTTAGTGAACCAGATATGATCAAAGCAGGTGTGAAAAATATGGATCAGTGTATTGACACCATGGAAAAGATGTTGATCACCTTGAAAAAGGGAGATTATGTCATGGCTGGAACCAATCATAATTCTCATGGGGCTCAAGTAATGTTCCCGGCTGATCCGAAGTTTCCTGGAATGCCAAAAAATGCAGATGACCGTCGTTTTATGGCGATGCCGGCGTATCTTGGAGGACATACACAGATGGCTGGTATGAAATGGTATGGATCGAATGTGGAAAATAAGAAAAAAGGCCTTCCAAGATCGATTCTTATGATGATGTTGAATGATAAAGATACAGGACTTCCATTAGCAATGATGTCTGCAAACTTAGTAAGCAGCTATCGTACTGGGGCAATTCCGGGAGTTGGAGCAAAATATCTGGCAAAGAAGGATGCTTCCACGATTGCGATCGTTGGTCCGGGTGTTATGGGGAAAACTTCATTAAAAGCTTTTACCTGTGTTTGTCCGAATTTGAAAAATGTAAGAGTTAAGGGAAGAGGAAAATATTCTATGGATTCGTTCCTGGCTTTTGTAAAAGAGGAATGCCCAACGATTGAAAATGTTGTTGTTTGTGATACGGTCGAAGAAGCGATAACTGGAAGTGATATCATTTGTATGACAACAACGGCAGCAGTCAAAGAAAAAGATTTTCCATATATCAATAAAGCATGGGTAAAGAAAGGCGCGTTGATCTGTATGCCATCTGCTGCACGTTTTGATGATGATTTTCTGATCAATGACTGTAAACTTGTAGTTGATAATTATAAATTATATGAAGCATGGGCAGAAGAATTTCCTTATCCAAGTTATGAATTGGTACAGATCGTCGGATCAAAATTTACAGATCTGATGCATGAAGGAAAAATTTCACGTGATGATATCATCGACCTTGCAGATGTAATTGCAGGAGATGTTAAGGGAAGAGAAAACGATGATGAAATCATTGTTTATTCCGTAGGAGGAATGCCGGTAGAAGATATTGCATGGGGAAATGTTGTTTATCAAAATGCCTTAAAAGAACATATTGGAATCGAACTTCCATTATGGGATAAGCCAAATATGGCTTAAAAGGAGATGACGTATATGAAAAAAGAAGATTGTGAAATGATGATTCAGCCATATTTGATGAGAGAGTGTGAAGACTATCATCAAGTGGTGATCAATAACTATGGTATTTCACATTTTTATGAGTTGATGACTGGAGAGAATCCATATGAGGATGTGAAGGCAGTGCCGGATGGATGTGTTGATCTTCTTTTTTTGTTGGATCAAGATCAGGTTCATACTTGCATCGGAGGGACAGTATTTCAGGCAAAAAAATGGTCGCTGATGAAAAATACCAGGTATTTTGGTATGAGGTTTGAACCAGGAAAATGTAAACTTCCAAAGGATATTTCTATTGAGGACATTATAGACGATGATCTTTTGATCGATGGAAATGCATTTGGGGATTTTTTGCAGGAAGAAATTGCAGATCAAAATTCTATGGAAAAACGAATAGATATTTTTTTGAAGCAGTATTGTAAAAAGTTTGCAAAGGACGAGAAATCTTTCTCTTTGGAAGATTATATCCGGATGAGAATTCAGAGGAAGAAGGGCAATCTTTCCATTCGAGATTTGGAAGAGGAGACAGGATATTCAGCTTGTTACATCCGAAGAGTCTTTAAGAAAGTACATGGAATTTCACCGAAGGTATTTGGAGAGTTTGTTCGTTTCCAGAATCTGATTCAGAGGATAGAGAAGAATGAAAAGAGAATGAGTATGGAAGAATTAGTGATAGAATGTGGCTACTATGATCAGCCGCATATGACGAGATATTTTAAGAAATTTGCTGGGACAACGCCGGAGGCGTATCTTCGGGAAATGGAAGAAAAAGAATATGGAGGAATGAAGAATGAGTTTATCAAAGATTGAAATTATTACAGGAATGTCAAAATTACCAAATCTAAAAGCGGTGTTAAGTCAGGCTGGAGTTCGTGGAATGACGGTGATACAGGTTCTTGGTTGTGGTATTGAAAAGGGTACGAGAGAGTACGAGGTTGATGAGTATAATGAAATGGAACTTCTGCCAAAACAACAGATTAATATCGTTGTTGAGACAGATAAGGTAGATAATATTGTGGAAACGGTAAAACATGAATTATATACCGGACATATCGGGGATGGAAAGATCTTCATTTATGGAATTGATAATGTTGTCAGAGTCAGGACCGGAGATGAAGGCGTTGATGCTCTGTAAAAGGGAGGTGGCACGATGGCAGAAGAAAAAAAACTTGGATTAAGAAGTGTCATATCGGTTTCAGTTGGTTTGGTCATTGCGACAAGCTGTCTGGTTTCGCTTGGACAGGGAGCAGGAACCATTGGAGTTATCTTTATCGTTGCGATGGTGATTGCCTGTTTGCTCAATATGACAACGATCGCATCTCTTTCAGAGTTGAATGCATTGATGCCGAATACAACAGGTGGTTTGGCACAGTATACACTGGCAAGTATGGGACCGTTTCCAACATTGATTTCTATGGTTGGAGGATATTTATTATGTAACGTATTGTCTTCCGGCGTGGAAGCATCCATTTTTGCTTATGCGATGGAACAGACGTTTCATTTGCCGATCCACCGTCTTGCATATACCATTATCATGACCATTATTTTATTGATCGCAAATTTACGTGGTGTTGACATGTTTGCAAAGATTCAGGATCTGGTTGCCTATCTTTTGGTAGGTTCGATGGTTTTGATGGGAATTATTGGAGCACTTGGCCTTGGTACTGGAAAAATGGTTCATCAGCCAATGTGTATGGCAACGAATTTTTCTTCCGTTGTTTCAATGACAGCGGTAGCATTCTGGCTGTTTATTGGTGCAGAGTATGCGATTCCGATTTCGAAGGAAGTAAAAAATGCAAAGAAAAATGTACCACTTGGTATGATGCTTGGATTAATTATTATTTGTGTGGTACAGTCGGTCCTTGTTCTTGGTTTTCATAACTATACAGATTGGAAACAGCTGGCAGATTCTGCAGCACCACATTTGTTATATGGAGTCAATCTGCTTGGGCAGCCAGGGAAAATCTGGATGGCTTTTGTAGCGGCTCTTGCGGTGATCAGTTCACAAAACTCTGGAATTCAGGGATTATCAAGCATTTGCCAGGGAATGGCAAAAATGAATATGATGCCACAGTGTTTTGGAAAGACAAATAAAAATGGAGTTCCTTATATTGGAGTATGGTTTATCAGTATTGCAATTATGGCTTTTGCTGTGATCAGTAATGGATCTACGGATGCCATTAGTTTTATGATTTTAGTAGGTTCTGTATTTTGGATGATTTCTTACATTTTGGCACATGTGGATGTATTGATTCTAAGAAGAAGACTTCCAAAAGCTCCGCGTTCTTTTAAGAGTCCTGGCGGTGGACTCCTTCAGATCATTGGGATTCTTGGAACCGTATATATGGTATTAAATATTTCTACAGATCCCGCAGAAAGAAATGCCATTTGGCTGATCACTATTGTTGTATTTGCCATTCTTGCTGTTTATGCATTTTTCTGGATTCGATATAAGATGAAGATGCCAGTATTTAAGAGTGTCCCTCTGGAAAAAGTTATGGCGATGGAAAACAGCATGTATTACGTGGTGCGTCGACGTCGAGGATTGTGTAAATAATTTATGTGATAAAACTTAAGCGTTCCACAGGAATTAAGAGATTAATAGCAGGTTTTTCATTGAGGCGATGATTCCATTGTGATAAAATATCATAAAGATGATCAGGAATGTAATTAATACATTTTGTATACAGTGGAATAAATTCGAAGGTGAGGAATGTATGAATAATACAAAGAGAAACTTGTTGATATCTTTTGGAATGTGGATGGTATTTGAGGGGATTGCGATCACACTCTGGATCACGAAGGATAATCTTTTTTATCTTCTGAATTTCAGTTATATTGGGACATCGATCACACTGGGACTTATATTGTTTCAGTTTGATTACAGACATGCACGCAGGATCGTTCAGCTTCTGGTTGGTATGTATATGCTGGTTTATCTGGGACTCATATGTCAGGAAAATATGCAGATAGAAGGCTTTTGGTATTATCTGTTTACAGGAGCTTTTGAAGCAGCTACCATTCATTATGCTGTCGCTAAAATATTTGGGCCCCTTTTGTTTGGAAGAGGATGGTGTGGATATGCATGCTGGACAGCCATGGTGTTAGATTTCCTGCCATATAAAACACCTCAGACGGAGAGAAAGAAGATTGGATTTGTCAGATATATCACTTTTGCGATAGCATTTATCTTTGTGGCAGTACTTTTCTTAAGCCACACACAGAATCTGGAAAGGATTATGTTTATAGCCTTTATTGTTGGAAATATCTTATATTATGCGATCGGAATTATTCTGGCATTCCTATGGAAAGACAACAGGGCATTTTGCAAATACATTTGTCCGGTAACTGTTTTTTTGAAACCAATGAGTTATTTTTCAGTGTTTAGAGTAAAGTGTGATAAAGAAAAATGTATTTCCTGCGGAAACTGCAAGAGGGTATGTCCGATGGAGGTAGATATCACAGATAATTCAAGGAAAAGAGAAAATGGGACAGAATGCATTTTATGTATGGAGTGTGTCAAAGCTTGTCCGAAGAAAGCATTATAAGAGAGGTCCCGTAGATAATTTGATCATAGATAGAGAAAGTCATTATGATGATTTGTTGCGATATGTAAGCAGATCATGTAATGGCTTTTTTATTTTACAGGAATTTTCGATGAAATCCACGATCTGATACTGAAATTGTATCCAGTATATAAAAATGACAAAAAAGATAAGAAAAAATAATATCATATTACAAACTGCACAAAAGTATTTGTTAAAATACTAACAAAATTTCTGAACAAATGTAAATGTATACATGGAGAAACAGTTTACTTTGACATAATTTCAGAGAAAATATATTGAAAAGCAAATGAAGATTGAATAAAATAAGTGCATAAAGATTGATACAACTTAGAGATCAGCAAATGAGAAAGGAGTATCGCCAATGAAAAAGATTGTAGATGATTGGAGATTGATCTATAAAGTCTGCAGCTTATATTATGAAGATGATATGAGACAACAAGAGATCAGTGATTATCTTGGAATATCCAGAGCGACCATCTCAAGAATGCTTCAAAAGGGAAAGGAAAGTGGAATTGTACGCGTGGAAGTAGTCAATCCGATTCAGTTCACTTATGGAAAGCTTGAAAAGACATTGGAAAGGAAATATGGTCTGAAAGATGTGATCGTTGTCGAGAATAGTTCTCTTGATACCAGACAGGAATCTCTCAATAAGATGTATGAAAAGGCAGCACTTTATTTGTCACAGTTTTTCCGTGATGGAGATTACATCGGAGTATCTATGGGATTTACTCTGCATAATGTAGCAAGGACACGAAGATCATTTGCGAAAGACAATCAGTACATGTTTGTACCAATCGTGGGAGGCATCAGTCCAAACAGTATTAATGGAGTGGATGTCCAGAGCAACCAGATTGCAAGGGAATTTGCAGACAAATTTGGTGGCAGCTATACACAGTTTCTTGCTCCGGCACAGTTCTCGGATAAGAAGATCAAGGATTATTTTCTGGAAGAAAAGTCAGTGAATTTTATTTTTGATGATTTTGAAAAACTGGATACAGTTGTTATGGGAATCGGAGCAAATGATACAGGAACAGATTCGACACTGATTCATGCTGGATATATTACAGATGAAGAACTTCAAAGTTTCGCAGACAACGGTGTTGTTGGAAATGTGGCACTGCAATTCTTTGATTCCGAAGGAAAACGAGAAAAATTTAAAGGATTTAACGAAAGAGTGGCAGGTATGCCGGCAGACCGGATCAAGAAGATCAGGAACCGAATTGGTATCGCAGGTGGAGCAGAAAGGGTGAAAGCAGTCAAAGGTGCAATTGCTGGAGGATATATCAATATATTGATCACCAACAATGAGTGTGCTGAAAAGCTATTGTAACACGGCAAAAAAAGGAACTAATCAAGATAAAAAGTTATATTTTTATTAGTTTTCTTTTTTTGAACAAAATATTTGTAAAAATAACACAAAAATGAGAAAAAAAGTAAAAATAGAATAGAAAAAAACAGCGGAATAACCGCTGTATGGAATCAGTCAAGCAGAGCAAGCGCTGTTTCTTTGGTAGTAAAAAATGAGTTGATCAGATGAAGCGACAAAGCAGAATGAATAATATCTTTCTTGTAAGTTCCTTCAGCAATACCAATAGAAACACGAGCATGTTTAGAAGCTTTAAAAATATCAGCACGAATGATTCTCTCTGTAAGTTCTGTCTCTACAAGTTTTGAATCAGAGGTTAAAAACTGTAAAGAGATATCACCGATAGCACCAGCATCCTTTAGCTGGGCGACTTCATCCGCAGAAAGAATATCATGTCTTGTCAGAAAAGAGGTTTCAAAAGTTCCGATCCCTGTGATGATGATATCTGAATTCTCAGCAAGATTAAGGGTTGATTGAACTTTTGGGTTCGAACTTAAAGTTTCGTATTCTTCTTTGGAAGAACAAAATGCTGGAAAATGAAGTAAATGGGATTTACCACCCGTCAGATCAGCCAGCTGGATGACATTATAATTTGGCAATGTATCAAATGAGGCACCAAAACTTCCAGCAAGAGGGACGATCTGAATATCAGAAAACTTCAATGGATGGATATGGCGGATAAATCTTGAAACAGCATTTCCCCATGCTACACCGATGACATCGGTTGGTTTGATCTGTGAGATGAAATAATTCACAGCAGCCATGGAAAGATAATCTCTGGATGTGTCGGAATTGTCGATAACACTTGCATATTCAAGCTGGTATTTATCACAGAGTTGCTGCTCTAACTGAGTATTTCCAAGGATTGGAGACTCGATTTCAATCTTAACGATACCGAGTTCTTCAGCACGGGTAAGAAGTTTTGATACCCAAGGCCTTGAAATATTAAGTTTCTTGGCGATTTCCTGTTGGGAGAGTTTGTCTTTGTAATATAAAGTTGCGATCAAAGTAATGCGATCTAACATAGCATCATTGTTTTCTGTTTTTTTCATAGGCATCATCCTTTATAAGAGTAATTTTTATTGTAAGAAGCACAGATGTAATATCTTTTTAACAAAATTATATTGTAAAAACCATATAAATTCAAGGAAAAATGGATGAGAAAAAGAAAAAAAGACGAACAAATGTAAAAGAATGATATATATGGAACAAAAGATACTGAAATCTAATGTAGATCAAAGGGCCCGATTAGAAGGATGAAGTATCTGGAGAGACATTTATATAGAAAGAAAATGAAAAATTATCATAGGTAAACATTTAAAAGGAGGAGAACTTATTTATGACAGTTATTTCAAACATTGCAAATGGCTTTATAGGATTGTTCAACGCAGGTGGAGAGCAGTTTATGAGCTGGGTAACAGGGATCATTCCTTTGGTTATCTGTCTGATGACTGCGGTTAACGCATTGATTGGATTTATTGGAGTAGAGAGAGTAGAGAAGTTTTGCCAGAAGATCACAAAATATACAATTCTGCGTTATACGCTGTTACCGATCATGGCTGTTATCTTTTTGACAAACCCAGCAATGTATACATTTGGAAGATTTCTGAAGAAAGAACACAAAGCAGCATTTTATGATGCAACGGTTTCATTTTGTCATCCGGTAACTGGATTATTTCCACATGCAAATGCAGGAGAGTTATTTGTGTACATGGGAATTGCAACAGGTATTCAGAAACTTGGATTATCCATTGGTGCTCTTGCGGTAAGATATTTCATCGTAGGTGTGATCGTAATTCTGATCCGTGGTATCTTATGTGAAAAAATTTATGCTGCATTAAGTAAGAAAGCTAATTAAAGAAAGGAGAACCCAATATGTATAAAACAATTACGATCAAAGCCGGAAGCGGTGGATGGGGAGGACCATTGACCATCGTGCCTACAGAAAAATGTAATAAGATCTTAAGTGTTACAGGAGGAGGAATTCATCCAGTTGCGCAGAAAATTGCAGAAATGACAGGAGGAGAAGCTGTTGATGGATTTAAAGAAACTCTTCCAGATGATGAAGTTTTAGTAGCT
Source organism: Anaerostipes hadrus (assembly GCA_036312945.1). Taxonomy (GTDB): domain Bacteria; phylum Bacillota; class Clostridia; order Lachnospirales; family Lachnospiraceae; genus Anaerostipes; species Anaerostipes hadrus_C. Next base: position 16,612 of record JAXJNA010000025.1, read on the forward strand.
GTCGTAGATTGTGGTGGTACAGCCCGTTGTGGAGTTTACCCTAAAAAAGGTATTTTTACAGTTAATATTGAGCCAGTTGGAAAAGCTGGTCCATTAGCAAAATATATTACACCAGAGATTTATGTTTCAGCGGTTACAGAAAAAGATATTTATGAATCTGATTATGCTGGACATATTACACAGGAAGTAACAAAAGAAGAAGAACAGCCACAAGTAAGTGCTGCTCCAGAGCCTAAATCAAAAGCACAGGCAAAGGAAGAAATTGCAAAAGCGAATGAAGGAAAGAAAGAAAATATTGTTGTTCGCATCGGTAAAGTTGTTGGACGTGTTGTAAATATCTGTTTCCAGGCTGGTCGAGATACGATCGAGATGGTTATTGGAACAATCCTTCCATTTATGGCATTTACAGCAACATTATTAGGTATTATTTCAGCCAGTGGACTTGGAAATGTTATCGCAAAAACGATTTCACCAATCTGTTCTACATTACCTGGAATGGTAGCAATCGCATTTGTCTGCGGTATTCCGATTCTTTCTCCAGTTCTTGGACCTGGAGCTGTTATCGCACAGGTAGTCGGAACATTACTTGGATCACAGTTTGCACTTGGAAATATTCCTCCACAGTATGCTCTTCCAGCCTTATTTGCAATTGATGCACAGGCAGGATGTGACTTTATCCCAGTAGGATTATCTCTTGGAGAAGCAGATTCAGAAACAATCGAATATGGTGTTCCAGCCGTATTGTTTGAACGACTGATCACAGGACCATTAGCAGTACTGATCGCGTTCGCATTTAGCATTGGAATGTATTAATAAATATAAATTTACAGGAGGTAGATGAATATGAAATATCAGTCTAAGATTGTTGGACTAGGACCAGATGCATTAGCATTTTTAGATGATGAAGACATGAATTTTATCATTATTTTTAATGAAGATGCACCACCAGAACTTGCAGAATTATCTGTACTTCACACAAAAGCAGAATTAAAAGAAGAGCCAGCGGTTGGAGATACATTAAAGATTGGAAATAAAGAGTTCAAAGTCAGTGCAGTTGGATGGGAAGCACCTCATACATGGGCCGAACTTGGACATTGTACATTGGATTTTAAGGGAGGACCTGAAGCAGAAAGACCAGGATGTATCTCTCTGGAAGGAAATCAGCTGACAGCGGAGGATCTGGCTGTTGGCGGAGTGATCGAACTATATTAATTGTGGGAACTTATTAATTTATTTATATAAGATAAGGAGAATGTGATTATGTTAAACATGGATCAAAAATTAATCAAAAGACAGGAAGAAGGAAAAATCATCAAAACTGGTATCGTAGGTGCCGGACAGATGGGACGAGGAATGGTAACACAGATGGTACTGATGAACGGTATCACACCAGCTATCGTATCTGACATCAATGTAGAAAATGCAGTTCATGCATTCAAATATGCCGGAGTATCAGATGAAGATATCGTAATTGCAAAAACACTTGCAGATGCAAACACAGCAATGGAAGCAGGAAAATATGTAGCATGTGAAGATGCAAACTTTGTATCTCAGGCAAACTTGGTAGAGTGTGCGATCGATGCAACAGGAGTTCCAGATGTTGGAGCAAAAGTAGCAACAGACGCAATGAAGAATAAGAAACACGTTGTTATGTTAAATGTAGAAACAGACGTTGTTATCGGGCCATACTTAAAGAAACTGGCTCAGAAAGAAGGAGTGATCTACACAGGATCAGCAGGAGATGAACCTGGAGCAGTCATGGAATTATACAGCTTTGCCAAAGCCATGGGAATGAACGTGGAAGTCATGGGTAAAGGAAAGAACAACAAGATCGATTACGAATGCAATCCAGACACAGTCTTAGAAGAAGCAACACGCCGTGTCATGAGTCCAAAGATGTTATGTGCATTCAAAGACGGAACAAAGACAATGGTAGAGATGACAGCGATGTCCAACTACACAGGACTGATCCCAGATGTGATCGGAGGACACGGACCAAAGACAGCACCAGGAACAGAAGGTGTCAAAGAATTAAATGATATCTTTAAATTAAAAGAAGACGGTGGAATCTTAAATAAACACGGAGTTGTAGAATACGTAAACGGAATCGCACCAGGAGTGTTCGTAACAGTATCCACACCAAACGAAGAGATCGCATACCAGATGGGATACCACAGCATGGGACCAGGACCATTATGGACATTATACAGACCATACCATCTGTGCAACTTAGAGACACCATTAACAGTAGCCAAAGCCGTGATCGACGGAGAAGTTACATGCGTACCGATCGACGGATTAGTATCAGAATGTATCACAAGAGCGAAGATCGACCTGAAAGCAGGACAGACGATCGACGGTATCGGAGGATACACAACACATGGATCTATCGCAACAGCAGAAGAATCCAATGCCAAAGGATATGTACCATTTGGATTAGTAACAAACAAAGCTGTCATGAAGAGAGATGTCAAGAAGGGACAGCTGCTTACATATGATGATATCGAATTAGATAAGAGCACACTGATCTACAAGTTAAGAAAAGAACAGGATGCTATGTACGGAAGAAACGTATTATAGAAATATGTTTAAAAATTGACACTTTAACTGATTGGAGAGCCTGTGACAGGAACAAAATAATATTTTCCTGCCCACAGGCCCTCTTAATTTGTGAAAATAAAAACAAGAGGTATACAATGAGGATTGTATAAAAGTGCACAAAAAATAAGAAAAAATGAATAAGAATATAAATAATGTTGACAAATAGTAGCTAAATAGATAAAATAAAAGTAACAAAAGTGATTAAGAGGCACGTGTGTAAAGTATAAAAACATACAAAGGTGCTAAAAACAAAAGGAAAGGAGATTTTACAGTGAGTGGTATTTCGAAGATGTTATTGATCGTATTCGTATTGTTTATCTTACAGGCACTCGGTGGCTGGTATCAGATTCAGAATTACAGGAAAGCAATGAGAAGAGTTCATCAGTATGGAAACGTCGGATTTGGGCAGAGAAAAGGAAGGCTTACAGCAGGATATATCATTATGATCGCGTGTGATCATGATGGAATTATCACAAGATGTGAAATCATGCAGGGGTTGAGCTTTTTAGCAAAATTCAAGCCGTTAAATGAGTTCCTTGGAAAAGATATGAATGGAAGAAGTATTTACGAATTCCTAGACGATATGAAGGATTTTGATAAGAAGCAGAAAAAGAAATACAAAGGATACATTAATGCATTTGAAGCACTTGATCAGAGACTTCAGGATATGAAGATGGAAGAAGAAAAAGAGAAGGAAGAGATCGATCAAGAAGTACAGGATGCATTAGCATAGGGATCTGATATATATGGAACAAAGAACAAACAATAGCCGATCACAGATCAGGGCCCAAAGATGTGAAATGGTTATGAAATGTTTTGAGTGACATTTATATAGAAATTACGTTTTTATTAAATTAGGAGCAAAAAGGAGGATAAAATTATGGAAGTTGTTTCTAACATTGCAAATGGTTTTATCGGCCTGTTCAATGCAGGTGGAGAAACATTTATGGGATGGGTAACAGGAATCATTCCACTGGTTATCTGTTTAATGACAGCGGTTAATGCAGTAATCGGATTCATTGGTGTTGAACGAGTTGAAGGCTTCTGCCAGAAGATCACAAAGTATACGATTCTTCGTTATACATTACTTCCAGTTATGGCAGATATTTTCTTGACAAACCCAGCACAGTATACATTTGGACGTTTCTTAAAGAAAGAACATAAAGCAGCGTTTTATGATGCCAGTGTTTCTTTCTGTCATCCAATTACAGGTTTATTCCCACATGCGAATGCTGGTGAGTTATTCGTATACATGGGAATTGCATCAGGTCTTCAGAAAGCTGGATACTCCATTGGTGGACTTGCAGTAAGATATTTCATCGTCGGTGTTATTGTAATTCTGATCCGTGGAATCTTATGTGAACGTATCTATGCAGCATTAAGCAAACGATAATCTGGAAGGAGGAGAACGAATATGTATAAAACAATTACGATCAAGGCCGGAAGCGGTGGATGGGGAGGACCATTAACGATCTCTCCAACAGAGAAATGTAATAAGATCTTAAGTGTTACAGGTGGAGGTGTTCATCCAGTTGCCCAGAGAATCGCAGAAATGACGGGTGGAGAAGCGGTTGATGGATTTAAAGAAACTCTTCCAGATGATGAAGTTTTAGTAGCAGTTGTTGATTGTGGTGGAACAGCCCGCTGTGGTGTGTATCCAAAGAAAGGAATCTACACAGTTAATATCGAACCAGTTGGTAAAGCAGGACCTCTTGCAAAATATATCACACCAGAGATTTATGTATCAGCAGTTACAGAAAATGATATTTTTGAATCTGATTATGCTGGACATATCAAAGGAAATCCGGCAGCACAGGAAGCTGAAACAGCAGTTGCAGCACCAGAACCAAAGTCAAAAGCACAGGCAAAAGAAGAAATTGCAAAAGCAAATGAAGGTAAGAAAGAAAATATCGTTGTTCGTATTGGTAAAGTTGTCGGACGTGTCGTAAATATCTGTTTCCAGGCAGGTCGTGATACGATCGAGATGGTTATTGGAACAATTCTTCCATTTATGGCATTTACAGCAACACTGCTTGGTATCATTTCAGCTAGTGGACTTGGAGATGTTATCGCGAAAACAATTTCACCAATCTGTTCTACATTACCAGGAATGGTAGCGATCGCATTTGTCTGCGGTATTCCAATTCTTTCTCCAGTCCTTGGACCAGGAGCTGTTATCGCACAGGTAGTTGGAACTTTGCTTGGATCACAGTTTGCACTTGGAAATATTCCTCCACAGTATGCACTTCCAGCCTTATTTGCAATTGATGCACAGGTAGGATGTGACTTTATTCCAGTAGGATTATCTCTTGGAGAAGCAGATTCAGAAACGATTGAATATGGTGTTCCTGCTGTATTATTTGAACGTTTGATCACAGGACCATTAGCAGTACTGATCGCATTTGCATTTAGTATTGGAATGTATTAATCAATAACTCATACAGGTTATGTCATAGAAAGGAAATCATCAAATGAAATATCAGTCTAAAATAGTTGGGTTAGGTCCAGATGCATTAGCATTTCTGGATGATGAAGATATGAATTTTATCATTATTTTTAATGAGGATGCACCTCCAGAGCTTGCGGAACTTTCAGTGCTTCACACAAAAGCGGAGTTAAAAGAAGAGCCAGCAGTAGGAGATACATTAAGAATCGGTAAAAAAGAATATAAGATCAGTGCGGTTGGTTGGGAAGCACCTCATACTTTGTCCCAGCTAGGTCATTGTACTCTGGATTTCAAAGGTGGAGATGAGGCAGAACGTCCAGGATGCATATCACTGGAAGGAGAGAAGCTGACTCCAGAAGATCTGGAAATTGGCGGATTGATTGAGATTTATTAAGATTAAGAATTGAGATTTTCTAAAAAGGTCTGTGGAGATTACCATCCACAGACCTTTGATCATTTTACAGTATTTTTCTAAAAGATTTTATAAGAGAGATAAAGCGGTTTCTTTATCTGTAAAAAATGCAGTAACGAGATGACGAGATAATACAGCATGTATGATTTCTGTTTTCTCAAGACCTTCAGCGATAGCAATCACACAGCGGGCGTGATCCGCAATTTTAAAGACATCTGCTTTGATAAGATTTTTGGTAAGTGCTGTATCGATCGTATTTCCATCCTTGGATAAAAACTGTAATGCGAAATCTCCGACAGCAGCATCGTATTGTTTTAATTCTTTGATGGATTCATCAGAGAGAATATGATGTCGTGTTAGGAAGGAAGAATGAAAACTTCCGATTCCGTTGATCACAAGATCTGCATTTTCTGCCTGAGAAAGAATAGACAGGGTGTTTTCGTTCTGGCTTAATGCCTTGTATTCTTCTGTGGAAGAACAAAAAGCAGGAGCATGAAGGACACCAGCGTTTCCTTGAATTCTTTCGGCAAGTTTTAATGCACTGTAGTTTGGAAGCGTTTCAAATGTTGTTCCAAAACTTCCAGCAAGTGGTACAACGTTTGTATCAGGAAGCTGCATAGGCATCAGTTCATTGATAAAACGTGAAACTGCGTTTCCCCATCCAACCGCAATGGTGTCATTGGGTTTTATTACGGAAATAAAGTAATTGGCAGCAGCTTGTGCAACATAGTCTTTGTATGCATCATCGTGATCAATGACAACGACCTTTTGTAAGTTGTATTTCTGTTTTAAGCTTTCTTCCAGATCAGAATCTCCGGATAGTGGAGAATCAATCGTAATCTTTACAATGCCAAGTTCCAAAGCCTTTGATAAAAGCTTTGAAACCCAAGGGCGGGATACATTTAAACGTTTTGCGATTTCTTGTTGTGAAAAATGATTTTTATAATAAAGATTGGCTGCAAGCAGGATCTTATTATACATCAAATCATCTGTTTCTTTTTTTGCCATGAAGTGACTCCTTTCGATGAAAAACGATAATAGGCACATATGTAACTGCATTTTAATGAGATTATATAGTAAAATAGTGGTTTGTTCAAGTAAAATAAAGAAAAAATAGAAAAACTATTGACGAACGTATGTAAACTGTATATAATACAAGTATCAAAAGTAATTGATAAGCACATATGTAACTTCAAACGATTTTCAATCAGATAGGAGAATGAGATTATGTTAAACATGGACCAGAAACTGATCAAAAGACAGGAAGAAGGAAAAATCATCAAAACTGGTATCGTAGGTGCCGGACAGATGGGACGAGGAATGGTAACACAGATGGTACTGATGAACGGTATCACACCAGCTATCGTATCTGACATCAATGTAGAAAATGC
>JAXJNA010000026.1:0-2257 GCA_036312945.1 Anaerostipes hadrus
AAGAGCAGCATTAGAATTTTGCCACGTTTTTTGCGGATTCGCAGCCGGCTTGGTGTGCTGTCTGAGCCTCAAAGAGTTCTGATTTAAACACCCTTGAAGGCGAGTTGCGCAAGGAAAGCCGGCGGATCAGCGATCTGCAAAAAACGTGAGGAAAATTCTCTAGCTGCTCTTCCGATCGTTTATTTATTTTTTATCATATACTCGAAATCTACAGTTTGCCAACTTACAAAATTAAAAATCTACACTTCCGCAGTTTTATGATGTGCATGTTTCACCTTATCATACTGTGCAAACATACCTGCAAGTAATGTTCCAGAGATTGAGTGCCATACACAAGATACTGCACAGATAATTGCTGATTCTGGTGTTGATGCGAACTGGGCTGTTGTTGTTGCAAGGTTTGTTGCTAATCCAGCATTCTGCATTCCAACTTCGATGGAAATAGTTCTTTTCTTTGCTGTATTCATTCCAGTAAGTTTTCCAGCACAATATCCAAGGAAATATCCGAAACCATTGTGTAAAAGTACTGCAACAAAGATCACGATTCCAGACTGGAAGAATTTTGATCCCTGTGATGAAATAACTCCACCTACAACACATGCAAGTCCAAGAACTGCCACACCAGGCATAACTTTCTGAACTTCTTTGAATGCTTCATTTTTTCCTAATGCATAGTTTAATACAAATCCGATCGCTACTGGTACGATAACAGTTTCAATAATGGAGACAAACATTGGAAGTCCATGAATCGTAATCTTAGCTCCGCTCGCCAAAAAGGATACCATCAGTGGTGTCATCACTGGAGAGAGGATTGTAGATACAGTTGTCATTCCAACAGAAAATGCAACATCTCCACCACAAAGATAGGACATAATGTTTGATGATACTCCTCCAGGACAGCATCCTACAAGAATCAGCCCAAGCGCGATTCCATCTGGCAGATTCAGTAATTTTGTAATCGCAAATGCCAGGAATGGCATGATCAGATACTGAGCGATCGCACCAATACAGATATCAAATGGTCTTTGTGCAAGAATTTTGAAATCTTCTGTTGTCAGCGTCAATCCCATACTGAACATGATGATACCAATAATGATAGACTGACTCGTGAATTTATTTGCTACTGGATCCGTGAATAATTGAAAATTCACCCATCCCATCAACGATGGCAGGAAAAATGTAATGACTGCAATCGCGATGACAACGATAGATGTGTAGTCTGATAAAAATTTGCTTAGTTTTTGTAGTTGTTTCATATTGTGTTACCTCCTGATGTTCCTCACCGCCTTTCGTTATAAATCAAGAAAGAATCCTGCTCAGAGGGCTTTTTATTTCACATGAAATAAAAAAAGCCCCTTCTCAGAAAAATCCTGAAAAGGGACGAACTAATCCGCGTTACCACCCAATTTCTGCAATAAAATTACAGCTCTTAACGTACTATCATACGCTTTCCTTATAACGGAGGATTCCGGCGAGACTTACTGGTTCAAAATATTAATGTCAAGTAATGTTCAGTCCGCATCTTAGAGATGATATCTGTTCATGAAAATGTATCTGCTCACACCAACCGCAGACTCTCTGAAACACTTGATTCAAAAACAGCGTTGTTCTCTTCAACGAATTTCGGTGAAGTTTATTTATTTAAAATATATTATAACCCTGTGAGATAATTTGTCAAGTTTTAGTTTGAAGACGGAAATTATTGGTGGAATATTATAAACAGAGATCATGTGTCTGCAACCCACTCGCGTTCAGACTCCCACGTAGCTGTACTAAGCTCCTGAATGGTCTAACGACCATCCACTCACTAAGTGCAGACGTGTCCGTACGGTTGCCGACACATGATCTCTGTTTATAATATTCAAATAATTTACGTGATTCAAACCAATATACAGTGTGTATGTTGTACGATACTAGTTAATAATTTTTGTATTTATTAACAGAAGGTAAAAGACCTTCTACAACACCGATTTATTGAGATGTTTATGACGCATAATAACATTACCTTCTGTTTAAAAATTCTCTATTTTACAATCAATACTGTTCTCCATACACACCCACTTAAATTTTCCAATCTTGTGAATTGTCCACTCTATAGACTTCAGGTATATGATAAAAAATAAATAAGCAACCAAAAGCGATGCATTGGAATTTTGCCATATTTTGAATAAATTCGCAGCCCAATTGGACGAATGTCTGAGCTTCAAAGACTTTGGTCTTAGACAAAACTCCAGAGCGAGTTTTCGTAGGAAATTGG
>JAXJNA010000027.1:0-37589 GCA_036312945.1 Anaerostipes hadrus
GAGAATGTTTCATATATAATCACATCCTTTTTGCTGGCAGGTTCATGGTTTCTCTTTATAATATAAGCATATCAAAAAAGGAAGAAGATATCTATTCTAAAAGAATTAGATATCTTCTTCCTTAAGTTAATGACATTGATGGACTTCTATCATTTCGGACTCCTATTGATATTGCTATGTATATTTATACCTGAAGACAGTGCCGGCTACAATTTAAGATTTTCAAGACGAAGGGGTGTATGTTGAACGGTATTGGCATTAGCCAACAACGTTTAACATATACAATGAACGACTATTTCCATATCTCAATAGTTTGCAGAAGTTTTTCTTTCGTATCCACATCAAGCTGCATGATCGCGTTATAAAGTTTTCGGTCAAGGGCAGTTTCTGAATATTCCGGATCCAGAGTACCGACAAGAGAATCTAGAGAGCAGCCACAAAGCTTCGCATAATATGTTAAAATACGCAGAGACATAGCAGTACGGTTATTTTCTACATTGCTGATATAACCAGGCGTTACACCAAGAGCCTCAGCAACTTGATTTTGTGTTAAACCCATTTTTTGACGGATATGTTTGATATGAGTACCATAATTTTCAGAGTTCATATGATAGAGTCCTTTCTGTATATTATTCATAATAAAATTATATAATAAATGATGATGAAAATGTAGCTATTAATAGAATAGAATCTGTGGAATGGATATAAATGGAAGCTGATGATCCAGCAGTGATGAAAAAATCAGACACAGCGATCAATAAATTTTATCCACAGAAGAACGCGATGAATCTGGAACTAAAGGAAGATAATAGTCAGAAGATCAGTTGGAGCCAGGATTTAAGTGTATTAGACCTTGCATTCTGGTTTGATAAGACAGCAAGTGACGAAGCCAGAGAAATAGAAACAGTTGAAGATTATAAAGATATGCTGGAGCAGAACGGATGGAAAGATAAAAATATCGCAGAAGTAATGGATGAAAAATATGACTGGGATATCATTACAGAAGTTCAGAAAAAGAATGCAGATGGATATCAAGTTTATCGAGCAACAAAGAAAAGCATATTGATCAAAAAATAAATGAGAAGAATTATCAATAAAACACATGGTGTTGCAGGCGTGCAACACCATGTGTTTCTATGGTAAATGGCAGAAATATGTGTTTTTTTAAGAAATTTTAAATTTAAAATATCAGATATGAATGATTTTGAAAAACTTGTTTTCGTTGACGGAGAATATTGATACATGATAAAAAGAAGTGAGTTAATTGAAACTAACCGATGATGCCTATAAATTGAGAGAAGGAGAGATCATGAGAAAAACTAAATATCAGGTAAAGAAAAAAATCATGCCATTATTGTTAGCTGTTGCAATGGCTGGAACAGCGACACCCATATATGTAGCACATCCAGCAATTGTAAAGGCAGCAGTGTCTAATGCATTTGGAACAAACAAAATAAGCTTAGCAGCAGGTTCTTATACGGTACCAGTATCATTAAAAAAAGCAGATAACATTGAACAGAATTCAATGGCAGCCGGGGCTGTAGGTGAAAATGCAACATTAGAAGTAGCAGAAGATGGAACAGCAAGTTTAGAAGTTGAATTAAAAGCATTAAATCTTTATGGAATGACAGGTGCAGCAAAGGATTTAAAAGTTTATCAGGGAAACGATACAAAATCAGAAACAAAAGACGTGACTGTTGAGGAAACAGATGAAGCTGGTAATCCAACAAAGATCAAATTTACGATTCCAGAGAGTGCAAAGACAACAGATGGTATCTATCTTCATATGACGATCAGCCCAATGGGAATGGGAACAGATGCATTTTTAAAGGTTGATTATGCAAGTCTTAAGGGAAATGAAAATGTATCAGATGGAACAAAAGAAAATACGATTCATATCGCACAGTTTGGCGGGTACGATATTAAAACAGTTGTCACATACAAAGATGGAAAAGTGACAGATCTTCAGATTAAAGGAGAAAATTTCGAAGGAAAATATGCAGAAGAAAATGAAAATATCTATCTGCCAAAAGCGATCAATAAAATAAAAGATCAGATACAAGGTCTTGATATCACAGATCAGAATTCCTTTGACAAAGTCGATACAGTATCTGGAGCAACAACAAGCGCTTCCGCGATCAAAAATGCAGTTATGGAATCTCTAGGATTAACATCAAAAGAGGAAGTTCTTGCACCAGCACCAGAAACAGTGGAAGAAGGTACTTATGAGATTCAGATGAAAAACATGACAAGTACAGTAGAACATAGCTTGTCTGCAGCAAATTCTGAGAATAAAGTAACAGCAACATTAAAAGTTGATAAAAATGGAAAGATGACATTATCATATCCAGTGGTTACAAAAGAAGCAATGGATGTATTAGCTTTTAATGGATATTATAACGGATCAGATCTGACAAAAGAAGGATCCGAAGAGACAAAAGATGGTGAGAGTGTAACAACTGTAAATATGCCATTAACAGGTGATAAACCAGAATTAACTTATAAAGCAAACTTTAAAATGTATGTACCAGCAATGAGCAATTTAAGTGGTGAACATGGTGGGATTACATTTGATCATGGAAAATTTGATACAGATGCTGAGATCACATTATATTGGGATACATTAAAAGAAAAGAAAGACAAAGAAGTGCTTTCTGATGGAATCTACAAAGTAGATGCAAAGATGTTGAAAACAAATGGAAAAGATCTGTCAATGGCAAATGATGCGATTGCACATAAAGCAAAGTTAACAGTAAAAGATGGAAAATATTATGTCACATTAAACTTAAAGGCAATGAATATTCCATTTGGTGGACAGACATTCCATGGATATTTAAATAAGATTCAGTACATTGAAAATAGAACAGAAAAAGATGTTACAGTTGATCAGGTTCAGAAAAACACGAATGGAGACATTGTATCCGATGAATTTGGAAGCAATTATCCAGATCTTGTAACATTCCCATTGACAGATGAAGCTGTAGAAACAGGAATCGCACCAATGCAGGTATTTATACCAATTATGGACAGCATTGCATCAGGAATGGGAACTCAGAAAATGAATCTTTCCTTAGATTTTACATCAGTTGTAAAAACAACAGCGGATGATAAAGATTTTAGCAGTGGAGATGTAACAGAAGAAGCACCAAAGAAAGAGGAACAAAAACCATCAACAACAGTTCAGAAGCCAGCTGCAACAGTCCAGAAGCCAGCTGTAACACAGACGACAACGACTGTGAAGTTAGCAGTAGTCACAGGTCTGAAAGTTAAGAATTCTTCCAAAAAAACGGCAACAGTAACATGGAAGAAAGTCAAAGGTGCAACAGGATATGTTGTATATCGTGCGACAAAGAAGAATGGTAAATACAAAGCAGTTAAGACGATCACAAAAGCTTCGACAACAAAATTTAAAAACAAGAAACTGAAAAAGAAAAAGACATATTATTACAAAGTCCGTGCAATTAAAAAAGCAGGAAAGAAAGTAACATACAGTAAATATTCAAAAGCAGTTTCTGTAAAAATTAAAAAGTAACAGGAAACAAATGATAAAGCCGCTGTAAACCTACAGGGGCTTTATAGTCCCCATAAAAGAGTAGAAAAAATCATGAAAAAAGCACAATATTTTCGCTTTATCAGCTGTGTCATTTCCGTTATATTATGCTGTCTGGCTGGTGCTGCATTTGTAGATCATAAGGCAGCAGCGGATGAAAAAAATACATTAGAAGATGGAACTTATACCATGCAAAGTTTCTTAAGAAGTGCCTTATCAGATCAGGCTTCTATGGGAAATGCAGGGATTGTTCAGCCAATACAAGTGATCGTAAAGAATGGAACTTATACAGTAAGAGCAGAGTGCAAGGCACTGAGTACAAAATTAGGAAAGATTAATTTTACAGGATATCTTGCCCAGATGTCTTATTTTCCAAACTGGAAGACAACATCTGGAAAGATCGAGGCACCAGAAAATGAAACACCGATCCCAATAAATATAGAATCATATTTTGAAAATACATATGACAGCTATAATGATCCTAAGACAGGGACAGATTCTAGGGTAAAAGGGAAACTGTATCCACATTACATGAATTTTCCAGTAAATTATCAGCAGGAAGAAATGTGGGTTCAGGTTTATGTACCGGTTATGGAAGCAATCAGTAAAGGAAGCGGTCTTCAATATGCAAGATTTCAATTTGACTGGAGTACATTAAAGAAGGTGAGTGACGAGACGAAAATTGAGTCATCTGTTACAACACAGCAAGACAAACAAACAACAACCACAACAAAGAAAACCTCAGTTAAGAAAACTACAACAAAGAAATCAAAGCTAAATATAAAGAAATTAGAAGATGGGGTTTACAGTATTTCTGGCAAGATGTTAAAGACAGACAAGAAGACAGAGTCCATGGCAAATGAAGCAATCAATCACAAGATAAAACTTACAGTCAAAAATGGAAAATATGATATAACTCTTGATTTTAAAGGATTAAATATTAGTTCAAGTTACGGCTATTTAAGCAAGATCAAATACTTTACGAATACTTATAAGATCGATCAATATAAGGTACCAACAGGTTCGTTAAAAAATGTAACCGTGGATTCTTATCAAAAAGACACAAAAGGAAAGAAGGTCAGAGATTCTTATGGCAGCAATTACCCAGACCAGGTAACATTTCCATTGATATCAAAAGCAAAAAATGACGGATATGTACCATTACAGGTGTTTGTTCCGATCATGGATGCGATCAGTCCGGGAAGTGGTACACAGGCTGTATATCTGAAATTAGATCTTAATTCTGTAAAGGCAGTAAAAAATTCAAAGGAATTTGTATCAAATGATAAAAATACAGAAAAAAGCAGTACTACAATGACAACAAATTCTTCAAATACTTCTTCAGCAGGAAGTCATGAGAAAGTTACGATTCAAAGTTCAAAATTACCAGAGACAACACAATCCAATGTACAAGGACAGTCAGCTGTGGAAGAAAGAAGTCTTAACACGGAGCAGGTTTCAACATCAACAAACAGTGGAAGTCAGACATTACAGGAAGATGAGGAAGAAACACCGATCATAGTACCATCGATCATGAGTGTATTACTTTCTATTCTAGGTATAGTTTATAAAGTGAAGAGCAGGGGATTATAAAAATGAAAAAACATATTGTTCAATTGAAAAACTGGATATTGATTCTAGTGGTGCTCTTGTCTTTTGGGGGTCTTTCAAAAGATGTAAAAGCAGCATCAGGAAATGTCTACAGTTGTCAGATTGCAAGAACATATGAGCATCCCGTGACTGGAAAAGTAGAAGATTCTGGAGGAAGTTCATCGAAAGCAACTGGGCAGGGAATGGTCGAAGGAGCAATATCATCCAAAGGATTATTAGAGGTAACAGACTCTGGAGATTATTATCTGACATTTCGTATAAGTCTCGTAGATTATACATCTGATCTGAGTTTTTCCGTGCAGAAACGAGGAGCATCAGGATTTCAAACACAATCTGTAACACAAACAGCGACAGGAAAAGATAATAATGGAACAACAAAAGATTTAAGGATCAAACTTCCATCCCAAGACAGTATCATCCGCTGTTCCATGTACGTAAAACCAATGGGAAGGAACGTCATTTTTTATTTTTATCCAGGTAATTACACCACAGGAAATTCAGTGGGCATGAAAGCATTAATGGTCACAACAAGCAATACAAATAATACAAGCAATGCAAACAATACAAACAGTACAGCCAGCCAGCAGACAACGACTGCTTCCCAAGAATCCACAGCAAAAAGCAGTGATGATTCCTTAAATAGTGCTCAGGGATTGAGTTTATCCACAGAACCGAAGACAAGTACAAAGAAGGAAGTATCTTCTGAAAAGTCCACTGGAACATGGATTTTGATCTTAACGGTTTCTATGACACTCTCAGGACTGATCTTACTCGGTGTGGCAGCAGCAATCGTTTACTATTACCGCAAAAACTGGGATAAATGGGGTGGTGATCAGGATGAATATGATGAGATTTACAGCGATGAAAACTAAATTAAGAAAATACCCAAGTATCTGTTTGATCCTAATGATCACGATTTTTTCCTGCTTGTTCACAGGATGTGTCAACCAGCATCCAAAAGACAGTAAAAAGAGCAGTCAAAATGAGAGTGTGGAAACGATGCTTGAGATCACAGACCAGAAAGAGAAGCAGGCGGTATTAAATGCCAAGGCAAAGGTCAAAGTGATGTCAGGCGAGCCACGAATCGTGGCGATTTCTCCAGCGGTAGCAGATATATGTGATAAGCTTGATCTGGATCTTGTTGGGGTTCCAAAGAGTAGTACATCCAAGATTCCATCAAGATATAAGAACGTCAAGAAAGTCGGTCTTGCGATGAGTCCGGATATGGAGATCGTATCATCACTAAATCCAGACTGGATTTTAGCTCCCTCTTCTCTGGAGACAGACTTAAAACCAAAGTTTGAGGAACTTAAGAATACCGAGTATGCATTCTTGAACCTGAGAAGTGTACAGGGAATGTATCGTTCTATTCAGGAATTAGGAGAGATTTTTGGAAAGCAACAGGAAGCCGAGAGGGTGACCAAAGAATTTACAACATTTTATAAAAGCTATACAAAACGAAATAAAAAACATCCCAAAGTTCTCGTACTGATGGGACTTCCGGGAAGTTATGTCATTGCGACAGAGAATTCCTACGTTGGAAGTCTGGTCAAACTTGCTGGCGGGGAGAATGTTTACCAGAACACAGATCAGGAGTTCTTAACAGTCAATACCGAGGACATGAAGAAGAAAGAACCGGATATCATCGTCCGTGCGGCACATGCACTTCCAGATCAGGTGACAAAGATGTTTAATGAAGACTTTGAAACGAACGATATCTGGAAACATTTTGATGCAGTAAAGAACAAACGGGTTTATGACCTGACATATGAATACTTTGGAATGAGTGCAAACTTTAAATACAAGAAAGCATTAAGTGAATTAGAAAAAGATTTTTATCAAGATAGCAAAGATAAACAGGAGGTGACGAAATAAATGTTTTTCAAAAAAGTAAAAAAAGCAGATCTTGAAGCAGTCAGTTCAAAGAATGTGGATCAGGAGAGACAGAAAAATAAAATAATGCGTGCATGGATCTCATTTGGAGTTGTCATCATACTGTTGATTCTTTTGTTTTTTGCTTCAATTAATATAGGAAGTTTAAAAATCGGATTCGGAGAATTACTTTCAGGTCTGTTTGTCAAATATAACAAAGATGTGGCAACGATCTATGATCTTCGTTTTCCACGAATTATCATTTCAATGTTGGCAGGAGCAGCTATTGCGGTGTCTGGCGTGTTATTCCAGGCGGTATTGAAAAACCCACTGGCTGATCCAGGGATCATTGGAATCTCAAGTGGTGCAAGTTTTACGGCTGTAATTATCACGGCATTTACCCCAACCCTATATTTCTTTACACCGATCGCGGCATTTGCAGGTGGCGTGATCGCATTTTTCATGGTGTATTGTCTGTCATGGAAGGGCGGCTTAAGTCCGATGAGGATCATCTTAACTGGTGTGGCGGTCAACAGCCTGTTTACTGGGTTATCCAGTGCCTTAAATTCGATGTCCGGTGGGGACAGAACTGGTGTGGCAGCGATCGTTGAGGCGAATATCACACAGAAGACGTGGGATGATGTTATGACATTGCTTCCATATGTCATCGCTGGTTTATTTCTTGCAATGCTATTTACACAGGAATGTAATCTCCTATCTCTGGAAGATAAAACAGCCAGAAGTTTAGGAGTCAACGTAAACGTCACAAGAATCGTGATCTCACTCGTTGCAGTCCTTCTTGCAAGTATTTCCACAGCCGTTGCAGGTGCAATCAGTTTCCTTGGATTGATCGTTCCACACATCGGAAGGATCTTAGTCGGAAGCGATCATAAGATGTTGCTCCCATTTTCAGCAGTCTTTGGAGCATTCACGTTTTTGTTAGCGGATACGATCGGTCGTACGATCGCAGCACCAAATGAAGTCAGTGCTGCTGTGATCATGAGTGTTGTCGGTGGTCCGTTCTTTATCTTACTGTTAAGGAGGTCTGGAAAATATGGCAAATAAAGAAGAACTCCTTGCGAGATTAAAAGAAGAGAAGCCAGCGATGGAAGTCAGGGACTTATCCTTTGCATATGGAAGCAATCAGATTCTAAAAGATATTTCCTTAATGATCAAAGAAGGTAAGATCACAACGATCATGGGAGCCAATGGATGTGGAAAATCAACACTGTTTTCTCTAATGACAAAGAATCTGAATCCAAACCGTGGAAAAGTTTTTCTGCATGGAAGGAATATCAAGAATTTAAAGTTAAATGAATTTGCAAGAAAAGTATCGATCGTTCATCAGTATAATCAGGCGGCCGATGATATCACCGTGGAACGACTGATCTCTTATGGTCGTACCCCTTATATGAAATTAATGGGCGGCAAAAGTGAGGAAGATGAGAAACTGATCGATCATGCGATCGAAGTGACAGGTCTTGAAGAATTTAGGAACCGCGAGTTAAGTCAGCTTTCTGGTGGCCAGAGACAGCGAGTCTTTATTGCAATGGCACTGGCACAGAACACGAAGATCTTATTCCTTGATGAGCCAACGACGTATCTGGATATCCGTTATCAGCTGGATATCTTACGTCTGGTCCGAAAGTTAAACAAGGAATATGGGATTACGATCGTCATGGTCCTACATGAGATCAATCAGGCAGTACATTTTTCTGATGAAGTTATTGGATTAAAAGATGGGAAAGTACTGGTACAGGGAGATCCAAATGAAGTGATCACGACAGAGAGTATCAGTGAACTTTACGATGTTCAATTAAATGTAGCAGAGATTGACGGGCAGAAATTTGTCCTGACGGTATAGAAAATCAATAAAAAGGAGATGAATATGAGAAAAAATCCAATCCGATATATATGGATGGCACTTGGAATCTTATGTCTGGTGCTTGGAACAATTGGTGTAGTCCTTCCAATCCTGCCAACAGTTCCATTTTATATGGCAACTGTATTTTGCTTTGCAAAGGGTTCTAGGAGGCTTCATGACTGGTTCTTAGGGACAAGTCTTTATAAGAAACATTTGGAAAGCTTTGCAAAAGAGAAAGCGATGACAAAGAAAACAAAGAGATCCATTCTTACGATGGTAACGATCTTAATGGCAATCGGTTTTATCATGATGAAAAATGTACCGATCGGTCGTGTGGTTCTTGTGATCGTATGGATTTTTCATTTCTTATATTTCGGACTGAAAGTAGAAACTGTCAAAGAAGAGAAAGCAAAGGAAATAATATATGATTAAAACAAGATTGGTAAAATTACTTTCCCATACAAAAAAATATATTGCACAGATGGTCTTGTGGCAGTGGATCGCATTATTAGGACAGATCACAGCAATCTTTTCCATTGGAAGAATGGTGGACTGTATTTTGATGCACCAGATGAGTGATCAGGTGATCCTTACGACATTTATGATCTTGGTGGTTGCAGTAGCAATCCGTTTCTTATGTGATCAGATGGCAACGAGAGCATCATTTGCGGCAAGTGTTGATGTGAAAAGAATTTTACGAGAAAAGATTTATGACAAATTGTTACGTTTAGGTGCGTCTTATCGGGAACATGTTTCGACATCAGAAGTCGTACAGATGAGTACCGAAGGTGTGGAACAGCTCGAGATTTATTTTGGAAAATATCTTCCGCAGTTGTTTTACAGCATTTTAGCGCCTGTGACATTATTTATCATTTTGTCTTTTATCAGTTTAAAGGCAAGTGCGGTACTGCTGATCTGCGTTCCATTGATTCCGATTTCAATCGTTGCGGTGCAGAAGCTCGCAAAGAAACTATTGAATAAATACTGGGGACTATACACAACACTGGGAGACAGTTTCCTTGAGAATCTTCAGGGAATGACAACATTAAAGATCTATCAGGCGGATGAAATGAAAGCAGTCGAGATGGATGAGGAAGCGCAGAATTTTCGTAAGATCACGATGAAAGTTTTGACAATGCAGTTAAATTCAACCAGCGTCATGGATATTATAGCCTACGGTGGCGCTGCTGTCGGAATGATCACAGCGATTCATCAGTATATTGCTGGAAATATCACGATTGGCGGAGCATTGATCATTTTATTGCTGGCTTCAGAATTTTTTATTCCGTTAAGATTGTTAGGATCATTTTTCCACATTGCGATGAATGGAATGGCAGCGAGTGATAAGATTTTTGGACTGCTTGATCTGGAAGAAGGAGAGAGCGGAGAATCCAAGTTTCCACAGGGAGAGTTAGAGATTTCACTTGATGATGTGCATTTTGCTTATGAGAAAGACCGTGAGATCTTAAAAGGAATCACAATGAACTTCCCTGCAAACAGCTTTATTTCTTTTGTTGGTGAATCTGGCTGTGGAAAGAGTACACTGGCTGGCATCTTAACAGCGAGAAATCGTGGATATACTGGAAGTATCAAGATCGGTGGTGTGGATATCTCCGATATTATGGAAAATGAATTGATGTCTCATATGACAAAGATCACACATAACAGTTATTTATTTGCAGGAACAGTCGAAGAAAATCTCCGTATGGCAAAACCAGATGCAAGCAAAGAAGAGATGGAAGAAGTGTTAGAGAAAGTAAATCTTCTGGCATTTTTAAAAGAACAGGATGGATTACAGACTGTCTTGTCAGAACGCGGGGAAAACTTCTCAGGTGGTCAGAGACAGCGTCTGGCACTTGCAAGAGCGCTGCTGTTTGATACACCGATCTATATATTTGACGAAGCGACATCCAATATTGATATGGAAAGTGAAGAAATGATCATGAATGTCATTCGGGAATTATCAAAGACAAAGATGATCTTGTTTATTTCCCACAGATTATCCAATGTTGTAGATTCTGATTGCATTTATATGATGAAAGACGGAATTGTTGCAGAAGAGGGAACACACGAACAATTAATGCGTAAAAAAGGTGCATACCAGCATTTATTTGATAAGCAGAAGGAACTGGAATCTTATGCAGCAAATATATCATGGAATGAGTCCTTAAAGAAGAAGGTGGTGTAAGATGGAAAATACAACAAAACAAAGAAGAAGTTCCATAAAGATTATGGGGAAAATGATTGGTCTTGTAAAGCCACTGGCACATATCATGATAGCGGCAGTGCTTCTTGGAACCTTAGGGTATCTGTGTGCCATTTTCCTTACGATCACAGCCGGACATGGTGTGCTTCTTGCTATGAAAGGGCAGCGTGTGACGAAATATCTGATCACTTTGGTGGTTCTTGCAGTGATGCGTGGAATCCTCCATTATGCAGAACAGTATTGTAACCATTTTATTGCATTTAAACTGTTAGCGATCATCAGACATCAGGTATTTGCGGTGCTTCGGAAGCTTTGCCCAGCTAAATTAGACGGCAGGGAAAAGGGAAATCTGATCTCGATCATCACAACAGATATTGAATTATTAGAAGTATTTTATGCACACACGATCTCTCCGATCATGATCGCAATTTTAACTTCATTGATCATGGTCGTATTTATCGGAAGATTTCATGTCTATGCAGGAATCTTTGCAGTCTGTTCTTATCTTCTGGTAGGCTGCGTGATCCCATTAAGAAATGGAAAAAAAGGCGGACAAAAAGGGATGGAATTTCGAAGCGGATTCGGAAACCTGAACAGTTTTGTCTTAGAATCTCTCCGTGGAATAGACGAAACGATCCAGTATGGGCAAGGTAAAAAAAGAAAAGCACAGATAAGTGAAAAATCCATTCAATTAGGAAAAATGCAAAAAGACCTGAATCGTATGGAAGCGATGCAAAGAGCTGTCACAGACCTTGTGATCCTTTGTTGTTCGTTTGGAATGTTCTTTTTAATGTATCATTTATATCAGGCAGGAAATGTCACATTTGATGCTATGTTACTTGCAACGATCGCTATGATGGGATCTTTCGGCCCAGTAACCGCACTGTCAAGTCTGTCAAATAATCTAAACCAGACATTAGCAAGTGGAGAAAGAGTGTTATCCTTACTCGAAGAAGAACCAATGGTAGAAGAACTAGAAGGAGAAGTTGCTTTAAGTTTTGAAGGCGCATCCGTAGAAGATGTAACCTTCGCTTACGATGAAGAAATCATCCTAAAAGACTGCAATATCAACATGAGCCAAGGAAAAGTCATCGGAATCTGTGGAAAAAGCGGCTGCGGAAAGTCCACACTGTTGAAACTTCTGATGCACTTCTGGGATGTAAACAAAGGAAATATAAAAATCTCAGATGAAAACGTGAAAGAAATCCCAACCAAGACACTGAGAAACACACAATCCTATGTAACTCAGGACACCGAACTCTTCCACGACTCCATTGCCAACAACATAGCGATCGGGAAACCAGGCGCAGCAAGAGAAGAAATCATAGATGCTGCTAAAAAAGCCTCCATCCACGACATGATCATGTCCCTGCCAAACGGCTACGACACCGAAGTCGGAGAACTTGGAGACACACTATCCGGCGGAGAAAAACAAAGAATCGGAATCGCCAGAGCCTTCTTACACGACAGTCCGATGCTGCTGCTAGACGAACCAACAAGTAATTTGGATTCTTTAAATGAAGGAATTATTCTAAAATCGTTAAAGGAAGAAAGTAAAGGAAGAACAGTGGTACTAGTATCTCATAGAGAATCCACGATGGGAATCGCGGACGAAGTGTATTATATGGATGCAGGAAGAGTTTCATAGATTCATGAAAACTAAAACAGAACAATTAATTACTTTTAGTTTTAAGATTAAAACACAGAAGATCTACAGTTTTGAAAAAACATCAAGTACCGATCGACATTTTAATGCAGAATCAATTTAATTAAAAATACTCTATTGTATACTGAAAACGCCTAGTATATAAACTTATATAGGGATAGATTACAACTTATGAATCCATATATTCTGTATACTGAAAGACTATAGTGTATGAATAGAGAAAGAACGACATATTAGGGTCAGAAATAATAGAATTTCATAGGATTTTTTGCAAAATCGCAGCCAACACGGTGCGCTGTCTGAGCGAAGCGAGTTCGCAAGGAGTGTTGGCGGATAAGCGTTTTGCAAAAAATTCGTCAATGAAATTCGTTTTTCTGACCCTAATATGTCGTTCTTTCTCTATTCATACATCAATAACCTACCGTATATACACAACAATATCAACAACTTTCAGTATACAATTTAATCAATTCCACAATAACATCAACACACATATCCATTCCTTCAACACTAATATGTTCATAAGGTCCATGATAAGCATGGCCACCAGTTCCAAGATTCGGACAAGGAAGTCCTCGGAAACTTAACTGACATCCATCTGTACCTCCGCGAATCGGCAGAACCAATGGAGCTACACCAGCATTTTCACAAGCCTTCTTTGCATTTTCAATCAAATGAGGACAATCCTTAATAATCTCGGCCATATTCTGATACTGATCTGTAATGGTTAAAGTGACGCAACCATCACCCCATTTTTCATTCATATTTTTCTCAATCAAACGTAACGTCTGTTTCTTCGCCTCAAACAATGCCTGATCATGATCTCTCACAATATAATGCAATGTTGCATGACTCACATCACCATTCATATCGATCAGATGATAGAATCCCTCATAATCTTCCGTGTTTCTAGGAGTCTCCATAGAAGGTAGACAAGAGTTGATCTCCATAGCTACAAGTGAGGCATTGATCATCGTATCCTTTGAAGAACCAGGATGTACATTAAAACCAGTGATCTCAAACTCAGCTTTGCAGGCATTAAAATTTTCAAACTGAATCTCACCTTCGGTATCGCCATCCATAGTATAAGCAAAATCAGCATCAAACCGCTTGATATCAAAATACTCGGCACCACTTCCGATTTCTTCATCTGGAGTAAATGCAATGCTGATCGGACCATGAGGAATCTCTTCATGAATCAGACGTTCTGTCATCGTAAGAATCTCGGCAATCCCAGCTTTATCATCCGCACCAAGGATCGTTGTACCATCCGATGTGATCAAAGTACGGCCCTTGAGAGAAGAAAGATGAGGGAAAACTTTCGGATCAAGAACCAGACCACTACCTCCAAGAGGAAGAGCTTCTCCATTATAATTTTCCGTGAGGATTGGACGGATCGGACGATCACAGAAATCAGAAACGGTATCCATATGCGCAATAAATCCAATCGCAGGACAGTTTTCATAGCCCTTTGTGGCAGGCAGTTTACCATACAAATAGCATTTATCATCAAGATAGACATCAGTAAGACCAAGTACATTCATTTCTTTTTCTAAGACCATGGCAAGATCAAATTGACAATCAGAAGAAGGGACAGTTTGGCTGTTTTCATTGCTTGGAGTTAAAATTTTGACGTAATGTAATAAACGTTCGTAAGCTTTCATAATTATTTATTCACCTCGTGATAATTTCTTTTGCGTTTTATAAAGTATATAGATAATATAACACATCTCTTCTTCAGTTTTGCAGTGAAATTAATGATGGACGAAAAAACTAATGAACTATATAGTAGAAAATTTCAATTCCATGTGATAGAATTAAAAAAGATAAGAACAACCAAAGGAAAAGCAAGGAAGCATCCTCTATATCGATGGGCAAGATTACTTGCGGCAACAACATGGGAAGAGGTTGCTGAAGAATCAGCAGGCAATCAATATATGGAAAGGATACGGGAAGAAATGGTAAAGATGAGCCAGGACGAACGGGAAAGATATCTATATTTAAGAGAAGCAATGGCAGAAAGTGATAGAGTTAGCCAATTAGAAAGTGCTGAGAGGAAAGGAATTAGAGAAGGAATTCGACAGGGAGAAATAATAAATAAAATAACTCTGATGCAAAAGAAAATGCAACGAGGAGAGTCGGTTGAAAAAATAGCGGAAGATCTTTTAGAGGAAACTAGTTTTGTAAATTTAATTTATAATATAATACGGGAAAAAACGGATCAGACATCAGAAGAGATATATAATCTAGTAAAAGAAGAATTATAAATTAAGATATGGAAGATAAGAAGTGGAACAGTTTTTGTATGAACTGTTCCACTTTTTCTTCAATTCTTGAACAATCCTTGACATTCACACTCAACGACTCTAAAATTACTTAGGAACCTAAGTAAAAACAAAAAAGGAAACAAGATGGAAACAGGAAAGATCATCAACAGAATATCAAACCGCCTTCAACGATTTTCACCTGACACACAAAATAAGTTAGGTATTGGACAGGCACAAGCCAACATCTTAAGATTTTTATTATTAGAAACAGCAAAACACTCAATCTACCAAGTCGATATCGAAAAAGAATTTGGTCTAAGACCACCAACTGTTACAGAAACACTGAAAATATTGGAGAAAAAAGATCTGATTCGAAGAATTCCAGATGAAAATGACGGAAGAAAGAAAAAGATTATTATCACAGAAAAAACACTATCGATGGACGATGGAGTTAAGTGGCAGGTAGAAAAATCTGAAGAAGTTTTACTACAAGATATTACAGAGGCAGAACAACAACAATTTATGAAGATTGCAGAAAAGATGCTAAAGAATCTTGAATCATATAATAAAAAAGAAGACAGAAAGGATACATAAAATCATGAACGAAAATGATTTAATGAGCAAAATGAAGATTTCCAAAGCTGTAGCAACCATGGCAATTCCAAGTGTCATAAGCAGCTTAGTCACGGTTGTCTACAACATGGCAGACACCTTCTTCGTAGGGCAGACAGGTGATCCATTACAAGTAGCAGCAGTAAGTTTAACTAACCCGATCTTCATTCTTTTTATGGCATTTGCCAACATGTTTGGAATGGGAGGAAGTGCGGCAGCATCCATTGCTATGGGTGAAAAAAATGAAAAACGTATGAAAAATGTATCGGCATTTATCACATACGCATCTTTGATCACAGGAATATTTTTTGCGGTGATCTTATTATTAGGAGCAAAACCAATACTAGAGATTTTCGGAGCCAATAAACAGACATATGATCTTGCGTATGGGTATTTATTTCATATTTCTTATGGAGCACCATTTATCATCTGGTCCGCTGCGGCAAGTTTTGTTGTAAGATCAGAAGGAGCAAGCAAAGAAGCTATGATCGGAAGTATGATCGGAACGGTTGTAAATATCATTTTAGATCCGATCATGATCAGCGGGCTTCACATGGGAGCAGCAGGAGCTGCGATCGCAACAACGATCGGAAATGTGTTGGCAAGTTTATACTATGCTTGGTATTTTATAAAGAAAAGTAAGTGCTTTTCTATCCATCCTGGATACTTCAAATACAAAGATAAAATTCTTACAACTGTCTGTAGCAGCGGATTTCCAACGGCAATATTTTCTGTATTGATGAGTGTATCAACCATCGTATTAAACCAGATTCTTGTAGTCTATGGGAATGCACCAGTTGCAGCGATCGGAATTGTATTCAAAGCAAATATGTTCATTACATTCTTACAAATGGGACTGGCAAATGGCGTACAGCCGCTGCTTGGTTATAATTATGGGGCTGGGAACATCAAACGATTCCGTGCTGTTGAAAGTTATACAAAAAAATGTTGTCTAGTTGTAGGAATTCTGGCAACGGTACTATATTTTGTATTCAGAACCCAGATCATAAAGCTGTTTATCAGTGATCCAGAAGTTATAAATTATGGAGTAACCATGTTGATCGCTTATATGATATCAGGACCTATCATAGGATTATTGTTTATGAACATGAACTGTATGCAGTCTGTTGGACGAGCACTGCCGGCAACGATTCTTTCTGTGCTAAGACAAGGGGTTCTGCTGATTCCATTATTGTATCTTTTAAATGCAGTTGCAGGGATTCATGGAGTCATCTATGGACAGGCATTGACAGACTATATTGCAGTGATATTATCCACGATCATATGGAAGCAATATCAAAATAATATAACGAAAGAAAAAGATTCCGCAAAATAGTTCGAAATGCGAAATTTGTGGAAATTGATGAAAAATTAACAAATAAATAAAAAACAGTATTTATACAAATGGCTTAAAATGGTTGAATTGAAAGCAGTAGGTTTGTGTAAATACTGCTTTTTTTATGCAATTTTCACAAAAAAGAAAAGAAAAACACTGGAAGAATAAATTGTTTTGTAAAAAAATCACTTGACTTTTTGTCAAATTGGTCCTACCATATAAGTACAGTAACTGGTAGGACCAATCTTACTATGTCGCGTATACGCTGAAAAATAGGATATCGGAACCCGCTCATATTTGAAAAGAAAGGAGAGAACTTAAGATGTTCATTCACTTTTTATTAGCGATGCTTCCTATCATCTGGCTGATCATTGCATTAAGCGGATTAAAGATGGCAGGACATGTAGCCTGTCCGATCGCTTTGATCATTACAGTCATTGAAGCACTTTTTTTATGGAAGCAGAAAATTATTGATGTCCTCACAGGAGGGTTAGAAGGATTTGCAATGGCAATCTGGCCAATCTGTCTGGTTATCGTGGCAGCAGTGTTTACTTACAACTTGGTCGTACATACGAAAAACATGGAACTTATTAAAAAAATGCTTACTTCCGTATCAAGAGATAAACGAGTTCTTGTGCTGATCATCGCATGGGGATTTGGAGGATTTATGGAAGGTATGGCAGGATTCGGAACAGCTGTAGCGATTCCAGCAGGAATCCTTTGTGGATTAGGATTTGAACCAATCTTTGCAGCGACTGTTTGTCTGGTAGCCAATACGACACCAGTAGCATTTGGATCCATCGGAATTCCAACGGTTACAGCAGCAAATGTAACAGGATTTAGTCCACATATGACAGCATCTTATGTTGTATTACAACTTGCGATCATGGTAATTCTCGTTCCTTTCCTTACTGTTTTTATAACAGGAAAACATGAAGGAGCTAAAGGAATTGGTGATTATAAAGAAATTTTATTTATTACATTGATGTCAGGTCTTTCATTCTTAGTACCACAATATCTGACAGCGAAATTTGTAGGAGCTGAACTTCCAGCAGTTATCGGATCTGTATGCAGTATGGCAGTAACGATCATCCTTGCAAAGGTAATGCTGAAAGGTAAGACAAGTAAATTTGATGTAGAAATCGAAGATAATGATGATACTACGATGACAGTAAAAGATGCATTTGTTGCATGGAGCCCATTTATTCTTGTATTACTGTTCTTACTTCTGACTTCAACATTAGTACCAGCGATTCATGATCCATTATCAGCGATCAAATCGAATGTACCAATTTATAGTGGAGAGGGAGCAAGCCCATATACATTTACATGGGTATCAACACCAGGAGTGCTGATCTTGATCGCAGCATTTATCGGAGGATTGATTCAGAAATGTCCAGTTGGTGAGATTTTTGTTGTTTTAGGTAAGACAGTGGTTCAGATGTTTAAGACGATCATCACGATCATGGCAGTACTTGCAACAGCTAAGATCATGGGATACAGCGGAATGACACAGTCTATCGCAGATTTTATCGTACGTGTGACAGGAAGCTTTTATCCATTAGTTGCACCACTGATTGGATCTATCGGAACATTCGTAACAGGAAGTTCTACATCAAGCAGCGTATTATTCTCCAAGTTACAGGCAAGTACAGGAGCAGAATTAAATATCAACCAGATCTGGCTGGTAGCTGCAAATACAGTTGGTAGTACCGCAGGAAAAATCATTTCTCCACAGAGTATCGCAGTAGCGACAGCGGCAACAGCAACGGTAGGAAAAGAAAGTGAAATCTTAACAAAGGTTATCAAATATTTCGTATTATTCGTTATCATCTATGGATTAGTTTGCTACTTTGGAGTCAAATTGATCTGAAAATGATAAAGATATTAAAAAGCTATAAACTTTTAAGGAGGAAGATAAATGAGTGAGTATCAGTATAACAAAGTGACACCAGAGATGATCGAGAAATTCAAAGAGATCGCTCCTAAACGTGTCTTAGTGGGTGATGAGATCAATGAGGATTTCACCCATGATGAGATGGCAATCTACGGAAAAGCTAGACCAGAAGTTTTAGTAGAAGCAACATCAACAGAAGAAGTTGCAGCCGTCGTTAAACTTTGTAATGAAAACAAGGTTCCTGTAACACCAAGTGGTGCAAGAACAGGATTAGTAGGAGGAGCCGTAAGTATCGGTGGCGGTGTTATGATCTCTCTTACAAAGATGAACAAGATCCTTGGATATGACAAAGAAAACTTTGTAGTGAAGATTCAATCAGGAGTCCTTTTAAATGATCTTGCACAGGATGCAGAAAAACAAGGATTATTATATCCACCAGATCCAGGTGAGAAATTTGCAACAGTCGGTGGAAATGTAGCAACCAATGCTGGTGGTATGAGAGCTGTTAAGTACGGATGTACAAGAGATTATGTACGTGCCATGACAGTTGTATTACCAACAGGTGAGATCGTAAAACTTGGAGCTACTGTATCAAAGACAAGTTCAGGATACAGCTTATTAAACTTAATGATCGGTTCTGAAGGTACTTTAGGTATTATCACAGAACTTACATTAAAAGTAATCCCAGCACCAAAATCAGTGATCAGTCTGATCATTCCTTATGAAAACTTAGAGGATTGTATTGCAACAGTACCACAGTTCTTTATGCATCATCTGGCACCACAGGCTCTGGAATTTATGGAAAAAGAAGTTGTTATGGATACTGAGAAGTTCTTAGGAAAACAGGTATATCCAAAAGAATTAGAAGGAACAGAGATTGGAGCATATTTACTAGCAACATTTGATGGAAATTCTGAAGAACAACTGGAAGATATCATTGAACAGGCATCTGAAGTAGTATTTGAAGCAGGAGCAATTGATGTATTAGTTGCTGATACACCAGCCTTAAAGAAAGATGCATGGGCTGTCCGCGGAGCATTACTTGAGGCAATCGAAGCAGATACTGTACTGTTAGATGAATGTGATGTTGTAGTTCCAACAAATAAGATCGCAGAATTCCTGACATATACAAAATCATTAGAAGCAGAAGCTGATTTCAGAGTGAAGAGCTTTGGACATGCTGGAGACGGTAACTTACATATCTATACATGCAGTAATGACATGGAAGAAGGAGAGTTTAAGAAACAGGTTGCAGTCTTTATGGATAAGGTATATGCAAAAGCAACAGAATTCGGTGGAATGATCTCTGGAGAGCATGGAATCGGACATGGAAAGATGGACTACCTAGCAGAATCCCTTGGACCAGTTCAGATGAGAATCATGGAAGGTGTCAAAGAAGTCTTTGATCCAAATATGATCTTAAATCCAGGTAAGATCTGCTACAAATTATAATTTTAATAGGAAACGATCAATCAAACATAAACAAGTAACATAAAACATATACAAAGCTTTTTTAAGGTTATTTTAGGAGGATATCAAGATGGCATATTTAATTTCAGAGGAAGCAAAAGACTTATTACAGGATGTACACGAGTTCTGTGAAAACGAAGTAAAAGAACAGTGTAAAGCATACGACGTCAGTGGAGAATGGCCAAAAGAAATTTATGACAAAGCCATTGAAATGCAGTTACATTCATTAGAAGTACCAGAAGAATACGGTGGACCAGGATTATCAAGAGTAGACGTTGCAGCACTGATCGAAGAAATGGCTATCGCAGATGCAGGATTTGCAACAACAATTTCTGCCAGTGGATTAGGAACAAAACCAGTACTGATCGCAGGAAATGAAGAACAGAAAAAACATGTATGCCAGAAGATCATTGATGGTGGATTTGGAGCTTTCTGTTTAACAGAACCAGGAGCAGGATCTGATGCCAGTGCAGGAACAACAACAGCTGTCAAAGACGGAGATGAGTGGGTATTAAATGGAAGAAAATGCTTCATCACAAATGGAGGAATCGCTTCTTTCTACTGTATCACAGCTATGACAGATAAAACAAAAGGTGTCAAAGGAATCTCTATGTTCTTAGTTGATGCTGGAACACCAGGATTAAGCACAGGAAATGAAGAAAATAAAATGGGTATCCGTACATCTAACACATGCGATGTTGTATTAGAAGACTGCCGTATCCCAGCTGCAAACTTAGTTGGAGAAGAAGGAAGAGGATTCTCAATCGCAATGAAGACATTAGACCAGGCAAGAGCTTGGATGGGATGTGTTGCAACAGGTATTGCACAGCGTGGTATCAATGAAGGTATTGCATATGCCAAAGAAAGAGTTCAGTTTGGTAAACCAGTCATCAAAAACCAGGCTATGCAGTTTAAAGTAGCTGATATGGAAATCAAAACAGAAACAGCTCGTCAGATGGTTGCACATGCCTTAACAAAGATGGATATGGGATTACCACATTCCAAAGAAGCAGCGATCGCAAAATGCTATGCATCTGATATCGCAATGGAAGTAGCTTCTGAAGCAATCCAGATGTTCGGTGGATATGGATACAGCAGAGAATATCCAGTTGAGAAATTATTAAGAGATGCTAAGATCTTCCAGATTTTCGAAGGAAGTAACGAAATTCAGAGAATCGTCGTAGCAAATAACACAATCGGAAGATAGAACATAAGAAGGAGTAAGACTATGAACATTTTAGTATGTATCAAACAGGTTCCGGATGATTCTGTAGAAATTCATTTAAATGCAGAAGGAACACCGGATTTAGCAAATGTAACACCTGTTGTAAATGCATTTGACACCTATGCTCTCGAAATGGCAGCACGATTAAAAGAATCCTCTGAAGGAGAAGTAACAGTTGTATGTGTCGGAGAAGATAGTGCAAAGAACTCTCTGAAAAACTGTCTTGCAGTTGGTGCAGATCATGCATTTTTAGTAAGTGATGATGCATTCAAAGGATCTGACACAACAGGAATCGCAAATATCCTAAAAAATGTGATCGCAAAATTAGAAGCAGATAATGGTCAGAAATTTGATCTTGTATTCTGTGGAAAAGAAGCAACAGATGCCGCACTTGGACAGGGTGGTTTAATGTTAGCTGAAGAACTTGGAACAAGTGTGATCACAAATATTACAGAAATCGCTTTAGATGGCGATAAAGTGACAGCAAAACAGGAAACAGAAGAAGGATACCGTACAGTAGAAGCTTCTGCACCATGTGTTGTAACAGTCACAAAACCAGAATATGACCCACGTTACCCAACGATCAAGAATAAAATGGCAGCAAGAAAGAAACCAATCGGCGATATCAAAGAAGCTGATCTTGCGGATCTTGAAAAAGAAAAAGTCGGAGAATCTAATGCAAAGGTTCAGATCGTTAAATTATATGAACCAGCGAAGAAAGAAGCCGGAATCAAGATTCAGGAAGAAACACCAGAAGATTCAGCAATAAAAGCAGTCGCTATGATGGCAGATGCCAAAGTATTCTAGGAAGGGAGAACAAAGGACATGGCAGAATGTAAGAATATCATGGTATATGTAGAAACTGCAGAAGGAAATCCAGTGAAAGTTGGATTAGAAATGTTATCTCCAGCCAAGAAACTTGCCGATAAAGTTACGGCAGTTGTTATTGGAGGTGGAGTAGCAGATGCAGCAAAAGAAGTAGCAAAGGCCGGAGCCGATCAGGTCATCTGTGTCGACAGCGAAGATTACAAAGAGTTTAATCTCGATGCATATGCTCAGGTTTTAGTAGAATTAGTAAAAGAAGAAAATCCAGAAGCTGTATTTGTAGGTGGAACACAGGATGGAAAAGATATCGCACCAATTGTTGCAGCAAAATGTAACACAGGATGTGCCTCCGATGTATTAGATATCAAAGCAGAAGATGGAGAAGTTATCTATACATGCCCACTTTATGGTGGAACTGTATTAGAAGATGTAAAGATCAAGACAACACCACAGGTAGCAACATTACGTTCCGGAGCATTCCAGAAAGTGGAAGATCCAACAGAAGGTGAAGTTGTAGCCAAAGAAGTAAAAGTTGCAGATGATGTGATCAAAGCAAAGATTGCAGAAAGTGTAAAAGAAATCGCAGAGACGATCAACCTGGAAGAAGCAGAAGTTATCGTATCTGGTGGACGTGGAATGGGAAGCAAAGAAAACTTCGCATTAGTTGATGATCTTGCAAAACTCTTAGGAGGAGTTGTAGGAGCAACAAGACCAGCTATTGAAGACGGATGGGTATCAAAGATTCATCAGGTTGGACAGTCTGGAAAGATCGTTGCACCAAAATTATATATTGCATGCGGAATCTCTGGAGCTACACAGCACGTATCAGGAATCATGAATTCTGGATACATTGTAGCGATCAACAAAGACGAAGATGCACCAATCTTTGACGTAGCCAATGTAGGAATCGTTGGAGACGTTATGAAAGTGCTTCCTGTTATGATCGAAGAGATCAAGAAGATCAAGGATGCACAGTAAATAAAAATCTATTTTTAAAATAGCTTGTTTCTATACTTAATGTATATTCACCATTTATAAAAGGTCAGACTATGGCGTACGCCATAGTCTGACCTTTCTTTCCGTTTTCGATATATTATATAGGAAGAAACTCAAATATTAACGGATAAAGTTTGTTTTAATTTTCTCTTCCTCAGCAGGAATTTTAACTCCAGCAGCAGCTCCAGCTTCAATACAACGAAGCAGCCAAGCCATATTATTACCAAGAGTACGCATGATCTGAAGGCCTTCTTTATCCTGTTTTACTTCCTCAGGAGTGTTTCCATGCACCATGTTCCAGTAACTTGAAGAAACAACAGGCATCTGATGATATTCAAGATATTTTAAGAGAACATCCAAAGTGGCAGTTGTACCAGCACGACGTGCAGAAGTTACGGCAGCGGCAGGTTTATGTAACATGAATTTACCAGCCTGAGAACAGAATTTATCCATAAATTCAATGATCTGACCACTAGGAGAAGCCCAGTAAACAGGAGAACCAACAACTAAAGCATCAGATTCTTCCATGATCTTAGCGGCAGCTTTCACATTTTCAATCGAAGGATCTCCAGCCTGAAAGATCTCAGTTTCAATTCCATTTGTATTTAAAGTATTCGCAACCTCAGTCAAAGCCGTAAAAGTACAACCAGCTTTGCGAGGACTTCCATTTAATAGTAAAACTTTCATTTAAATCGTCCTTTCTTCGTTAAAAGTGTTAATAAGTTTCAATTTATATTTTAGAACAAAAATAATAATTGATAAAGGACTAATAAAAAATAAGTGATATTTAATATTCAATACTCAAAACATACACTCTTACAGGATGTCAATGAACGAAAGTTATGAAGATTATCCACAGAGGAATCATATGGATAATCTTCCATCACAATCTTTCTTTATGCATCTTCCCCACAGTGTCGATAAAATGCCAGCATATACAACCCACAAAGCCCCACAAGTGCATAAACAACCCGTGACAGCCAGCTCATATCACCAAACAAAAAAGCCACCAGATCAAATCGAAAGAATCCGATCAACCCCCAATTTATAGCACCAATGATCGTAAGCGTTAAAGCTGTACAATCCAAATATTTATTTCCCATAATAAAATCAAACCTCCTTGATGTGAAATGTAAAGAATTCCAGTATAGTATTTACAAGAAAAAGGATTTTATGTACAAGGTATTAAAAACATTAAAATGCATTTACGTTTTCAAAAAAAGAGAGTATAATATTCATCAAAGACCATGTCTGACTACCGTAAAGGTAAAGGAGGAACAAAGGCATGAAAGTTATTTTTTTAGACGTAGATGGAGTATTGAATTCACAGCAATTATTCGAGAAATGTGAAGATGATCAGCTGATTTCTGTAGATGAGGATAACATTAAGAATTTAAAAACGATCGTAGATGCAACAGGAGCGAAGATCGTTTTATCATCATCCTGGAGATACGGATGGGCAGAGCACAGTGATGCCGTGCAGGACTGGTGCCAGATTCTAGTTGATATCTTAGAGAAATACGATTTAAAGATCATAGATAAGACAGAATATCTAAGCAGTGGAAGAAGAGAAGACGAGATCAAAGATTGGCTGGATAAGTGTGAAGAGAAGATTGAAGGTTTTGTCATATTGGATGATGGTGCATATGAATGGCACAGACACGGATTTGACAAACATCTGGTCAAGACAGATTTTTGTACAGGTGGATTAAGAGAAGAAGATGCAGATAAAGCAATTAAGATCTTAAATAAGAAAAGATTATTCAGCTTTTTCAAAAAATATTAAAGGAGAGTTAACAGATGGATATAAATAAAGTGATAACAGCAATGATCGATTACTATCAAGGTCAGCCAAAGAGAATCCAGCATTTCTTGAAAGTACACGCGTATGCAAAGCTGATCGGAGAACAGAAAGGATTAGATAAGGAAACTTTAGATATCCTTGAGGTGGCTGCATTAACACATGATATCGGTATTAAAATAAGCGAAGAAAAATACAACAGCAGTGCAGGAAAATACCAAGAGATCGAAGGACCGGCAGTTGCACAGCAGATGCTGGAAGATTTACAGTACGATAAAACAAAGACAGAAAGAGTCTGTTATCTGATCGGACATCATCATACATATGATCAGATTGACGGTATTGATTATCAGATTCTTGTAGAAGCAGATTTTCTGGTAAATCTTGCAGAAGAACACAGTTCCAAAGAGACAATTGAGTCCGTAAAAAACAAGATTTTTAAGACAAAAACAGGAATTTGGCTGATAAATAAAATTTTTTGAAAAAAAAGCTTGCCAAGAGTCGAGGAATATGATAAAGTATAGAAGTCGCAGAAATGAGACAACAACTTAATTGCCCAGATAGCTCAGTCGGTAGAGCAGAGGACTGAAAATCCTCGTGTCGCTGGTTCGATTCCGGCTCTGGGCATTGTATGCGGGTGTAGTTCAATGGTAGAACTCCAGCCTTCCAAGCTGATCACGTGGGTTCGATTCCCATCACCCGCTCTTTAGGAAGAAGAATGTTATGCATTCTTCTTTTTTTCGTTTAAACATAAAAATAATAAAAATACAGGATCTATCTAAACGATAAATGCACAAACCTGAGTAGTTTTGTAC
The DNA here is from genome assembly GCA_036312945.1 of Anaerostipes hadrus. Classification (GTDB taxonomy): domain Bacteria; phylum Bacillota; class Clostridia; order Lachnospirales; family Lachnospiraceae; genus Anaerostipes; species Anaerostipes hadrus_C. Next base: position 26,014 of record JAXJNA010000027.1, read on the forward strand.
AAATTTTGCACTGTGTACATTCTGCAGATTTGTGCTTTTTCTTTGTACATTTCTTGGACTTTTATTTTAAGAGTTGATTCGGTATGATAAATATATGGAAAGCAAAAGGAGGTAAGAACATGTCAATCGTATACAACTTAGATGTAAGATGTCATGAGACGTTGAAATATTTATTATATCAAGATGGCTATACATCGATCACACAACTTGCAGAAGAAATGAATATTTCTAAACGTAGTGTTTATTATGATATCCGCAAGATCAATGAATGGATGGAGGCACAAAATCTGCCAGAATTAGTTGTTGAACGAAAAAAGGGAATACGAATTGACGATGAACAAAAAGCAATGATTCGTGCAGGATTAAAGATGATACCATCTGAACTTGCTTATGTGTTTACACCAACAGAACGAGTAAAGATCATTATATGTTCTATTTTGCAAAGAAATAGAAATTTGTTTCTTGATGATTTTATGGATTTTTGTCAGGTAAGTAGAAATACAACGATAAGTGATGTGAAAGAGGCAGGAAGAACCATTTCTGAATATCAGCTGCAGCTGATTTACGAAAATGGAAAAGGGTATCACATTAAGGGTGATCTTGTACGAAAAAGAAGTATTTATTTTTCTTATTTTAGTTCAATTGCAGATTTTTATAAGAAAGGAATTCTTCCGTTAGATGCTCCAGAAAAAGTACAGGAATTTTTGGACAGATTAAAAGATATTGAAAACGCGTTGGATGTTCAATATGTACAAGGAACGTTATACACTATTGCAGTGTTCTTTTCAACCATTGATAATCGTACAGATGTTGTTGAATTTTCAAAAAAAGAAAAAATGGAGATTATGGATACGAAAGAGTATGAAATGGTATCTAGAAGATTTTCAGATTTAAAAGAAAGTGAACAATTATATCTGACATTACATTTACTGGGATCAAGAATGCAGAGTATACCGGTAGATTTTATGGAAGAAGAATCTGGACAAGAATCACAACGGCTTTCCAGGATACTTGTAAAAGCTTTTTCACGAATTGCAGGAGTTGGATTCTCAAAGGAGAGAGAGCTAACAGAGGCGCTGGCAGCTCATTTAAAGACATCAATGTATCGATATCGATATGGAGTACAGCTTGCAAATCCTATGTTAGACAATATAAAAAATGAGTATGGAGATCTCTTTGAACTTACAGCAAGAACCTGTAGATATTTGGAGAAGGAAATTGGATTTCCAATTCCAGAAAGTGAAATTGCATATATAACATTACATTTTGGCGCATTTATCAGTGCAGGACAGGAAAAAGAAAACAGATTAAGGATTTTGATCGTATGTCCAAATGGAGTCAGTACTGCAAATATGATATGGGGTGAGATTCAGACACTTGTTCCAGATGCAGATGTAGTCGATGTGTGTTCATTAAGAGAATATGAGAGAGCACATGATTATAACGTAGTGATTTCGACGATCGTAATTGAAAATGAAAAAGATCTGATTTTAGTACATCCGATTCTTACAGATAATGATCGAATGAAAGTTTTGCAAAGATGTATGAAATATAAGCATGAAAATAATGTCAGTATTTCGAACATTACAGATATTGCATCAAAATATATGACAAATGATGATTTACAAAAATTTAAAGAAGAATTGGTTGAATTATTTTCAAAAAATTCTCTGAAACAATATGTGGAACAAAAGAAAAAACCTCAAAAAGGATTGTATGAAATATTGGAGGATCCATATATCCGCATTGTAAAAGAAAAATTAAAATGGCAGGATGCGATAAAAGTTTCAGGAGAGGCGTTATTAGAAGATAAATCAATCAGACAGTCTTATATAGACAGTATCATTCATAAAACAGACGAATATGGTCCCTATATGTTTATTACAAAACAGGTATTTCTTGCACATTCAGAAATTGAAGATGGAGTACAAAGCATGGGTTTATCAATGACTGTTTTTAAAAAGCCTGTGGAATTTATAACATTAGATGGTAAGCAGCGATTTGCAAAAATTATTTTAATGTTATCAGCGCAGGATCAGAAGTCACACATTCGTTTATTAAATGATATAATGACGATTTTTTCAGAACAAAAGAATGAAGAAAAACTATGGGAACAGGAAGAAATTGTGGATATTAAAAATGTATTGTATGAACTTTTACAGGAGGAAAAATGAAGCAGATATATGATATGTTGAAACTGGAGAATATAAAAATTCTTGCAGGAGTAAAAGACTGGAAAGAAGCAGTTTATACAGCAGTTCAACCGTTGGTAGATGGTGGGTATTGTGAAGCAAGATATAGTGATGAAATCATAAAAAATACAGAAAAACTTGGACCATATTATGTGTTGTGTGAAAATGTAGCATTGATCCATGGGAGTACAGAACAAGGGGTTATAAAATGTCAGATCGCTATTACATTATTAAAAGAACCAGTAAAATTTAAAGAAGATGGATATGATGTAAGAATTCTTGTTACGTTAGCTGCAACAGATGCGGAATCGCATATGGAAGTATTACAGGCAATGTCAGAATTGTTTGAAAGTAAAGAAAGTACGCAGAGAGTTTTAGACGCCGCGGATGAAAAAGAAATTTATGATTTGTTTGTTGGGGCAGTGTAGAAATTATATGAAAATACAGAGGAGGATAAAAGATGAGTTTTATTATTAATATATTATCAACACCTGCGATTTTAGTGGGACTGATTTCTTTATTTGGTTTGATTTTGCAAAAAAAACCAATAGAGGATATTGTGAAGGGAACAGTAAAAACAATTGTTGGTTTCTTAGTGTTGACAGCAGGATCAAGCTTTTTACAGACAGGATCCCTAAATGATTTTGGTGTGATTTTTAATTATGCATTTAATATGCAAGGAGTTGTGCCAAATAATGAAGCGATCGTATCATTAGGATTGGCTGATTTTGCAAGTGACACGGCTTATATTATGTGTATTGGAATGATCGCCAATATCGTATTAGCAAGATTTTCAAGATTACATTACATTTTCCTGACAGGTCATCATACATTGTATATGTCAGCAATGTTAGCAATTATTTTAAATGTTGGAAATTTAACAGGGCCTATGTTATGGATTTCAGGAGGACTTATTCTTGGATTGATCATGGTGATTTCCCCAGCTCTTTGTCAGTCTACTATGGAAAAAATTACTGGAACAGATGAACTTGGACTTGGACATTTTGGTGGATTTGGTTATTGGTTTTCAGGTAAGATCGGAAAATTATTTAAAAACAAGAGTAAGTCTACGGAAGATGTAAATTTTCCACAAAGAATATCTTTCTTACGTGATACAACAGTAGCGATTGGTTTAACAATGACAATCTTCTTTATTGTTGTAACATTTGTAGCAGTTGTTGTAAGAGATGGAATGAGTGATCCAACAATTTCAGCATTCTTTAAAGGTGAGACAGAAACACATTGGCTTGTATGGGCTATTACAAAGGGATTAAGTTTTGCAGGTGGTGTATATATTATCTTAAGTGGTGTACGTTTGATTGTTGGTGAAATTGTTCCAGCATTCCGTGGTATTGCTGAGAAGATCGTTCCAAATGCAAAAGCAGCTATCGATTGCCCAGTGGTATTCCCATATGCACCAAATGCAGTATTAATGGGATTTCTTGTATCATTTTTAGGTGGTATCGTAGGATTATTTGTTCTTGGTGGAATCAATAAAGCATTAATTCCAGTAGCACTTATTTTACCAGGAGTTATTCCACACTTCTTCTGTGGAGCGACAGCAGGAGTTTTTGCAAATGCGGAAGGTGGATTAAAAGGATGTCTGGTAGGATCATTTCTACATGGATTACTGATTACATTCCTTCCAGCAATTTGTATGCCAGTTATGGGGTCTTTAAACTTTGCAAACTGTACATTCTCAGATGCAGATTTCTCTATCGCAGGAATTATCTTAGGAAATATCACTCAGTTTGTGAAAGGTGGAGGATTATTTGCAGTATGTGTAGTATTATTCCTTTTGCCGATTATTTATAACGTTATTATGCCAAAGAAAAAAGAAGCTTAAAAATAAGGATTAGATTTTAGGAGGTATTTATTATGATTAAATCAATTATGTGTTGTTGTGGTTCAGGACTCGGATCAAGTATGTTAGTTCGTATGAATGTTGAAAAAGCTCTGCAAAAGATTGGAGTATCAGGAGTAAGTGTCACACATTCTTCATTATCCGATGCAGCAGAAGGAGCAGCAGATTTATTTGTTGTAGGAAAAGATTTAGAAAATTTTGTAAAACATTTACCAAGAGTAGTTGTTTTAGAAAATATTATGGACAAAGCAGAATTAGAAAACAAATTAAGGGAAGAATTAGAAAAATAAATTTTCAGTCTTGGATTTTGAAAGGAGCAGAGCAAAACAAAAGTTCTGCTTCTTTTTCTATTACATCTTCCGGACTAGACTCATTTTGTTCAATAAGGTATACTGTTTAAAGAACAAAAATCTGAAACACCAAGTTATAAAGGAGATACAAAAATGGATTACAACAAACTGGCATTAGAAATGCACGAACAAAACAAAGGAAAAATTGCAGTACGTTCTAAAGTAACAGTAAAGACAAGAGACGATCTAAGTACAGCTTATACACCAGGAGTTGCAGAACCTTGTCGTAAGATCCGTGATAATAAAGAAGAAGTATATCGTTATACAGCAAAAGGTAATTTAGTAGCTGTCGTATCTGACGGAACAGCTGTATTAGGACTTGGAGATATCGGACCAGAAGCAGCAATGCCTGTTATGGAAGGAAAAGCCCTTTTATTTAAAGAATTTGCAGATATCGATGCATTCCCAATCTGTCTTGATACAAAAGATACAGAAGAGATCATCAAAACAGTCAAGAATATCGCACCATGTTTCGGTGGTATCAATTTAGAAGACATCTCTGCACCAAGATGCTTTGAGATTGAAAAGCGTTTAAAAGAAGAATTAGACATTCCAGTCTTCCATGATGATCAGCACGGAACAGCCATCGTCGTGGCAGCAGGATTATTAAATGCTTTGAAATTCGTTGGGAAGAAAATGGAAGAGGCAAATATCGTGATCAATGGAGCGGGATCTGCTGGAATCTCTATCTGTAAGTTATTATTACAGTTTGGCGCAGGAAATGTTGTCTTAGTTGATCAGAAAGGTGCATTATGTCCAGGAGAAGACTGGATGAATCCAGCACAGAAAGATATGGCAGAGATCACAAACAAAGATAAACAGACTGGACCATTAACAGAGATCATCAAAGATAAAGACGTATTTATCGGAGTTTCTGCACCAAATATCGTGACAGCCGAGATGGTGTCTACTATGGCAGACGATGCGATCATTTTTGCCATGGCAAATCCAACACCAGAGATCATGCCAGATGAAGCGAAGAAAGGTGGAGCAAGAGTTATCGCAACAGGAAGATCCGATTTCCCTAATCAGATCAATAATGTATTAGTATTCCCAGGAATCTTCAGAGGAGCTCTGGATGCAAGAGCTGGACAGATCACAGAAGAGATGAAGATGGCAGCAGCAAGAGCGATCGCAAGCATTATCAGTGATGATGAATTGAATGAAGAATATATCATTCCAGGAGCATTTGATGAAAGAGTCTGCAAAGCAGTAGCCAAAGCTGTTGCAGAAGAGAGCCAGAAATAAACGATAGAATTAAATTAAGTACAAGAGCACTTCTGTTCAAGAAGTATGTTTTGTGATATACTACATTGAGTTGTGAGAAAATTTTAGGAGATTTTAGGAGAATTCATTCAATGAAAACAAGCGGAATATTATTGCCAATTTTTAGTTTACCATCAGATTACGGAATTGGATGCTTTTCAAAGGAAGCATACAAATTTGTAGATTTTTTAAAAGAAGCAGGCCAGAAGTACTGGCAGATCCTTCCATTAGGAACGATCGGTGCAGGAAATTCTCCTTATCTTTCGTTTTCAAGTTTTGCAGGAAGTGCATATTATATCGACTTAGAACAGTTACTGGAAGAAGGACTTCTTAAGAAAAAAGAACTCGAATCAATTAAGGAAGAAAACAAGGGTAAAGTTGACTATGAGAAAATCAGAGAAGATCACAGAAAACTGTTAAGAAAAGCTTATTTCAGATTTCATCCAGATGAAGATTATAAGAAATTTGTCAAAGACAATGAATACTGGATTGGGGAATATGCAGAATATATGAGCGAGAAGAAGAGTAAATTCCCAGAAAGTTATTTCTGCTTCTGCCAGTATTATTTCCATAAACAGTGGCTTGCACTGAAGAAATACGCGAATGACAAAGGAATTCAGATCGTGGGAGATCTTCCATTTTATGTAGCTTTAGATGGAACAGCATTTACATATCACAAAGAATTATTTAAAGTTGATGAAGAAGGAAAGGCAACAGTTGTAGGTGGATGTCCTCCAGATGCATTTGCAGAAGATGGACAGGTATGGTCCAATCCTGTCTATGATTGGGAATATCATAAGAAAACAGATTATGAATGGTGGATGAAACGTTTACGTCATAATTTCATGTTATATGATATTTTAAGATTAGATCATTTCAGAGGATTCGATGAATACTTTGAGATTCCAGCAGAAGACGAGACGGCTGTTAATGGAGAATGGGTCAAAGGACCAGGAATGGACTTCTTTGAAGCTATGAAGAAAGAACTTGGTGAGAAGAAAGTTATCGCAGAGAACTTAGGATTCTTAACAGACAGTGTTCACAAACTCTTAGATGATACAGGATTCCCAGGAATGAACGTTCTGGAATTTGCATTCGGAGCATATGATGACAGTATCTATCTTCCACATAAATACAAAGAAAATAGTGTTGTATACACGGGAACACATGACAATGATACAGTTGTTGGATGGTACGAAACATTATCAGAAGATGATAAGAAGTTCTTAGAGCATTATTTAAAATACAGTACGATCGAGAGAACAGGAACTGTACATTTAGACTTGATTTCTCTTGCATTAGAGAGCCGAAGCGATATGGTGATCATCCCACTTCAGGATTATCTTGGATTAGGAAATGAAGCAAGGATCAACACACCATCTACGGTAGGTGGTAACTGGGAGTGGAGAGTGAAAGAAGAGCAGTTAACAGATGAGTTAAAAGAACTGATCAGAACACTGACAATAAAGTATCGTACAGTTGCAGAAGAGAATGCGAAGAAAGTAGCTGAAGAAGCACAGCAATAGAAGAAATTGAGAAGAAAAAGGATGAAGGAATTTGGGAAATCTTTCATCCTTTTTTGCATAGAAATAAAGAAATATGCGTATAAAATAATTGATAATTCTAAAAGAAAAATGTAAGATAATAAGTAAGATAATAAGTAAGATGAGGTGAGAAAAATGAGTAATTATGTGCCGCCATATACAATCTCTAATAAGATGCTAGAGCTTGTTTCAAATATTTCTGAAAAAATAGGAAAGATAACGAGTCATAAGAAATTAGAATCAAAACCACATTTAAGGAAAAATAACAGAATCGAATCAATACATTCATCTTTGAAAATTGAGGCTAATTCACTATCTTTATCGGAAGTTAGAGATGTGATCAATGGTCATTTGGTTCTGGGAGATCAAAAAGAAATTCAAGAAGTAAAAAATGCTTATGAAGCATATGAAAAGATTCGAGAAATTAATCCATGGAAGATAGAAGATTTAAAAAAAATTCATGGAATTATGACTTATAAAACAGTGGGGGAATCAGGAGTCTTTAGAACAGGGAATGAAGGAGTATTTTCTGAAAATGAATGTATTTTTGTAGCACCTCCTCCACAAATGGTACCAACATTAATGGAAGACTTATTTTCGTGGTTAAAACAAAGTGAAGGAAAAATACATCCATTGATCATGGCTGCAGTGTTTCATTATGAATTTGTATTTATTCATCCTTTCTCAGATGGGAATGGAAGAATGGCAAGGCTGTGGCATACTGTAATTTTGTATAGGTGGAGAACGGTCTTTGAATATATTCCATTAGAAAGTCAGATAGAGAAATTTCAGACAGAATATTATGATGCAATCGCAAAATGTCACGTAAATGGTAATTCAGATTTGTTTATAGAATTTATGTTAGATATGATAAATAAAATATTGGATGAAGTTACGATTCAGATTAATAAATCTCAAGTAGGAATTTCAGAATATGTAAAACGTTTATTAGATTGTATGGAATATGATGTACCATATACAGCAAATGGTATTATGGAACAGCTGGGGTTAAAATCAAAAGAAACGTTAAGAAAAAATTATTTAAATCCAGCTCTGAAACTAAATTTGATTGCAATGACAATACCAGATAAACCTAAAAGTAAAAATCAGAGATATATAAAGCAATAAAATTAGCTTGACGACACCAAACCATAGTGTTACAATTTAGTACATAAAAGCGTTGAAGTTTTAAAGTTCAGCAGTTTAAAGCCAAGGAACGCAATCGGGAACGATATTAAGGAGGAGAAAAGTATGAGATTAAAGAAAGTCATGGCAACAGGATTAGTTGCTGCATTAGCATTATCCACAATGGTTGGTTGCTCAAGCAAGAAAGACAGTTCAGACCAGAAGAAGATCGGAGTCGTTCAGTTAGTAGAACACGATGCTTTAGATGCATCTTACAAAGGATTTAAGGATGGTCTTGAGAAAGCTGGATATAAAGACGGAGACAAGATCAAGATCGAATATAAGAACGCACAGAACGAACAGTCAAACTGCCAGACAATTGCAAAACAATTTGTCACAGATAAGTGTGATCTTGTGTTAGCGATCGCAACACCAGCAGCACAGGCAATGGCCAATGAATCAAAAGATATTCCGATTTTAGTAACAGCTGTTACAGATCCAGCCGATGCCAAACTGGTAAAATCAAATGAAAAACCAGGAACAAACGTATCTGGAACATCAGATTTAACACCAGTAGCAAAACAGATGAATCTATTAAAAGAATTAATTCCAAATGCAAAGAAAGTTGCAATGTTATACTGTTCTGCAGAAGCAAACTCCAAATTCCAGGTAGGACTTGCGAAGAAAGAAGCAAAGAAATTAGGATTAACAACAGTCGATGCAACAGTATCAGAATCCAGTGAGATCCGTCAGGTTGTAGAATCCTTAAAAGGTAAAGTTGATGCGATCTATTCACCAACAGACAACATGATCGCAGCAGGAATCAATACAGTATCCATGGTAGCAAATGAAGCTAAGATTCCATTTATCGTAGCTGAAGAAGGAATGTGTACAGGTGGAGGACTTGCAACATACGGAGTTAACTACTACAAGTTAGGACAGCAGACAGCAAAGCAGGCAGTAAAGATCTTAGAAGGAAAAGCTGAACCAAAAGATATGCCAATTGAATATCAGGAAAATGCGGATCTGATCATCAATAAAGACACAGCAAAGACATTAGGAATCAAGATTCCAGAGAAGTTAAAAAAAGAAGCTAAGATGGTAACAACACAGAAAAAGACAGATAAAGAATAATAAATAAGATTTTCTTATATATAAGATTACAAGAAGATCAAGAAGTGTCTTCCGGTTTGCGGAAGGCACTTCTGTGCATTTAGAAAAGAGGTAGAAAATGGCATTAATTACAAATCTTTATAGTGCATTGGCCCAAGGAACATTATGGGGAATCATGGCACTTGGAGTTTATATTACATTTAGGATCTTAAATATCGCAGACTTATCCTGTGATGGAACATTTGCACTCGGTGGATGTATCAGTGCGATTCTTATTACAAGAGGAGTCAATCCATTTGTAACATTATTATTTGCACTTGCAGGAGGAATGTTAGCAGGACTTGTCACAGGCTGGCTACACACGAAACTCATGATTCCTGCGATCTTAGCCGGTATTTTAACAATGATCGCATTATGGTCTGTTAATATCAGAGTTATGGGAGGACCAAATGTTTCATTACTTGGAGAAGACACTGCATTTACAAAGGTAATGGATATGTTAGGAGTAGATCAGACACTGGCAACATTGGTGGTTGGAGTCATTATTGGAGTCATTGTGATCGCAGCCCTGTACTGGTTCTTTGGAACAGAAATCGGATGTGCACTTAGGGCAACAGGAAACAATGAATTTATGGTACGTGCTTTAGGGGGCAATACAGATACATCCAAAGTTTTAGGATTAGTGATTTCCAATGGACTGATCTCAGTATCTGGAGCTTTAGTAGCCCAGAACCAAGGATACGGAGATATCAAAATGGGAACAGGATCTATTGTAATTGGTCTTGCATCTATTGTAATCGGAGAAGTTATCTTTGGAAAACGTTTTAACTTTGCTTATATCCTTGCATCACTGATCGGAGGAGCAATGGTATATCGTATGATCATCTCACTTGTCTTACATTTCGGATTAAGTACCGATGATATGAAATTATTCACAGCGATCATCGTAGCATTAGCACTCGGTATTCCTGCTCTCAAATCAAAATATTCACACCGCAGGACACCAGCATAGAAAGAGGGGCAAAGTTATGTTAGAAATTAAAAATGTACATAAAACATTTAATAAAGGAACGATCAATGAGAAAAAAGCATTAAATGGAGTCAATCTTCACTTAGATCCTGGAGACTTCGTAACGATCATCGGAGGAAACGGAGCTGGAAAATCCACAACGCTAAACATGGTAGCAGGAGTCTATCCGATCGATCAAGGAACGATCATCTTAGACGGCAAAGACATCTCAGATCTTCCAGAATATAAACGTGCCTACATGTTAGGAAGAGTCTTTCAGGACCCAATGATGGGAACGGCAGCAGGTATGCAGATTGAAGAAAACATGGCAATGGCAAACCGTAGAGGAAAGAAAAGAGGACTAAGCTGGGGAATCACAAAAAAAGAAAAAGAAATGTTTAAAGAGAAATTACAAATGCTCGACTTAGGACTAGAAGATCGAATGACATCCAAAGTAGGACTATTATCTGGAGGTCAGAGACAGGCATTGACACTGCTTATGGCAACACTGAAGAAACCAAGCCTGCTATTATTAGACGAACACACAGCAGCCCTTGACCCAAAGACTGCGAAGAAAGTACTAGACATTACAGAGAAGATCGTAGCCAGAGATAATCTTACAACAATGATGGTAACACATAATATGAAAGACGCGATCAACATCGGAAACCGCCTGATCATGATGAGTGATGGAAAGATCATTTATGATGTGAAAGGAGAAGAAAAGAAGAAACTTAAGGTAGCAGATTTATTGCAGAAATTCGAAGAAGCCAGCGGCGGAGAATTTGCAAACGATAGAATGTTGTTGTCTTAAAATTTTAATTTTTGTAGTTGGCCAACTGTAGATTTTGAGTATATGATAAAAAATAAATAAACGATCGGAAGAGCAGCTAGAGAATTTTACTCACGTTTTTTACAGATCGCTGATCCGCCGGCTTTCCTTGCGAACTCGCCTTCAAAGGTAATTAAAACCAGAACTCTTTGAGGCTCAGACAGCGCACCAAGCCGGCTGCGAATCCGTAAAAAACGTGGCAAAATTCTAATGCTGCTCTTCCGATCGTTTATTTATTTTTTATCATATACCAGAAGTCTAAAGTGTGGACAATTACAAGA
>JAXJNA010000028.1:0-26247 GCA_036312945.1 Anaerostipes hadrus
TATAGTTAAATAACGTTTTTTTACTTTCTGTGCATACTTCATAATCATTCACCTCCTACCTAATACATCACTCTTTATCCTGAGTTTGTCAATATATAAAAACAGAGATAAAAGATAAATTTAAAACTTATCTTTTATCTCCGTTTTTCTTAACTTAATGACATTGCAGCTGGATCGGGCGATTGTTTGAGCGTCAAAGACTACTGCTTTCAGTAACTTTCAACGCGAGTTATCGCAGGAGATCCAGCGGATAAGCGTTCTGTCAAAACTCCGTCAATGGAATTCGTGTTGCTCATATGCTATCTTTTATTTTTTCTCTAAATACTCGATGACCTTCAACTCATACAATTAAAATTCATTCCTTGACCATTAATTTTTTTAATTCCCGTCGTTTTTCAATCTCTAATTTTGAGAAGATCCTTGCTACAAGATTTTTCACGTACCCATAAGAATAATGCATAGACTCTGCAATTTCCTTGTTTTCCATTCCTTCTGCGATCGCTATTGCGATCTTCCATTCTGTTGGTGTTAACTGGCTTTTGATCTGCTTGGCATAATCGGATAATTCCATAGATTGTTTGTGCTGTCTCTGCTGATATCGTTCTAAATGCCGTTCAACCCTGGCAAGTAAGATTTCTTTTACAAATGGTTTTACGATATAATCAACTGCTCCTGCTTTCAGGCCTCTCACTTCATAATCCATTTCTGAAAATCCCGTCAAAAATATGATCGGGATCAGTTCACATCCTGAGATTTTTTTGATTTCTTCTAATGTTTCGTATCCATCCATCTGTGGCATATCAATGTCTAATAAGATCAAATCTGGAATGATATTTTTATTTAACAGATTTAATGCCTGTATTCCACTCTTTGCGACACTGACATTATATTGATCAGATAAAATCTCTTCTGCAGTCTTTAGAAGCATAAGATCATCGTCTATGATCAAAATATGATTCTCTCTCATTCCATTTCCTCCCATCGTTTCATAAGGATTTCTGCTTCATCAAAATCAAGCTGATCGATCCGCACTTCTATCTCTCTCAAGATATTCCTTTCTTCCTCAGATATTTTGCCTTTTCGATAATATTGAATCTGTTCTTTTGCCTCTTTTGCCTGATATCTTGTAATAAATGTTTTTAACTTTTCTTTGATCTCTTCTTTACTTCGCTTATCTTTTTCTTCCTCTTTTTCCTGATCAAACAAAATGTTTTTCGTCTGTTCAACGAATTCCATTGATGCCTTAAATACCCGTCCCCACTCCAATACAAGCAGCTCATATGCAGATCTGATATACTCCATATCTTTTTGTTTCCCTCTATCTTCCATTTCTTTTGCGATCTCATACAAATGAATTGCACCTATCGCTTTTGCATTGCTCTTTAAGGTGTGCATCATTCTTGTGATCTCATCGACTTTCACTTCCTTTTGTGTCATCAACTGCTGCATTTGTCTCATATATTCTTCCTGATACTCCGTAAAGAATTCCATCAGTTTACGATACTGCATAAAATCTCCATCCAAGAGTCTAAGCCCCTCTTCGATCTTTATATCATTTTCTTTTAACTGCCCCTTCAGCTGCTTAAATTCTTCGTCTTTGATCTTTTGTTCTTCTTTCAGATCCTCTCGAATAAATACAAGATCATCTCTCAAATATTTCATCAGCAGGTCTTCTAATTTGCTCCACATCACTGGCTTTGAAAGATATGCACAGAATCCTTCTCTTAAAAATGTTTGTTCAATCCCTTTCGTCACATCTGCAGTTAAAGCGATCACTGGAATATGAAATTGTACGTCTTTTTTTAATTCCCGGATCGTATCGATCCCATCCATCTGCGGCATCATATAATCAAGTAAGATCAGATCATATACATTTTGTCTGACTTTATGAATACATTCCTCACCGCTGGCTGCTGTATCCACAAACACAGCTGTACGTTTCAGAAGTGATCTTGTCACCATAAGGTTTTCCGGATTATCATCTACAATTAAAATCTTTGCCTGCGGTGCTACAAATGATCTTCTCTTTCGTTCATCCGCTTCCTTCCATTCAACATTTGAAATTTTTCCATCAGATACCTTCTTCATTGGAAGATGCACAAAAAAACTGCTTCCTTTGCCGTATACACTTTCTACCCAAATCTTGCCGTCCATCTGTTCTACCAGCTGTTTTGCGATCGCAAGTCCTAATCCGGTTCCTTTAATCTTCTTATTCTTCTTAGAATCTACTCTCATAAATGCATCAAACAAAACGGGTAAATTTTCTTCTTTGATTCCGATCCCTGTGTCTTTTACCTCGAAAATAAGCTTCGTTTCTTCTTCATTTTTACTGACTTTAATATCAATCTGACCTTCTTTAGTGTATTTTACTGCATTATTGATCAGGTTCAAAAGAATCTGTTTGATATGTATCACATCACCGATCAGATACGCTGGCAATGTCTTATCAAATATCAGATTCATTTTTAACGACTTTTGTTCCGCCTGTTTTTCTGCGATCAACATCACTTCATCAAGCAGCTGCCTGAGTTCATATTTTCCTTCTTCAATCTCCATTTTTCCGGATTCTATCCTTGAAATGTCCAGAATATTATTGATCAATGAGATCAGATAACTTCCAGAACGTTCAATGCTTTTTGCATATTGACGGATTTCTTCGCTTTCACTTTCTCTAAGGATCATCTCGTTCATTCCAAGCATTACATTGATCGGAGTCCGGATCTCATGACTCATATTGGCAAGAAATGCACTCTTTGCCTTGTTCGCTGACTGTGCTTCGATCCTTGCTTCTTCTAAGATTTCTTGTTGCTTGTTGTACATCCGAAAATGCAGATACATCACTGCTGCCACCGAAATACTAGATGCACAAAATCCTATCAACAGATCCATCACAACTTCTTTTTCAGAGGAGAACCACACGACCATCTGCGGATTTTGATAAGCGATCAGGATCGTTGCTATATATACGACCATTTCCGTAAATGCTGTAAAAAACATTGCCTTTCCTTCCAGCATAAAGACCGTAAATAAGATTCCAAAAATATAAAAAGAAACCATTCCTCCTTTGTAACCGCCAGATTTAAAAAATAAATATGGAAACATCACAAGAAAGATCGTAATGATCGTAACAACATAACAAAACTGATATCTGCCGCTTTTGTAAGCATAAAATAACAACACAAAAGATAACACTGCAATCCCAAGATTCAATCCGAGAATTACGCTATCCTGATTATTCACATATGATGAAATCCCATTGATCAGACTGATCATACCACCAACTAATGCAAGCACATTAAATAATCTTACCCGAAATGGAAGGGATAACCGAAACAATGAATGTTCTCCCTGCAATATCTGACTAAACCATTTTCCCACGAACTTCCCTCCCCTTTCATGATCTTGCTTCTAGTTTATCACGCTCTTTCTTATCTCCCTAGTTACTATCAGTCATCTTTTTGGGAATGCTGTTCTAAGAAATGCAATACTGCATCATAAACCTTCTCTACACCGTCTTCATTTAAGATCTCATGTCTCCGATTTAAAAATAACATTCCACGTACCTGATTATATCCTCGTTTCTTCAGCATAGTCATTGCCTGCGCATATTGTTTCTTTGAACCAATGCATGGATCATCAGCTCCTGCGATAAAAAGGATCGGAAGTGACGGATGTTTTACCTGCCATCCCTTTTTGTTGTAAGTTTCATCCATTAGTAAAAACAGATTTAAAAATCCATTATTGCTAAATACGAATCCATCCAATGGATTTTCATCATAAGCTTTTACATTTTCTTTGTTATAACTGATCCAGCCATTTTCAGATTCATCTTCTCCTAATGCTTTTCCATATAAGCCAAACGCCATCTTCTGGAAGAACTCTCCTTTTTTGTGTGCTCCCATTTTACAAGCAGTTTTTGCAAGAAGGCTTGCGGCCTTTGCTGCTTTATTTTCACTTGGACTTCCACATACGATCAGAGAGTCTAGTTCATCATCATATTTTTTCAGATAACAACGAACCACCAAAGATCCCATGCTATGTCCGAACAAATGATAAGGAAGTTCTCCCCCATATCGTTCTTTCATCCATGTTGTTACCTGATGAGCATCTTCTATGATCGCTTTTCCACTGTCATCATAAAAATATCCAAGGTCTGCCGCATCTTTGACACTCTTACCGTGTCCTCTGTGATCGTGGATCACACTGATATAGCCATTGTCGCACAACATTTGCATAAAAGGCTCATAGCGTTCTTTATGTTCTGCCATACCGTGGCAGATCTGCACGATTCCCTTTGGGAATCGTTCCGGTTCCATAAGCAGAACGTGTAATTTTAATCCGTCTTGTCTTGATGTCAGGTATACTGTCTTTTTCATTCCAAGCACCTCCATTCTTGTTCTTGTTTTTAGTTTAACACAAAATCATGATTATATGGTAAACTAAACTTAATAACTACTAACTCTTTCATGGAGGGATTCATTATGAAAACTAGAATAAAAAAAGTGACTGCATTGCTTCTTTCCTGTATGCTGCTTTTTTCGATCAGCGGCTGTCAGAAGAAACGTACTGCGAAAGAAGTTTTGGAATCAAGTCTCAAACAAAGTTCCAAATTAAAAGATGCTGATTTCAGTGGAGAAGCTTCTTATAAGATTGCAAATAGTGATGCTTCTTCATCCTCAAACATTACAATCAAGATGAATTTTGACACAAAACTACAGACTGTTGATAAAGATCAGTTAAAAATGTCTATGACTTCTACCTTAAACATGCTTGGGCAGACTATGGATATGAATATGTATTATTCTGATGGTTATTATTATATGAACACCAATGGAACAAAACAGAAAATGAAAATGGATATCGCAGGTCTTCAAAAACAGATTCAGTCAACCACCGGTCAGACTTCTTTGCCTGCAAAATATTACAAAGATCTGAAACTTAGTGAAAAGGATGGAAATACTGTTCTGAAATACAGTATCAATAATGATGGATTGAATCAATATGTCAAAGATGTTGCTTCCCAGATGACAACTGTAACTGGTGGAAGTAATGCCATTAAGATTTCTTCTTTGACAGGTACAAAAACATTGAATGACAAAGATCTTCCTGTGAAAGAATCCATCCAGATGGTTATGGAAAGCGGTGACAATGAGACAGGTTCGATCACTTTAAAAATGAACCTGACTTATCATAATCCTGGAAAATCTGTGACTGTGACCTTACCTGACGATCTGAATACTTATCAGGAAATTTCAAATTAATAATTTTTATTGCATCGGAAATTCCGATAAAATCCTAAAGCAAACGACGTAAGCATCTTATTCTTTTGAATAGAATACTTACGTCGTTGTTTTTTATGATCTTATTTTAACTTGATCTTGATCGTTGCTTTTTTATTACTTCCATCTGTTGCCATCGCTGTGATCTTTATGGTCTTTTTCTTTCCTGCTTTCTTTGTCTTTACTTTGCCACTTGATGTAACGGTTGCATATTTTGTATTATTTGATGTCCAACGAAGTTTTTTATTGGCTCCTTTGCTTGCTTTGACTACAGCTTTTAATTTCACTGTCTTTCCTGCTTTAACACTCTTCTTTCCTTTGAGCATGATCTTCTTTACTTCACCTTTCATAACCCGGATCACGAATGTCTTCTTTTTACCGCTTCCATCTGTTGTTATTGCTGTGATGATAACCTTTTTGCCTGCTGCTTTTTTGTTGATCTTTACGACTCCATTTTTATCTACTGTGGCAAGTTTGGAATTGCTTGTCGTCCATTTCACTTTGTCTTTTGGAAGATTCGTTGTCAGTTTGATCTTTTTGCCTGGAGCAATTTTATCAGAGATTGCCCCAATTGTGATATTTTTGATCTGCTGATCATCTTTTCCTGTATTGTTCGTTTGATCATCTTTTCCTGTATTGTTCGTTTGATCATCTTTTTTTGTATCTGACGTGTTATTATTTACTGGCACTTTTTCTACGGTAAATTTAACCGTTGGTCTTGTGACGGTCTGGTTTGTTGCATAATGGTTCATGTTGGTTATTGTATGATATTGGTCTTCATCAATAAAATATGTGAGATAGTAAGTTCCTTCTTTTTGTGCTGTGACTTTCTGCGCACCTTTTCCACCACTTAATGTAATATCTCCATTTTCTATTGGATCTCCACTGGCATCTGTAACTTTCCAAATACCATATTTACTTTGGAAACCGTAATATACGGCATCTTTTTCGTTCATTCCATTCAATTGAATCTGATTTAATGAGAAACTCTCTCCACTCTTCATTGCCTGATCATGCCTGTCTGCCACAACTTTAGTAAGCGGTCTTGTTGCGATCAGTTCATCAACTTTACTCTCTGTTGTCAATAGATCTTCTGTATAAGAACCACCTGCTGTACACATTAAAACGTTCCGGCTAATGCGGTTGATCGCTTTATCTGCTGTTTGATCATTCTTAATATTCGTCCAACTGATTCCGTCTTTATCTGTATCTGTAGGATGAAGAACTGCTCTGTTTTTTAAGGAAGCTCTTGCATTACTTCCACTGAATGTTCCTAGCACATATGTTGCTGCAGCATTGCAGCCTACGATCGTTACATCATAATTGATCAGTACTGGACATTTATAATAAGTCACTGCTTTCTGTTTTTTCTGTTGTTGCCTGATATAGGCTGCCGTATATGGTGGTAATGTTATTGTTGCTTCGGACGATGTTTCTGTTGTCTTGCTTTCACTTTTCTCATTAGACCATCCATTTTCAATTGCCTGCGATGTATTAAATCCAATAGTCCCTGTAATTTCTCCAAATACACCTAATGCTTTCTTATATTCTACGGACACTGATTCTTCATAGGTATATGATTTGGATCCATTTACTGCATTTGTGACTGTATAGTTTACCGCATTTGTTAATGACTGCGTTCCAGAAACTGTCGTTCCACTGTCATTATTGTAGCCTGCCGTATACATTGGACTTTTTTCTTGTTCATCACTGATCTCACGATGATAACTTCCTTCATTCATTGGATAGATTGGTGAAACCTTAAAATTATGGAAGTACACCGTCATTGCTCGAAATTGAACTGTTAAATAGGCATCAAAAACAGGCAAAAGTATCGTTTTATAATAAACAGGACCTTCTTCGTTGCTATTTGATAACTGGGATGCTTCTTTTGCTGTTACAAATGCTTGCATCTTTTTCCCATCCATAACTTCATGGTTGTTTATTTGATCTATTGCCTTTTTCTGTGCATTTTTCAGACTGTTATCTGTACCTTCAAATATGTTTGGTATTAAAAAAAGATTGCCATCTACCCTACCTTCTGGAAGATCTTTTTTTCCATAAACTGTTAGATTCTTTATATATTTCGTTAGTGTATCATTCGCCCTGGCTCTTTCAAAGAGGCAAGCTCCTAAATATTCCCAGTCATTGACTAACGAACTTGTCGATGTGTTCATCTTATATTGGTCATCTTGAAATGATGTCTGCAATGCTTTCTGATAATTACTTGTGTTCGTTCCATCCGCAATATCAACATCAGCTTTTCGATAATAAATTTTGCCACTGCCGAGTGCCTGCGTATCTTTATCTTCCAATATTGCTGGAATATCACTTAACGAGTTTATGATCTCATTTTTGCCTGCTGCCTGCACTGTCATTGGTAAAAAACTTGTGATCATCATAACAAGACTTAAACATACCGATATCATTTTATATGTTATCTTCTTGTCTTTTTTCAACTTATTCATAATACCACTCTCCTTTTCCATAAGATCACATTTATGCAAGTACAAACGTAATTTATACTTTTGACATTTATATCATTTTATAATGTTTTTTCCTTATGAAATAGTGTCTCAGAGTCACGTCTTTTCATCGAAAGTCCAAAATCAACATGTGACTATCGGTTACTATTTCTCACTCAATCTTTCTCATAAAATAAAACCAGAGATAATAAGGTATTTTTATGTGAAGGAGGTCTTATATATGAAAAAGAATCTGAAAAACTCATGGGGTAAGAGGATATTTTCTTCTTTTCTCTCCATATCATTTTTATTAAGCGGGATTTCCCCTGCATTTAATGTATCGGCAGCTTCTCCTGCATCTGTTCCTGATACTTTAACATTAAAAGAATCTGCTGGAGTATGTAGTGGAAACTCTGTCGCATTTAATGTAAGATCAAATGCGTTCAACTCCAGTAAGCTGAAATTTTATCAGGATATGCTTAGTGGCAGTCATACAAAGACAAATTCTTCCACCAAATCTGGTGCACCAAATGCAACTTCGGCAGAAGACTGGTTTGACATCGCTTATATACTCCATCGAAACCGCCAGTCACAGTCTGGTACCAGCAATTACAGCTCAAGAATGGAAGCTATGCGTTATTCTACGATCGCTGAATATAATAATACTGGGAAAATATCCAATAATGAATATAAAAGCAATTATGTATGGTATGTGCATCGCAGTGGTTTCAATTACAGTAATTCGCTTAGTAATGCAAATACTGATATTCGCAAGAAATTATACGAATATTATCTGGCTCAGCATACAAGCAGCAGCAACAAAAAAGGCTGGGATTGGAGTGATAAAAGTGCAACCCACAGCTTCAAATCTCTTGAAAATAATACAACTCAGGATGTCTTTTGGTCTATTTTAAGTCTGAACAGATCAGAAGGTGATAGTAACCGACGTGGACATGGAAGTGCCTTGATCGCTGTCTTTTATGATTTCAAGGTAAGTCCTGTCCTTCAGGAAGATACTGGAACTACTTATATTCGTACAAGAAGTGATGGTTCTGATAAAAACGAATCTTTTGTTTCTAGTTTTACGAATGATACTCCTCAGAGTGCCAATGCTGAGTACACAGGAAGTACAGAAAACACCGTATCCCATACAAGCAATATCAGTGGAAGTTCTTCTTACACAATGGGACATTCCGTAACTGTCGGAACAAATGTTAACTTTGGAGCCTTTGCAAGTGGTTCTGTGGATTACACATTTGATTATTCCAATACCGTAGAAAAAGGCTGGTCCAAAGAAGATTCTGTCAGCAAAACAGAGAAAAAAGAAGACAAATCATCCATTTCCCTTCCTGCTTACAGTGCGATCAAAATGAAGAGAACCACTTCTGACAGCGAAGAAGTTACAACTTACAACTGTCCTGTGATCCTTACTTATAAAGTGATGTTATTAGAACATGTACTCAACGCAAGCAATGACCAGGCTGATGCTGCAACCGCAACTTTAGGTACTTTTGGAAGCAGCAGTATCAGTGCCAGAGAAGATTTAAAAACATATCTTACAGATAACGTAAATATCAAAGATACAAACCGCGGCGTTACATGGAGCAGTTTTGCTTCAAATACTGATACAAAACAGGCATTTCGTTATGCTTTATCAAATACTGCCCAGTATATTCCGATGTCATCTGCAGGCGCTACGTACAGTGTTAATTTAAAGACGATCAACATTACTTATGACGGTCTGATCTCTACACGTGCATTATCACGGATCGAGACTGCTGATAATATCAATCATAAAAACTTACCAGCAGGTACCTCCATGAATGTTTCTGATATCAAACTAAAAGGAATCAATGCTGCTGGTACTGATTATATCGGATTTAACCAGAACCTGGGTCATTGGATCTTAACCGATGCCGCAGGCCATGAAGATACTTCTGGAAAAGTTGCAACACTCACAACAGACCGTACTGGAAAAGTGAGCTTAAACGCAAAAGCACCTGGAACGATTTACCTTGAATATGTGATTGACGAGAACTGCTATGCAACAGCTTCAAAACCAGATATTTTTACGACAAATGATAAACTTGCTTCCACCGCTGTCATCAAGATTCATGTTGAAAAATGTGAATCTCATCACTATAAAAACATATTAACCGAAGCTACACCATCTCAGGATGGAAGTATCATAAAACGATGCAGTATTTGTAATGACAGCCAGCTTGTACAGACAATTGCAAAGCCTGATGTTTATACAATTACCAAAAACACCTACAATGGAAAAGTTCTAAAACCATCTGTCACGATCACAGATCGCAATGGAAAAAAACTTTCTCCTTCTTCTTATGAGATCATCTATAAGAAAACTGGAAAAAATGTTGGTACCTATCAGGCTCAGATTAATTTCCGTGGTGACTATACTGGAAGCAAGACGATTTCTTATCAGATTCTTCCTAAAAACTGCGGCTTAAAATCTGTAAAAGCAAAGAAAAAATCATTCACTGTCCGTTGGAAAAAACTTTCCACCAAAATGCCTGCAAAACGCATCTCTGGTTATCAGATTCAGTACAGTGAAAAACCGAATTTCTCTAAGAGTAAGATCAAGAAAGTATCTGGGTATAAAAAAACAAGTGTAACAATAAAGAAACTGAAATCTAAGAAAAAATATTATGTAAGAATCCGCACAATATTGAAATCTGGTGGTAAAACTTATTATTCTAACTGGTCTGGTTCTAAAGGTGTGAAAGCTAAATAATTGCAAAAAGGCTGTAAAATAAGTCTCACTAAAAACTTTTACAGCCTTTCCTTTTATTAATCTAAATATTATTTGCATAATGCGAGCACTGCCTTTGCTGCCTCTTCATCTGTGATCAGTGTATTAATGTATCCGCCTCTCACAGCTCCAAGAATCGCCTCTGACTTCATCTCAAGTCCTGCGACACAGATCACATTCTCTGTGTTCTTGATATCTTCAATTCCAAGCCCGATCATCTTATTCACAAATGGTGTTATGACTTCATTTCCTTCCATATCGTAAAAATGTCCTCCGATATGTCCGATCGCACCTTTCTTTTCAAGATTATATAAATCTCTTGTACTTAAATAAGATTTCCAACTCTTATATACAATAGAACCAACACTGGTTAGAATGATATCTGCATTCCTTGCAAGCTCTAAACATCCTTTAATATTCGGCTCCTGTTCAAGACTGTCTCTGACTTCTTCCGAATTTACAAAAAGCGGAGCATAAATGTAATGATACGTTCCACCATATGCATAGGCAAGCTCTTTCGAAAGATCCAAAGAATCTCTCTCTGGAGTCCTTACATTGGCTGCTCCCATGATCGGTACGACTGTGATCGGGATATTCTTGCTTGTCTTGACTGCCTTAACTGTATGATACATCGTATTTCCCCATGAAATTCCGAGAATCATATTATCATTTAACAGATTATCTAGATAGTATGCTGCAACTTCTCCCAATTTCTGAAGAACCATCGTATTATTTGCTTCTTTAACGGAAATCACTCTCACATCTTTCAACGCAAACCTTCTCATAAATTCCTGTTCCAGCTCTACATTGCGGTCCCATGGTTCCAAAATCTTGATCTCTACGATTCCAAGCTGTCTTGCCTCTTTTAGCATTCTTGAAATCTTGGAACGTGAGGTAAAAAAACGTTCCGCAATCTGATTCTGAGTCATTTCCGCATTATAATAGAGGTTTGCAACACTGGCAAGCATGTTGCGCTTTTCGTTATCACTAAGTGAATCATATTCCTTCATTGTTTTCCACCTCCCATTCATTATCCAAAGCACTTTTTATTATACCGTATCGCTATATACGAGTCTAGTATACAATCTGTTAATTATCATTCTCAGATTTCCTGCAGTTGTAGTTATTTTTCCACTTTATACAATGCGATTTCATCAATTTCTCTGTTTGCAGATAAGATATAATCTTCACCATCATTTGTATAATGAAGTACATTCGCTGGTCCGACATCACTATCTAAAAGGTCTGCTGTAAATGTTAATTTTTCAGTATCTGTACATCGGAAGAATAACAGATTTCTCTCCCCTTTTCTGTATCCAATTAAAACACCCTGAGTTCCTGCGATCTCTCCGCCCCAGATTCCGTGTGCAAATTCTGCATCTTTTTCATAAGTATAGACTTTCTTGAATTCTCCATCCTGTTTCTTGAAAATGCTGATCTTCTCTCCATGGAATGGTGAGATTGTCAACATTTCTAATTCACCATCATTGTCAAAGTCTGCAAATGCCATATCACTGCTTGCTTCATCTAAGATCTGTTTGATCTCCCATGTTCCTTCTTCTGATTCTGGTGGTGTACATTCAAAGACACCTTCATTTGCTGCAACATAAGATCTTAAAACTCCGTCAACTTCTGCTTTGCAGTATCCGTGGTTCTTTAATAAACCTTCTTTTAATACTTCAAACTGTAATGGATGTTCTTCATCAACACTACTTAAATCTTCTGGAAGAACGCATACCTGAATCTTTCCTGGACTTCTCCAGTCTTCTTTGTATTCATGTCCTGATTTTAAAGTACATGCGATCACATAGTTTACTCCATTTCTTGAAATAATATCAAAACGATGCACAAATGGAAGCTCTGCTAGTGTTCTTACTTTCCATTCTCCGTCTTCTGGGTAAGCTAAGATGATCTTTGCTTCTTTGGAATCATTTGGAGAGTAGAATTTATGTGTCGCTAAAAACTGTCCGTCAGAACCAGGGACCTGAACCATTGACATGGTTCCTCCCGGTCCTTCCCAGATTACTTCTTCCTGATTTCCTTCAAGGTCATATAAACGGCACTGATTTACTTTTTCTGCTGCTACGAGCATATGTTTCTTTCCTTTGTAAGTTAAAGGCGCAACAGAATAGCATTTTTCTAAGTTTCCAATAACTTTCTTTGATACTTTCATTATGCCACCTTCTTCCTATAAGCAAGAACGGAATGGGATGTTCTGTGGTGCTTCAAAGCAGTCTTCGAATCCTCTTCTGTGATGATAGTAGATTTTATCTTTATCTGCAGGATATGTATATTTTCCTCCAACCTGCCAGAAGAATGGATGGAATTTGTATTCATTACGATCTTTCTTGAAGTCATATAATACTTTGATCTCATCACAGTCAGCCTGGAAGTTTGTCCATACATCCCAATGGATTGGTACAACAACTTTGCACTGTAAGTTTTCAGCCATACGTAGTACATCGATAGATGTCATCTTATCCTGCATACCGATAGGGTTTTCTCCGAAAGATCCGAATGCTACGTCTACATCGTAATCTTTTCCATGTTTTGCAAAGTAGATAGAGAAATGAGAATCTCCAGAATGATAGATATTTCCACCTGGTGTCTTAACTAAGTAGTTAACTGCTTTGTCATCCATATCTGTTGGGCATACACCTGTTAATTCTTCTCTGTCTGGACCTGTAGAGTCTGTTGTTACGATACATGTTCTGTCAAAAGAATCTAAAGCAATAATCTCGATATCTTTGATCTTGATGGAATCTCCAGGTTTTACTGTGATACAACGATCTGCTGGAACTCCCCATTTCTGCCATAATTCTACGGATTTTTTAGGTCCGATGAATGGTACTGGAATTTCTTTTCCGTTTTCATCTGTTGTTGTCATTCCACTGTTGATCACGTGTGCTGCCCATTCTGCAGACATATGATCCTGATGATAATGTGTTGCAAGCACTGCATCAACTTTCTTGAATGCAAATGGATCGATCACAAATGGTACATTACGAAGGTTTGGCTGCATTGCACGTCCACCACACATATTTGCCATCTGATGTCCGACTTTCATCTTTCCGTCTCCATGTGTACGTTTACCATTTCCACACCATAAGTCGATCGTGATATTTGTGTCAGCTGGTGTTTTAAACCATACACCTGTACATCCAAGCCACCACATTGCTACATTTCCTGGTGCTACTACTTCATTTTCAATATCTTCTACTAACCATGTTCCCCACTCTGGGAATGTGCTTTCAATCCAGCTTTCTCTTGTCATTTCACTAATTTTACTCATAACCTTGATCTCCTTTTCTATCCGAAATCTTCTATCTCTATATCCTATAAGTCATTTCCATAATAAGCATTTTCTCCATGCTTTCTGAAGAAATGTTTGTCCTGTAGTACCTGTGGCGCTTCAGGAAGTTCTGCCTTTAAATGTTCACAGCGGTATGCCATTTGGGCTACTTCTTCCATAACAACTGCATTATGAACTGCTTCTGCTGCGTCTGCTCCCCATGAAAATGGACCATGATTTGTACATAAAACACCTGGTACATAGATTGGATTTTTTCCTTCAAATGTTTCCGCGATCACAATCCCTGTATTCTTTTCATACTCTCCGTTGATCTCATCGGCTGTTAAAGATCGTGCACATGGAATATCTCCGAAGAAATAATCGGCATGTGTTGTTCCATAACATGGAATGCTTCTTCCTGCCTGTGCCCATGAAGTCGCCCAAGGAGAATGTGTATGAACGATTCCACCAACTTCTGGAAATGCTTTGTAAAGTTCGATATGAGTTGGTGTATCAGAGGAAGGATTTAAATCTCCCTCAACTTTTTCCCCATTCAAATCCATGACAACTAACATATCTGGGGTTAGTTTTTCATAGTCAACACCACTTGGCTTAATGACAAACAATCCACGTTCTCTGTCGATCCCACTGACATTTCCCCATGTATAAGTTACCAGTCCTTTTGCCGGTAATTCCATATTTGCTTCGTATACTTGCTGTTTTAATTCATCAAGCATCTTCTTAACTCCTTTCTTACTTTCCTGCATTTCCAAATATTTTCTCTAATTCTTTTCCTACACCGTCCTGATCATTGCTTCCTGCAATCTGATCTGCTGCCTTTTTCACGACATCATCTGCATTTTCCATTGCGATCCCAAGTCCAACCAACGTAAGCATCTCAATATCATTCACTTCATCGCCAAATGCGATGATATCTTTGACCAAAATGCCTAACTTTTGTGCAAGCTTTTTGATCGCTTCTGCTTTGGAAACTCCCATTGCCTTGACTGCAAGAACTTTTTTCCCAGAACGAATGGCATCTGCATCCGTTTCTTTTTTGACCACTTCGGCTACTTTGTCTAAATAACTTGTGTCATTGTGACTTACAACGATCTTGTAAATGATATGATCATTTACATATTCATTTAAATCATCCACAATCTGCATTGGTATCTCTTCATCTTCCTCTACAGTCTGATTGAATTTCTGATGAATCAAAAATCTTTCATTCTGAGGATCATCGGATACCAGTTCATCTTTTGCAAAGACATAATACTGTAATCCGTATTTTTTACAGATTTCAAACGTCTTGTGACAGGTTTCACTGCTTAAATGATTTTCATATAAGATTTCTCCGGTCCTGATGTTTCGAATGACAGCTCCGTCACATCCAATGACAATATCTGCATTTTTTAATTGTTTTGTGTATGCCTTTGTCATAACATCCGATCTTCCGGTTGCCATAACAAATGTTATGTTTTGATCTTTTAGTTTATAAATTGCCTTTGCATTGGCATCAGAAACTTGTTTTTGACTATTTAACAAGGTCCCATCAAGATCGGTCACTACCATTCGATACATGATTTCCTCCTTATGCAGGCACTTTGATCCCTGCCTGTTCCATCTTATCTTCTACAAATAAGCGTGCCTGCCTGATCATTTCAACTGCTTCTTCCATCGTTTGTTTCTTTGTGTTATCTGCCCACATTTCGATCAAGAACATTCCTGTGTAATTTAAATCTTTTAATTTTTTAAAAATGTCTGTAAATCTTACAGTTCCTTCTCCAAATGGAACACATTTAAATACTCCAGGGTTTGTCTCTTTGACATGGATCGCTACCGTTTCACTGATTCCAAGTTCAAATTCACTCTCAACATCCGCTGAAAACTGCGTCAGATTTCCCATATCTGGATAAATCTTAAAATATGGAGAACGAATTTCTTTAATATAGTGCATTGCACGAAGAATCGTTCCAACAAATGGTGTATCCATGATTTCCATTGCAAGGATCACTCCTGCGTGGCTTGCCATCTCTACTGATTTTTTCATTCCTTCTAAGAATAAAGCTTTTGTTTCTTCATCAGATTCTTCATAATATACATCATAAGTTGCAAGCTGGATCACTCTGACTCCTAACTTCTGTGCTAAGATGATTCCTTTTTCCATGATCTCAAATGCTTTATCTCTTGTTTCTTTGTTCTTGCTTCCAAATGGGAATCTTCTATGACCACTTAAGCACATGCTTGGAATGATGATCCCTGTCTCTTTCATATAAGAACGGATTTCCTCGATCTTCTCATCACTCCAGTCAAGTCTTGCTAATCTCTCATCAGATTCGTCAATGGAAATCTCGATATAATCAAATCCTGCCTGCTTTGCTGCCTGCATTTTTTCAAGCCATGTAAAATCATTTGGAAGAGCCTTTTCATAAATCCCTAATGGCCTTTTTTTGATATCGTACATCTATCTCACCCCGATTTATTCTGCAGGCATATCTAATGCTTCTCTGATCTTTGCTTCGATTTCTTTTTCTGATAATAAATTTTTAAGTCCAATGACTTTTGTATCTTTTCCTGTTCTAAACTGAGATGTAAATGTTTCAGATACAAAGATCATATCGTAATTGTTTGCTACACCTTTCGCTTCTCCAACACTCATATGTCCGATTTCTGCATCAATTCCTAATCTTTTGAATACTTTGTTGATCTTCATTTTGATCATCTGGCTTGATCCCATTCCATTTCCACATGCTGCGATTGCTTTGATTTTCATAATAAATACCTCCTGAATTTTGGCTGATTGATTGTTTTGTTAAAAATTGATTTGATATTACTTTTTTAATACTCGTCGTCTTCCTGACCTACTGTGAAATACTTTTCTTTATCAGATTTCGCATACTGAATCTGAGGAATGACTAACATTGCGATAACACAAAGAATAACTCCAGGTACCTTTAAGTATTTAACAATATAAGATACTGCAAGGAAGATCGTTGAGAAGTCGAAGTTTCCATGCCATCCACCGAATGCTACTAGCTGTAAGATATAGGCACAAACGGCTCCACCTAATACCTGAATGATTCCACTGATAAACGGTAAGATCATGGCTGCTTTAACTCCACCTCTGTGGTTTGCATATACTGCGATACTTGCGTTATCGAAGAACAGTGGTACGAATCCTGCGATGATCATAACTGGTGAATGGAAGATCAAAAGTCCTGCGATCGCTAAGAACTGTCCAAGTGCTCCACAGAAGAAACCTACTGTTACTGCGTTTGCTGGTGCGAATCCATAAGCTACCGCACAGTCTACTGCTGGGATTGCTCCTGGAAGCAGTTTGTCTGAAATACCTTTGAATGATTCTGTAAGTTCTGCAACGAACATACGAACACCTGCTTGTAATACATTTAAGTAAACAGTAAAGCTTAATGCTTTAGAGAAAATATAGAATCCAAATGCTGTTGTCTGTGAAAATGTGTCATCTAAACTTCTCATGAAATCTTCTCCAAGTACTAACATGATGATTCCAAAGAATATGAACATTAATACGGATGTGGATACTACATTGTCACTAAACATCTGTAAAAATCCTGGAAGTTTGATATTTTCAATAGAATCTTCTTTTTTACCGATTTTTGGTGCGATCTTATCCGCTAACCAGATTGCAAACATCTGCTGATGTCCGATCGCGAATCCACCTTCACCGTCTGTTAAACGATCTGTTGGTTCAACTGTTAAGTTAGAAAATACTGCCTGGTATGTACCGACTAAGATTCCGACTGCTACAGCTCCCCATATATTACGAAGTCCTGGGATAAATAAGAATACAATCCATGTTACAGTTGTTGCCTGCTGTACCATGATATGTCCAGTTAACAGTAACGTACGAAGTTTTGTGAATTTACGGAAGATCAATAAGATGATGTTCCAGATAAATGCTAGTAACAAGGATGTCATGGTCCATGCTGCCGATAATCCGATATTTTCAAGTGCTGCATTTACTGCATTCAATCCGAAATACGGGTCAATAACTACTGCGTTCAAATGGAACTTCTGGTTCAATCCGGCAAGGATCGGGCGGAACGTATTGATCAGTCCGGCTGAACCTACATTTAAGATCATGTAACCTACAACTGCTTTTAAGAAACCTGCTAGTGTTTCATACCATTTTCTTCCTAATAAAATGTATCCAACTAAGACGATCAATCCTACGAAGAACTCCGCTTTCGTCAAAATGTTGTTTGATACAAACGTAAATACTGTGTTTAATATTTCCATCCTCTTTCTCCCTTCTTACTCTTCTGGTTCAAATTCATTGATCGCTTTGGCAACTTCCTCAGCTGATTTTGCATTTTTAATGAATTCAATGTTCTCTTCATCTGAGATAAACTCAGCCATGGACTGAAGTTTCTGCAGATGAGATGTGTCGTCAGTTGCTGCCAGAGTAAGAACAATATCTACTGGATCATTGTCACAGTCAAAACAGACTGGCTTGCTTAATGTGATCAAACTTAATCCTGTTTTATTTACACTCACATCTGGTCTTGAATGAGATAATGCAAGTCCTGGAATGATAACGATATATGGTCCGTTTTCTTCCACACACTTGATCGTCAGATCAA
Source organism: Anaerostipes hadrus (assembly GCA_036312945.1). Lineage (GTDB taxonomy): Bacteria > Bacillota > Clostridia > Lachnospirales > Lachnospiraceae > Anaerostipes > Anaerostipes hadrus_C. The sequence continues at coordinate 18,432 of JAXJNA010000028.1, forward strand.
TGTAATCTTTTGTGATGTATTCGCTGTCAACTAAGAGCTGTCCTGATTTGACCATGGAATCTCTCCAGTCAGATGCGTCTACATTCAACTTAATGTTTCTTGCTTCGATTACTTCACTCATTTGGTTCCTCCTAATTCATTCTCCATATTTTCTATGTTGCTTTTATGTGTATCTCCTTAAGTTGTTTACATCTTATCATCTGCTGCACATCTGTTCAACAAATTCTCAATCTTTGCACATATGTGCAAAATAAATATTTTAGATTGACATTTATAAATATATTGTTCTTTCATAAGTACAATCCGTATGCACACAAGTACAAACCCATACATTTTGTTTAAAATGTACAAAAAAAGAGACAACTCATAAATTACTCCTATGAGTTGCCTCTTTTATAGTGGTTCAGTTTTTTTAATATTCTTATTTATTCCTAATATATTTTTTGGTATAAATGATTCATATCTGCTCGAAGTTCCTGATATTTCTCAATATTTTTTTCAACAGGTTCATAAATCTGTAATGCATTATTTCTATTTGCCCGTTCTAGAGCTTCCTTATGATCTGAAACCTTCCCGCTTTCCACCATTGCACTTATCCATGCACCAATGATCCCTGCTTCCCTATGCTGGTACTGGATCAATTTTCTTCCATAGACATCTGCCTGAATCTGATTAAATTCATGACTGTTACTCAAGCCACCGCCAATCCGAATCTGCTCTGCCTTGCCAATCTGACCTTCCACAATGTCTAAATTGTTGCAAATCTCATAAGCGATTCCTTCCAGCAAAGCTCTCGCCATATCACCTCTTGTCGTACTCAGCGTTACATTTGTAAATGATGCAGTTGCTTTTGGATTCCACTGTGGTGTTGCCCTTCCCTGAAAAAATGGAAGCAACATACATCCATTGGCTCCTGGTGGAGACTGTGCGATCTCCTGATCAATCTTCTGATAAATATCTCCCTGCACTTCTTTGTAAAAATTATTGCAAAACCAGTCAAATGCCGCACTACATGTTAAGATACTTGCTTCCACAATATATTTTCCTTTTACTGCAGAATAATTAATGATCGGATTACCTAGAAGCACAATTGGTACCTTCTCTGTGATTCCTATGATAAATGCACCTGTTCCACTCGTAACTTCCATATCACCTTCTTCATAAATTCCCATTCCAAGTGCACTGCACTGCTGATCACCACCAGCCGAATAAACTGGAATTCCCGTCTTAAGTCTTGTACTTTCCGCAAATTTCTCATTTGTATATCCATGAAGTTCTCCTGGATCGATCAGATCACAAAGCTTATTCTTCTCGATTCCAAAGATATCAAGAAGCTCGCTGTCCCACCGCTCGGTTCTTAAATTCATCAAATGAGATCGACTTGCATAAGTACGATCAAGTTTTCTCTGCCCTGTCATATGATATAACAAATAATCTGCAACAACAAAAATCCTGTCTGCTTTCTTATAAATCTCCGGTGCTGTCTCTTTAAGCCATGCCATCTTACTCCCTGAAAATACAGGATTCACCATTGTTCCGCTTTTTCTGATGATCTGTCCATTCATCGCAGAAAGCCTCGTACAAACTTCAATATTCCTTTTATCCTGCCACATCACAGCATCACATAATGGATCTCCTTTATGATCAACTGGAATGATCGATGTTCTTTGTGCCGTCAAAGAAATCATCTCTACTTCTTCGTTCTGATCCTTACACCAGTTACCCACATCTCTTGCTATATCATATAATGCTTTTCTCCATATTTCTGGATCCTGCGTTACCTTGACTGAAGAATGAAAGGTTGGATGATATTTTCTGTAAAACTGGCATAAAATCTCTGCCTTATCGTTTATCAATGCACCTCTCATACTTGAAGTGCCTACATCAAAAACAAGGATTCCCATACCTAAATCCCCTTTCCTATGGCGCTTTCGAGTATTCCCCTAATGCACAAGTCCACCCATCTTAAATGACTCGATCAAAAGTTCTAATGTCTTTGGATCGCACTGACGGTATTTGAAATAATACAGCAACATTTCTGTATATTCTACTAACTTTTCCGCATAAGCTTCCTGTACAAAATGTTTTGTTCCACACATCAGACATTCATTGATGAGCAGATATGCAGCAAAACGTTCATTGATAAAAATATCTCTCTCCTCTTCGGAATAATCCCGAAACTGGATTGGTTTTCTCCGAACGATCCAGGAAATCGTGTATGCAAACAGCTTCTCTGTGCGGATTCTCTCAATACTATGAAATTCCTTTAACCGCATCACATCCATAAAATAATCAAGGATCACCTGCATTAAAATTCTTTCATTGCAGTAAGCTGTCTCAGAAAATCCTGCCATTTCAATAAATTCCATCGCTGTCTTCTGCAGTTCCTCAAACCGTTCACGGAATTTATCGACACCGACCTCATCGATCAGCTCTCTGTAATTTTCCATCTCAAATAAATTGTGTTCTATCATTCTTGCCCCTTTATCATCTTTAACAATTGTAATTCGTCCAGTTGCTGCTTATGATTCACGATCAGATTACTTACATCCGATTCTAAATGATATCTTGCCTTCGAAAAATACTCTGCCTGTGCCGCTCCTGTAAATCCTGCAGAGGAATTCGGCAACTTATCAATTTTGTGCTCTCCGGCAATGATTTCTTCTACTAATCGTTCGATCCGCTGGCTTTCTTCTGCGAATCCGTCGTCATATCTCTCCATCTGGTTTATCCCTTTCTTAAGATCATCCGATTCATATAACTTTGAGCATCGATCACTCCATCATTAGCTCTTGGAATCTGCTCTTCTTCTCTCTTATGCGGTTCTTTCGACATTCTCTGCAAGTCACTATAACTGTCTTGTGCAAAATATTTCTCAATGTCAAGCCAGCCTGCTTCTCCAAACTGAAAACATGTCGAAATGATCTCATCTACAGAATTCAATAATTCTGCCACGACACTTGTATAACGCTTTAGAAAATGATTATTCTCACGATATGGATACTTTACATAATGATCAAATTCTGCATATACTTCTTCAGCGATCGTTCGTACCTGCACTTCAAAATAATAATTCCCATATTTAAAAATATAATGCTGGGAACGATATCCCTTATCTGTATATTCTTTATGAATCGTATAATTAAAAATATCACGGTCCCCATAACGGATATAGGCCCTTGGCATCTCCGCCATATGCATATCATATCTGGAATCTTCATCAACTTTCAGCAAAAAGTCATGTACCGTACGCCATTCTTCTTTAGATAAGATCAAAATCCGGATACCTATCAGATCACGCACGATTCTCAGATAATTCCGTTCATTAATATTTTTATATTTCTGACGTTTTTCAACTCCAACTTTCCGTATGATCTTCTCAATCAAATGCTCTGGATCCTTACATCGGTTATGAATTGAATGTACATGAAAATCTATTACTTTTGATATCTCATCCTGTAAACGATCTGCGATCTTTTTCATCTCTGGTAAACGTCTCGTATAATCCTCATAAATCTTCTCAAGCGTATCCCAGGAAAGTCCAGAATCCTCAAATGCTTCCCGTACTTTGTATGTGTTAAAAAATTTCTCCTGATCCAGCATGAGGAATCACCTCTTTTCACTTTTATATTTACTTCTCTACAATCTTATATTTCTCTAATAATTTTACACGTTCCATCCCAATCTGTGCACTGCTTTTTTCTCCTGTATTGATCGCACCTGTCTTGCGATGAGTTAAGTATTTAAATATCCTGTGCAAATACGCCACTGGCAATAAAAACGGATAGTTTCTTGAATATGGATAATTCGTCTTGATATATTCCTTCTCTGGAAATAAAGAAGCCAGGATTCCGGAAGCTGCATTGACTGATTCATTCTCTGCTGCATTCAACGTAATATTCGCACTATGTACACGGTTCATATCATTTTGTCCAAAAATACCACCATCTAACATATCATCCAATAGTGATGTACAATCAATTTCTACATCCGATGGTTTTGAAAGCCCTAGCTCTTCCCAGGTAAATCCAAGATAGCAGACTCCGATATCCAGTACATTCATAGCAAAGGAATCCATATGATATTCTTTCATGATATCCCTGATCTCATGAAAGTCCAACTGATCATGGTATGTCTTCGCAAAATATAATAGATCACATGCTTGTCTGACTCCAAATCCACTATGAAGAAAATGTTTCAGACTGTGGCATACAAGATATAAAAAATGCTGTTTGGGATTCAGCGTCAATACTTTACTTCCCTGAATCTCTGTTTCCATGCAGGTATCAAACGCATCTTCAAATAACTGATTAAAATGTCCATACGCACCGGATTCCTGAGGAAACAGATCCATATGCAGTTCAAAATACAATCCATTCCTTGGATTCTGATATGGAACTTCCTGATAAACTTTATCCTTGATCAGTTCTTCTCTCATAAATCCCTCTGCCTGCAAAAATTCATCCATCTTCTCAAACTGATCTCTTGGGATATAAAGATCTTCATCATTGGATGTTCGAAGATCTGGATTCGGATATAGATCTCTGCAGACAATTCCTTTCACGATCAATGGAGTCAATCCATTCTGGCGCATTTTATCAAACAACATCAAAAATAGCATACTTTTTCTTGCCTGATTTCCTGCCTGCTCGATCGTATCTCTCTTCCAGAACTGCTGAAACTCTGGATCACTATTTTGAAATGATTCATTCGAAAAAATCTGCTGATAGATCATCGGTGCCAGTTGCTGTTTCTGACTGATATCATAGATCTTCTCCCAGTCTTGTGTAGAAAGTCCCTCTATCATATCACAGGAAGTCTGCGTCATCGCACTTCTTAATATATCTATAAATACATTGGTTAAGTTCATCTTCACATGCTCCTTTATTCTAAAATATCCAAAAGCAGATTCTCTAAAGTATCTACTGCAGCTTCTTCCATGTTACACCCATACTCAAATACCGGGATCTGAACCGCAAAATCTTCTGTGAGATTCCATATCTTCTCCACAAACTGCGGATTCCATCCATTCACTGTGATCTGACTGATCATTGCCTTGATCGCATCAAAATAACGAAGTCTCCTTCCATCATTCTCTTCTGCTTGTCCAAGAAAAACAACTGCTTTCACAGGATAAGCTTCATTATAGCAGATCTCTGAAGAACCACAGATCGGCCATCCAAGAGACATCCATCTGCCATTCTCTTTTTTTAATAAAGTTCTATCACCATTGATAACTCTTGCTTTCCGATACTTCGTCCACAATCCTGCCTGCGTTGACTTACCAATTCCACTTGGTCCGCTAAATAAGATCACTCCTGATCTCACTTTGAGCACAGAGCAATGCAATACCATCGCATCCTTTGCCAACATTCTTTTTTCCATCGCAAAAAGAGATACAAAGACTGTATCAACATTTATCATATGCACAAATTCTCGTTTTAAGTACAATTTTACCTGATTTTGTGAAATTTCTTCATATTGTCCGTAGGATTCTTCCATTCCCATAAAATTCCTTCGGCGGTATTCCAGATCGTCTTTTTTATATACTTTCAGATCGATCCGTTGTGATACACATTCCCCATCCAGCTCTGGTAATTTATCCACAATTTCAAGGAAATATTCCACTTGTACTTCTTCATCAGTATCAATCACAAACTTTTTGAAATTCTCTGGAATTTCTAACGATTCTTCCATATGAATTCCAAAAATAAAATCTGCAATCTGATATTTCTTCATCCTCTCACACCTCTTTGCTCTAACGTTTTTCAAGTCGGATCACTACAATCTCTGGAATATTGTGAAATCTTGGTAGTTTTTCCTTATCACTTCCAAGTCCTCTTGTAATGATCATATGATTCACTGCCTTAAAATGATGGATTCCATCCGTATATTCAGGAAACCATCCCTGATCTCCTCCGTAAAGACCACCTTTTCCTGGAATTCTTACCTGTCCACCATGTACATGCCCACTGACTACCAGATCGATCTTCCATGTATCTGCTGCCTGCCCAAAAACAAAACTATCTGGTCTGTGAGACAACATGATCTTAAATGTATCTGTATCCTCAAAATCCATCAAAAAGTCTCTTACTTTGGACGGGATACTTTTCTTAACCATATTTCCAGCCCCATCTACTGCAAATGCATATTCATAAAGGCCTCCGATCCGGATCTTGTTGCCTCTTACCTTGATATCCTCATATTCTTTCTCTACAACCTTCGCTCCTGCTTTCTGTAACTTCTGGTATAGATTCTTATCCCTGCGCTGTCTATACGCAATCTCATGATTCCCCAATGCATAATATACAGGTGCTGTTTTCTTCACTTCTCTTATAAGTTCTACTGCTGTCTGTGCATTCTTCCCATCTTCATTCAACATATCTCCATCCATCAAAATAAGATCTGGATCTTGTTTTTGAATTTTATCCACCAGGCGTTTATTCTTGCTTCCAAACTGACTATTATGAAGATCCGATATTAATACGATCTTGGTCGTTTCCTTGATCTTATCAGACTTGATCTTATAATCCGTAACAGTCAGACATTTATAAGATATGATAATTTCTACCGCTATCAATATAGCAAAAATGACAAATATCATTGCTGCGATCCTTACTGATTTTTTCAATCTTCCCTCACCACTTTCAAAAAATGTGCTATTTATATTATAACATTGACGTGTCTGTACTCACAAGTCTATAGGATAAATTTCTCACACAAATGCCCCTGCTTTTATGTTTTTTCAAAAAACTTTCTTAAGTTTTTATGATGAAATATAGTATCCATTGAATTTGCATAAAAAGGTGTTAAAATATGTGTTTAGTGAACTCATTTGATGTTCCTATCATTATTTTAGTTTAAAGAAGGGATTATATATGTCACAATCACAATATTATGTTACACATTATTTTAATGCACAAAATGCCGGCAGTTTCATGGCTGTTTCTTTGATCGGGCTGATCGTTGTCCTCGCCGTCGTTTTACTTACCGCAAAGCTTCAAAAACATTATAAGATCAATATTGAAAATCCAACGGAAGCTGAACTTGCACAAATTGAACAAACACATAAAACAAAAGTTATCAGCTGGATTGAAAGCTTTTATGAAATGGTCTTTTCAAGTACCTCCGTACTGATCTTCCTTTCTCTTTATTATGTCCTCGATGAAAGGATCCCTCAGGCGGCTTATTTCTGGAATAAATATCAGGATATTTTGTTGATGGTATTTTTAGTATGTTCCGTATTTTTAACATTCTGGTTTGACCGGATCTTTGTTCACCTGAAAACGATCTCATCCGAACAAAAAGCCTCCGTACGACTGATCTCTGCCTTTTATATCATTCTGATCTTGTTGTACATAAAATTTATTTATAACGATTCAAATTATGATTCTTTGATCTTTTATTTTGTAATGCTGGCGATCGGTCGTTTTGTCTATTTTGATTCAACACTTGATTACATCAAGGAATCTTTGAAAAGTGTCGTGAAATACCTGCCTTTACTGGTTTTGATGGGCGCTTATTCTGGATTTATCTGTTGGTATGGATTTTCTTCTGATTTCTTGTTAAAGTCAAATGGCGTGATCGTTAGTACACTGTTGGCGCATTTGTTTATGGATGTGGCGATATTTGTATTGGATAAGATACGCGTTGTGCAATTCATAGGGAAATTTTAAATTGTATGAGTTGAAGGTCATCGAGTATTTAGAGAAAAAATGAAAGATAGCATGTGAGCAACACGAATTCCATTGACGGAGTTTTGACAGAACGCTTATCCGCTGGATCTCCTGCGATAACTCGCGTTGAAAGTTACTGA
>JAXJNA010000029.1:0-5358 GCA_036312945.1 Anaerostipes hadrus
ATTCATATACTACTCACAAGTTCTTGTACTCTCCATAGGCGTTAATTCCTGACTAACGTATCAGTACATATCTGTAATCACTTGAACATATTATGCTACAGATTGTTTCAGAACATCCTCTCCATATTTTTTAAGGTTCAAAGCTGCCTGAAGATCTCTGTCAATTACATTTCCACATTCACATTTGTAAATACGTTCTGATAACTTCAGATCTTTTTTGATCTTTCCACAACAGCTGCATAATTTAGAACTTGGAAAAAATCGATCTGCAATGATCACCTGAATATTGTTCCACTCAGATTTATATTCCATCTGCCGCCTAAATTCATAAAATCCCTGTTGTTGAACTGCTTTAGATAAATGTCTGTTTTTCATCATTCCATTTACATTTAAATCTTCGATACAGATAAAGCTTGGTTCTCGTTTTATGATCTCTGATGTTATATGATGTAAATGATCATGACGGATATTGGTTAGTCTGTGATTTAATGTTAATAAAAGTTTTTCCTTTTTGATTACATTCTTTGTTTTACAGTATTCCTTTCCTTGTTTATTTTTCTCGTATGAACGAGAGATGCTACGCTGTAATCTGCGTTTTTGTTTCTCTAGTTTCCTAACTTTTTTTGTTTTATTGATGTTCTTATATTGATTACCATCAGAACATATCGCGAAATCTTTAATCCCTAAATCGATCCCTATCCCATCATTTGACGGAACAGTCACAGAGTCTTCGTATTCAATACCTACTGTGATCCACCAGTTGATTCCATCATATTTTATACGAGGATTACTATATTTACAATCCACAGGGATTCGATTCTTTTCCGCAAGTCTGATCCAATTTATTTTTTGTTTATTCTTCTTTTTGGAAGCAGCAAAACCCTCAATTTTTACATGCATATCTGAAAATTGAATTTTTACATTATCCTGATAAAAAGATGGTATAGAAAATTTTCGGCTTTTGAATTTAGGAAACTTGGAATATCCTTTGAAAAAGCTCTTATATGCATGACAAGCATCTTTGATCGCTTGTTTTGTTACATTATTTGAGATTTCATTTAACCAGGAATATTCTTCTGTTTATTATTTGGAATCAGCATGACCCGAATTGTTTTTATCATCTTTTTCATCACCATCATCTATAAGTTCTTTTACAAGTTTTCTTGTTTTAATTATTCATATAAATACTATCTATATTTATTACTAGAAGTATGATGTGGATAAAGTTTACCGTTTTTATCCCTATTCCTTAATGTTTGAGCCGATACACCTAATATTTTTGAAAATTTATTGATAGAATAATATTTACTCATAAGCAAATCCTCCTTATATTTTATTCTATCAATAAAAGTTATAAATCATAACATATATTTTAACTTTTTATAAGATTATTTTAACAGTTAAACACCCCTTTTCTAATATCTTTTATATTCATAAGTCTGCTTGTTACATCTTACGAATATTTTATGTTTTTTGTATTTTATAATTATCATTTTATCATATCGCAACTAAATGTGCTATAATCTGTAGATAACAGCATGATTTTCAATTTTTTCTTTCCAAAAGTGTTACTATACTACAGTTGCACTTTTGAAACAATTTTACATTTTTTTACATCACATAGTCATGCTATAATTTATAAAAAAAGAAGCGAGGTTTCCTATGGAAAATATAACTATTCAAGACATTTTAGAAGCAACAGGCGGAACACTTTTATGTGGCGATCCTTCCATGAAGATTGACCACTTAAGCACAAGTTCCATGGAGGTCGGTCCTAACACTTTATTTGTACCGATCATCGGAGAACGTGTTGATGCCCATATTTTTATTCCTAATGCATTAAAAGAAGGCGGTGCCTGCTTAACACAAGAACATACCGAAGCTTCAGGAAATGCTCCATACATCAAAGTTCCTGATACTTTGACAGCCATGCAGCAGATTGCTGCCTATTACAGAAATAAAATGTCTCTTCCGATCATCGGAGTTACCGGAAGTGTTGGTAAAACAACAACCCGCGAGATGATCGCACATGTTTTAAAAGGCAAATACAAAGTATTTGAAACGATTGGAAATCAAAACAGCCAGGTTGGTGTTCCGTTAACACTAGATCATCTGACATCAGAAGATGAGATCGGTGTTCTTGAGATGGGAATGAGTGAAAAGGGACAGATCACAACTCTTGGTAATATCATCCATCCAAACGTTGGTGTTGTCACAAATGTTGGTGTTTCACATATTGAGATGATGGGTTCCCGCGACAATATCTGTATCGAAAAATTAGATATCCAGAATGGTCTGCCTGAAAATGGTGTCCTATTCTTAAATGGAGACAATGACATGATCCGTAAACATATCGATTATGTCAAAAAACCATATGAATTTTACGGTTTCGCAGATGATTGTACTTACCATGCAGAAAAAATCCGTGAGAAAGGTGGACAAACCTTATTTGAATTCCACTATGGTGATATGAAAGAAACTATCACTTTAAATGTACTTGGAAAACATAATGTATCCAATGCATTAGCTGCCATTGCGATCGGACTTCGCTATGATGTTCCAATGGATGCGATCAAAGCACAGTTATCCACATTTTCTGGCCAGCGACAGAATATTATCCACGTTAACGACTATATTCTGATCGATGATGCGTATAATGCAAGCCCGGATTCCATGAAAGCAAGTTTAAGTATTTTGTCTGAATTTAAGACACGTGGCAGAAAGATCGCTGTCTTATCTGACATGTTAGAACTTGGACCAGATTCACCAGAATACCACAAAGAAGTTGGACGTTTTATCGCTACAACAAAAGTGACGGATCTCTTTATCACTGGTGAACTTTCCAGACATTATATTGAGGAAGCATGGAAGGAAAATCCTTCTCTCCACACCCGTGCATTTTCTTCTAACGGAGAACTGATCGCTTTCCTTGAAACTTACTTAAAGAAGAACGATGTTGTACTGATCAAAGGCTCTAACGGTATGAATCTTAAGGAAGTAAGCAAAGCCTTAATGGCGTGATTGTATCAAAAATAGAACATTATATTCTCTTGACATTCTTTTTTCATAGGACTATTATGAGTGCAACGAAATACAGAATGCAATGCAATGAGCAGGACACATTGATATTTGAATTCTTTTCAAGAGAGTTGCCGGTTGCTGTGAGGCAATAAAGAACTTATATCCATATCCCCTGCGAGCAGTCAGCTGAACATGATGATTCATTAGTAAGTGCGACCGGGATCCTTCCGTTATCAAGGAGCACATTAAATGATGTGACTAAGGGATTACGATTTGAGTAATAAAAAGAAGTGGTACCGCGGAGAATATTCGTCTTCTGGAATGCTGAGCAGGCATTTCAGAAGATTTTTTTTACTCATTTTTATTGTATCCTGTGTTTTGAATACATTTTATTTTATTATAGAGTTTATTTTAAGAGGAGTGATTAAAAATGAATAGCTTAACAATCGTAGCAATCGCAATCGTCGTATTAGTTGCTGGTTATGCCCTTTACGGACGCTGGTTAGCTAAGACATGGGGAATCGATCCTAAAGCGAAAACCCCAGCTTACACACATGAAGATGGTGAAGATTACATCCCGACACCAAAAGCCGTTGTATTTTCCCATCAGTTTTCATCCATCGCAGGTGCAGGTCCTGTCACCGGACCGATCATCGCCGCAATGTTTGGATGGCTGCCAGTTCTTCTCTGGCTGTTGATCGGTGGTATCTTCTTCGGAGCCGTTCAGGATTTTACAGCTCTTTACGCTTCTGTAAAGAATGAAGGTAAATCCATGGGTGTCCTGATCGAGAAATACATTGGTAAAACAGGAAGAAAATTATTTCTTCTGTTCTCTTGGTTATTTACTTTACTTGTAATCGCAGCTTTCACAGATATGGTTGCCGGAACATTTAACGGATTTACAGTAACAGGTGCTAAAAGTTCACCAAATGCTGCCGCTGCTTCTATCTCTATGTTATTTATCCTAGGAGCTGTTGTTTTCGGATTATTCACAAAATATGTAAAACCAAACCAGAAGGTAGAATTTGTTGCAGGACTTGTATTACTGATCGTTATGTTAGCCGTTGGTATTGCTTTCCCATTATATTTTACAAAAAATACATGGATCGCAGTCGTTATGGTTTACTTATTCCTTGCATCTGTTATGCCAATGTGGTTAATGATGCAGCCTCGTGACTATTTAAGTACTTTCTTATTAGTCGGAATGATCATCGGTGCTGTCCTTGGTGTATTTGTTGCTCATCCAGCAATGAATTTACCAGCATTCAGCGGATTTAATGTTGGTGGAAAAAGCTTATTCCCTACATTATTTATCACGATCGCCTGTGGTGCTGTTTCAGGATTCCACAGTTTAGTATCTTCTGGAACATCATCTAAGACAGTCAGCAACGAAAAAGATATGCTTTGTGTTGGATATGGATCTATGATGGTAGAATCTTTATTAGGTGTTGTCGCCCTAGTTGTTGTCGGTGCAGCAGCTGTCGGTGGTAAAATGCCTGAAGGAACACCATTCCAGATCTTCTCAGGAAATGTAGCTGGATTCTTAACATTACTTGGAATCCCTAAACACGTAGCTACTTGCTTTATGACAATGTGTGTTTCTGCACTTGCATTAACATCTCTTGACTCTGTAGCAAGAATCGGACGTATGTCATTCCAGGAATTATTCATGGGAGAAGCTGCTGATGGTTCTGATCTTACAGGTGTAAGAAAATTATTTACAAACAAATATTTCTCAACTGTTATCACATTATTCTTCGGATTCTTATTATGCTTAGGTGGATACAACAACATCTGGCCATTATTCGGAGCAGCAAACCAGTTATTAGCATCTTTAGTATTGATCGCGTTATCTGTCTTCTTATTAACAACAGGAAGAAAAGGATGGATGTTATACGCACCTATGTGCATCATGTTAGTTGTAACATTTACAGCTCTTGTGCAGGCTGTCATCGGAATCTTTACAAAGATCTTCGTAACCGGAGGATTCGTATTTATGATCGATGGATTACAGTTGATCGTCGCTTTACTTCTGATGGCACTTGGATTGATGGTTGCAGTTTCCTGCTTTAAAAAATTGTTCCAGAAAAGCCATGAAGGAGCAGACAATAGATCTACACATGCAACTGTTTAATTTGTAATTGTATGACGGAAATGTATCGAGTATTCATAAAAAGATAAAGAAAGATAGAGGTACGAAAAACGAATTCCATTGACGGATTTTTTGCAAAACGCTGATCCGCCAACACTCCTGCACCACTCACTACGTTCAAACAGTGCCCGTGTTGGCTGCGATTTTGCAAAAAAGTCCTATGGAATTCTATCATTTCGTACCTC
>JAXJNA010000030.1:0-51069 GCA_036312945.1 Anaerostipes hadrus
CAAATTCGCAGTGCCTGTGGTTGGATGTCTGACCGTTGCTGCGGGCATTTTGGCTCGCAGCGAGGGAGTTTCCAAAGGAACAGGCACGGATCAGCGATTTGTAAAAAACGCTCTCAAAAATGCGGAGTTGCCACCTTGATTCTTTTAAATATTTGTTTTTCTTTTATTTCTGTCACATACATGCAAGCCTACATACAAATCATAACTTTACAATTCTTCTGGATGGATATATAATATTTTGGAAATATTTTTAAGAAAGCTGGTTTTTTCATGTGTAGTAGAGATATGGATCGTTGGATTCATTTTAATATGGCGATCGTTGGTGGATTTCTTGGTGGTTTTGCGATTCTTAATCATCATGAACTCTTTGGTTCTGCACAGACTTCGAATCTGATCTCTGTATTTGCAGATCTTGCTGGACACCCGGATGCGAATTTCTTTGTGAGGCTTCTTGGTGTTTTTATTTATATGTTTGCATTATCACTGACTGTGATCTTACCAAAGTTTACAAAACTGCATCTTCCTTATGTCAGTCTTTTTGTGGATGCAGCAGCTACCTTGATCGTTGCTTTTCTTCCATCTGATCTGAATGATTTTGTTGCTCTTTATCCACTTTATTTTGCAATGGCAATTCAGTGGTGTTCATTTAAGGGTGGCGATGGATTTACCTGTTCTACGATCTTCTCTACAAATAACCTACGTCAGTTTACGACATCCATGACTGAATATCTTTGCAGCAAAGATCCGGATGCTTTGAGAAAATGGAAATTTTTCGCTTCTGTTTTGCTTTGTTTTCATTTTGGTGTCATCGTTTCTTATTTATCCTGCAAGACCTTTGGACATATTGGTTCTCTTATTTGTTTTCTTCCCATCTTCAGTGGATTTTGTCTTGTCTGGACCAGAAAGCATTTTGTTGCTGTGAAACATTTTGTCTACCACTATCTGATCACACCAAAGAAAATCTCAGCTTATACTACAGAAAGTGAGTAATTATGGAAAATTTAATCTTTAGCTTAAACGCTACAGTTCCTGTCTTTTTAATGATGATCTTAGGACTTGTCTTTAAAAAGATTGGATGGATTGATGATGTTTTTGCATCAAAAATGAATAAGTTTGTTTTTATGATTCCATTACCTGTCTTGGTATTTGAGGATCTTGCAACGGTTGATTTTTCAAAAGTTTGGGATATCAAGTTTGTCCTGTTTTGTTTTATCGTCACTCTGATCAGTATCACAATTTCTTTTCTGATTTCTTGTTTGCTTGGTGATAAATCAATCCGTGGGGAATTTATTCAGGCAGCTTACCGAAGCAGTGCTGCCCTTCTTGGAATCGCATTTATTCAGAATATTTATGGAAATGCCGGAATGGCTCCTTTGATGATCATTGGAAGTGTACCGTTATATAATATGATGGCTGTCATCGTCTTATCTGTATTTAAACCTGGACAGAGTGGGCTTGACCGTACTGTTGTGAAAAAAACGATCAAAGGGATCGTGACAAACCCAATCCTTATCGGAATCGTTGCTGGACTTGTCTGGTCTGCATTAAAAATTCCAATGCCTGCAATCCCTAAAAAGGTTATTTCAAGCATTGGAAATGTTGCAACTCCAATGGGACTCATGGCAATGGGTGCTACCTTTGATATCAAAAAGGCTTTTGGAAAGATCAAACCTTCCGCCATTGCTGCTTTTATGAAACTTGTTGGTCTTTGTGCTATTTTCCTTCCGATCGCAGTGAAACTTGGCTTCCGTACTGATAAGCTTGTAGCCATCCTTATCATGCTCGGTTCCGCAACAACAGTGAGTAGTTTCGTTATGGCGAAAAACATGGGACATGAAGGAACTCTTTCTTCCAGTGTTGTCATGTTAACAACGATGTTTAGTGCATTTACTGTGACTGGATGGCTTTATATTTTAAGATATTTTGCATTGATCTAGTTTTGACGATTGTGAAAATATTTACTAATTATTTAAAATCCAATGTGATCTGGTATTTTTCCATCCAGTAATTGACTTGCAGAAGATAAGCGATCATCTGAGGACCTGCCATCAGCTGTCCATACCATGGTTTGCCGTAGTCTTTTGGGCTGTCTAAGAATCGACTTAGTTTATACGCATCGATCAGTTCCTTGATCGGTGCTTCTTTTTTTGCCATAACTTTCAGAAGTTCTTTGGATAAGATTTTTTCATAATTTGGATCATAAGTCTTTGGATATGGACTTTTTCTTCGATATAACACCTCATCTGGCAGGATTCCTTCCCCTGCTGCCCTTAGCAATCCTTTTACCACACCATTTAGGCATTTCAACTCCCACGGAACATTATAAAGATATTCCACAATCCTGTGATCTGCAAATGGAACTCTTGCTTCCAATCCACAATGCATACTGGTGCGGTCCATGCGGTCCATTAAGGTTACCATAAACCATCTTAGATTCAAATAAGAAATCTGTCTTCTTCTCGCCTCTGTCTGATCTTCTCCGTAAAGTTTTGGCGTTTCCTTGATCGTCTTTTGATAAGCTGTTCTTGCATAAGATTCTAAATCCACTTTTTGTAAAATATCATCGTTTAGCAACATCTTTCTTGGCTGCATATCCATAGACCATGGAAAGATATCTGCCTTGAAGCATTCCTCTTTATGAAACCATGGATAACCGCCAAAAATCTCATCTGCACACTCCCCTGTTAATGTTACTTTGTTATATTTTACAACTTTTGAACAGAAATATAACATCGAAGACTCCACATCTGCCATACATGGAAGATCTCTGGCATCAACTGCTTTGTATAGGTTTTCGATCATATTTTCATTGTCACATTCCAGATATCTGTGATCTGTCTTTGCATGATCAACCATCTTATCAACCCATGGACGGTCCTCACTTGGCTGAAAAGAGTTTGATCGGAAATATTGATGATTGTTTACAAAATCAAAGGAAAATGTGTTTAAATTTCCCCCTTCTTTCTGAAGCTTTTTCGCACAGATGGCTGTGACAAGACTGCTGTCAACTCCGCCGGATAAAAAGGTACTGATTGGAATATCGGATAGCATCTGCATTTCAACTGCATCTTTTACAAGCCATCTTGTATGCTCGATCGTATCTTTTTCGCTGTCTGTGTGTTCTTTTGCTTTCAATTCCCAATATGCATGATCTTTCAACCCTTCACGATCGTATTCCAGGAAATGCCCTGGAAGGACTTCGCAAATATCTTTGAAGACTCCTTTTCCATATGACTTTGCAGGTCCTAACCCAAAGATTTCACAGAGTCCTTCTTTATTGATCACTGGTTTAACTCCTGGATAGGCAAACAAGCCTTTGATCTCGGATGAAAAGATCAATGTATCTCCCTGTTTGGTATAAAATAAAGGTTTCACGCCAACACGATCTCGGATCAAATATAATTTCTTCCGTTTTCCATCCCACAGAGCAATCGCAAAGATTCCATTTAACTGTTCCATATAAGAGATTCCATGTCGGATATATCCCGTCAATACAACTTCCGTATCACTGGTTGTCGAAAACACTTCTCCTTCTTTGATCAACTGTTCTTTTAATGGTTTCATGTTATAGATCTCGCCATTTAAGATGATCGCATAGGTATTCCCTTCTCTTTTTTTGCACATTGGCTGGTGTCCTCTGTACAGATCAATGATAGATAAGCGTACATGGCCTAAGCCACATCCATTTTCCAGAAATGCTCCCTCATCATCTGGACCTCTGTGCCGCTGAGCTTCATTCATTTTCCTTAAGATTTCATATTTTTCTTTCTCCGTTTTCTGATGATTATTTCCGGGATTTAGAAATCCTGCAATTCCACACATACATGCTACCTCTTTTTATTTTTTATGATCAATGAGAACCGGCTGGTATTGTCTGCCTTTTAATGCCTGCAAGATCGTCGGAATGAGCAGTCTTGTATCCGCGATCATGGAATTTGGCTTCTTTACCGGATCATCCTGTCCGAATGGTACAAAATAAATATGCTTATGATTTAGTAGATTCCCAATATTCTTAAGATTCATACCTAAAGCATCATTACTTGCCATGGAGATGACGACTGGTTTTTCATTCCTTAGCTGAGCTTTAGCAGCCATCAAAACAGGGGTATCTGTGATTCCATTGGCAAGTTTCGCCATTGTATTTCCTGTGCAAGGCATTAAAACCAAAACATCAAGGCATCCTGTCGGTCCGATGATCTCTGCTTCTTCAATCGTTTTCATCGGTTCATTTCCTGTCATATCGTGTGCTCTTTTTACAAATTCCTCACCTTTTCCAAACCTGCATTTGATATGCTGGGATGTATCAGAAAAGATTGTCTGCAGGATTGCTCCTTCTTCTAATAAGCGATCGATCTGTTCAAAGGCTTTTGTATAAGTGCAAAAGGAACCTGTCATTCCGACTCCAATTCTTTTATTTTTTAATACCATGTTTGATCTCTCCACTGATTTCTAAGACTTTTTTTGCTAGCATGATCCCAGAAGATTTTGGGGAATAGATACCCGGAAGACTTGGGCATAGTTTTGCACAGATTCCTAGTTTTTCCGCCATTTGATGGTTTGTTCCACCAGGATAAGAAGCAATATCTATGATGCAGGATTCTTTGGAGATCTTCCTGAGAATATCTTCTTTCAGGATCTGTTTTGGAACAGTATTAAAAATATGATCATACTGACAGATCCGTCGTTTTAGTTCCGTAAAATCCATAACCTCAAGTCCAAAAGATCTTGCAAGA
The DNA here is from genome assembly GCA_036312945.1 of Anaerostipes hadrus. Taxonomy (GTDB): domain Bacteria; phylum Bacillota; class Clostridia; order Lachnospirales; family Lachnospiraceae; genus Anaerostipes; species Anaerostipes hadrus_C. The sequence goes on from JAXJNA010000030.1 coordinate 4,734, forward strand.
CTTCTTGCCGTTTTATTTCTGGCACAGACTGTTACCTGTGCATCCATTCCTTTTAGTTTGGCTGCAAGAACTTTCGCACATCTTCCATAGCCAAGGACCAGACAGCGGCTTTTATGAAGATTGATCGGCTGCATCTTGATTGCTTCCATAATGGCTCCTTCTGCCGTCGCGATCGCATTGTAGATAGCAACATCATCCATTTTCATGAAGTCAAAGACTTTGATTTCTTTTTGTTCACAGTCATGTCGAATTTCTTCATTGATGCATCCACCAAATAAAATCTGTTCTTTTGTCATTTCTTGAAACAGTGTTTCTATTGGCATCTTTTTGTTACTAAAACTTCCTGTGATCTCCCCGTTTTTTGAAAAAACGACGGGCCCAATCATGCACTTTGCTTCCCTTATGACGTTTTCAAAAGATTTACCTTCCTTGCATTCTAAGCCTTCTTTTTTTGTTGCATATGTGATGACCTGATATCTTTGATTTTTTAGATAATTGGCTAAATATACCTGTCTCATATCACCGCCGATGACGGCAAAATCATAAATCACAGTCTTTTTTCCTTTCTTTTTCTTCTACTAATATATGTGATTTTTATTCATTGTGTTCTTTTAAAAATACATCAATTTTACCCCTTTAAAAATTAAAAAGTAGTGATATAATAAACTCAAGTGCATAGAAACACCTACAATACAGCAAGAGCTTCCACTACACTGGGAGCTCTTTTTGTATGCTTTTATAAGTGGTTATATCAAAACATGCACAATATCTTAATGTTTTTTCAAGGAGGAACTTTTTATGAACACATTAACTGCAGAAAAAAGAGATTTGAAAACAAAGGCTAAAAAATTAAGAAAAGAAGGTTATGTTATCGGAAATCTGTTTGGCAGAGATATCGAAAATTCCATTCCATTGAAAGTTGATTCCCGTGAAGCTGCAAAATTCTTAAAGGATAACAAAAAAGGAGCTCACATCACTTTACTTGTTGACGGAGAAAATGTAGACGCCATCGTAAAAGAAATCGACTACAATGCCATGAAAAACGAAACAATGTTTATCAACTTCCAGGCATTAGTTGCTGACGAAAAGATTCACACAACTGCTGCGATCGAATTATTAAACGAAGATGCTGTACAGAATGGTATCGTTGAACAGTCTTTATCTGAAATCGAATACAAAGCATTCCCAGCTGATATCGTTGAAAAAGTTGAGATTGACTTAACACAGTATAATGTTGGTGATATGATTCATGTCAAAGACTTACCATTAGCAGCAAACAGCAAAATTTCTCTTGTTACACCAGAAGATACTCTGATCGTTAACATCGCAGAACCAGAAGCTGCACCTGAGGATGAAGACGAAGAAGCGGCTGAAGAATAAATAAATCCGTGAAAGAAAAGACTCGATTTTCGTAATTAAAAATCGAGTCTTTTTATTTTGCCTTTTCTCTGATATCCTTTGAAAAAACCTGCATTTTTTCTCGGATGTTTTTCTCTGCATTCTGAGATCATCAACTGAATCTTAAATTTAAAATCTTCAGATTCCAAGATCGTAAATGGATGTTCTTCTGTTACACAAACCGATAAATGTTCACTCTCATATTGTGGATAAGTTCCTGTAAATCCTTGTTCTTTCAGTTTTTTATCAACCTGCTCCCTGTATCTTTGAATCTTCTGATCAATTCTTTCTCCATAATTCCTTGCTGGATATGGATCAGAAGCATTGCAGACTTTCTCACAGATCAATTCATATAAATCTTGTCTCTTTGGATCTTGCAATTTCTTTGCAAGCGTCATTTCCATTCGTTTGGTTGGGTGCTTCTCATATTTATCGATCCATTTTAGATAATCCCTATCTCCTGCCTGCATAGCAAGATCTCTCATACATTCTAATCCTTCTTCGGTTTTCTCATACCATTCTTCTGGATCTTCATTGATCGGAAAATAGTAATAAAATGGTGCAAATTCGATCAGTGCCATAATTTCCATTTCTTGATCATTGCATACTTCTTCCCCTAGAAAACGGTATTTTTCACGGATCGTTCCGATCATATAGACTAGCTGGCGCCACTGCTCAGCTCCTTCTCTCCAGAAATGTCCGATCTCATGATAGCGGTAACAGTTTGTATGTTCCTTGATCTCATCAAACCACATCGTAAAGACACTTTCTTCTCCCTGATGAACGATCAGACCGTAACGGCCCTCTCGCTGTTCTAACTGTGCCCACATCTCTCCTTCATAGTCTTTGTCATATTTTCCAGAGATACGAAGTCCATGAAAACTTAGATAACACTCAATTGCATCGTTCATCATATATGGAACATATCCTGTTCGATTTTCATTCTCTTCTTCCACTGCAAGTTCAAATACCTGATATTCAAAAATCTGTGCAAGCAGCTGTATAGATCTTGATATTTCTTCTATATTAGTTTCAAAATAGTTCATATTGAATTCCTTTTTCGAGTTCATTTATATTTCTGAATTTCATTTAAGAAACGTTCGCCATATTTCTGAAGCTTATGTTCTCCGACTCCATTAACTTCTAACATTTCCTCATCATTAGAAGGTTTCATCGTACTCATATGTACCAGTGTCTTATCGGAAAATACCATATATGGCGGAATTTTCTGTTCGGATGCGATCGTTCTTCGAAGTGCACGTAACGCCTCGAACAATTCTGTGTCTCCCTCTGCAAGTGCTGCCACAGCCCCTGCTTTCCTACGTTTCTTCGTCTGGATCTTGCGTTCTTCTTTCTCTTTTTCGACTTCTTTTGGAATCTTGATCTCAAATTTCCAGTTATCATCGATCTTAGTAATATCTGCAACGCTTAAAACCGGATATTCATCATCTGTCATTTCCAGATATCCATAGACTAACATTTCATTGATGATCTGTCGGATCCTTGCAATGCTTTCTGCTGCTAATGCTCCATACTTGGAATTCTCATCTAAATGACGGCTTAATACTTTCTGGCTCTTAGATCCTTTTAAAATGTCAACGATCGTAGATAATCCAAAATCTCTATAACAATCTCTTATACAATCAATGATCGCTTTTGCTTCCATTGTTGCATCAACTGTTTCAAATTCGGTCAGACAGTTTAAGCAGTTTCCACAATATCCGCTTGTCTGTTCTCCAAAATAATTTAAAATATAATGGCGTAAACATTCTTTCGTATAGCAGTAAAATGTCATCTGACGTAGTCTTTCCCAATCTCTTTCCATCACGATCTGCTTTGTGATCGCATCTAATTCCTCATTCTCTTCTCCATTTTCGATCAGAAAACGATTGGTTCGGTTATCCACTGGTGCATAATATAAGATACACTCTGCAGGCTCTCCATCACGCCCGGCTCTTCCTGCTTCCTGATAGTAGCTTTCCATGTTCTTCGGCATATTATAATGAACAACAAAACGGACATCCGGCTTGTCGATTCCCATTCCAAAGGCATTTGTCGCTACCATGATCTGCTTTCTGTCATAGATAAAATCTTCCTGATTTTCTTTTCTCTCTTCATCGGATAATCCTGCATGGTATCTTGTCACGGAGAATCCATCTTCTCTTAACTGATAGCAGACTTCCTCAACATTTTTCCTAGATAGACAGTAAATGATCCCACTGCTTCCTGGCATTTTTTCTTCTTTTTCCTTTAAATAACTTAATAGTTCTCTATATTTATCCCTTGGGCGTTTTACTGCATAGTAAAGATTCTCCCGGTCAAATCCTGTCGTTAATACAAATGGATCTCTCAGATTCAAAATATCCATAATATCATCCCTGACTTCTGCTGTCGCTGTTGCTGTATATGCAGTCAGTACAGGACGATACGGAAGTTTCTTTAAAAATTCCAGAATTTTTAGATAACTTGGTCTGAAATCCTGTCCCCACTGAGACACACAATGTGCCTCATCCACTGCCAACATTGATATCTTCACTCCACTATTTAGCGCAAAATTGATAAAACCTTCTGTTTCCAAGCGTTCTGGTGCCACATAGATGATCTTGTATCTTCCCTGCATCGCATATTTTAATGCGGTATGATACTGTCCCTGTGTCAAAGAACTATTTAAAAATGCAGCATGAATTCCTGCTTGATTCAGTGTCCCAACCTGATCTTTCATCAGCGAGATCAGTGGTGAGATCACGAGTGTGATCCCATCCATCATCAACGCTGGAATCTGAAAACAAAGAGACTTTCCTGCTCCTGTCGGCATGATCCCTAAGACATCCTGCCCATTTAATGCTGCCTCGATCAATTGTTCCTGACCTTGGCGGAATTCATCATATCCAAAGTATTGTTTTAATAGTTTCTTCGCTTCTTGTATCTTACTCAAATCTATCACTTCCTATTGTTTTATTTATACTTTTAACACTCTCATCATTTATATTCCCATTTTTTTATTTCATAGGGGATTTCATTGAAATTTCCTATGAAATGAAAAAACTTCCGATCACATTTAGCACACCTGCAAACAGCATGACAATGATCGGATCTTTTTTCTTTTTCAATAAAAGGTACATACAAATGATAAAAATACCACCCTGTATCCAGTTGATCTGTTGAAGATCTATATGACTTCCCTGAAAAAATGCCTGCGTAAGGATCGTAATTCCAGAAGTTAAGATCAGTGCGATCACCGCAGGGCGTAAGGTATTTAACACCATTTGTAGTCCTTCCATATGACGATATTTTACATAAAAATAAGCGATCACTGTAACGATCACACACGCTGGGAATACGCATCCCATCGTTGCACATAATGCCCCTTGCCATCCAGCTACTCTTATACCAACGAAAGTCGCTGCATTAATCGCGATCGGTCCCGGTGTCATCTGTGAAATCGTCACGAGATCTCCAAATTCAGACACAGACAGCCAATGATATGCATCTACCACCTGCTGCTGTATCATTGGCATTGCTGCATATCCGCCTCCGAAACTAAATGCTCCGATCTTTAAGAAGCTTAAAAATAATTGCAAATAGATCATTTTCTGCCTCCTGTCTTCTTTCTTGAAATGCCATATTGTACGATTCCAATTCCAATACATGCAAGAATAATGTAGATCACACTAATATCAAAGACATAACTTGCCATAAATACCACAACCATAATGATCGCAAGTTCTATTCTGTTTTCCTTCTTACTTTGCCCTTTTGCCATTTCATACACAACACTGATGATCACCGCACCAACACCCGTCTGCATTCCAGAAAGCATCGCTGCAACAATCCTGTTATCCCGAAACATTTCATAAAAAACAGAGACCACAGATATGATCAAAAATGGAGGCAGAACAGCTCCGAATACACTTACGATCACACCACTGATGCCTGCCAATTTATACCCAACAACGATCGCTCCATTCACTGCGATCGCTCCTGGGGCTGATTGTGCGATTGCCACCAGATCAAGCATTTCATCTTCTTCGATCCAATGATATTCATTCACAAACTTCTTCTGCATCAAAGATACGATCACATAGCCGCCACCAAAGGTAAACGCACTTAAATAAAATGTTTCTATAAACAGCCTTAATAATTTTTTCTTTTTTCCTTTTCCCATTCCTTTTTCTTCCATATGACATCCCCAGTGAAAAATCTTACCATTTATACTGGTGCAAACTGGCTGTTATATAATCTGGCATACGCACCATTTTTCGCTAAAAGTTCTTCATGTGTTCCCTGCTCCAAAATATGTCCATTTTCCATAACAAGTATCACATCTGCATTCTGAATCGTTGAAAGCCTGTGGGCTACGATAAAACTTGTTCTTCCTTTCATCATCGTTTCAAATGCCTTCTGAATTCGAATCTCTGTCATCGTATCAATGGATGATGTCGCTTCATCTAAGATCAGCATTGGAGGAAGACTTAACATGATCCTTGCAATACAAAGAAGCTGTTTCTGTCCTTGAGAAAGATTTCCACCGCCTTCTGTAATGATCGTATCATAACCTTCTGGCATTCGCTCGATAAATCCATGTGCATTGGCTTCTTTTGCTGCCATGATCATCTCTTCCTCAGTTGCATCTGGTTTTCCATAGCAGATATTTTCACGGATCGTTCCCGCTTTCAACCATGTCTCCTGAAGTACCATTCCATAACTGGATCGTAGACTTTCTCTCGTGACATCACGGATATCATTCCCTTCCACCTTGATCGCTCCTTCATTCACATCGTAAAAACGCATTAACAGATTGATCAATGTCGTTTTCCCACATCCTGTCGGTCCAACGATCGCAATCCGCTGTCCTGGTTCCACTTTCAGATTAAAATCCTGAATCAAAGGTACTTCCTTCACATAAGAAAAATCTACATGCTCTAATTCTACATTGCCTTTCACATTCTGTAATGTCTTCGCATCTTTAGCATCAGGAATCATAGGTTCTTCATCTAACAATTCAAAAACTCTTGCTGCAGAAGCTAAAGAATTCTGAAATTCTGTGATAACTCCTGTGATCTCATTAAATGGTTTTGTATACTGGTTTGTATAACTTAAGAAACTTGATAACTGACCAACACTGATACTTCCACGAATAACACTCACACACCCTGCGATCGCTACTCCCGCATAGATTCCTGAATACATAAATCTGGTTGCCGGATTTGTGATGGATGAAAAAAATGTCGCTCTTAAGGAATAATCGGCAAGATCATCATTGATCTGATCAAACTCTTCTTGTGCTTTTTCTCCATGATCAAATACTTTGACTACTTTAATATTTCCAAGCATTTCATTGACAAATCCTGTCATCTTTCCTCTGGTCTGCGATTGTTTCTTGAACATATTAAAACTTCGCTTTGAGATAAAACTTGCGATAAAAAATGAAAACGGACTTAAAATAACAACAACCAATGTGATCCATGGATTGATTCCTAACATAAAACAAATGGTTCCAATGATCGTGATCACTCCGGTAAATAACTGTGTAAATCCGAGCAGCAATCCATCCGTAAACTGATCAATATCCGTTACGATCCGGCTGATCAAGTCTCCTGAAGAGTGTGCATCTACATAAGATAATGGCAGTTTCTGCAAATGCTCAAATGCCTGAATCCTTAAATCTTTTCCAATCTTATATGTAATCTGATTATTAACATGATTCATCAGCCACTGCGCTGCTGCCGTCAACACAATACAGACCAAGATCGTTTTTATAATACTTATCAATCTTGCAAAATCAACATTTCCTTTTGATATAAGGCAGTCCACACCTTGTCCTGTCAAGATCGGAACATAAAGTGTCAGCGCCACACTGATCACTGCCAATATTAAAGACGCAAAGATCAAAAATCGATAAGGCTTCATATATTCCATGATTCTTTGTAATGTCTTTTGTTTTTTGTCTTTCTTCATGGTCTTATGCCTCCTCTCCTGCCATCTGTGATTCACAGATCTCTTTATATACCGGATTCTCTTTTAATAGCTGTAGATGAGTCCCGATCCCAACAATCTTTCCATCATCTAACACTAAAATATGGTCAGCATTACGGATCGTTGATACTCTTTGGGATACAAGAAATACCGTCATATTATCTGTATTTTCTTTGATCGCTTTTCGAAGTCTTGCATCTGTTGCAAAGTCAAGTGCAGATGCACTATCATCAAGAATTAAAATCTCAGGTTTACGTACTAATGCCCTTACGATCGTTAGTCTCTGTTTCTGTCCGCCAGATAAGTTTCCTCCATTTTGTTCGATCCTAAGGTCTAATCCCTTCTCTTTCTGATCAACAAATTCTCTTGCCTGTGCGATATCCAATGCCTGATAGATTTCTTCATCTGTAGCATCTTCTTTTCCCCATTTCATATTATCTCTTAGGCTTCCTTCAAATAAAGATGCTTTCTGTGGAACAAATCCGATCTTTCCTCGAATAAATTCTGGTTTTAATTCTTTCTCGTCAACTCCACGGTATAGAATACTTCCCGATGTCACATCATATAATCTTGCGATCAAAGATACCAACGTACTCTTTCCTGACCCTGTACCTCCGATCACCCCAATGGTCTCACCTTCTTTCACCGCAAAATCAAATGGATGGATCGTCTCTTTTCTTGCACCATGATAGACAAACGACGTATCTTTAAACTCAAGAATTGGTGTATCTTTCTTCTCTTCCGTATCTGTTTTTCCAGTTTCCTTCATAGATGGCTCTAATGCAAAAATCTGATCTACACGGTCAAGACTTGCAAGAGCTCTAGATAAGATGATCAGAAGATTCGCAAGTTTTACAAGTTCTACAAGGATCTGTGACATATAATTGATCAAGGCAATGATCTGTCCTTGTGTTAAATAACCCAGATCAACCTGTTTTCCACCAGACCATAAAATCGCAATAATCCCCAAGTTAATGATCACGTAAGTCAGTGGATTTAGTAATGCTGAAATCTTTCCAACGTGGATCTGTTTGTTATAAAGCTGTCCACTTTGTACTCTGAAATTCTCTTCTTCGCTTCTTTGTCTGTTAAACGCACGGATCACACGAATTCCAAGGAGATTTTCCCTTGTGCTTTTTAATACTTCATCGACCTGTTTTTGTACTTTCTTATACATTGGCATCGTGATCCATAAGATCAGTCCGACAACTACTGCCAATGCGGTGATCGTAAATACAAAGGAAACTGCTGCCTTATGATCCACCGTAAATGCCATGAACATCGCACCAAATACGACAAATGGTGACCTTAAAAACAAACGCAGGAACATGTTAACTCCATTTTGCACCTGATTGATATCATTACTCATGCGGTTGATCAACGTTGATGTCCCAACCTGATCGATCTCCTGATAAGAAAATCGATTCATATGCGCAAATAAATCACTTCGCATCGACTTTCCTGTATACACAGCCGACCTAGCGGCAAAATACTGTGCTGTGATAGAAAATGAAAATCCAATGATCCCAAGTAAGATCAATAATCCTCCCATCTTCCACAAATATCCAATATCGTGACGTCCGATCCCTACATCGATCATGCTGGCAACAACCAATGGTACAAATAGTTCAAAACTAGCTTCCAGCATCTTAAATAATGGCGCGAGGATCGTTACACAAAGATGTTCCTTCAAATATCCTAGTAAACGTTTCATTGATTCGTACTCCTTCTTTTATCTTACTGCTTTCTTTAGTATACACCATTTCATTTTTTATTTGAACATGGTACCTGATATTTTACAAAAACAAAAAAGTACCGCTTAGAGCCAGGTAACACGCTCCAAACGGTACGGGGATGATTTATGGTTCAAAAAGAGTTATTTGTCTTCCTTTTGAACAGAACAATATCCTTGTGGGTGGCTGCTGTGCCATTTCCATGCAGATGCAATGATCTCTTCAAGATCTGCATGTTCTGGTTTCCAGCCAAGAATATTCTTCGCTTTTTCACTGGAAGCGATCAAGACAGCCGGGTCTCCAGCTCTTCTTCCTTCTTCCACAGCCTTGATCGGCTTTCCTGTCACTTTTCTGGCTGTTTCGATCACTTCTTTTACGGTAAATCCAACACCATTTCCAAGGTTGAAGATATTACTTTCATTTCCTTCCATTAAGTATTTCACTGCCAGAATATGTGCTTGTGCAAGATCTGTTACATGAATATAGTCCCTTACACAAGTTCCATCTTTTGTATCATAATCAGTTCCAAAGATACTGATTGCTTCTCTTTTTCCATTTGGCACCTGTAAGATCAATGGAATCAGATGTGTTTCTGGATTATGATCTTCTCCGATCTGTCCGCTTACATGTGCTCCACATGCATTAAAGTATCTTAAAGATACATAACGAAGTCCGTGAGCACGTCCAACCCATTTAAACATTTTTTCCATGGAAAGCTTTGTCTCTCCATAAGTGTTGGTAGGTTCTGTGCGGTCTGTCTCCACGATCGGTACCTTTTCTGGTTCGCCATAAGTCGCTGCTGTTGAGGAAAATACAATCTTATCGATGCCATGTTCTACTAAAGACTGCACCATTGTTTTTGTTCCACAAAGGTTATTGTCGTAATATTTTAATGGATTTACCATACTCTCTCCAACTAGGGAGTTTGCCGCAAAATGAATGACTGCGTCAATATCTTTTTCCTGATCCAGTACACTGTCTACAAAGTCTTTATCTCTTAGATCTCCTTTATAAAACTTTGCCTGTGGATGAACTGCCTCGATGTGTCCTGTTTCCAGATTATCAATGATCACAACTTCTTCTCCAGCATCGATCAGTTCGTATACTGTATGAGAACCAATGTATCCAGCGCCACCTAATACTAATATTTTCATCTGTTACTTCCTTTCTGAAATTTTTACAATTTTACTATTGCCTTGCATTCATTTATCTTATTACAAAGTTGAAATAAATCGGTCAAATGCTTTTCTTCCTTCTTCATTGCATTTATAAACTCCAGCATCTTCCAAAACTTTAACAAAGACTTGTCCGATTTCTTCTTTTAAGATGCCTTCTACATTCTCTTTGTTGATATCTTCATATTTTTCTTTGATCTCAGTAACCCATGGTGCATGTTTCTTAAGGTCTTCATACTGACTGACATCTTCGTCCTTCACAAGACATTCGCTTAGATGTTCCATCTCTGCTTTTAATCTGGATGGAAGCACGGCAAGTCCCATAACCTCGATCAGTCCGATATTCTCTTTCTTGATATGATGATACTCATTGTGTGGATGGTAAAGTCCTAATGGGCATTCTTCGGTTGTGATATTGTTACGAAGTGTCAGATCCAGTTCGTATACCTCACCTTTTTTACGTGCGATCGGTGTGATCGTATTGTGTGGTTCTCCATCTGTCTCGGCAAAAATGTATGCCTCTTCATCGGTGTATCCACGCCATTTTTTCAAAATATGATCTGCAAGATCAATCAAACGTTTCTCATCTTTGCTCTGAATACGGATCACAGATAATGGCCAGTGAACGATTCCTGCCTTCACATCCTCATATCCTGGGATTGTAAATTCTTTCTCGATTTCTGCTCGTTCCATAGCAAATTCATAATGACCGCCTTGGAAATGATCATGTGTTAAAATGGAACCTCCAACGATTGGAAGATCGGCATTAGATCCAAGGAAATAGTGTGGGAACTGTTTTACAAAATCAAATAATTTTGTAAATGCTGCCCGGTCGATCTTCATTGGTACATGCTGTCCGTTAAATACGATACAATGCTCGTTGTAGTATACATATGGAGAGTACTGGAATCCCCATTTGCCTCCATTGATCTCAATCGGCATAATTCTGTGATTTTGTCTTGCTGGATGATTGATCCTTCCTGCATATCCTTCATTTTCCATACAAAGCTGACACTTTGGATAAGAACTTTGCTTTGCATTTTTCGCTGCTGCGATTGCTTTCGGATCTTTCTCTGGTTTGGAAAGATTGATCGTGATATCGATATCTCCGTATGGACTGTTTACTTTCCATTTCATATCTTTTTTGACGCGGTCTCTTCGGATATAGTTCGTATCCTGGCTGAATTCATAGAAAAATTCGGTTGCTTTCTTTGGACTTTCTTCATAATATGTACGGAATTCTTTGATGACCTGGCTTGGCTTTGGTGTCAGGATTCCCATTAATTTTGTGTCAAATAAGTCTCTTGTCACGATGTCATCACTTTTGATGATATAGCGATCGTAAGCTGCATCTGTCAGACGATCTAAAATCTCTGGCAAAACAATTTCTTCGCCTGTGATATCTGGATCATCGTACTCATCGAAACGAAATACTTCCAGATACTGATTGATCGTATATGTTTCATCTTCTGGCTCAATTAATTTTTTATCTAGTCCGTAAGTTACAAGTTTTTTGATATCTTTTTGCAAATCCATCTTATTCCACCTCAAATCGATACGTTGTTACTGCTTCGTATTCTTCGCCTTTTCTTAAAATTACCTTTGGTTCTTTTTCTATATGTATGGAGTTTGGTAAGAACTGGGCTTCTAAGGCAACACCATCTCTGTTTTCATATGGCTTTCCGCCTTTTCCATTGCATCCTCCAGAAAGGAAATTGGCTGTGTATACCTGAATGCATGGAAGTGTTGTTGTCATTGTCATTTTTCTTCCAGTTTCTTTGTCATATAGAACCAACTGATCATCTTCATCTTTTACCATGAAAGAATGGTCATAACCTCCAGCAAGTTTTAACTGTTCATGATCGTCGTTGATCCGTTCTCCGATCTCATGGAACTCTTTGAAATCAAATGGTGTATTTTCTACGTTTAAAAATGTTCCATTGGCAAGACAGTTTTCATCAACACATGCAATCTCATCCGCTTTTACCTTTAACTGATGATGATAAATTTTATCTTTTCCGGCAGATAAATTAAAGTAAGAATGATTTGTGATATTGATCAGCGTATCTTGATCTGAAACTGCTTCATATTCCATTTTCAGTGTGTTTCCGCAAAGACGATACACAACTTTCAGATAAAGACTTCCTGGATATCCTTCTTCCATATCTGGTGAGAGATAGATAAAACGGATTCCATCTTCCAATAATTCATATTTAAATATCTTTTGATTAAATCCTTTGATTCCTCCATGGAGAGAATTCTTTCCATTGTTTGCTGCCAATTCGTATGTCTTTCCATTTAATTCAAACTTTGCATCTCCGATACGATTTGCAACACGTCCGGCGATTGCTCCCATGTAGCTTCCATCTCCATGCCAGCAATCTTCCACATTCTCAAATCCAAGAACAACATCCCCAAAGTTTCCTTCTCTGTCCTTTGTAAATACAGATAATACATGACATCCAAGATTACTTGTGATCACCTTGATCTCATCATTTTTTAATTCGAATAAGCAGACTCCGTTATCTCTTTCTTCTATCATTCTTACTTTCATCATCTTATAATACCTTCATTCCTCCGTATGGGCGTACTTTTAAGACATGACATGCTCCTTCACCAAACACATGCTCCATGTTCTTCTTGTACATGCCTACAATATCATTTGGCACAAATGCCTGAATCGTTCCTGCAAATCCTCCACCATGAACTCTGCTGACTCCTCGATCTCCTAAAGAAATATCACTCATTGCAAGTCCAATGGAAACGCTCTGATTATTAAGATCATGGTTGGAATATACATTCTGTAAATATTTGAAAGATGAATTTCCTGATTCTTTGATCAGTTTCTTGAATGTTTCAAAATCTCCATCTTCTAATGCTTTCACCTGCTCATCCACACGTTTATTTTCTTCAAATAAATGCATGGCACGAAGCACGGCACGGTCTCCTAAAATTTCTCTGATCTTTGGCAGATTTAAATAGAAATCATCTTTATCAACTTCTCTTAATACTGCTTTATCAAAGAAACCTGCAACTTCTTTCATTTCTTCTGGAATTGCTGCATAATCATCTGTCAGATCCGCATGAGATCCTTTTGTATCCACAATACATAAACTATGTCCATATTCTTCAAAATCTACTTCAACTTTTTTAATCTTAGGATTCTTTGGATCTTCAAAGTCAATGTTGATCAGACCTCCAACAGAAGAAGCCATCTGATCCATCAACCCACAAGGCTTTCCAAAAAATTCATTTTCTGCAAACTGTCCTGCCTGTGCTAAAAATACCGGACTGATCTTCATATCGTTATATAAGCCAGATAAAATATTTCCGATCAATACTTCAAATGCTGCAGATGAAGACATTCCTGCTCCGTTTAACACGTCACTTGTCACATAAGCTTCAAATCCACCGATCTTGTACCCTTCTTCTTTTAATTTAAATGCAACTCCCGCGATCAGCGATTCAGAGCTTCCTTCTTTGACATCATTTTTGTCTAGGTGATCTAAATCAACCTGAATACGATCATAGCCTTCAGATTTCAGATCGATCACTGCTTCTTCTTTCGGTGCAACAATTGCGATTGCATCTAAGTTAATAGATGTTGCCAGTACTTTTCCATACTGATGGTCTGTATGGTTTCCTCCAACCTCGCTTCTTCCTGGTGCACTATAAATCTCTACTTCTTTTTCTCCATAAATCTTTTCAAATGATTCTAATGCTTTGATGTAGCGTTCCTGCTGATATGCAAGAACACTTTCATCTACATAAATGTCTTTTAATAACTGATTATATTTTCCTTCTTTTAAAGCTTCTTTTAATTTTTTAACATTGTTCGGCATGTTGGTTTGCTCTCCTTTCCTCGATCGTCTGGATCACTTTCTTCATAAATCCATCATCCAGATGATAGGCTTTTTTATAAACTACATAAGCTACAAGCATGGACACTGCTGGAATCGCACACATTAAGAATCTGATAGAATTTAATGTCAGTGCTGACTGTACTGCATTTGGATTTGGAATATATCCTGTACGTTCCAGTGCAAATCCGATGAAAAGTGATGTTAAAGCTGCTGTAAATTTCACGATCAATGTCTGTAAAGAGAATACAACAGATTCATTTCTTGTTCCCAGTTTGTACTCACCATAGTCAACGACATCAGATAAAAATACTGTCGCACATCCAAGTTCTAATCCTGTTCCTGTCTTTACGATCACTCCTGAAATTGCTGTTAATACAATGTTCTGTGGGCATACAAATCCAACAACTAATAATAATGCTAAACCAATAAATGGTAAAATACATGCCAGTAAAAATGATGTATGTCTTGATAATTTCTTTGCTACTTCTGGGAAGATGATCAATCCAACAACTTCTGCAATAGATGCACTGATCATAAAAGCTGATAACATGTTGGCATTTCCACATACATATGTAAAGTAGTAAACTGCAACACCCATGATAAACTGAATTCCTACATTATATAGAAGAATCAGTCCAACAGCTGACTGTAACTGGTCATTTTTCTTAATGATTGAGAATACATCTTTAAAAGAAATCTTCTCACTTGGTGCATTGTTTTCTTTTACTTTTAAGTTGCAGACTGCAACTCCGATCGTAAGGATAAATGTTCCTGCAATGATCATGGCAAAACGATGATATCCAATATATCCTCCACCTAATGCTGCGATGATCTGAACACCGAATCCTGCGATGACTAATGACTGTCCAATACTTGCGAAAATTCTAGGTAAAACGGAAACAACTTCTCGTTCGTGTGGATCTGATGTAAGGTTTGGAATTACGGACCAGTATGGAATATCCATGATCGTATAAGTCATTCCCCATAATACATAGATCACTGCAACGAAGATGCAAAGTGAAGTTCCTGTTAATTTAAAGTCAGTAAATAATACGACAAACACAACGGAATTGACTAAGGTTCCGATCACAAGCCATGGTACGAATTTTCCAAAACGTGATCTTGTGTTATCTACGATCATTCCCATAAACAGATCGTTAAATGCATCCCAAAGTTTTGCTACGAAGAATACGATTCCTACAAATCCCGGTGATACTTTCAGCACATCCGTAAAGTAGATCATAGCGAATGTCGCCATCATTCCATAAATTAAATCTTTTCCTAACGCTCCAAATGCAAAAGTATATTTTACTCTGCCTGGAACCTTTCCATTAGTTGTTCCCATTTTTCTTTCCTCCTGTTTTTGATAAGCTGTCTTTTATGTTTTTATAGTAAATCTTTTTAGTAAAATTGTCAATATATTTTTACTAAATATTTTACTAAATTTACTTTTATGTTTTTCTCTGCTATAATAAAAGATATTAATATTTATAAGAAAGGGTTTTATCTCCATGGCAACAATCAAAGACATTGCACAGAAAGCATCTGTTTCTGCCGCAACTGTATCAAGAATTTTAAACCAAGACGATACCCTGAGTGTAACCGATGAAACAAAACAGCGCGTTTTAAAGGTTGCCCAGGAATTAAATTATACAAAGCATCTAAAAAATACCGTTGAAAAATCGATTTCTATCGGTATCTTTCAATGGTATTCTGTCTTTCAGGAACTGGAAGATCCTTACTATCAGGCGATCCGTGTCGGTATTGAAAAATATTGTGCCGATCATAATATCCACGTTGTCCGTGCTTTCCAGAGCGATTGCAATTATCCTGACACACTCAAGGATCTTCAAGGTCTGATTTGTATTGGTAAATTTAATAAATCTCAGATCAAGTCTTTTCAAAAACTTAATTCCAACACTATTTTTGTTGATATGAAGACACCAAAGATTTATTGTGATACGATCAATCTTGATTTCCAACAGGCAGTTACTGAAGCACTAGATTATTTGTATGATCTTGGTCATCGAAAAATTGCTTATCTTGGCGGGAAGGAAGTTCTCGCTGATAACAGTGTATATTTTGAAGAACGTAAAGATACCTTCATCAACTTCTGTCAGGAACATTCCATTGACCATGAATCTTTTATTTATGAAGGAGATTATTCTGCTGAATCTGGATATAACATGACAAAACAAATGATTGCTGACGGTGATCTTCCAACCGCTATTTTCTCCGCCAGTGATCCTCTTGCGATCGGTGCGATGCGTGCTTTATATGAGAATGGTTATAAAATTCCAGATGATATATCCATCATTGGTTTTGATGATATCAGCGTTGCAAGTTTTTCAAATCCTCCGCTGACAACAATCCATACACCATCTGAATTTATGGGGGAATATGCTGCTCATTATATTTTACTTCGGGCGAAAGAGGATTCTCTGAATCAACAGACTCCGATCCGTTTAACACTTCCATGCAATCTTATTGTCCGTAACTCTTGTGCTGCTCCGCGCAAATGATCATGATATTTAGTAATATTTTTACTTATTTTTCTAAGCATAGAAAAAACTGCATGCTGACCGCATGCAGTTTTCCCAAGAAGGAGTAAAAAGTTAATAGGTAAAATTTATTTATGAAAATGGATTCTCAGTCTTATAAAGCATATTCTTTGGCTGATTAAATCCAATCTCATCGACATCAACACCAATGTATTTGAATACTTCATATAAAGTTTTTCCAAAATGACCGAAAGCAACTGCTCCATGGTGTGGGAAATTCTTTTCGATCAATACATGGCGGTAAAATCTTCCCATTTCAGGGATTGCAAATACACCAATAGATCCAAAAGATCTTGTTGCTACTGGAAGAACTTCTCCCTGTGCAATATATGCTCTCAATTTTGTATCTGCTGTACTTTGTAAACGGAAGAATGTAATGTCTCCTGGTGTGATATCTCCTTCTAATGTTCCCTGTGTTACTTCTTTTGGTAATGTTCTTGCCATAATCTTCTGATATTTCATCTCACAGAAAGATAACTTAGATTTTGCTGTGTTTCCACAATGGAATCCCATAAATGTATCTTTTTGTGTATAGTCGTAGTTATCTTTAATTTCTTCATTATACATATCTGCTGGTACGGAGTTGTTGATATCTAATAATGTCACAGCATCCTGACTTACAACCGTTCCAATAAATTCACTTAATGCACCATAGATATCCACCTCACAGGATACTGGAATTCCCTGTGCTGCCAGACGGCTGTTTACATAACATGGTACAAATCCAAACTGGGTCTGAAATGCTGGCCAGCATTTTCCGGCAATTGCTACATATTTTCTGTAACCTTTATGATCCCTGATCCAGTCTTTTAATGTCAGTTCATACTGTGCAAGCTTGGAAAGAATCTCTGGTTTTTTATTTCCTGCACCCAGTTCTTCTTCCATTTCTTTTATGATCGCAGGAATTCTTTCATCCCCTTCATGCTGATTAAATGCTTCAAATAAATCTAATTCTGAGTTTTCTTCAATTTCGATTCCAAGATCATATAATGGTTTGATCGGTGCATTACATGCAAGGAAGTTCAGTGGTCTTGGCCCAAAACTTATGATCTTCAATTCACTTAATGCTTTCACTGTTCTTGCGATCGGCAGAAATTCATGAATCATATCTGCACATTCTTCTGCTGTTCCAACTGGATATTCTGGAATATACGCTTTAATATTTCTTAATTTCAGATTATAACTTGCATTTAACATTCCACAGTAAGCATCTCCTCTTCCGTCTAAGAGGTTATCTCCACTTTCCTCAGCCGCTGCTACGAACATCTTCGGTCCATCAAAGTGTTTTGCAAGAAGTGTTTCTGAGATTTCTGGCCCAAAGTTTCCAAGATAAACAACTAATGCATCGCATCCTGCTTTTTTGATATCTTCTAATGCCTGTACCATGTGAATCTCACTCTCCACGATACAGACTGGACATTCATAAATGTCTTCAGGATCATATTTTTCTTTATATGCTTTTACTAATGCTTCTCTTCTTGTAACTGATAAACTTTCTGGGAAGCAGTCACGACTGACTGCTACGATCCCGATCTTTGTTTTTGGCATATTATGATTCATATTGTTCTACCTCCGTTTAATTTATAATTATAAATTATTTACCTTGACCATAGTAAGCATTTACTCCATGTTTTCTGAAGAAATGTTTGTCCTGCAGATACTGTGGTGCTGATTTTACTTTTGGATTTAAATGTTCACATCGATATGCCATCTTTGCGACTTCTTCTAAGACAACGGCATTATGAACTGCCTCGGCTGCATCAGCTCCCCACGTAAATGGACCATGATTTGCACAAAGCACTCCTGGAACATGCATTGGATCTTTATCTTTAAATGTTTCAATGATCACCAATCCTGTATTTTTCTCATAGGCTTCTTCGATTTCCTCTTTGGTAAGGCTTCTTGCACATGGAATTTCTCCATAAAAATAATCCGCATGTGTGGTTCCATAACATAAAATACTTCTTCCTGCCTGTGCCCATGATGTTGCCCATGGAGAATGGGTATGTACGATTCCCCCTAAATCTTTGTATGCTTTATATAATTCAAGATGGGTCGGAGTATCAGAAGATGGGTTTAAATCTCCTTCCACTTTGTTTCCATCAAGATCCATAACGACCATATCTTCTGGAGAAAGCTTGTCATAGTCAACACCACTTGGTTTAATAACAAATAAGCCGCTTTCTCTGTCGACTCCACTGACATTTCCCCATGTATATGTGATCAGGCCTCTTTTAGGAAGTTCCATATTTGCTTCGTAAACTTCTTTTTTTAACTGTTCTAACATTCTTTTCTCCTCTATTTACATGGCATCTACTGCTGCACGTTCGATTGTAAGGCCTTTCTGATACTGCTTGATAAACTCATCAAAACCTTCCACATCTTTTTCATCTGGAGCGATCGTTATTCCTTTTTTTCCTGCAAATACTTTATCTGCCAGATAAGTATCCAGTGTTTCACTTCCTTCTTTATCTATCATATAGGCTGCAAGGATCGCCATTCCCCAGGCTCCACCTTCTCCTGCTGTTTTCATGACAGATACTGGGGCATTGACTGCTGCTGCCATAATCTTTTGTCCGACTCCTTCTGTCTTAAATAATCCACCATGCCCAAGCATTTTATCAACTTTTACATCTTCTTCCTTCATCAGGATATCAAGTCCTGTCTTTAAAGCTCCAAGTGCGGTATAAAGATGAACTCTCATGAAGTTTGCAAGATTAAATCTGCTGTCTGGCTTTCTTACAAATAATGGCCTTCCTTCTTTAAATCCTGTGATATGTTCTCCTGAGAAATAATTATAGGCAAGTAATCCACCACAGTCTTTGTCACCTTCTAATGCTTTATTGTAAAGAGCTCCATAAAGCTCGTTCATATCAATGTCTTTCATTCCGAAAACCTGTGCAAATTCTTTAAATAAGTTGACCCATGCATTTAGATCAGAGGTACAGTTATTGCAGTGTACCATGCCAACCAGATCACCCGCTGGTGTTGTCACAAGATCGATCTCATTATGCACTTTCTTTAATTCTTTCTCTAAAACGACCATTGCAAATACACTTGTTCCTGCAGATACATTTCCTGTTTTTCTTGTCACACTGTTTGTCGCAACCATTCCAGTTCCTGCATCTCCTTCTGGCGGACATAAAGGAATTCCTGCTTCCAGATTACCAGATGGGTCTATTAATTTTGCTCCTTCTTCGCTTAGGGTACCTGCTTTATCTCCAGCCATTAAAACTTTTGGTAAGATATTTTCTAATTTCCATCCAAATTTTTTATCTTTGATCCGATCATCAAATGTCTTGATCATTGTCTGGTTATAATCTTTTGTTTCGATATCGATCGGGAACATTCCAGATGCTTCTCCAACACCGAGCACCTTTTTACCTGTTAATTTCCAATGAACATATCCTGCCAGTGTTGTCAGATAATCAATATCCTTTACATGTTCTTCTTCTTTTAAAATTGCCTGATACAGATGTGCGATACTCCATCTTTGCGGAATATGATAAGAAAATGCTTCCGTTAATTTCTCAGAAGCTTCTTCTGTCATTGTATTTCTCCATGTACGAAATGGCACTAACAATTCTCCATTCTTATCAAATGCCATATATCCATGCATCATCGCACTAAATCCGATACTTTCAACCTTAGTTAGTGTAATATCATATTTTTCTTTCACGTCGTTTACTAAGTTTTGGTAACTGTCTTGTAGTCCACTCCAGATGTCTTCTAATGTGTAAGTCCATATATTGTTCTCCAGACGATTTTCCCAATCATGACTTCCTGATGAAATTGGATTATGTTCCTTATCAATCAATACAGCCTTAATTCTTGTAGAGCCAAATTCGATTCCAAGTGCTGTCTTTCCATCTGTGATCATCTGTTTTGTTTCCATGGTACTACCTCCATTTTCTTAATGGTAAACGACTTTTACATGAGTTTCCGATCACCAGTTTCGGTTCAATCAAATACCCTGTTTCTTTGTCTGATCCTCCTTGTATTTTTTCTAATAAGAGCTGTCCTGCCATCTCACCAAGTTTTTCCTGTGGATGAGTGATCGTTGTCAATGAAAGCGGTTGCTGATGTGCTAGCATTGAATTATCGTATCCCGTAATTGACAAATCTTCTGGAATTGAAACTCCGATCTGATGTAATCCTCCAATAATCGAAAATGCGATCTGATCGTTATAACAGACAACTGCATCCATCTTTCTTTTGTCTTTTACCATCTGAACGATCGCTGTTACTGGCTTGGTCTGACGATCTTCTGTATGAAACCAGACAACCATATCTGGATCATATTGATATCCTGCTTCCTGAAGTGCCATCACATAACCTTTATGCCGTTCTCTCCCTTGCCTGTCATCCGCTTTAAAAACACCTGCAATATGCTGATGTCCCATATCAATCAGATATTTTGTAAGCATATAACCACCTTTACAGTCATCCATGAGAATATGGGGCTTATCTCTCATCTCCTCATAGACTCCATGAATAAAAATGTAAGGAATTTCATATTTGTCAAGATTCTCATAAAGTTTAGGATGTCTGCATACAATTTCGCTTTTACTTGGTTCAATGATCAATCCATCAATATCTTTTGTAAGAATATCTTCAAGACATGCTGTCTCTCCTCGTCTGCTGTTTTCTGTTGTTTTGAAAATGATACTGTATCCATTCTTGGAAAGAACACTGTTGATCCCTTGGATCAGTCTGGGAAATATGTAATCTGAAATGTAAGTTGTGACCACTGCAATATTTTTAGATTCTTTTTTATGAATCGCCCGTTCTGTACAAAATGTTCCCTTTCCATGAACTGCAACGATATAACCTTCTTCTTCCAGAATTGACAGTGCTTTACGCACAGTATGGCGGCTAAGATCATATTCCTGAACCAATTGATTTTCTGACGGTATCTTATCTCCCGGTTGATAAATACCAGATAAAATATCATTTTTTAATGTTTCTTTTAAAGCATGATATTTCATTTCTCCTTTGTTCTTTCCCATGTTTGACATCCTCCTTCCCTATAATTCTCATTTTAAAACTTGTATGGTCCTCTTCACAAGTTGTTGTTTATGGTCTATATCAACAATATTTTCGCTGTATTTTTATACATTTTTCACAAAATTTCTTTTATATTAAATTTGCCAAATTCCTACTTTTATGTTAATCTAATATCAGAACATACATTCGATAACAGGAGGTGTTTATTATGGAAATCTCATCTGGAGATTTATCTTTAAATGAAAAATTGAAGATCTTGGCTGATGCAGCAAAATACGATGTTGCCTGTACTTCTAGTGGTTCTTCTCGCCGTGGAAAAAAGGGAATGCTAGGAAATACGGAGGCAGCAGGAATCTGTCATAGTTTTTCTTCGGATGGGCGCTGTGTTTCTTTGCTTAAGATCTTACTTAGCAATGAATGTATTTATGATTGTAAGTATTGTCTAAATCGAGTAAGTAATGACAAGGTTCGTACAACGTTTACTCCGGAAGAGATCTGTACACTTGTTGTGGAATTTTATCGAAGAAATTATATTGAGGGATTGTTTTTAAGCTCTGGGATCGTGAAGAGTCCGACTTATACGATGGAATTGATGTATCAGGCGATTTATCTGCTTCGTACAAAGTATCATTTTAATGGATATATCCATGTGAAAGCGATTCCTGGGGCTTCGGATGAATTAATCACGAATATGGGATATCTTGTCGATCGTATGAGTGTGAATCTGGAACTTCCTACGATTGATGGGCTTAAGAAACTGGCTCCTCATAAGAATCCGAAGAAACTTGTTGCTCCGATCCGTCAGATTCAGAATGGGATTGTCGATCATCGATTGATGATCGGAAAGGATGCCTCTATGGAACGTTCTCGAAGTAATAAGTATTTAAAGCATACGATCTTTCAGGAGAATCCTTATCAAAGGATTCAATCAGGGCGTTCTCCACTTGCTCTTGCTGATCCTTCTCTTAAGAATGCTTTACGCTCCAATGGCAAACCTGCACCTTTTGTCCCAGCTGGTCAGAGTACACAGATGATCATTGGTGCAACTGGGGAGAGTGATCTGCAGCTTTTATCAACAACGCAGAAATTATATCAGCAGTATGACTTGAAACGTGTATTTTATTCTGCTTATGTTCCTTTGAATGAGGATTCTAATCTGCCAGCTCTTGGAACTGCACCGCCGCTTCTTCGGGAACACCGTCTGTATCAGGCAGACTGGCTGCTACGGTTTTATGGATTTAAGGCAGATGAATTACTTTCTGTAGACCGGCCGAATTTTAATACGATGCTTGACCCAAAGTGTGATTGGGCACTTCGTCATCTGGATATTTATCCGGTTGAGATCAACCGGGCTTCTTATGATGTGTTGCTTCGTGTTCCTGGAATCGGGACAAAGTCTGCGTTTCGTATTGTAAAGGCTCGCACACATGGAACTCTTAATTTTGAACATTTGAAGAAGATGGGAGTTGTTCTAAAACGTGCGAAGTATTTTATTACTTGCAGCGGGAAGATGATGTATCGGATACCGATTGAGGAAGATTTTATTACCAGACAGCTGATTGGAGAAGACGGCAAGCAGAGCTGGGAGATCGATCATCCACAGACTTATCGTCAGCTTTCTTTGTTTGATGATTTTAATTTCCAGTCGGAAGTTACTGTAGAAGATTCTTCGAAGACTTTGTTTGGACAGATGTAATTTTCGTTATTTTTGTATTCTGGAGGATATGATGACTGTTTTTACCTGTGAAGATAATTTTGATGCGATGATGACTTGTGTTTATGAAGCCTGGGCATCAAGACTTGGACATTCCAATATTAAATTGAAGACAGAACCGATTGGGAATCTGGAATTATTCTGTGATTATCGGCATGTGGATGCCGATCCTGTGAAAACAGCCAGTGTCGTTCGTTCTATTAAGAGCAAGATTTCTTATCAGGCTTATATTATGATCTATGAAACTGCGATGTCTGATGCCGAAGATAAATTAGATACCATTTATCGTTTTATGGTTGCTGGATTCCATTATGGTGCTCATGTTGTGGATTTTCTTCAGGAACCTGTGGTTATGCGGATGTTTGAATTGAAACGTAAAGTTGGAAATGAAGCTCATTTTCATGTGGAATTTATCCGATTTACGAATATGCCTGGGGATGTGTTGGTAAGTCATATTGAGCCAAAGAGTAATGTATTGACTCTGGTTGCTCCGCATTTTTCTGATCGTCTGCCTTCAGAGAATTGGATGATCATTGATGATAAACGCTTCATTGCTGTCGTTCATCCTGCGAATCAGGATTATTATTTAACAACACTTTCAAAAGAAGAAATGGACCGGCTGTCCATTCAGACAGACGATCCGTTTATTGATCTATGGAAAGACTTTTTCAATACGATTGGGATTAAAGAAAGAGCAAATTATCAATGTCAGAGGAATCTGATGCCATTGTGGTATCGGAAACATATGACGGAATTTCAGTGATTTTCAGTTTTATAATTCCTCTTCTTTTAAATATTTCATGAATGCTTCACATCCTTCGACTACGTCTCTGTATGTATCGTCAAAATTCCCTGTATACCATGGATCTGCGATGCCTCTTGGATGTTTGGAATAATCTAATAACAGATGAATCTTGCCATCCGGGTCACCACCTGTAATACGATTCATATTTCTTAGATTCCATGCATCCATACCAATGATGTAATCATATTCTTCATAATCTTGTTTTGTCATCTGGATAGCTCTGTGTTTTAAGACGGGGATTCCTTCTTGTCTTAGTTTATTGACTGTTCCATGATGTGGTGGATTACCGATCTCTTCTCTGCTCGTTGCGGCAGAGTCGATGTAAAATTTGTCTTTTAGGCCTTGATTGTTTACCATGTGTTGGAAAACAAATTGGGCCATTGTGCTTCGGCAGATATTGCCGTGGCAGATGAAAAGTACTTTTATCACTGTAATAATTCTCCTTATTTTGCTCAGAATTGCGCCGTTTTACAAGGGTTTCCGGGCATTTTGATATTTTTGCTCATGATACGCAATGCTTCAAAATAGTGCGGAATTTAGCAAGTTATTACTACCTGTTAGTAGTAAAATTAGTAGTAAAACCGAAAAGCTTACTACTAAGGAATTTTCTTAATTCACCAAAACATACACCACTTTGAGAATAGTCAATCCATAATCAACGAAAAAACTCTTTTGTTCCTCAGAATAGGATGCCCTTTCAGCAATTGCTTCTTGAGTAGCATGTCGAAAACAATGCATTTTCTTTCTGTAGCTTGTGACTATATCATTTGATATATATTCAAAGCATATTTTCGAATAATCAGGCGTAATAAATTTTCCATTTTTCTTGAGCAGATTTTCAATTAAGTTTGCAATCTCTGCAAGTTTTTCATCCACACTCATATTATTGAAAGATGCCTGTCTGTTTGATATCTCAATAAACTTTTGGTCAAGCGATGCATCAATATCAATATGTGTCGACTTCATTTCAAAAGTCAGTTCGGATACAAATGTCCTCCTTGTTGCATATCGGACAGTTCCATTTTCGTCGCCACCTTGGGCAATAATCCTATTTCTTATATCATTATATGTAAAATTAGAAGGTTCTACAGGAGGTCTAGCAATTATTCTTGGGAACTCTTTTATCTGATATCCTAGCTTATAGAGATAGTATGTCACCAAGTAAAACCAGCATGTTTTTTCCTTATCGAAGTTTACTTCCGGTTGACAAAGTTCTCTAAATTTGATTATTGCTTCTTCCGCATCAAAAACCTCAAACTGATAGTCGTTTACCTCTTCGACACCGCTAAAAATATTATATATTTCATTAACAGTCTTTATAGAGTCGTAAAAACGATGATGATATTCATTATCCTGAATATTGTTAAAATAAAATTCCTTTAAATCCATTTGAACACATCCATTTCCACACGCCCTTCGCATGTACTATTGGTTTTTATTATATCACGTATTCGTGAAATTCTCAATAACGCAAAACACTCCGACACAATGGCCAGAGTGCTAATTTTCTTCTATATTAAATTGCTTTGAACAAATTCTGATGATGACCATATGTCACCTCATATCCATCCGCTGAAGACCAAGGTAAAAAAACCTAAAACAAAAGGTACGAAAGCTGATTCCGTGGAAAAAGTTACTGTTGCCGATCTTCTTCCATCCTTGGAGAAAACAGATTTTATACTTGATGAACAGCCTTATTCTTCTCTCTTTAAAATCTATCAAAAGGAATTCCTTGAAATTTCTGTTTCTACAGGACTTATCCATGCAGATGCTTTAGCATTAGCTGGTGATGGAACGCCTGTTGTAACTTCACACAGAGAACGAAAAAAGCGTATCTGTAAATGCAAAGAGAATGGCATTACTGTCTGCAAATGTGACCGCTACTTTTCCCAGCCTGATTGTGATATCGGCTGGGATTCTTCCCGCGACTGTTATTATCATGGCTATGATCTGTACATGCTTGTTGATTCGCAAAGTGACTTACCAGTATTTCCTCATTTTTGCTGTGCTTCAAAACATGATTCTCATGGATTCCTGCACGCTTTTTTCAGGATGAGCTCTTTTCTTCCTGATTACACTGTTTCAAAAGTACTTTTGGATTCTGCACATGATGCCATGCCTTATTATCAATACTTCAAACGCAAGAATATAACACCATTTATCGACCTTAATGGAAAAGGTGGAAGACCTCCCATTTACAAAAACGACTTTACGATTGATAAAGATGGTGTTCCTATTTGTCCCTCTGGATATCGTATGCGTCGAGATGGTATTGAAGTTGCTAAAGGCAGAATGAAATTCAAATGTCCTAAAATCAGTCACGCCGGTGGCTGTATCTCCTGTACATGCGAAAAACCTTGTTCAAATGCTAAATACGGACGTACAGTCCATCTAGTCCTGAAAGATAATCCAAGATTGTTTAATAATCCACCAAGAAGTAGTAAGGAATGGAAACTGGAATACAATGCAAGAACTTCTGCTGAGCGTTCTAACAAACGCGAGAAATTAGATTTTAAATTAGAAGACGGCAGACACCGCTCAACTAAGATGTGGTACTGCCGCCTCTATCACATCCTGATGTTACAGCATCTGGATGCATGGGATTTGCCATCTGAATCAACCCTGAAAAAAATGATTTTGGATGTAGCATAATCCTGTAGATTATTATATCTCATTTTTTGAAACATAGCGACAGTTATGTTTATTTCTTGCGTTCATTTTTACGTTCAAGAATAATATTTACTTGTCAAAGTTCAATGCCAGAGTTTTGCTGGCATGATCACTCGAGATTCCGAGAGATCATTGTTATTTACAAAGATTTTACCCACTCACTGATTTCCTGTTTTGTTCCACGATTTAACAGTCTGCCTTCTGTAATAACTGCGTCTGGCGCAGATGGCTGCAATTCTTTCACAGTATTCCCGAATCCACTTCCTCCGGATGTTGCAAAAAAGCACGATCTTTTTACCGCCGAAATCATAGGTTTCCAAAAATGTATTAATGATTGTCGGAGCTACATACCACCAGATAGGAAATCCCAGAAGAATCTCGTCATAAGAACTCATATCCATCTCTTTTTTCATAATCTCCAGTCTGTATTTCTTATCACTCATTTCCACACTGCTTCTGGATTTTTTATTCATCCAGTCAAGATCAGGCTTTGTATATGGAACTTTCGGCTCAATCTCAAACAAATCCGCTTTTACTTCTTCTGCAATCATCTCTGCTACTTTTTTTGTTGTTCCGCTTGCACTGAAAAATGCCACTAATTTTTTACTCATAATAAAAGCCTCTTTCTTTACGAATTTCTTGTATAAAAATAGATGTATAAGATTTGATTTTCTCTTATACATCTATTTTATACCTCATTATTTTATTATGTCTAATACTTATATCGAATTCCATTCTATGCCTGAAAAGCATTTATTTCTTCTATCATTTTACGGATTGCCAGAGAATATGGGATATTTCGTCTCCAGGCAATCACAGTGCTTGTCGTGATTTCAGGAGAAATTCTTCGCTGTACAAGAATATCCTCCCGCCAATACTTTGCTGCACCTTCGATTGATATTGGATACCCCAGTCCATTTGCTGCCATAACTCCGGCATTCGTTCCAAGATTACTTGTAAAAGCAATCTGCAGTTTCGAAAAATCTTTTCCAAACCAATTGGCAAGTTCGCTTTGAACATTCGCTCTTTCTGGCAGGATCAATGGTTTTCCAATGAGATCTTCTTTTTTTATAAACTCTTTTTCTGCCAGCGGATCATCTGGGCGCATTCCAACACACCAGTGGTCGCAATCCGTAATTCGAATATAATCCAACCCTTCCGTGTCCACTGGCTCTAAGAATAATGCAATATCCACAAGTCCTTTGTTCATCATCTCATACACCGTGTCTGCTGTTGCAGTATGAATTGCAATCTGAACCAATGGGTATTTTTCTTTATACGTTTTGCATATCTTCGCCAATGTCTCTACTGCCGCAAATTCACCACATCCAATGGTTATACTGCCCTCAACAATATCTTCTTTTCCTTTCAGTTCCTCCAATGTTTTTCCTTCAAGATCAAGAATCTCCAAGGCACGTCTTTTTAATAAAATTCCCTCGTCTGTAAGAGAAATCTTCTTCCCACTTCGAATAAACAATGTTACTCCAAGTTCCTCTTCAAATGTCGCCATTTGTCTGGATAACGTTGGCTGGGTAATATGCAATTGTTCTGCTGCTTTTGTAAAACTCTGTTCTTTTGCTACCGTCAAAAAATAGCGTAATATTCTTAATTCCATATTTTTATATTCCTGCAAATTTTTATTGTAACCATTCTATCATGTTGCATTAATCCTTCTGCCTTATTTACCCTTTTTTATGCTGTCAGTGCATTTGCATTTACTTGGTCAATCACCTTTCGTATTCCCATCCATACAGACAGATCCGTAAAGATTTCAACAATACTTCCCTGATCTGTAAATGGTGATTCCTGAAGGACAGACAAATCTTTCATCATTCCGTTTTTCACGATGAATTCAATGATCTGATTTACAAAATAAATCTGTCTGCTGTCCAAGTTTGTTTCATCGAGATATTCTGCGAATGCTTCTTTTGCAGCATTCATATCCAAGCCGATAATTTCACGTACGAACTCACCCAGAGGCTTATTTCCGTATTCTGCTTCATAATCCGCCTGTGTACCGACTTCACTCCAGAGAATTTGTTCTAGTGCTTTGATATCCTCCGAAGTCAGCGGAATATTTTCTTTTAACTTATGAATCACTTCATTATCTTGGTGCTGACGAACATAAAACTCTGCCTTTGCCTTATAGTTTTTCAAATCATCATTTTTCAGATCAGATTCATTCCATTCCATATTTAAGATTTCATCATCAAAGGTGGTTTCATAGATAAGCTTTTTCCCTCGTGGAATATATTTCATCAAATCACGAAGTTTTTCACGAACATGCTCAAATTCATTGATTCCTGCTGTATCCAGATAATCAGTATGAAGGATCTGATTAATCAGTTTCTCCTGCTGTTTGATCTCCGGAATGTTCGCAACATTTGCAACAGCAGTCACTTTTTTCAATAAATCATGTCGTCCTCTACTGTACTTTTTGCCTACAAGATATGCAAGCTCAATTCCATACATAAGTGCATCAAAGCGGATTGCTGTTGCCTCATCATTTTCAGGTTCGATATATGGTGCCAGCTCCTCTTTTACAAGAAGAGTGTCCTCATAAGTCAATGTCTGATAGTTGCTCTTATTTGCATATAGATCCACATATTTCAAATGCTGTCTGACTGCGAAATTTTCTCGATTCAACTCCTGCACTTTCTGTGACATATGCTCCACAAGCGCATTTCGATAGGCAATCAGTCGATCTGTCTGGTATGCCATATCCTGTAACTTATAGGCAATTTCGAACTGAAGCGAGAATATTGCTCCTTGTACCGCAATCATATTTGGCGTTTCATTCCCCTTATTCATACGGAAAAACTCAAAATTTCCGCAGAAATCAAAGATATAAAACTTTTCTTTATCAACTCCATCCAAAAGCCCCGGACA
Source organism: Anaerostipes hadrus (assembly GCA_036312945.1). GTDB lineage: Bacteria > Bacillota > Clostridia > Lachnospirales > Lachnospiraceae > Anaerostipes > Anaerostipes hadrus_C. The sequence goes on from JAXJNA010000030.1 coordinate 34,525, forward strand.
GAGTCTGGTTCCGCGACCAATCATCTGCCAGAATTTTGCCTTACTCATGACTTTCTTGAAAAATACAAGGTTTAAGATTTCCGGTACATCAATACCGGTATCCAGCATGTCTACGGAAATAGCAATCTGTGGCATTTTCTTAGGATCTGAGAACTCATCGATCGCACTCTGCGCATAAGTCATGTAATTATCAATCACCATGGCATATCCGGCAAGATTCGGATACTCTTTATTGAATATTTCCAATATCTTTTCTGCATGCTGATGACTTTTTGCAAAAATAATGGATTTGCCAAGCTTATTTCCGTAGTCAATATGTAATCCGTGACTCATCAAGATATGCAGCACTTCCTTAATTGTGTTGACATTAAAAATCCAATCGTTCAATGCCGATGATGAAATCTTTTCCGGAAATTCTCCGTTTTCATCTTCGAAGGTATTCTCGTACTCTTTTTTATCCTCTTCAGATAATTCATCGTAAACGATTCCCTCTTGGATAAATTTCAAAGAAGTTTCCACGGATGTATAGTCAACCAAATACCCATCCTTTACGGCCTGCGCAAGATCATATCCATAGGTTGGCACTCCATTTTCCAGTTCGAATATCTCGTATGTATTCTTCTCGATTTCATCCTTTGGTGTCGCAGTCAATCCAACTAACGGTGCATCAAAGTAATTGAAGATATCCTTATATTTGTTATATATAGATCTATGTGCTTCGTCACATATGACCAGATCAAAATGTCCGCAGGAAAACAGCTTTCCTTCGTCATCATGAACGGTGTCAATGCAGCCAATCATGGTCTGATATGTTGAAAAGACGCAATGTGCCATATAATTATCTTTTTCTTCTACCAGATTTGTCACAGACAGATCTGGTAGCAAATTCACAAAGCTTCTCTTCGCCTGTGTTACCAGTGAATTACGATCTGCAAGGAACAAGATATTTTTCACCCATCCCTGTTCCAACAATACTTTACACAACGCAATGACGGTTCTGGTCTTACCTGAGCCAGTCGCCATTACAAGCAATGCCTTGCGTCGATTTCGTTCATCGAAACTATCACAGACTGCTTTTATTGCTGCTTCCTGATAATAACGCCCGGCAATATTCTTATCTACTGTGATGTGTTTTAGAGATGTACGCATCCTCTGAAGATTGAATAACTTCTCTAAATCACGTTTTGAATAAAGAGAAGCGCATTTTCGCTCCGGATACTGATTATCAATGATTCTGGTTTCAAAACCATTGGTAAGAAATACGACCGGTCGAATTCCCTGTCGCTTTGCAATTAAATCAGCATATAACTTAGCCTGTTGTCTTCCCTTTGATACATCGACACAAGTTCGTTTTGCCTCAATTACTGCTAAAATCTGACCGTTATCTGCAAGTAAGACATAATCTGCAAATCCTACTTCTGATTTGTTTGGCATTCCAGGAATCTCATATTCATTAATCCAGTTTTTCCCTTCTGTCCAACCGGCATCCTGAATCATTGTATCAATATATACTTTTCGGGTCTTATACTCAGAAATATCCAGCGGTTTCGGAACGTAAGTTTCTTTCTGCTCCTCTCGCCTTGCCGTCAATTCTTCCCGAAGAAAGGCATTTTCCTTCATCAGTTCATCGAGTTTTAACTCATTCTGAGCGATCTGATCCTTCTGCTGTTCCTGCAGTTTTTTCTCTTCCGCTCTCTCCTGACGCTTTTCCTTAAGAAGCTTCGTACGTAAATCCGGATCAAATGTCCTCTCTTCATACTGATCTCCATAGCAATAGGAAAGAAAATCCATAAATATAAACAGATTTTCCAGACACAGCTGTGCCTGATCTTTCGAAATACTTTTTGTTCCATGTGCTGCGTTATTTCCGATCTTTCGGATAAAATTCAAACGCCACAAAAGATCCTGGTCCACCAGATCCCGAAATTCATCTGTGCTCAGTAAACTTACCAGTTTATCATCCCACGGCATCACAAGCGAACTGTCAACGGAATACATCCATTTCACAGCAAACTCCATTGCTCGACGACAATTCAGCACACTGGCAGATGCATCAATCGGCAAAATTCGTTCTGCAGAGATTGCAACATCTGCAAAACTGTTAAACTTTGATTCAGTTTTCAGGAAATCAAAATTCGTCATAGTCTGACCCTCCTGAAGGTTATTTTCTATACTCATCAGTGTTTTACATCTTAAAAATCAACCAAATATATTCCAATACTTATCTGTGTAAAGCCACCTTTTTGATTCTTCTTTGTGACTTGCGCCTTTAAAAGCTTTCCCGCATCCGTTAATCGTGCGAAGATAATGTTATCTTTTTCCGGTACATAACCCCGCTTTCTACCAGCGATACAACACCTTCTTTTTTGATATCTAATTCATTCGCCATATAAAACTCCAATGCTTCTGTATACATAAACAATTGCTCTTCTGAAGGAGTGTAATAATATCGTGTATTTTCTATGATTTCCATTGCTTCTTTTACTATCATATATAATACCTCCAGACTCTTTATCATTTATGTATATGAAATTCATCAAATTTTGATTTGTCGACTTGGGCTACGAAAGCGGCAAATAGTTCTTGTAGCTCAGAAGATGGTATCATTATTTCCAACTTCTTAAGCATTGTTATCGACAAATACGACACTGTTGATCCAGCTTGCATCTTATCTATTTGCTTTCTAAATCCCTCCATCGAGAACAAGAAAGAGACATAAAGCGGAGTAATACTACTGGAGAGATTCGATAACCAACTTATCATGCCGTCTTGAAAATAAAATCTATCATCACTCCCGACTATATAGCATCTTCCAAGTGTGCCTCTTGAAGTTACAAGGATATCTCCAGCTACAGGAACCTGACCCTGGTAAACTAATTCAGAATAGCATTCTTCTGATATATTTAAATCAGATTTGAGTGTTCCGGAATCAATGAGGTTAACCAAATCAGAAATTCTAAGGAAAGGAATACCTTCCATCGTCTGCTCTGATTTATAAATACGTTTACTTGATCCAACGGAACACAGATTTCCCAAAGTATCTGTGGGCAATCCCTTTGTATTATGTTCCGGCTCCCCAAACAGTTCGACAAATCGGGCTTTGATGAGAGTATCTAATTGCCTCAATTCTTGTTTTTTTAACTGAACCATGTGACTGACATGATTCAAAACATTTGTGATACGTTCCTGCATCTCCCTATCAACAACCGGTACAGGATACTCTGCAACACGCTTGGGCTGTGCACGAGTGAGGGAGCCGCCAATTCCTGTTACTTCGCTCGTCATCAACTGTTGAAACTTAGGTGTTCTAAGATACCACGCCAAAAATTCTGGATTGTATTCCTTAGTCCTAATCACTATCCATTCTGATGAAGCAATATTTTGATGCTCAGATTCATCTGCAACCACCCATACACGGTTAATTCGTGGATTAATTTTGCAGAGTAAAATATCATCCTTCTGAACAATATTTTTGTTGGATGCAATCTCCTCTCCATGTAAATACTCCGGATGTCCAGTTTCAAATGCAGGCACACTGTATACTTCAAATATTTCGTTTGGATACTTTGCAGGATTAATGCTTTCACTCTTATACATGTTGATATTCTTCAATGAAGTATACTGTATCTTCTCCCCCACAAATTCCAATTTATGCAATATATTTTTGATGTGATGCCTTCACATTCGCTTGATTTACAATGGCATACTGCATTGTCGTATCAATCTGCGAGTGTCCAAGAATCTTTTGTACTTGTTCTATTGGCATCCCCTTGTCAATCGCCCTTGTTGCCATTGTTCTGCGAAATTTATGAGGATGTATTTTGGGTAATCCCAATTCTTTCCCCATTGTACGTATACGAATTTCAACACCACTGATTTTCAATCGATCATGTGGGGCGTCTAAGGTAACGAATAAAGCCGGATTATCATCTGATCTACTACTCAAATATTCGGCCAAATGTACTTTGGTTTTCGCATCAAAATACACTCTTCGTTCCTTATCTCCCTTTCCAAATACAACGCATTCACGATGTGTCAGATCCACATCTGATATATTCAAATTTACCAACTCGCCTACACGTATCCCGGTTGAATATAACATGTCAATGATTGCCAGATCCCTGATTTCACTGCAGTGATCTCGCAGCTTCTCCATAGCTTCATCAGAAATTGTTTCTTTCACTACCGTTTTTGTTCGGATTTTATGAATCCTGTGCATTGGGCTTTTCAAAATATAATCTTCTTCCTCTAACCAAGAAAAGAAGCTGGATATATTTCTCCGAACATTATCCACGGTGACCTTGCTGCAGTTATTGATTTTCTGATACTCAACTAAGTAATTACGTATCTGCTCCGTATTAATCGTTCTTATTGGATTCCGCATACAACTTAAAAAATGTTCCGCTGTTACACGATAATATTGTATTGTTCGATCCGAACATCCTTCCATTTGCTTTGCATTTAAAAAGCGTTTCAGATATTCCTCATTTGGAATTTCATCTCTTTCAGGTTCGCTTTCCGACAGATTCTTAAGAATCACCTCTTGCAATTTTTTCAATTGATCAATACTGAGATATTCAGCCATCTCATTAATAATTGTGATAATTTTCTGTTCCATGTTGGTACACTCCTTTCGGTACCAACATCCTGCATCCAATTTCAATATTTATTTAAAAGGAAAATGTATACTTTCCCTTTCCATGTCCTTTGACCGAAACAATCAGATTCGCATCCAAAAGATTCTTTAACAGTTTTGACGCGCCGGAATCTTTCAATCCCGTCAACCGTTTTACATCTGTTCTACCCCATATTCCAACTGACCGAAATTCATCATAAAGCAACTGGATATGCTTCACTGTCACAACAGCAAAATGTAAATTTTTTTCTTCAATCAGTGCTTCAATATCCACTTTTTTATCCTGAATATCCACTTTTTCTAATTGAATGTCCACTTTTTTGTTCTTTAAAAGTCCACTTACATGAAGGTCTCTATTGTGCAGTTCATGATGTTCATTTAAAAGAAGATTTCTTAAAAACAATTCCAGATATTCTGTTGTTTCATGAATTTCCTTCTGCAAATTGTTGTAATTGGCTCGCACAAGTGCATTTCTAAAATACCAAGCATTCTCTGCAAAAATATCATTGGTTACATCGAAGCCAAGAGTTCTCAAATATTTGATAAAGAACACTGCTGTGGTTCTCGTATTTCCCTCTCCGAAAATATGAATCTACCATAATCTCGAAATGAATTTTGCCAAGTGCACAATGATCTCATCCATTGACAGACCTACATAGCTGAAGTTCCTTTCCTGTGTAAAATCATAATCCAGTGTCGCCTTCAATTCTGATGCAGTTCCATACAAGACAGTTGCACCATCTAATATCCATTCCTTTTTCGTAATGTTATAATCTCGTATCTTTCCAGCATGTGAATAAATACCAGTAAACAGTTTTTTATGAATGGAAATATATTCATTGATAGTAAATGAAAATGCTTGTTCTGATAAAATCTCTGCAATACGCAAAGAAACCTTATCCGCCTCTTCGGTTCTATTCTCATCACTATCCGATGGTTTTTCCTCATAATAGCTATCAACTAACGCTCGAACTTCTTCTAAGGACAAATCTCCTTCGATATTTTCAATCGCTTTATCAACCAAGTACCTGGATGGCTTTAAGCCATCCACAGCCTGCAAACCTATTGCAGTACTCCATGCATAACCCTTTCGGTATTTATCAGGTTCTGCATTGATGATGTATTCTTTAAATGGATCTCTATTCATACGCAATCACCCGAAATATTCCTGCATGAGGCTATCAAATAATATTTGCAATTCATCCAATGACTTCTGCACGGCAACTTTTGATTTGTCAATTTGTTTTGCAAATTCCTCAAATTCTCTTTGTACATCTAAATTAGGATTCATCACTTCTATAGCTCTTACTTTTTGTATTCCAAATGCAGCCTGAGAAGTAGAATTCTTCGCTTCAAAAAATTGTCTCTCTACGAAATCTGATTCAAATGAATATTTCAAAAAGTATGGACTAACTAATTCACTATTGGGCTGAACCAACACTACATTCGCAGAAAGTGTATAATCAGTTCTTATTGGAACAAATATCGGCTTTCCAATAGTTCCAATCTTTCCAATAATAAAATCTCCATCATGCAATGTATATCTATTCAGATGTTCTTCTAATACTTTTTTATTAACTTTTCTTGCTCCTTCAAAATCAAACTTTCCTGTTTTATAATCACAGTCTTTAATACTCACATAAGGAATGCCACCTTCCTGAACAGGTGGAGTCCTATGACTAGGTTGTGGATCAACTGCTTCTGCCACATCACCAACATGATGAATTGTATATTTGGCAGTACCATCTAAAGGATTTCCAAACAATTCAACAAATCGGGCTTTGATGAGAGTATCCAAAGCACAAATCTCATCATTGCGTTTATCTAATATCCCCTTCGCCTTTTCTAATATTTCAACTATTAACTTCTGTTCATCAACTGAAGGCAATTCGATTAATGCCTCCGTGAGATTTCCTACCTTAATGTATTTGATTACTCCACCTATGGCTTGCTTTCTTAATTCTTCTATATAGCCTTCCATAAAGTAATAGAGATATGGCATATACAACTTACCACTACCATTATCTTCAATAATATATGTCCGCTGATATGCATCAAACTTTCCATTATAATACTTAACATTCAAATCACCATTGCCCGCTACTAGCACGCATTCACAATCATATGAGTATGTAGATATTTTCAATGGCTCTCTTGAGCAAGTAAAAAACGGATATTGACCATCTTCCGAAGAAGCATTTGCATCAAGCTTACCAGTCTTTATCTTTGTCAAATCACCTATTTTTACTTTCATTTATATCATCCCCCACAAATTCCAATTTGTTATTATTATCACCCATTCAACATTTCCTCCAGTTCTGCTAGACCTGAAGTAATCTCCATCTCCAGTTCATGAAGATTTGCCATGATTTCCTGTGTGGATGGATATTCTACCGGTATATATTCCACTTTCTTGTATTTGTTGATAGAAAGATCATAGGCATTATCTGCTATTTCCTGTTTCGGAACAAAAAAGCTCTGCTCTGTACGCTCTCGATCCTTCTCTCCCTCCAAATTATGAAAGCGGGAAATAATATCCGGAATATCGTTTTCCGCGACTACGGAACGTTTGTCATCTAAACTAAATCCATCTGCTTTCATATCGTAGAACCACACGTTATCAGTTCCACCATGTCCGGTCTTTGTAAAAATCAAAATGGCAGTTGATACTCCTGCATATGGTTTGAACACACCGGAAGGCATCGAAATAACTGCTTCCAGACGATTGTTTTCTACAATCTCTTTTCTGATAGATTTATGTGCTTTGGAAGATCCGAACAATACACCATCTGGAACAATACATGCGCAGCGTCCACCGATTTTAAGCATACGAAGAAACAATGTGATAAAAAGCAATTCTGTTTTCTTTGTTTTCGCTACTTTTAACAGATCCGCTGATACCGCATCATAATCCAGACTTCCTTTGAAAGGCGGATTTGCTAAAATCAGACTATATTTTTCCTTATCCGGATTCTGATCGGACAAACTGTCTCTGTACTCAATAAATGGGTTATCAACTCCATGTGTCATCATATTCATGGCTCCGATGCGAAGCATCGTTCGATCCATATCGAAACCGTGAAACATATGATTCATATAGTGATCTTTATTCTGATGATCAAAAAATACTTCCTGCTTACGATTTTCTTTCAGATACTCACTGGCAGCTACTAGGAAGCCTGACGTACCACACGCAGGATCACAGATAATCTCATCTGCTTTTGGTTCCATCATATCCACCATCATACGAATAATATGACGTGGAGTACGGAACTGACCATTTACACCTGCAGTGGCAATTTTAGACAGCAAATACTCATAAACATCTCCCCTGCTATCCGCATTCTTTAACTGCGCCATCTGCTCATAGATTCCGTCCATTGCTGTAACGATTTTATCCAACATAAGAGGTGTCGGAACTTTGAAGATCGCATCACCCATATATTTTGAATATGCGCTTTCCTTATTACCGTGAAGATTCTTAATAAACGGGAACACAAATTCCTGCATCGTAGAATACATTTTTGCAGCTGGAAAGTCATGGAATACGCTCCATTTTAATTGCTTTCCATCAACAACTCGTTCCCCAATCTGAACTTCATCGGCAAAGACACTTTGATACGGAAGCCCCAACATAGCAGCTTCCTTTTCATGAATATTATCAGTATCATCCAAATCTCTGATGAACATCAAATAGGTCATCTGCTCTACAACATCCAATGGATTGGTTAATCCACCGGTCCAGAAAATCTCCCAGAGACTATCTACTTTATTCTTTAATTCTCCTGTAATCATTTTACGATTTCTCCTCTATATTCCTTTGAATAATCGATAATGTCATCAATCTTACAATCAAACACATCACAGATCTTGATTAGTGAACTCAGACGAACTTCTTCTTCACGTCCCATCTTAGCCATAACATTGGTCGTAATCTTAGCCTCTTTAATCAACCGAACCTTTGTATACTTTTTATCAATCATTAATTTCCAAAGCTTGTTGTAATTGATTTTCATAGGCATCTCCATACTCATTTCATATGCAAACAATAATCAAAAGTATTATATCATATTGGTTTGATTTTCTCAATTTGTATATCAAGTTCTCAACAGCAATAAAAATGATGGTATGCTTTATTATTATGGTTTATAATTTGCCAGTTATGGTTTAAAATGAAACTGTCAAACTCCCGCGAAAAAGCGCCTTAATTTATGCGACCATTATACTTACCATGGATAATAATTGAATCCACAAAGACATCTGTCATTTCTTTTGATATCTTAAATATACAGAATCGCAAAGCCAAGTTCTAATTCTATAGAACTATCATATTTTAAGATTTGCTTTGCATATTCGTAAAAAAGCGTTATAATAGAATCATTTAAATCAAAGGAGGAAAAATCATGAAATCACATAAATACTGGTCCCTCGGAGCACTTTTCTGTATGTTGGGATGCATTTATTCTGGAATCAAAAAATCTATGACTGCACATAAATATTTTGCCTATTCTTCATTGCTTTGTATGGGCATGTCCATTTATTCCGGTCACAAACTGATTTCTCCAAAGAAGAAAAAATTCACTGAGTCAAATAATAGTGAGAATAGTTAAACAAAAATTGACCTTTATTCATCAAAGACAAAGTTACTGGAGAGTATTTTCTCTCCAGCAACTTTCTCCATCTTTAAGCCATTGAAACTACAAACTCAACTGCATTTTTTATATCTTTTTCATCTGGATGCCCTTTGGCAATACCACCTACCAGTTTAAATGGACCAAATGTGTCATAGCCTTTGCATCCGTATTTTCCGATTATCCTAGAATGTTTCTTATTCAAAATCTGCTCTATGGATTTATAATTTGCACTTCCTCCATAAGTACAGATCAGAAATACCTTTTTATCGTCCGGTAGATTCTTCTCTGCAAATTTCAATATCGACTGATGAAATTTCGAAAAATAGATTCCTGATGCAAAGCCAATCATGTCATAACTATTCAAATCTGCATCTGGTTGATTTATAGCATCAATCAAATCAACCTGACACTCTTCTGCTATACCCTTTACTAATTTTTCTGTATTTCCATGATGTACAGATGCATATACGATTGCTTTTCTCATCATTCTTCCTTTCCTCTATTCCCATCAATCATATCATAGCTCATATCCAAAAAATCTAATGTCTTTGCTTCACTGACCGAGCCATCCAGTAATATTGTGATCCAGTGCTGTTTGTTCATATGGTATCCTGGCAAAAATCCAAAGGTCTGAATAATCATACTTGTCATTTCCGGATCACATTTCACATCCATAATATCTACAAATTCATTTCCTTCTAATCCGAGTTTGCATTTTTCAACGTTCATGACCACAGCATACCATTTTCCATTCTTATGTCGCAGCACAGCATTATCTGGTGATTGTGTCCATAAATACTCTGGAACCGTACCATACTGTTTCTTCACATATTCAAAAATTTCTTCTTTTTTCACACCCTATTCAACTCCTGATTCTTCTGATATCCTGCCCATAATCATACCACATTTTTGGATCCCGTACTACCTGCCAAATTCTTTTGCATTTTCCCGGTTCTCCTGATTTTAACTAATAGAGAGGTAAAACAGCAAGGACAGGAAGTGAGGTATGTTAAACATGAGCCAAAATTATGAACCAGAGTTCAAGAAGAAGATTGTCCGCCTTCATCTTGAGGAGGGACAATCCCTCAAATGGCTTGCAGCTGAATATGGAGTATCAAAATATATGAATACTGAAATGCAGCTATTTTCAATAGAGCGTGTTGGATAATGGGCAGCCAAGGTTCTTTTTTAGAGAGTGGCGGGTTTTCTTATCAAAATTCTGTCTATACGATTGAACCAGGTGGAATTACAGCAAACACACGATTTTCTATTTGGAAGTCAAAGAGCAATGCGGACACCGCTGATTGTATCTGCGAGTATACAGCTCCATCAGGTATGATCGGTGAAGATGAATTGATCAACGATTTCTTAAATACGAAGTGTTTTAATGGAAAGTCCTTTTTCGAGATTGAGGATGAAATTACGGTCGATGTAAGTGCAGCGTGATTTCCAAAATTTTCTCCATCTAGCTTCACTATATATAACGATATCTGAAATAAAATGTGCGGAAGTTTATTTTTTTGTTTTATACTCTGATAATAATCCTCGCTATTTCCATCACCAGAATCTTCAACATTACTCCACCAGACATCACATAAAACCAAATCTGTCTCATATACTGCGACTTTGCTATCGGTGTTGCAATGGCGGCAATGATAATAATTGCGGCTCCAATGCATCCAATCAGATTCGGGATGCTGATCAGCGGGAATACTCCCGGCGCACAACTTCCATCAATCGTATTTTGAATTGTTTTATCAAGTCCGTCTCTCGCCGCCGCAAAGCAGCATATAACCAATCCATATGCCAGAAGAAACAGACTTCTGCGTCCCCAGTAATTGATGTTTGTCTGGTTTGCTATGGATTCTCCAATAAATCCAAGCAATACAAGAATCATAATTGTTGTAACTGTCGTTACTGTATTTCCAAAATATAATTTCATAGATATTTTCCGCCTTTCTACTCAGTGATTTCAATCAGATTTCCTTCAATTCCTCTAATGCAGCTTTCATAGTATCCATCTCCGGTAGTTCTCGGACCACTGACAACCTGATATCCATCACCTTTTAACCTTTCCGTTAATGTATCCACAGAAACTTTACTTCCTACGCTAAATGCAATATGAACATAACCAGTTCCAGGCAATACTTTTTCATTGTCAATCAAATCTGGCTGGTTCATAATTTCCAGTCTGGCTCCATCTTCAAAAGTCAAAAAATAAGAACGAAAACAGGTTGTTTTATTAAGATATCCAGCATCTGTTGTTGCATTAAAATACTTTGTAAAGAAATCTTTTGCTCCTTCCAAATCATTCACATACATAGCAATATGTTCTATTTTCATATTTACTTTTCACCTCGTTCTGCTGTGTCATACCAGTCAATTATGTATTTCAGATTCTCGGCTTTCACACGCTCTGAACCATTCAACATCATATCCAGCATATCATCATCCTCCGGTGTCCTGTCGGATTTATCCGCCAATGCTTTTCCGGCGGTCTTTACCATAACATTCATCATTATTTTGTAAACACCATGAAGTTTTTTGATATCAAAGGTTCCCTGCAGTGTAAAAAGTGGAATTCTCTGTGGCACTTTATTCTTCGTTCTGACCTCAGCAAGCTGTGTTCCGGTCTGCCCCATACCGACTCCACAGACTGCCTGAATCCTATATTTTCTTGCAGCTTCCGGATATCCTTTGATTTTTCCTGCCATAATCCATCCCATATAAATAATTTCTGCTCCCTGCTTCACCTTTGTCTTTGCTTCCTCCATGCTATATGACGGAATGCAAATCTGGTGTGACAACAGCTTTGCATATTTAGCTGCGCTTCCTGTATTTGATGTATAAACGATTGCTCTCATAGTTCTTTCCTCCTCGTGTATCGTATAAATAATAAAACGCAATGTGAATCGTAGTATTATTTACAATCCGCACTGCATCTTAGCGTCTGGCTCAAAATCCGATAACTTTATTTAATTGCTTTTACCACATATTCCTTTGCATCTATCAGACTTTCTTTTTTACATTTCGGACAGAATAGTGGAAAATGCGTAAGAACTGTATCTTCTCGAAGTCTCAGTCTGGTTTTATTTCCACAGACCGGACAGTACACCCATTCCTGCTTCCCATTTTGATTCTCATTTTGCATCTGCTATCCCTTCTTTCGTATCCATAAACTGCTCGGAAAAACGCTCTACATGCTGTTCAACCAGCTCAATAATTTTTTTCTTATCCTCAGCTCCATCATAAATGCTGTAAAGCAGAAAAATCGGTCCGTAAAATTCCAATGCAATTTGTCCCGCTTCCTCCTCATGCTCCGTCAATCCTTTAAATACATTCTCGATATATGCAAGTGGACCTCCTGACAGGTAATTTTGATACAGCTTTGCCATTTCCGGATCTCTGTACTGCTCCAATGTCAGCATTTTACGAAAACAGCACGGAAATTCTTCCTGCGTCCAATGCAAAAACTGCACCTTCGTAAATTCTTTAATCTTATCAAGTGCCGTAGACCGGTAGCCCTCCACCACTTCTTTCATATTTCCTTCCGGCATATCATATTCCTTCACTCTTTCCTGATCCATCCGGTTCATTTTCTCCACAATGCTATCTAAGATTTCCTGCTTACTCTTATAGTGCTTATACAGAGCAGCTTTCGTCACTCCCAGCCTGTCGGCAATATCATTCATGGAAGTTCCCTTATAACCACTCTGGGCAAACAGCTTTAATGCTTCGTCTAAAATTCTTTCCTTCGTACTCTTTTCTCTGACACTCATCATAACCTCCTGCGGTCAAAAACCTTATTATTCCACAATGCTGTAGCCATTTTGTTTCAATATTTACAATCATGGACTTTGAAATAGATATCCAAGGTATGACACCTGAATATTATTTCATCCTCTTCATCCGAAGAAGGACGAATGACTGATACCTTCATATTCTGCCTCTCTAATAACTAATTACCAGCATCCGGCATTCCTCACAGCACTGAGCCGCTATACTTGTCCGATGCCCCGGCTTTAAAGAAGTAATCTCTACAAATCCATCCGCTTTGTCTGCCTTCTCAAATACACCCGGCACACCACTTGCAAAGCTGAATGCTCCATCTTTGCTTGCAAATAAATATCCTTTTCTCATTTCTTTACCACATTTTGTACAAACCATTCTTGATACCTCCATCAAATTCACTAAAAAAGCAGCACTTAAAATCCACATCAGGGAAATAAGCACTGCGTCTTTGCGTCTGTCTTATAATGCTATAAGTTACCTTTTGGTTACTTAACATTATAGTAACCGTTTGGTAACTTGTCAAGTGTTTCTTTTTTATAAACATAACTTTACAAGTCAAAAAATTATTTACATGATGCATATTCCGAATTTGCCTGTCTTATTAATTCAGAATATTTATCACACAACTCATAAAATGCCTGTCTGATCTCAGATGGCATGTCAACATGAGCAATGTAATTGGTACCCTTTGGTCCATAGCCGTTTTCATCATCCGATAATCTTGGAATTTCTCCCATTAAAAGGCTGATATATCTTTCCATTTCCCACATTCCCCAAATATCCTGTTCATATGATAATTTTGCGTTTTTGACTACAACCTTTACCGCATAGACCGCATAGTTTATAATCTGCACATCATTCCCTGCATACTTTTTTAATCCCGCCTCCATACGGTGTTGCATCGTTGCATCCTGTGAAAGAATGATACTTTTAAAATCAACATTGTTTTCTCTCAATAAATCTAAAAGGTATGTAATGTTATTTCCGCAGTTTGTAGATCTGCACTCTAAGAAATCAACTTCCAACCTATATTGATATTGCAGATATTTATCAAATACTTCTGCTTCAGGCAGCCCATTTGTTTCTATCATTGGAAAAGCATCATGCATTCTGATTCTCAGCGTTTCCGTTGTATGCCCGGCTCCTCCGACAATAACATATTTCTTTGCAATGTGCTTTTGCATTGCTTCTGCCAAAACATTTCCGCCGCATAAGATACTTCCGCCAAAAAGTACCATGACATCCGCCTGTTTAAATCCATACTTTTTGAAAAGCTGTTCTGATGTTAGTTCCGGAACATCTCTTTTACCACAAAATGCACCTAACATATTTATATTTTTTGCATCATTTTCCAACTCATTCATTTGTCTTTCCTCCACATATCGCATATTTCAAATGCCACTTTCTAACATAAAACACACCAAGCATTCTGATGTCAAAATCCACCTTTAAAAGTTTTCTTCTTTTGATCCACTGACATAATCCCAACAGTCCAAAATCTATACACACAAATACAGCAACAAGACCAAGCCAGTCTGTGATTGTATAAATTTTCATATGAACACCAGTCAGGTTATGAAACCAGACATTGATTGTCGAAAAACCAATATCTGTTCCCTCTATTCCTTCCGGCTTCACATCAACCATCTGAATCAGGATTGTCCACAATACAAATCCCAATAATAATGTCAATCCACCACACATGTTTCTTCTTTCATTTTTCATAATTTCTGTTTGTCCTTTCTCTTTGCCTGTTTTACTCATGAGCTGACCCTAAAGTAACAAACATATTGAAATAATAAAAGAAACACTCTGTAACATGGACGATACGAATCATCACACTGGGATATTTTATCCTAAATCCATCTGGAACAATTCTATTCCCAGCACCGCATTATATCCTACTGCCGATATCCACTCCATTGCGGTAAACAAATAAATTCCGGTTCGTAGTAACCTGCTTCCTTTTCCCTGTATCCCTGCGCAAACCATCATGGCACAGATTAAAGTGCAGATATTATACAGGCTGCTAAGCTGATTCCATAATCCAAGAGACGGAGCATTCGATGCACTCAGGTCACTGACCGCCTGTGCCATCCAGTTATATCCCGGATAGGCAAGTGGGGAAAACACAACCGCCACTGTGTAAGAAAGTAATGCCACAATTCCAAGCAGTCCACAATAATTCATAAAATTCTTTTTTCTCATGTTAATTACCAGCTTCCACTTGATTCTCCGTACAAAACCATTTCAGATATTCATCCAGAAGATTTTTGGGTTCTTCATCATATCCATACTTCTGATCCAGTTCATAATCCATCAGTCCATGAACCGTCATTGCAAAGCTTACTGCACTCATATCTGCATTTTCAAAATGAAGCAGCTTATGTACTTCCATTGCATAAAATAGCTGTTTTGTTGCAATGATCATTCTCTCAGTTTCTTCCGCAACGATTCTGGCTGCCATCGGCTGAATACTACGCTCTGAATAAATCACCTTATAGAAAGTCAGCATTTTCTCCTGATGATTCATATTGATATATCCCTGCACCACTCCCTGCAATACTTCGTATGCAGTTTTCCCTTGAAAAAGTTGGCTGAAATCCACAGGCTTTATATTGGCATTTTTTTTGGACTGTTCTCTGAGGAACTGATACATTGCTTCCATAATTTCATCCTTGGATGAAAAATGCTTGTAAAGCGATGGCTTTTTGATACCAATCTTATCAGCAATCATGCTCATGGAAACTCCTGCAAGTCCTTTTCAATAAAGCGAATGCTATACTGATTGACTTGCATATTATAAGCTCATCTCTCTAATTGTCATTTTCTTTATTAAGATACAATATGGCAAATAGCACCATTAATCCAAGAAGTACCCATGGCAATGCAGCCGAAATAAAATCAATGAGCGGATTGTCGTCAAATACATTCCCAAGAATAATCATAACAACACCGATTACAATAGATATCCATGTAAATTTGATAACGTTATTTTCAGCTTTGGCTACTTTCATGTCTCTTTCAATTTTATTAAGCAATGTCGCATCTCCTTTCAATAATTCGTCCAGGCTTAAATCATATAATTCACTCATTCTTATAATGCTTACAATATCAGGTAGTGATTTTCCATTTTCCCAGTTAGAAATAGTCTGCCTGGAAACATTGAGGTCTTCAGCAACCTGTTCCTGTGTAAGTTTCTTTATAGTACGAGCATTTTTAATTTTATCAGCTATCATATTTCTGTATGCCTCCTTCTTCCATGAGATTACAGCAAATGTAGTAGTAACGTCTATCAAAAGGCTTTTACATATTAGATAAAAGCATGTAAAATTTCTTTTACATAGCTTAATTGCGGTCTATTTAGCTTGTTTCCTGACCACTCAGAAAAAATATTTCTACCCTCGCCCCACCTGTATTTTCAGAATTTGAAAGTTTAATACCTCCACCATATTTTTCAGCCACAGTTTTTGCAAAAAATAG
>JAXJNA010000031.1:0-15445 GCA_036312945.1 Anaerostipes hadrus
CATGAGCACTTTTTGAATGCGTTTTTTACAAATTCGCAGCGCCCTGTGGTCGATTGTTTGAACGTAGCTGCGGGCATTTTGGCTCGCAGCAAGTGAGTTATCGAAGGAACAGGCGCGGATCAGCGATTTGTAAAAAACGCTTTCAAAAATGCGGAGTGTCATCCCTTTTTCTTATAAATATTTCTTCTTATCTTCTTTCTGACTCATACATGCAACATTATTACAAATTAGAGTTTACAGCCAGTCGTAGTATCAACAATATTCATCAATTGTTCTCCCTCCAGATACCTTTGCAGATTGCCAGCTACAATATCTACAATTCGATATAAAGTCGCTGGATGATGGAAATCTCCGGCTACGTGTGGAGTTATGATCACATTTTCTATGTTCCATAATTTGTGTTGTGTCTGTAATGGTTCTGGATCAGTAACATCCAGTCCTGCTCCATAAATCTGTCCTTGAATCAATGCATCGCAAAGATCCTCTGTATTAACTGCACTGCCTCTTCCTGCATTTAGTAAGATTGCGGTGTTCTTCATTTTTTCAAAACGATCTTTATTGAAGATATTTCGTGTTGCTTTAGAATCTGGAAGTACAGATAGTACAACATCTGCTTTGGGCAGCAATTTATCCAGATCATCCATGGTATGGAGTTCATCGATATCTTGCGGTACCTGCCCTGGTCTTCGTTTGATTCCGATGATATGGTAGTCAAAATTTTTCATTAATCTTGCAAAGTATAATCCGATGTCACCGAGTCCTACGATCAGAAGTGTTCCTCCGCATAAGGACATGATACCTCCTTCATCTTGCCATTCACATTGATTTTGGTTATCTCTGTATAGATGTAATTTCTTTTGCAGGGAAAATAAGACTGCCAGCATGTGTTCTGCAACGCTTGGTCCATAAGCTCCGGTGGCATTTGTCAGTATTACATCTTCAGGAAGTACGCCTTTTTTTACATAAGGATCAGCTCCTGCGGAATTAAGCTGCAGCCATTCTAAGTTTTTTGCTTCCTGCAGATAAAATGGATCTACATTTCCAATGATCACATTTGCTTCCTGTACCATTTCCTGAGTTACATTATCGTATGAACTGTATATAAATTTATTGCCTTGAGAATGCTGTTCTAATGTTTTTTTATGTTCGTCTTCTACTGGCATAACAACCAGAATGTTTTTATCTTTTTTCATTGATTTACTTAATATCCTCCTGTTTATTTTATACTATTGTAACGCAAGAATTATAGAAAGAAAACCCGTAGAAATCAAATTTCAGGAGTTTTCAAAGGACAATTCATATAGACAAATTTTGTATACATGACGTATAATAAGAATTATACAAAAATAATAGGAAAAGGAAATATCAACATGAGCGATTTTAAATATGTATTTGGTCCAATCCCATCTAGAAGACTAGGAAGATCCTTAGGTATCAGTCCACTGCCTAAGAAGACATGTAACTATTCCTGCATCTACTGTCAGTTAGGAAGAACCGATAAAATGACAAATAAACGTCAGGAATTTTATAAAACAGAAGATATCATAGCGGAATTTAAACAGTATCTCAAAGATTCTGATAAATTTGATATTGTAACGGTTGTTGGAGAAGGGGAACCTACTTTGGCGTCAAATCTTGGTGAATTAGTAGTTGCTCTGAAAGCATTAACAGATAAGCCAGTCGCAGTGATCACAAATGGTGCGTTGCTTTCTGATCCACAAGTCAGAGAAGAATTATGTCACGCTGATATGGTATTGCCATCTCTGGATGCTTATAACCAGGAAATTTCCAAGAAGATCGACCGACCTTATGGAACGATCAAATTTGAAGAAGAATTTGAAGGTCTCAAAAAGTTTACTCATATGTACGAAGGAGAGCTTTGGTTAGAGATCATGTTAGTTGATGGGATCAACGATGATGAACAGTCTATTCTCGAATTTAAGAAGTTATTAAAGGAATTAAAATACGATAGACTATACCTAAATACACCAGTCCGTCCGCCAGCAGAAGCAGATGTGAATGTTGTATCTGAAGAACACATGAGATATGCTGTAGAGACACTTGGTGGTATTTCTATCGAGATGATGAGTTCAGGAGCATTTTTCAGTGAAATCGAAGATGACTATGAAGCAGTCAAATCCATTATTGGAAGACATCCGATGAATCAGTTTGAAGTCCGTGGATTTTTAGAAAGCAGAGATGTGAAAGATCCAGAAGCAATGATGGAGCAGATGAAACAAGATGAAGCAATCCATGTGATCGATTACAAAGGAATCCTGACATTCCGTTTAAAATAGTAAAATGATCGGATCACAAAAAGGAGAAACAAAATGAAGCACAGTGTAAAAAGAGTGGCAGCAATCCACGATCTCTCAGGTTTTGGAAGAGCTTCCCTAACAGCGATCATTCCCATCCTTTCATCCATGGGAGTGCAGGTCTGTCCATTGCCGACAGCGATTCTTTCGAATCATACAGGTGGATTTGATACATTTAGTTTTGTAGACTTTACAGATCATATGCAGGACTATATCGATCATTGGAAAGAGTTAAATATTGATTTTGACTGTATTTATTCTGGATTCTTAGGATCTGAACGTCAGATTGAGATTGTTTCCGGATTTATTGATGATTTTGGAACAGAGGATAATATGGTCGTGATCGATCCAGTCCTTGGAGACAATGGAAATTTATATTCAACGATGGATCAGGGATTAGTTGAAGGAATGAAACGTCTGGTAACAAAAGCTGACATTATCACACCAAACTTTACCGAAGTAAGTCTCTTGTTAGGGGAAGAATACAAACAGACAACAACCGATGAAGAGATCAAAGAATGGGTAAAACGTCTGTCTGATATGGGACCGGATATTATTGTTGTGACAAGTGTTCCGGATAAAGAGAAAGATAAAGATTCTAATGTGATTGCTTACGATAGAACTTGCGATACATATTGGAAGATCAAATGTCGTTATATTCCAACATTTTATCCAGGAACAGGAGATGCGTATACTTCTGTCATGATCGGAAGCCTGTTAGATGGAGACAGCCTGCCAATCGCATTGGATAAGGGTGTGCAGTTTATCACGCAGGCGATCAAGGCAAGTTATGGATTTGATTACCCTAATCGAGAAGGAGTATTGCTAGAGAGAGTACTGGAAGTATTGAAAATGCCAGTAGTTTTAGGTGGATATGAGATGATCTGATATCGAAAGACTAAAAAGGAGGTGTCTGATATGTTTCATTTACTAGATCCAGATAAATGGGAACGACAGAAACATTTTGAATATTATATGCAGATGATACCATGTGGTTATACCGTCACAGTACGTTTAGATGTGGAAAATCTGTATCAGCAGGTCAAGAAATGTGGATTAAAATTTTATCCAGCATTTATTTATTGTGCAGGAAAAGTCGTCAATGAGAAGAAAGAATTTAAAATGGGAGTCGATCAGGAAGGAAGACCTGGATACTTCGATGTGATGCATCCAAACTTTACGATTTTCCATCAAGATGATCATACATTTTCAGACATCTGGTCTTATTATGATGATGATTTTCAGACATACTATCAAAATATTATGAATGATATGGAAACATACAAAGATGTCAAAGGACCAAAAGGAAAAGAAGGACAGCCGCCAAACTTCTTCTGTATCTCCTGTGTCCCATGGATGGATTTTACAGGCTACAGCACATGGGTGCCAACCGGAAGACCAAATCTATTTCCAATCATTACATTTGGAAAATATGTGGAAGAAGAGGGCAGAAGAAAGCTGTCTGCTGCTTTGACGATATCTCATGCATCCGCAGATGGGTATCATGCTAGTATGTTCTTTGAAAGACTGCAGGAAGTATTAGATGAGTTTGTAATGAGGTAGAAGGCTGTGTTTATAAAACTACTTTCCTTGCAAAAATCCAGCCGAAGTAGAAGCGGACAACTTCTCCAACATTGATGAAACTTCCTCCTCAGACTCTTTAAATCCACCCGTGATCCACTGACGGATCACGGCCATGCACCCACTCACAATATAAATATGCAAAGAAGACAAGGCTTCTGCATCATAATCAGGCCGGCGGCTCTGCCACATTGGCATGGTCCAGCGCTGGGTGGCAAGCAGAAGTTTATTCTGAAATCCTGGATCACCATGATCCGAAAACAGAAGTCTCACCAGCTGTTTATGCTCGCTGATATAAAAGATAATAGAATTCATCAATTGAGAAATCGAATTTTCCTTCTCAAACTGGATCATATCTTCTTCCAGCGTATTTAAAATCTCATCTTCAATCGACTCCAGAAGATCCATCGGACTGGAATAATAAGTATAGAATGTACTGCGGTTAATATCCGATTTCTCACACAGGCGGGAAACGGATATTTTTTGTATTGGCTGTTCTTTTAACAAATAAAGCAGGCTCTCTCTGAGGGCACGTTTTGTCTTTAAAATACGACGATCAGTTTTTTTCTCTACCATATTAAAAACTCCTTTAAAATCATATAAAAAAGATAATCTACAAAACAATAAAAAATGTTCGATAACTACCAAAAACACTATTTTGGTGGTTGTTGTATACACATGCATTTATTATAATATACATATGAATGAAAAACAACAGTTGTATGATAAAAGGAGGCACAAACATGAACCGGCAAGATTTTTATGATGGAAAATTATTTGATGCATATCGTTATATGGGTGCGCACAAAGACGGTGACAAGATCCGTTTTGTAACTTACGCACCAAGAGCCTCCAGGATATCGATCATTGGGGAGTTTAATGACTGGAATGAAGAATTTATGGAGCAAGATGCACAAAGTGGTTTCTTTTTATTTTACTCCGACAAAGCCAAAGAAGGACAGATGTACAAATACTGCATCTACGGGCCAGATGGAAATCGGCAGGAACATTGTGATCCTTATGGATTTGAAATGGAACTAAGACCAGGAGCATGTTCGATCATCAGAGATATCACAACATACAAATTTAACGACAGATCATGGATGCAGATGAGAAGTGTCGGAATGGAAGATGCCATCAATATCTATGAGATGCATATGGGTTCATGGAGAATGAACAACAAAGATGAGAATGGCTGGTATCAGTATGATGAGATTGCCAAGATGCTCGTTCCATATCTAAAACAAAATAACTATACCCATGTAGAATTAATGCCACTGTCAGAGCATCCATTTGACGGATCATGGGGATATCAAAACACTGGATTTTTTGCACCAACGAAACGTTATGGAACCCCGGATAAATTAATGAAATTTGTCGATATGATGCATCAGGCAGGGATTGGAGTCATTATGGATTTTGTTCCAGTTCATTTTGCAGTGGACGGATATGGACTGAAATTATATGATGGAACTCCATTATATGAATACGATAATAAGGATACTGGAGAGAGTGAATGGGGAAGTTGTAACTTTATTCATTCCAGAAGAGAAGTTCAGTGCTTTTTGCAATCCGCAGCCAACTACTGGCTGGAAGAGTATCATTTTGATGGAATCCGTATGGATGCAGTGAGCCGCCTGATCTACTGGCAGGGAGATGAAAGCAGAGGAGTCAATGATACAGCGATCGACTTCTTAAAAGCATTTAATTTAGGTTTAAAACAACGCCATCCAACCGCCATGTTGATTGCAGAAGATTCCACTGCTTATCCAGGTGTGACAGAACCTGTATGGAAAGGCGGGTTAGGATTTGATTACAAATGGGATTTAGGATGGATGCACGATACTCTGGAATATTTTCAGACGGGTCCAGAATATCGAAGTCGTGATTATCACAAACTAACATTTTCGATGGTGTATTTCTGGAATGAGCGTTATATGTTAGAATATTGTCATGATGAAGTTGTGCATGGTAAGGCAACGATCTTACAGAAGATGTATGGGGATTATGAAGATAAATTTCCACAGGCAAGGGCTATGTATATGTATATGATGATCCATCCAGGGAAGAAATTAAACTTTATGGGGAATGAATTTGGACAGATCAGAGAATGGAGCGAGGCACAGGAACAAGATTGGATGATCTTAAAATATCCGATTCATGATGCCTTCCATAAATATATGATCAAATTAAATGACATTTACAAGAAGGAAAAAGCTTTCCATTACGATTATCATAGAGAAAACTTTGAATGGCTTGATTGTCATCAGGAAGAGCGATGCATTTATGCGATCGGAAGAAAAACGGCAGATCACATGATCGTTGGAATCTTTAATTTCTCTGACAAAGAACAGAAAGATTATAAATTAACGATCGAAGGACACTATACGAGAAGAACATTGTTACATACTGAATGGGAACAGTATGGTGGAACGATGAAGAAACGTAAAGAAAATATTCATCTAAAGAAAAAAAGAAAAGACAGTGAGCTTACGATCACACTTCCAAGATACAGTGGAGTTTTATTAAAACTAACGAAGAAAGAATAAGGCAGAAACTTTGAGTAAAAGGAGATAATATCATGAAAATATACGATTTAGTAATCATAGGTTCCGGACCAGCTGGAATGTCTGCAGCAATCTATGCACAGAGAGCAATGCTTGATTTTGTTATGATCGAGAAAGAATATATGCCAGGAGGCCAAGTTGTACAGACTTATGAAGTTGATAATTATCCTGGGATTCCAAAGACAAATGGAATGGATCTTGGATTAAAATTTTCAGAGCATGCGAAAGAACTTGGTGCTAAAAGTATTACAGCAGAAGTTAAAGAAATTCATGCAGACGAAGAGATCAAAGAGATCGTTCTTAAGAATGGAGATACATTAAAAACAAGGACGATCATTCTTGCAACCGGGGCAGTTCATCAGAATTTGGGAATAGAAGGAGAAGAAAAATTAAAGGGAATGGGAGTATCCTATTGTGCAACATGTGATGGAGCATTTTTCAGAAATAAGGTAACAGCAGTTGTTGGTGGTGGAAATGTTGCATTGGAAGATGCAATATTCTTAAGCCGTATGTGTGAAAAAGTTTATCTGATCCATCGAAGAGATGAATTTCGTGGTGCAAAGATTCTTCAGGATGAAGTAAAGAAGAACGACAAGATTGAAATCTTATGGAACACGATCGTGACAAAAATCGATGGAGATGAGGTTGTGGAGAGACTCCATATACAAGATGTAGATAACCATGTGGATAAGTTACTAGATGTTGATGGAATCTTTATTGCAGTGGGGACAAAACCAGCTTCCGAGCTTTTATCTGGAAAGTTATCAACAGATGAAAAAGGATATATTATCGCAGGAGAAGACGGCATTACAAATATTCCGGGTATCTTCGCCGCAGGAGATGGAAGAAGCAAAAATCTTCGTCAGGTGGTGACGGCTGTGTCAGATGGTGCCAATTGTGTGTATTCAGTCGAGCGATATCTCCCAAATGCCTAATTTTCAGACAATTTAAGCTATTTTTATATAGTGACTCATAAATTAAAAATCAACCGCTTTTTGTCGATTTGTGCTAGTTGTATAACAAAAAGCAGGTTGATTTTTTTATGGAAAAATTACACACATATTGCTAACAAAATACCCACAAAGTTATCAACATACAGAAATGGCATATTTTAGCCAAAAAAGAGTTACCCACAGAGTTATCCACATTATCCACATCCATAATTCGACAAATAATAATTGTGGATAACTTCAAAAAGAAACATATGTTTTGTTTACTATTTATAAAAAGATTTTGTTTTCTTAATCAGAATTATATGTTATAATGAATTCATACAAAAAAGGTAAAGGAGATGGGAGCCATGAAATTCATTATTAGTGGAAAGAACATTGAAGTTACAGAAGGTATCAAAGCAGCAATTGAAGAGAAACTCGGACGTCTCGACAAATATTTAGTAGACGATACGATCGTGAATGTAACTTTAAGTGTTCAGAAGGGAAGACAGAAGATAGAAGTTACCATTCCTATGAAAGGGCACATTATCCGTGCTGAAGAAGGCAGTGAAGACATGTATGTATCTATTGACCTGGTAGTAGATGTGATCGAACGCCAGATCCGCAGATATAAAACAAGACTTATGAATCAGAAATATGATGGAACAAGCTTCAAACAGGAATTTATGGAGCAGGAAGACGATGTGGAAGATGATGAAATCAGAATCATCCGAAGCAAGAAGTTTGCTATCAAACCAATGGATGTAGAAGAAGCTTGTGTACAGATGGAATTATTAGGACATGATTTCTTTGTATTCCGCAATGCTGATACATTTGAAGTCAATGTTGTATATAAGAGAAAAGGAAATACATACGGACTGATCGAACCTGAATTTTAGAAGATCGGAAGATGGAGGAGATCCTTACGACAAGGATCTCCTTTTTTCACGCTTTTTTTCATAAAAAATTCAAATTTTATTGAGAATTTTTACAATTAGTTAACTTGCACCTTATAATGTTAAGTGTTACAATAGCAAAGACTATATAATAGATATAAGACTATCTTGATATCAGATGTCAGAGACAGAACGATCGCAAGATGGAACAATCATAAAAAGAAACTTAGGAGATTATTTATGGGTTTATTTGATAAAGTATTTGGTTCTCACAGTGATAAGGAACTAAAGCGAATCAGCAAGACAGTTGACAAGATCGAAGCACTCGATGAGTCCATGCAGAAATTGTCAGATGAGGAACTAAGACATAAGACCGTCGAATTTAAAGAAAGACTTGCAAATGGAGAGACATTAGATGATCTGTTACCAGAAGCATATGCAACAGTAAGAGAAGCCAGCAGCCGTGCAATCGGATTAAAACATTATCGTGTACAGCTGATCGGTGGTATCATCCTGCATCAGGGACGTATCGCAGAGATGAGAACTGGTGAAGGTAAGACTTTAGTATCCACGTTACCTGCATATTTAAATGCGTTGGAAGAAAAGGGCGTTCATATCGTAACAGTCAACGATTATCTAGCAACTCGAGATGCCGAGTGGATGGGAAAAGTTCATAATTTTCTTGGATTAACTGTTGGTGTTGTTACAAATGATATGGAGAATGATGAACGTCGTGAAGCATATAACTGTGATATTACTTATATTACAAACAATGAATTAGGATTTGACTACTTAAGAGATAACATGGTCATCGAGAAAGAAGATCTGGTACAGAGAGATCTTCACTATGCGATCGTTGATGAGGTCGATTCGGTACTGATCGATGAGGCTAGAACACCGCTGATCATTTCTGGTGAGAGCGGTAAGTCTACAGAATTATACCGTGCATGTGACATTTTAGCCCGCCAGATGGAACGAGGAAGTTCTGATGGTGAGTTATCTAAGATGGATATCTTAATGAATGAGGATATTGAAGAAGATGGAGATTTCCTTGTTAATGAAAAAGATAAACAGATCATGCTGACTGCAGATGGTGTGAAGAAAGTCGAGAAATTCTTCCATATCGAGAACCTTGCAGATCCAGAGAACCTTGCGATCCAGCATAATATCATCTTAGCACTTCGTGCACATAACTTAATGTTTAAAGACAAAGACTATGTAGTAAAAGATGATGAAGTATTGATCGTCGATGAATTTACAGGACGTATCATGCCAGGAAGACGTTATTCTGACGGTCTGCATCAGGCAATCGAAGCAAAGGAAAATGTAAAGGTCAAGAGAGAATCTAAGACTCTTGCAACGATTACGTTCCAGAACTTCTTCAATAAATATGACAAGAAAGCAGGTATGACAGGTACTGCACTTACAGAGGAACAGGAATTTAGAGAGATTTATGGAATGGACGTTGTTGTGATCCCAACAAACAAGCCAGTTCAGAGAATCGATCATGATGATGCGATTTACAAGACAAAGCGTGAGAAGATGAATGCTGTTGTCGAAGATATCATTGAATCTCATGCAAAAGGACAGCCAGTCTTAGTTGGTACGATCACGATCGAGATGTCTGAAGAATTAAGTGCAATGCTTAAGAAACGTGGAATCAAACATAACGTACTGAATGCGAAATTCCACGAGAAAGAAGCAGAGATCATCTCTCACGCAGGTGAGATCGGTGCAGTAACGATCGCTACGAACATGGCTGGTCGTGGTACTGACATCGTGCTGGAAGATGGTGTTGCAGAACTTGGCGGATTAAAGATCATCGGTACAGAACGTCACGAATCCAGACGTATCGATAACCAGTTACGTGGTCGTGCCGGACGTCAGGGAGATCCAGGTGAATCTAAGTTCTATTTATCACTGGAAGATGATCTGATGAGATTGTTCGGATCTGAAAGAATGATCAGTGTATATAATGCACTGGGAATTCCAGAAGGAGAAGAGATCCAGCATAAGACGATCAGCAAGACGATCGAGAAAGCACAGAAGAAGATTGAGAATAACAACTTTGGCATTCGTAAGAATCTGTTAGATTACGATAGAGTCAACAATGAACAGAGAGAAGTTATGTACAAAGAACGCCGCCGTGTTCTTGACGGAGATGACATGAAAGAATCTGTTTTAGGTATGATGAAAGAAACAGTTGCAAATCATGTATATCAGGTGATCAGTGATGAGCTTCCACCAGAAGAGTGGGATCTGGCAGCACTGAATGCAGAGTTGCTTCCAATCGTACCACTGAATAAGATCGTGTTAACAGATGCAGAGAAATCTTCTGGTAAAGTTGATGATCTGGTAGCAAGATTACAGGAAGAAACAGTTGCATTATATGAACAGAAAGAAAAAGAATTCGAAGACTTTGATCTTCGTGAGATTGAACGTATCATCTTACTGAAAGTCATCGACCGCAAATGGATGGATCATATTGATGACATGGATCAGTTAAGAGAAGGAATCGGTCTTCAGGCATATGGACAGAGAGATCCAGTTGTTGAATACCGCATGGCTGGATTTGAGATGTTCACTGATATGACAAAGGCAATTCAGGAAGAGACAACAGGCGCACTGTTCCACGTACAGGTTGAGCAGAAGATCGAGAGAGAAGAAGCTCCAAAGATCACTGGAACAAACAAAGATGCAGAAGTTGAGAAGAAGCCTTATGTAAGAAAAGGAGCAAAAGTCGGCAGAAACGATCCTTGCCCATGTGGAAGTGGTAAGAAGTACAAGAACTGCTGCGGAAAGAACAAATAAGGAGTTTTTTATCAATGATTGAAGCAGAACAATTAAAATATAAATTAAACTCTTTTCAGGAACCACTAGAAGATCTTAGTGGTTCCCTTGCGTTAGAAGCAAAAAAAGAGAGAATTGATCAATTAGAACTGAATATGGAAGAACCAGGATTCTGGGATAATGTTGAGGAATCCCAGAATGTTATGAAAGAAGTCAAAAGCCTGAAAGGTGTCGTGGAAGAATATGATGATCTGAAAACAAAATATGAAGATATCGAGACTTTGATCGATATGGCAGAAGAAGACGAAGATGCAGATCTGATTGAAGAAGCCACTGCTTTGATGGATGAATTTGAAAAAACATATGAGGAATTACGCATTTCAACACTGTTAACAGGTGAATATGATAAGGATGATGCAATTCTTACACTACATGCTGGGGCAGGTGGAACAGAGTCTTGCGACTGGGCAGGAATGTTATACCGTATGTTTACAAGATGGGCAGGAAAGAAAGGTTATGGAACAGAAGTTCTTGATTATCTTGATGGGGATGAAGCAGGGATTAAATCTGTCACTGTGAAGATCACGGGTATGAACGCTTATGGATATTTACGATCTGAAAAAGGTGTTCACCGTCTTGTTCGAATTTCGCCATTCAATGCAGCAGGAAAACGACAGACATCGTTTGCATCCTGTGATGTAATGCCAGATATCAAAGATGATATAGAAGTTGAGATTGCAGATGAAGATATCCGAATCGACACATATCGTGCAAGTGGAGCTGGTGGACAGCATATCAACAAAACAGATTCCGCAATCCGTATTACGCATTTACCAACAGGAATCGTTGTACAGTGCCAGAATGAGCGGTCACAACACAAGAACAAAGATCAGGCAATGAAGATGTTAAAGACAAAACTGTATCTGTTAAAACAGCAGCAGCATTTGGAAAAATTATCAGATATCCGAGGTGATGTTGGGGATAATGGATGGGGAAATCAGATCAGATCCTATGTCCTGCAGCCTTATACAATGGTAAAAGACCACAGAACAAACTTTGAAAGTGGAAATCCAAGCGCTGTATTAGACGGGGATCTGGATGGATTTATGAATGCTTATCTTGCATGGGATAACAACGGTAAGAAGGAAGAAAATTAAACAGAAAACATCCGGTCAGATCATGTATTTATTTTAAAACCAAATTTTCTATTGCATCATAAAAATATCTGTGGTAGTATTTTGTACAAAGACAACTGTACACCACAGGAAAACAAAAGGAACCAGACATGAAAGAAACCAACTATTATGTAATTAAAAAGAAAGCAGTTCCAGAAGTGTTGTTAAAGGTGTTAGAGGTCCAGAAACTGTTAGATTCCAAGAAAGCGGTTTCTGTATTAGAAGCTACAGAGATGGTAGGTATCAGTCGAAGTTCTTATTACAAGTACAAAGATGATATTTTTCCATTTTACGCTGGTAAGAAAGGACGAAGCATCACATTTGTGATCGAAGTTGATGATCAGCCAGGCGTTATGGCCTCGATCCTTAATATTTTTGCACTTTATAAGGCAAATATCCTGACGATCCATCAGAGTATCCCGATCAATGGAAAGGGACTCTTAACCGTCAGTGTTGATATCGAAGACAGTGAGACAGATGTCTCGGCAATGATCCAAGATGTCGAGAAGACAGAAGATGTATCTTATGTAAAAGTAATAGCAATGGAATAGATGTATAAATAAATATACATGACACATTTTTGGAGGACAGAATGAAATACGTTATCGTTTTAGGAGATGGAATGGCCGATGAGCCAATCGAAGCAGCAGGTGGGAAGACACCACTTCAGTTAGCAGACAAACCAGTGATGGATGAGATGGCGAAAGTTTCTGAACAGGGAATCGCTTATACAGTACCATCTAATTTACCAGCAGGAAGTGATGTAGCCAATCTTTCTATGTTAGGATATGATCCACAGGTTTATTATTCTGGAAGATCACCACTTGAAGCATTAAGCATCGGTGTCGATATGAAAGATACAGATATCGCACTTAGATGTAACGTTGTAACCGTATCTGAAGACGAAGATTATGAAGATAAGACGATCATCGATCACAGTGCAGGAGAGATCACTTCAGAAGAAGCAGCGATCCTGATCGAAGCTGTGAGAAAAGAATTAGAAGATGATGAATATAAATTTTATCCAGGAGTCAGTTACCGCCATTTAACGATTTGGGATCACGGAGAAGTAGTCGAACTTGTACCACCACATGATGTTCTGGGACAGAAGATCGGGCAGTATCTTCCAAAGCAGGAGAAGCTAAAAGAGATGATGGAAAAGAGTTTTGATATCTTAAATCATCATCCGATCAATGAAGCAAGAGCCAAGAAAGGCTTAAATAAAGCAAACAGCATTTGGTTCTGGGGAGCAGGAACGAAACCGGCATTGGACGATTTTAAAGAGAAGACTGGAATGAACGGAGCTATGGTATCTGCCGTCGATCTGCTAAAAGGAATCGCAGTCGGAGCGAACATGAGAAATCTTGATGTAGAGGGCGCTAATGGTGGTCTTGACACGAATTATCATGGAAAGGCAATGGCAGCAGTTGAAGCACTACTTGAAAAAAATGACGATTTCGCTTATATTCATGTAGAGGCACCTGATGAGATGGGTCATCAGGGAAGTCTTGAGAATAAGATTAAAGCAATCGAACATCTTGATAAAGAAGTTGTAAAGGTTGTCAAAGAAGAACTAGAGAAAGCTGGAGAGGATTTCAGAATTCTGATCGGACCGGATCATCCGACACCAATTGCGATCCGTACCCATTCCAAAGAACCGATACCATTTATGATCTACGACAGCACGAAAGATTATGAAGGTCAGGAAGAGTACAGCGAAGAAGCAGCGAGAGAGACAGGAATTGTCATTTCCCACGCTTATGATTTAATGAATCGGTTATTACAAAAATAAGAGAAATAATTTTAGGAGGCACAAGATGCTAGTAGTTAAGAAATTTGGTGGTACTTCTGTAGGAAATAAAGATCGTATCATGAACGTTGCAAAAAGATGTATTGAAGATTACAAAAAAGGAAATGATGTTGTCGTTGTTTTATCAGCAATGGGTAAGATGACAGATGAACTGATCGCGAAAGCAAAAGAGATCAATCCAAATCCATCAAGAAGAGAGATGGATATGTTATTAACAACAGGAGAACAGACTTCTGTATCATTAATGGCAATGGCAATGGATTCTCTTGGAGTTCCAGCGATTTCCTTAAACGCATTCCAGGTAGCAATGCATACAACTTCTGTATACAGCAATGCAAGAATCAAGAGAATCGATACAGACCGTATCATGAATGAATTAGAACAGAGAAAGATCGTAATCGTTACAGGATTCCAGGGAGTTGATCAGTTTGATAACTACACAACACTTGGACGTGGTGGCTCTGATACAACAGCTGTAGCACTGGCAGCAGCGTTACACGCAGATGCATGTGAGATCTACACAGACGTAGACGGAGTCTATACAGCAGACCCAAGAAAAGTATCAGAAGCTAAAAAATTAAATGAGATCACATATGATGAGATGTTAGAAATGGCAACACTCGGAGCAGGAGTACTTCACAATCGTTCTGTAGAACTTGCTAAGAAACATGGAGTTGCCTTAGTTGTTAGATCAAGTCTTACAACAGAAGAAGGAACTGTCGTAAAAGAAAGTGTAAAATCAAGAGACAACGAGATCAGCGGTGTAGCAGGAGACGATGACGCAGCAAGAATCGCAGTTATGGGAATCGAAGATACACCAGGTATGGCATTCAAGATCTTCAATGTATTAGCGAAGAAAAATGTAAACGTAGATATGATCCTGCAGTCAGTGGGACATAATGACAAGAAAGATATCTCCTTCACAGTCAAAGAAGAAGAATTAGATATCGCAGTGAAAGCATTAGAAGATTACCTTCCAGACAGCTATTATGAAGAGATCAAAGCAAGCAAAGAAGTTGCCAAAGTATCAATTATCGGAAAAGGATTATTAAACCACTATGGAATGGCAGCTCGTATGTTTAACGCTTTATATAAAGCAGATGTAAATATCCGAATGATCTCTACATCTGAGATTCGTGTTACAGTGCTTGTAAACCAGGAAGATATGGTGAAAGCAATGAATGCAGCACATGAAGAATTTGAGATGTAAATTGTAATTTGCATAACGGAAATGTATCGAGTATTCATAAAAACATAAAAAAAGATAGAGGTACGAAAAACGAATTCCATTGACGGATTTTTTGCAAAACGCCGATCCGCCAACACTCCTGCACAACTCACTGCGTTCAAACAGTGCCCGTGTTGGCTGCGATTTTGCA
>JAXJNA010000032.1:0-124053 GCA_036312945.1 Anaerostipes hadrus
AGCGCACCAAGCCGGCTGCGAATCCGTAAAAAACGTGGCAAAATTCTAATGCTGCTCTTCCGATCGTTTATTTATTTTTTATCATATACCAGAAGTCTAAAGTGTGGACAATTACAAGAATGAAAAATTTAAGTGGGTGTGTATGTTGAGTGTTATCGTTTTTCAATTTTTGTAGTGATAGACAGTGTTTATTATAAATATCAATACAGTAAAACATACACACCTACCAGTGGTTTCAATAATTTCAGTTTATCAAACTACTCGACAAATCGGTGTTGTTTAAGTCCTTTCATCTTCTGTTAACAAATACAAAAATCATCAACCAATATCGTTTAACATACACACTGTGTAGTGTTTTGAATAGCCTTCAGGTGTATGTGACAGAAATAAAAGAACAACCAATATTTAAAAGAATCCGGTGGCAAACATGAGCACTTTTTGAGTGCGTTTTTTGCAAATTCGCAGTGCCTGTGGTTGGATGTCTGACCGTTGCTGCGGGCATTTTGGCTCGCAGCGAGGGAGTTTCCAAAGGAACAGGCACGGATCAGCGATTTGTAAAAAACGCTCTCAAAAATGCGGAGTTGCCACCGGATTCTTTTAAATATTGGTTGTCCTTTTATTTCTGTCACATTCATGAAAGACTAAAAATATGCTTGCTATTTCCACACTCGGGTGTTATAGTTAACATCTGGATGGTATTCTTGAAAGAAATCATACCGGCAAATCAATTTAACTTAGAACATCACCCGCAGGAAAGCAGGTGATACATGTATGAAAGTAGGATTTATCGGAGCGGGGAAAGTAGGCTGCTCTCTTTATGATTACTTTGTACACAATGATATACCCGTCACAGGGTGTTACACCCGTACACAAGCAAAGGTAAGTGGAACGGAAAAACAGACTCAGAAGATATTTACAACCTCAATTGATAAAATATTAACAAAGAGTGATGTTCTATTTTTAACAGTACCAGACGATGCAATAGCCGAAGTCTGGGAACTAGTCAAAACTTATCCGATACAAGGAAAGTTTATTTGTCATTGCAGCGGATCATTAGGATCAGCTGTTCTTTCTGGAATTGAAGAAACCGGAGCATACGGTTACTCTATTCATCCAATGTTTCCATTTAAGAGTAAAAAAACTGCATACGAAGATTTATCACAGGCTCTATTCAGTGTGGAAGGAAATGAAGAACACATGGAAGAGATCATGGATCTGTTATCTGCGTGTCCAAATCACATTGTGAGATTAAAAAGCGAAGATAAGCCCAAATATCATGCGGCAGCTGTATTTGCATCGAATCTTGCAGTCGGACTGATCAATCAGGCAAAAAGACTGCTTATGGAGTGTGGATTTGATGAAGAAGCAGCACTGAAGGCATTGAAACCGCTGACAGTTACGAACATGAACAATATATTTGATGTTGGAACATGTGATGCACTGACAGGCCCAGTGGAACGCCATGATATCAAAACCGTGCAGAAACATCTGAATGCCTTGGATCAGGAGACAAAGGAAACTTATAGTGCTCTGACAAAAGAGATCATAAAACTTGCGCAGATAAGGCATCCTGATATTTCTTATGCAGACATGAAACATGTATTGGAGGAAGAAAAATGAAAACAACAGTAAGCACAGTACAGAAGATGAAGGATAATGGGGAAAAGATCACAATGCTGACAGCATATGATTATTCTACTGCAAAATTATTTGACGAAGCTGGAATTGACACGATGTTGGTTGGAGATTCTCTTGGAATGGTTATGCTTGGATATGATTCAACGATTCCTGTAACTGTTGATGATATGATCCATCATGGTGCAGCCGTTGTAAGAGGGGCAAAAAACGCTATGATCGTTGTCGATATGCCATTTTTATCTTATCACACATCTGTATATGATGCGGTAGCAAATGCTGGACGAATCATGAAAGAAACAGGTTGTACAGCAGTAAAATTAGAAGGTGGAAAAAATGTATGTCCACAGATTGAAGCAATCGTGAATGCACAGATTCCAGTATGTGCCCACATTGGACTGACACCACAGTCATCAAATATGTTTGGTGGATTCAGAGTGCAGGGAAAAAGCGAGGAAGCAGCGAAAGAACTGATCGAAGCTGCACAGGCAGTTGAGAAAGCGGGAGCATTTATGCTCGTTTTAGAAGGAATTCCTGAGAAATTAGCAGCGATCATCACAAAGAAAGTACATATTCCAACGATCGGAATCGGAGCAAGTGCTGAATGTGATGGACAGGTATTAGTTTATCAGGACATGTTAGCAATGTATGGAAACTTCGTACCAAAATTTGTAAAACAGTTTGCACAGGTTGGAGAAGTGATGCAGGGAGCAGTCAAAGACTATATCAATGCAGTCAAAGAAGGAACTTTCCCTGGACCAGAAAATACATATGCGATCAGTGATGATGTCATTGAAAAATTATATTAAGATCAAAGACAGACAGTAAAAAGGACATAATTTATATAGATAGATTTCCCAATATAATGGGAAGAAGGAGTTTTAGTAATGAAAATCGTAGGAACAGTCAAAGAAGTCAGAGAACAGGTGAAAGAGTGGAAGAAACAAGGACTAAGCGTAGGTTTCGTGCCAACAATGGGTTATCTTCATGAAGGACACAAAAGTCTGATGGATGCAGCAAGAAAAGGTAACGACAAAGTTGTTGTAAGTATTTTCGTAAACCCAATGCAGTTTGGACCAACAGAGGACCTTGCAACATATCCAAGAGATTTAGACCATGATGCAGCATTATGTGAAAGTGCAGGAGTAGACCTGATCTTCCATCCAGAAGCAGAAGAAATGTATGAAAAAGATTTCTGTTCTTTTGTGGATATGACAGGACTTACAGAGGGACTTTGTGGAAAAACTCGTCCAATTCATTTCAGAGGCGTATGTACGGTCGTAAATAAATTATTTAATATCGTAACACCAGACCACGCATATTTTGGACAGAAAGACGGACAGCAGTTAGCAGTGATCAAACGTATGGTACGTGACTTAAATATGGATATCGAGATCGTTGGATGTCCGATCGTTCGTGAAGAAGACGGACTTGCAAAGAGTTCAAGAAATACATATCTTTCTCCAGAAGAAAGAAAAGCAGCATTGATCCTTTCTAAGACGGTAGCATTAGGAAAAGAACTTGCCAAGACAGAAAAAGATGCAAACAAAGTCGTAGAAGCAATGAAGAAAAACATTGAGACAGAACCACTTGCCAAAATTGATTATGTAGAAGCAGTTGATGCTTTATCTATGGCACCAGTTGAGAAGCTGGAAG
This sequence comes from Anaerostipes hadrus, assembly GCA_036312945.1. Classification (GTDB taxonomy): domain Bacteria; phylum Bacillota; class Clostridia; order Lachnospirales; family Lachnospiraceae; genus Anaerostipes; species Anaerostipes hadrus_C. The sequence continues at coordinate 3,292 of JAXJNA010000032.1, forward strand.
GAACATGTATGTTAGCTATGGCAGTTTACATTGGAAAGACAAGACTCATTGACAATACATTGATTAACGAATAGACTTAAGGAGAAAGAAAAATGAACATCAGCATGTTAAAAGGAAAAATTCATAGAGCAACAGTAAAACAGGCAGAATTAGATTATGTAGGAAGTATCACAGTCGATCCTGTATTATTAGAAGCAGCAGGGATTCTAGAATATGAACATGTACATATTGTAGATGTGAACAACGGAAGCCGTTTCGAGACATATACAATTCCAGGAGAACCAGGAAGTGGAATGATCTGTTTAAACGGACCTGCAGCACGTTGCGTGGCAACAGGAGATAAGATCATCATTATCGCATATGCAGATATGACTCCAGAAGAAGCAAAAACATTTGAACCAAAAGTTGTATTTGTAGATGATGAGAACCAGATTTCCCGCTGCACAAACTATGAAAGACATGGACGTTTAGAAGATATGTAGGAGAAAGATCATGTTAAAAGGAAAAACGATAGTATTGGGTGTGACAGGAAGTATTGCAGCTTATAAGATGGCAAATGTAGCGAGTATGTTAGTGAAACGTGGATGCGAAGTTCACGTAGTCATGACGAAGAATGCAACAAATTTCATCAACCCGATCGCATTTGAAAGTTTGACCAATACAAAATGTCTTGTAGAAACATTTGACCGTAATTTTCAGTTTCATGTAGCACATGTATCACTGACAGACAAAGCAGATGCGATGCTGATCGCACCAGCTTCAGCGAATATCATTGGTAAGATCGCAAATGGAATCGCAGATGACATGTTATCAACAACCGTAATGGCATGTAACAAACCAGTGATCATCTCACCAGCGATGAATACAAAGATGTATAATAATCCGATCTTGCAGGATAATCTTGATAAATTAAGAAGATTTGGATATGAGATCGTAGAGCCTGCAAGTGGACATCTGGCATGTGGAACAAGTGGCGCAGGGAAGATGCCTTCAGAAGAAGTTCTGGTTGCACATCTTGAGAGAGTGATCGCCAAAGAAAAAGACTTAAAAGGTAAGAAAGTCCTGGTAACAGCAGGGCCAACGATCGAAGCAATCGATCCAGTACGTTATATTTCCAATCATTCCTCAGGAAAGATGGGATATGCGATCGCCAAGATGGCAATGCTTCGTGGAGCGGATGTTACGTTAGTTACAGGAAAGACAGCAATCGAACCTCCGATGTTTGTAGATGTTGTTCCAATCGTGAGTGCACAGGATATGTACGATGCGGTGATAAGCAGAAGTGATGAACAAGATATCATCATCAAATCCGCAGCTGTTGCAGATTATACACCAGCGAATGTCAGCGATCAGAAAGTCAAGAAAAAAGACGGAGACATGGCGATTGAACTGGTAAGGACGAAAGACATTTTAAAGACACTTGGAGAGAATAAAAAAGAAGGTCAGTTCTTATGTGGTTTTTCCATGGAAACACAGAACATGCTAGAAAACTCCAGAGCTAAACTAGAGAAGAAAAAGATCGATATGATCGCAGCAAATAACTTAAAGGAACAGGGAGCTGGATTTAACACAGATACAAACGTGATCACACTGATCACAAAGGATGAAGAAAAGCAGCTTCCAAAGATGACAAAGGAAGAAGTTGCAGATGCACTTCTTGACTTTATCGTTTCTAAAAATTAAATAAAATAATCGATCAAATTCTGGTTTCTTCACACGACTATGGTATAATAATAGATATTAATACCAAAGGAGAGTTAATGGGATGAAAGCAGTAAATAAAGTTCGGTTGATCTATTTACCAGCGATCGTGCTACCAATCTTTGTGATGATAGTATCGATCGCTGGTTTGAGTATAGGGTATTCAAGAATCAACAAGGCAGACCTCTCAGCAGGGTCCTTTGAACGATTTGTGAATCCATTAAAGACGATGAATACCGAGACACAGGAAATTTTCTTTGAATTAGAAAATCACGTACAGAAAGATCCACAAATCTTTGACAATGAACAGTATTTAAATGATCTCAATGAACGTTTAAAAGCGAAAGATTCCTATCTGATCGTCCGTAAGAATGGTCAGATCCAATATATCGGGAAGAAAAATATTTCCGATAAATTAATTCATAAACTTCCATCCTATGGGAATAAAGACAGTGATGCAGACCGCGGCTTCTTTGTCAGCAGGCCAGGAAACTATCTTGTAAAACAGCAGGACTTTAAATACAATGATGGCGGGCAAGGATCTGTTTTTATCATGACAGATCTTGGAACAGTGCTTCCTCACTACCGTAATATTATTATTCAGGTATCCTGTGCTGTGATCGGGGTATTGATCTTAACAAGTACCTTTTTATCATGGTTTATGTATCGTGAATTCGTCGGTCCGATCCGTGAGTTAAAAGCAGGCGCAGAACGTATCAAGGAAGGAAATCTCGACAATGATGTAGTGATCAACAGTGGTGGAGAAGAGATCAGGGAATTGTGCAATGCATTTAATGAGATGAGGGCAGAGTTGAAAGACTCGATCGATGCAAGAATTGTATATGAGAAGCAAAACAGAGATTTGATCAGTAACATTTCCCATGACCTAAAGACGCCGATCACAGCGATCAAAGGATATGTAGAAGGAATCATGGATGGTGTAGCCGATACACCTGAGAAGATGGATCGTTATATTAAGACGGTCTATAACAAGGCAAATGATATGAATGTATTGATCAATGAATTATCATTATACTCCAAGATTGATTCAAATATCATTCCATATAATTTTGAGAAGATCAACATCAATTCGTATTTTAAAGACTGTGTCGATGAGATCGGAGCAGACCTTGAGCAAAGAGGCATGATGTTCTCTTATCGCAATTACTGTGCAGCTAATGTCATGGTAACGGCAGATCCGGAACAGCTTAAGAGAGTGATAAATAATATTATCAATAATGCATGCAAATACAACAACAAAGCAAAAGGAAAAGTAGGAATTACGTTAACAGAATATGACCGAAAGGTACAGGTAGCGATCAAGGACAATGGAATCGGAATTTCCAAAGAAGATCTTCCACATATTTTCCGAAGAACCTATCGTGCAGATATGTCGAGAAATTCAGCAGGTGGAAGTGGTCTTGGATTGTCCATTTGTAAGAAGATCATCGAAGAACATGGCGGTGAGATCTGGGCAGAGAGTAAGCTGCGTGCTGGAACGACAATATTCTTTACACTAAATAAAGTAATCGATCAGTCAAAGGAGAAATAACATGAGTAAAGTATTAATCGTAGAAGACGAACTTTCAATTGCAGAATTAGAGAAAGATTATCTGGAATTAAGTTCTTTTGAAGTAGAAATCGAAACAGATGGACAACAGGGACTTGAGAAGGCTTTAAAAAATGATTTCGATATGATCATTTTAGATATCATGTTACCTGGAGTTGATGGATTTGAGATCTGTAAGCAGATTCGAGAAGCAAAAGAAATTCCAATCCTTATGGTATCTGCAAGAAAAGAAGATATCGATAAGATCCGAGGATTAGGACTCGGTGCAGATGACTATATCACAAAGCCATTTAGTCCAAGTGAACTTGTAGCAAGAGTGAAGGCACATCTGAATCGTTATCAGCGCCTTGTAAATAATCAGATGGAAGTCAATGATATCATTGAGATCCGTGGATTGAAGATTGATAAGACTGCAAGACGTGTATACTTAAATGGAGAGGAAAAAGTATTCACAACGAAAGAATTTGATCTTTTAACATTCCTTGCAGGACATCCAAACAGAGTCTTTACCAAGGAAGAATTATTTAATAAGATTTGGGATATGGAATCTTTAGGAGATATCGCAACAGTTACAGTTCATATCAAGAAGATCAGGGAGAAGATTGAAGTTAACACAGCAAAACCTCAATATATCGAGACAATATGGGGTGTTGGATATCGTTTCAAGATGTAGGAGATTTTTATGAGAAAGAACAAAAAGATAAATATCATATATAAAGATGACCAGATCGTTGTCTGTGAGAAGCCAAAAGGAATCCCCGTTTCCAGTGACAAGACGGGCGACATGGATCTTTTGCATCAGCTTAAGAATCAACTATTTTTTGAGGAAAATACAGATGGAGAGCCACAGCTTTATTTAGTTCACCGCTTAGACCGTCCAGTTGGCGGAGTAATGGTATTTGCAAGAACCAAGAAGGCAGCTGCATCCCTGACAGAACAGATCAAAGATCACACTTTTGAGAAAGACTATCAGGCAGTATTGACTGGATGGCTGCCTGACGACGAAGGGACATTCAGGGATTATTTATTAAAAGATCCGAAGAATAATGTATCCAAAGTTGTCAAAGAAGGAACGCCAGGAGCCAAAGAAGCGATTCTTGACTATGAAGTCATTGATATGATGGAAGATTCCAAGATGAAATACACGTATTGTCTGATCCATTTAGAGACAGGCCGTCATCATCAGATCCGTGTTCAGACATCAAGCAGAGGATTTGGAATCTGGGGAGATACAAAGTATAATCCGATCTATCAAAAGACAAAGAAGAAATACAAAGAGATCGGCCTGTTTGCTGCACGGATCGCATTTGAACATCCAACAACAGGCGAGAGAATGGTATTTAAAGCAGACCCAAGCGGAGAAGCATTTGACTTATTAGAGATGACAGAATAACAGGAGATGATAAGAAAAGATGAGATTTAGACCATGTATTGATATTCACAATGGCAAGATCAAACAGATCGTAGGAGGAAGCCTTCTTGATCAGGGAGATTTTGCAACAGAGAATTTTGTATCCGAAAAAGATGGTACATTTTATGGAAAATTATATAAAGAGAATCATCTGAATGGTGGACATATCATCATGCTGAATGCCAGAGATTCGAAGTACTATGAAGAAGATAAGGTACAGGCATTAAAAGCATTGAAAGCATTTGAAGGAGGTCTTCAGATCGGTGGAGGGATCACAGATGAGAATGCCAAAGAATTCATTGAAGCTGGCGCATCACATGTGATCGTAACATCTTTTGTATTTGCAGGTGGAAAGGTTCATTATGACAGACTGGATGCTCTAAAAGAACAGGTAGGAAGAGAACATCTGGTACTTGACCTTAGTTGTCGAAAGAAAGATGATAAATACTATATCACGACAGACCGCTGGCAGAAGTTTACGGAAGAAGAATTAACAATAGAACTTCTGCACAAACTGGAATCATGGTGCGATGAATATCTGATCCATGGAGTTGATGTGGAAGGAAAAGCACAGGGGATCGATCAGGAACTCGTGCAATTATTAGCTCAGTATGATGGCAATAAAGTCACCTATGCAGGCGGAGTTAAGAATTTTGACGATCTGGAATTGCTGAAAAACTATGGAAATGATAAGATTGATGTAACGATCGGAAGTGCTTTAGACTTATTTGGTGGAGACATGGAATTTGCTAAAGTCTTAGAATATTGCGATACAACGATAACAAATCTGAATTAAGAAATATTTTCACATGGAGTGAAAAGAGTATGGAAGGGAGGCTTGAATATATGAAACTATTATATGAAGCCAGCAATTTTACGATACAGGCAAGATGGGTCATTCCATTTGCTATTTTAGGAATTATAGGAGTTTTACTGCTCTTATGTTCCAAAAAACCATTTTTTAAACTGTTATCTGCAGTGTGCCTTGTGATCTGTGTGATCGCAGCACTTAGATTCTGTTTTGGATATATGCAGGTAATCCACGCATATAAGCAAGGAAATTACAAGAGTGTTGAAGGATATGTGGAGAATTTCACGCCAGCATCCAGTGGTGGAGAAGATCAGGAAGATATGGAAGAAGAAAGCTTTGATATCAAGGGTGTTCATTTTTCCTATGGCGATAAATTTATTAAGAAGTTTGGTTACCACAGACCATCGACACAGGGTGGATATATTAAGAAAGACGGGCAGTATCTGAAGATCGGTTATATTACAACGGAAAAAGGATATGTCATCGTTAAGATTCAGGAAAGAAAATAAAAGAATATTTTATAACATAAAAAATACCGGAAACTTTCAAATAATAAGTTTCCGGTATTTTGCATTTTAGATTCTTATACAATAATAAGAAATTAATTCTTGCGCATAAATTCAGCACTCTTCTTCGTAAGTTTTGCACGCAGACCACGTTTTTCAGGTTCAGGTGGTGCAACATTACGAAGATTCTTGATGGATGTGATATAGATACCACTGACAACAGCTTTAATCTCAGCCTTTACAGGAACATCATCGAAGATTGCCTCATCACACAATAATGGAGTGATCTTTGGTCCAATCTTTGCTTTAACAACTGGTACCTTAGACATCTTAGCACGTTTCGGAATGTTATCAGTTACCATCTTAGGAAATCCGGCTTCCATGATCTTCATTCGCTTCTTATCTATGACAAGCATATTCACTGTCTGTGCCATCTGATCTAACTGCGCACGCTGATCTTCCTGTTTTGCCTGCATCTTTCTACCAACAAAGTACAGAACACCAAGAATGATCGCAGCAATTACCGCAATAATAAGGATAACTGTCCATACACTCATATTATCTTCTCCTCCTAATATATACATTTGAATATCTTAACTATTATAGCATTTTTTCCTTAACTTGTCTTATGTTTTTTTCGCATTTCGATAATTTCTTCACGAATTATAGCACCAAGATGCTTTTTCTCAGCTCTTTCAAGCTGATCAGGATAGATTGGCTGTCCAAAAGTAATATGAACAGTGGTTGGTTTTACCTGAAAACGTCGGTTATTCTCTAAGATATCAGCAGTACCTGAAATTGCCATCGGAATTACAGGAACACCAGCTTTCAGAGCAGGACGTAAACTTCCTTCTTTGAATTCATGAGGATCTTCATCCTGGCTTCTGGTACCTTCTGGGAAGATCGCAATGGAAAATCCATCTTTCAAAAGTTTTGTACCTTCATTCATGGTAGCAAGTCCAGCCTTAATATTCTTACGATCCAAAAACAGGCAGTTGATAAAACGCATCCAGTGGGATAGACAAGGAATCTTTTCCATTTCTTTCTTGGCAAAAAATCCCATTCCACGTCCAGTAGCAACGTAGCTGCATAAAATATCATAATAACTGCTATGATTTCCAACATATAAAACAGCACCATCTTCTGGTATGTTTTCCTGTCCATCAACGACTAATTTCGTGCCAGCCATACCAAGGCAGATCTTAAAAGATCGTAAGATCATACGTTGTGCTATGGATGAACGTTTATGAGCTTTTCCAGTTTTGTTCCAATGATCAAACAATGGATAAAGAGGTGCAGTCAATGTTAGGAAAAAGAACAGATAAATAATATCTGCAAAAAAACGAATCATGATCGTTCTCCCTTCTATAAATGATTTTATTTTTTGTGATTTGCATCAAGCAATTCATTCTTTAATTTGTAAAGAGGCATGGAAAGATCGACATATACTTCCTGTGGGTTCACAAGACGTCTGCTTTCATCCCATAACGTGTTCAGTTCATCCTTACAATAGGAACGAATATCCATAACAGAAGGACTCTTGTAAACACATTGGCCTTTGATAAAGATAGGAACTAGAAGTTCACGTAAGGTATAAGTACCGCCAATAAGTGTTGACTTCTTCCAAGTAGCCTGAGGATCAAAGATCGTCAGATCGTCAGATTCATCGTAATGTTCCCCGACAAGGCAGATCAGATCACCACGGATCTTTCCATCTTCCTTTCCGTAGATACGATAAATCGTTTTATCTCCAGGATTTGTGATCTTTGCAGGATTCTCAGAAATCTTGATCTTAGCAGTAAATTCATCAGCACCTTTTGGTTTAGAGGCAGCAAGTTTATAGACACCTCCAAATGCAGGACAATCTGCAGAAGTGATCAGCTTTGTACCAACACCCCATGAAGTGATCGGTGCACCCTGAGATTTTAAGCTTGTGATCAGATTCTCATCAAGGTCTCCAGAAGCAGCGATCACTGCATCAGGAAAACCTGCTTCATCAAGCATGACACGGGCTTTCTTTGTAAGATAAGCAAGATCCCCGCTGTCTAAGCGGATTCCATAATGCTTTGGCATATGACCTTCTGCTCTTAATTCTTCAAATACACGGATCGCATTTGGAACACCAGAACGAAGAGTGTCATAAGTGTCAACAAGTAAAGTGCAGGAATCTGGATAAAGATCTGCATAAGCACGGAAAGCGCTATATTCGTCATCAAAACTCATGATCCAGCTGTGCGCATGAGTTCCAAGGATCGGAACATCAAAACATTTACCAGCAAGTACATTCGAAGTACCATCACAACCACCGATCACAGCAGCACGGGCACCATAAGTACCAGCATCAGGTCCCTGAGCACGGCGAAGTCCGAATTCCATAACACCACTTCCACCAGCAGCATAAACTACACGAGAAGCCTTCGTAGCGATCAGACTTTGATGATTGATGATATTAAGGAGCGCAGTTTCTACAAGCTGTGCCTCCATGATAGGTGCTTTCACTTTCAGAAGCGGTTCTCTAGGAAATACGACAGTTCCTTCCGCGATCGCATAAATATCTCCTGTAAAATGATATCCAGCAAGATATTCCAGAAAATCTTCATCAAAAATCCCCTGATCACGAAGATAATCAATATCATCATAGGAAAAAGATAAGTTTTTGATATAATCAATGACCTGATCGAGTCCACAAGTGATCGCATAGCCACTTCCAGAAGGATTATCACGGTAAAAAACATCAAAAACTACAGTCTCATCATTCCCTGTTTTAAAATATCCCTGCATCATGGTCAGTTCATAAAGATCTGTGAGCAAGGTAAGATGGTTTATATCCATTGAATACTCCTTTTCAACATAAAAATAGAAGGGTCAGGATAAGCGGCCCTATAACAACTTCAGTATAACATAATCTGATAAAAACGAACAGTATTCTTACAAAAGTTGTGAGGTAACGATTTCCTTTAATTTCTCCATTGTTTCATCCTCGTCAGATCCAGAAACGATCAGACCTACTTTATCATTGCAGGAGATACAAGCAGACATCAGACGGATCGCATTGGATACGTCGATCTCTCTGTTGTCATATTCTAGTGTAACACAAGAAGCACTTTTACATGCGATGCTTGCAAGAGCAGCTACAGGTTGTGCGTGAAGTCCACGGTCAGATGTAATCGTAAAATCATATCTTTTCATAAAATATAAGAGTCCTTTCATATTTTTTTCTATTGTAACATAAAATAGTAAGACGGACAAAAGGAGGATGGGAATGAGGTACAAAATGACATATATATTATTTTTATTATTTTTGTTAACAACGATACCATATATTATTACGATATATATCAATAAAGAAAACAAGAAAAATATTTCATTTGAGAACTATGACAGTGGGTATAAAATACAAGACAAGGACCAGGATATTGATTTGGAAAGCTACCTTTTAAAGATCCTCCCAGGACAGATTTCCATGGATCAGGAAGAAGAAACGATCAAATGTCAGGCTGTGATCTTAAGGACAGATCTGATCCGGAAAATGGGCAGATCAAAGAAGATAAAGATAGAAAGTATACCATATCAGCTATACAAAGACGAGCAATATAAGAATAAACTGGGCGATCGTGCCTATGAGATCATGGATCAGAAACGAAGAAAAGCAGTCAGAGAAACGATCGGGAAGGTGATCACATACAAAGGAGCATTGATCGAACCATATTTTCATGCAGTGAGTGTAGGGATGACATTAGATGCAAGTGAATGGTTTGGAAAAAAGATTCCCTATTTAAGACAAAAAGAAAGTTTAAGTGATATCGAATCCAAAGATTATATGTCGATTAAGACAATCTCATATCAAAGGATGCAGATTATATTAGAAAAACACATGAAAAAGAAGATCACCATACAACAACTACAAAAAAATTTGAGACTTTTAACGGTAACAAAGAATGGATATGTCAAACAGATCAAGGCCGGATCATATATCATTTCCGGAGAAGACTTTGCAAAATGGCTGCAACTGGCATCCAATAATTTTTATTTTGAACAATATAAAGGGAATTTAAGGATCATCTGTCTTGGAAAAGGAAATGGATTAGGACTAAGTCAGTATGGTGCAGAACAAATGGCAAAGCAAGGAAAAACCTATCAAAAAATATTAAAATATTACTATCCAAAAACAATGATCAAAAAACTATATGAATAAACAGATGGAAATGGGCAAAACTATGTTTGAGGTGATGAAAATGAGAAAAAATAACAAACAAAACCCATTTCCGCTGCGCAAATATTATGGGGCAATGATCATAGGATTCGTATTCTTTCTTGGAATCATGGCGTATTACAGTGCGACATTTCGCCAGAGGAGAGATCAGGCAAAACAGGAAGTCCGCCTGGAAGAAGAAGCGATCGGAGCCAATAACAGTGCAACGCAGGAAAAAAAACAAACAACAACGCAGGACAAGAAAGAGACAGAGACAACGGAACAAATGAAACGTACCATGAGTGAAAGTGTTACGTATAATGGTACATCCAAACTGACATGGCCGATCAAAGGCAATATCATTCTTCCATACAGTGTAAATTCAACCATCTATTTTGAATCTCTTGACCAGTATCGTATCAACAAAGGAATCCTGATTGAAGCAAAAGAAGGAGACGAAGTAAAGGCAGTCCGCAAAGCAAAAGTAAGAGAAATCAAAAAATCAGCAGAATATGGACAAACGGTATTGATGGATCTTGGAAATGAATATACGGTACTCTACGGACAGCTTAAAGATATCAAAGTCAAAGAAGGAACGATGGTCAATGCAGGAGAAGTTATTGCCAAAGTCGCAGAGCCGACAAGCTATTACACATTAGAAGGAACGAATCTCTATTTTCAGATGGAAAAAGACAAAAAAAGTGTAGACCCTTTAAAATATCTGGAATAAAATAAAGTGAGAAAATAACAGCCATAACATAATCTGGTTGATGTAGAGGAAAGGCGGTCAGAGATCATCTGGCAGCCTTTCTTCAAAGAAAATGAAGATCAGAGTTGATCAATATACAGATAAACAGAGGATAAGACAGATGAAGAATGTAACGTACATATTAAAATGCAGTGATAACAGCTTATACACAGGATGGACAAATGACATCATGCACCGGTTGAAGATGCATAATGAAGGAAAAGGTGCAAAATATACAAGAGGACGAGGGCCAGTAGAACTTGTGTATCTTGAAGAATTCGATACCAAGCAGGAAGCAATGAGTAAAGAAGCAAAGATCAAACGCCTTACCAGAAAAGAAAAACTCCTGTTAATAGAAAACTATCAACAGGAGCAAAAATTAAATCTGGAACATTAAGATCATATGACACAAACTTCCACCCATGACGAACAGATGAAAGATCTCATGTAGACCGAAATTCTTCCAGTGATTTTCAAACCAAGGAATCTTTAGTGCATAGATCACGCCACCAACTGTATAAATGATACCGCCAGCAAGCAGCCATCCAAAAGATGTCTTGGATAAACTATGGATGATCGGTGCGATCGCAACGATACAAAGCCATCCCATCGCGATATACATAACAGAAGATACCCACTTCGGACAAGTTACCCAGAACATCTTAAATACAATACCAAGGATCGCAATGATCCAGATCACGGATAAAAGTCCATATCCAAGCGTACCGCCAAGAACGATCGTACAGATTGGTGTGTAAGAACCAGCGATCAGAACAAAGATCATTGCATGGTCAAGTTTCTTTAACTTCTTATTGATCGTTGGTGAAATATTAAAAGAGTGATAAGCAGTACTTGCACCATAAAGACCGATCATACTTATAGTAAATACGATCAAAGAGATAATGCGTACATAATCACCACTTAAACAGCTCTTGATGATCAATGGAATGGAAACGATCGCTGCAAGGATCATTCCGATCAAATGGGTAATTGCACTTCCAGGGTCTTTTAATTTATGTTTCATGGTAAAACCTCCAATTATTCTAGTGTTATAAAATTCATCACGTAGTATTGAAAACCACATCTAACTTTCTTACATACTACAACTATTTGAAGAATATTGCAAGGGGTTTTCAAAAAAAAGTGAATCTGGTATAATGTTACCTATTATGTGATTAAGAAAAAAGTAATAGACAGAATGGAATATTAATATGGAAAAAACAAAGAAAGCCTATGAGGTCGTCATAGAAAGCATCAAAGAACAGATCATGAATCAAGAACTCGTTCTCGGACAGGGTCTTCCACCAGAGAGAGAAATCTCAGAGAAGCTTGGAGTCAGCAGGAATTCTGTCCGTGAAGCGTTAAAGATCTTAACCGTCATGGGAGTTGTTTCAAGCAGACAAGGCGCAGGAAATTATATATCAGGAAATTTCAAAGGATATATGGTAGATGCCCTTTCTATGATGTTTATGCTGGATAAACTTGATTATGATCAGATCAACCAGATCCGTATCGGACTGGAGATGCAGGCATATGCACTTGCAGTGAGGAATGCAGAGACAAAAGATATCATAGAATTACAGGAATATGTGAATGCATTAGATCAGAGTACAGATAACGAAGAGAAGACAATGTATGATAAGAAGATCCATTATGCGATCGCGAAAGCATCAGGCAATGTCTTGATCGTGAGTATCTTAGATGCGTTATCTGAGGTGATGGATATCTTTATTTTTGAAATGCGTCGAGAAATCTTAAGAACCGAGAAGCGAAAAGGAATGTTACAGGAAGCACATAAGCAGATCGTCGAATGTTTATTAAAGAGAGATGTAGTCAATGGACAGAAAGCATTGATGAAACATTTCGAAATGATTGATAACATTATTCACAAAGAACTTTAAGGAAAGAGCCATTTTGGCTCTTCTTTTTTATGCAAGATTAACAAAAAAAAGAAAAATGTCAAATAGTACTTTACAAAAGTACACAACGTATATATAATAAAAACATAAATTGGTAGTACCAATAAGACAAAAACAGATAAAAACAATGGATGCGAAAAACATCCAAATTTTTTTCAAACAAAATTGGTAGTACCAATATAGAGCGGAAGAGCTTAAGATAAAGGATAGAAAGTCTTAGGAATGAGGAGGAATAGCAATGGACATTTTAGTATGTATCAAACAGGTACCGGCATCTAATAAAGTAGAAGTCGATCCAGTAACCGGTGTACTGTTAAGAAACGGAGCCGATTCAAAGATGAATCCATATGATCTGTATGCGTTAGAGACAGCGCTTAAGATCAGAGAAGAAGTAGGTGGAACGATCAGTGTCATCAGTATGGGACCACCACAGGCAATGACAGTGATCAGAGAAGCATTTGCTATGGGAGTTGACCGTGGAGCGTTATTATCTGACCGAAGATTTGGTGGAGCCGATGTACTGGCAACAAGTTATACGATCGCACAGGGAATTAAGAAGATGGGAGATTTTGACTTGATCCTATGTGGAAAACAGACAACTGATGGTGACACAGCACAGGTTGGTTCCGAGGTATCAGAATGGTTAAATATCCCAAGTGTATCAAATGTAAAGAAGATATCCAAAGTAGAATCCGATGCGATCACGATCGAGATGGATCTGCCGGAAGAACTGGAGATTGCCAAAGTTCAGTATCCATGTCTGTTATCTGTAGATAAAGATATTTTCCAGCCAAGACTTCCATCCTATGTAAAGAAGATGGATACTGCAGATCGCGAAATTGAAGTATATTCCTTAGATGATATGGAAGACAAAGACGAAACACATTATGGATTAAATGGTTCACCAACACAGGTAAAACGAATTTTCCCTCCAACAGCGAATGACCATCATGAAGTATGGGACGGAGACGGAAGTGAAGTCGCAGACAAATTATTCCATATGATCACAGATATGAAATTTATCTAAAAGGGGGAAATGAGAATGCCAAAATTAGTAATACATCAGGAAAAAGTAGAAGATCCACAGGTGCTGGTTGATATTTGTCCATTCGGTGCGATGGAAGAAAAAGACGGAAAACTTTCTATCAATGCCGCATGTAAGATGTGTAAATTATGTGTGAAGAAAGGACCAGCTGGAGCAGTAGAATATGTAGAAGATGAGAAAAAAGAAGAAATTGATAAGAGTCAGTGGAACGGAATCGCTGTTTATGTCGATCATGTTGATGGAGAAATTCATCCAGTAACATACGAACTGATCGGAAAAGCACGAGAGCTGGCAAGTAAGATCAATCATCCAGTCTATGCTTTATTTATGGGAAATAACATCGAAGATAAAGCAGAAGAATTATTACACTATGGAGTTGATAAAGTATTTGTTTACGACTTCCCAGAGTTAGCAAGATTCAAAATAGAATCTTATACATCTGTATTTGAAGATTTCATCAAGAAACATCAGCCATGTGCGATCCTTACTGGAGCAACAACAGTCGGAAGACAGTTGGCACCAAGGGTAGCTGCAAGAATGAAGACAGGATTGACAGCAGACTGTACGATTCTTGAGATGGATGAGAACACAGACCTTTCTCAGATCAGACCAGCATTTGGTGGAAACATCATGGCACATATCTTAACACCAAATAACCGTCCACAGATGGCAACAGTAAGATACAAAGTCATGAATGCACCAGAAAGAACGGAAGAAACACACGGAGAGATCATTTCATGTGCGATTGATAAAGAAAAGATCAAAGCACATGTGGATGTATTAGATATTGTAAAGAAAGAGCCAGAGAAGTTTATTGAATCTGCCGATGTTTTAGTTGTTGCAGGACGAGGAATCAAGAAAGAAGAAGACCTTGCAATGATCAGAGAATTAGCAGAATTGTTAGACGGACAGGTAGCCTGCACAAGACCACTTGCAGAAGCAGGATGGGTAGAAGCAAAATGTCAGGTAGGATTAAGTGGAAGAACCGTACGCCCGAAACTGATCATTACCTGTGGTGTATCAGGAGCCATTCAGTTTGTAGCTGGAATGGATCATTCTGACTGCATCGTATCCATTAATTCCGATGAAAAAGCACCGATCTTTAAGACAGCACATTATTGTCTGGTAGGAGATGTCTACGATATCGTACCAAAACTGATCGAGAAGATTAAAGCTGCGAAAGGGGCGTAAGAGATATGAGTTATAAGAAATTTGATCAAGCTGATTTAGAAGTTATCAAAAATATCATAAAAGACGATGAAAGAATTTTATATGCAGAAAATATCAATGAAGAATACAGTCATGATGAATTAGGAGGAGCACAAAGCTACCCAGATGTTGTAGTAAAAGCGACTTCTGCAGAAGAGATTTCTGAAATCATGAAATATGCATATGAAAATAATATTCCGGTCACACCAAGAGGAGCTGGAACCGGTCTGGTAGGATCTTCCGTAGCGATCGAACACGGGATCATGATCGATTCAAGCCTCATGAATCATATATTAGAACTTGATGAAGAAAACTTAACGATCACTGTAGAACCAGGAGTTTTATTAATGGAACTTGCTGCCTACGTGGAAGATCATGATTTCTTCTACCCACCAGATCCAGGAGAGAAATCTGCAACGATCGGTGGAAATATCAGTACAAATGCCGGTGGTATGCGTGCTGTAAAATATGGCGTGACCAGAGATTATGTCAGAGGTCTTGAAGTTGTCCTTCCAAATGGAAAGATCGTGGAATTTGGAGGAAAGGTTGTAAAAAACAGTTCCGGATATTCCTTAAAAGACCTGATGATCGGTTCCGAAGGAACCTTAGGCTTTATCACAAAAGCCACATTAAAATTACTCCCTCTGCCTAAAAAGGCAATTAGTTTACTGATACCATTTAAAACCTTAAAAGAAGCAATTGACACAGTACCTCTCATTATCAAGTCCAAAGCAATCCCAACTGCCATTGAGTTTATGCAGAGGGAGGTCATCATTGATGCAGAAGAGTACCTAGGTAAAAAATTCCCAGATTCCCAATCCGATGCGTACCTTCTGCTCAAATTTGATGGCAATTCAACAGAAGAGATTGAAGCAGATTATGATAAAGTTGCAAAACTTTGTTTAGAGGCAGGAGCACTTGACGTATTGATCTCAGATACAGAAGAAAGAGAAGAATCTATCTGGAAAGCCAGAGGAGCCTTCCTTGAAGCGATCAAAGGATCTACAACTGATATGGATGAAGTAGACATGGTCGTACCAAGAAATAAAGTCAATGAAATGGTAGAATACCTTCACAACTTACATAATGAAGTAGATATACGTATCAAGAGTTTCGGACATGCCGGAGATGGAAACCTTCATTCTTACATCTTAAAAGATGACTTAAGTCAGGAAGAATTTGAAAAACGAATGGCAGCAGCAATGGAGAAGATCTACGAGAAAGCTGCACAGTTAGGTGGAAAAGTATCCGGAGAACATGGAATCGGATTTGCGAAGAAACCATATTTGAGAGAATCTCTTGACCCAGAAACAATTGAGTTAATGAGTGGAATTAAGAAAGCATTCGATCCAAAGAATATCTTGAATCCACATAAAGTATTCCAGAGCTAAAACTGACACTTTGGTTATACTCCCTAAGTTTTAAAAATACACAAAGCAGACAGGAAATCAAATACCTGTCTGCTTTGTGTATATAAATATGTACAATTTTTTTCGAAATGGTTGACATAATATGAAAGAATATATATAATAAAAACAGTAACAGTTATTACTTGGATTAAAGAGGAAAGGAAGAGGTTATGCAGCCAGCAACGAAGAAAAGCAAGCAAAGAGATGCCATCATAAAGTTTTTAATGACTCGCAAAGACCATCCAACTGCCGATATGGTATATATGAACATCAAAGAAGAGTTTCCTAAGATCAGTCTTGGAACAGTCTATCGAAATCTTACATTATTAAGCGAGCGTGGGGAAATACTAAAGTTATCTTACGAAGGAGGAGCAGACCATTACGATGCCTGCACCGATCCACACTATCATTTTGTATGTCAGGAATGCGGAGCAGTTATCGATTTGGAGATGGCACCGATCGATGAGAAGTTAAACGAGATTGCAGGTGAGAACTTTCCTGGAAAGATCACACAGAATATTGTTTATTTTAAAGGAATATGCAAAAATTGTTTAAAAAATCATTGACAAAAGTAAAATGTGATGGTAATATAAAGACAAGTTAAAAATAGTAATCGTTACTGTTTTTAAACAAAAGACACTAAGCCGAAAGGTAAAGCAACATAAATGATCATATAAAGTATAAAGGAGAACAAGAATTATGAAGAAATGGATTTGTACAGTATGCGGATATGTACACGAAGGAGAACAGCCACCAGAGAAATGTCCACAGTGTGGAGTACCAGCAGATAAATTCAAAGAGCAGGTAGAAGGAGAAAAAGAATGGGCAGCAGAACACGTAGTAGGTGTTGCCAAAGGTGTCAGTGAAGATATCTTAGCTGATCTAAGAGCAAACTTCGAAGGAGAATGTTCTGAAGTAGGAATGTACCTTGCAATGGCAAGAGTAGCTCACAGAGAAGGATATCCAGAGATTGGATTATACTGGGAGAAAGCAGCATACGAAGAAGCAGAACATGCAGCAAAATTCGCTGAATTATTAGGTGAAGTTGTAACAGACAGCACAAAGAAGAATTTAGAGATGCGTGTTGATGCAGAACACGGAGCAACAGAAGGTAAGTTTGACCTTGCAAAACGTGCGAAAGCAGCGAACTTAGATGCGATTCATGATACAGTTCATGAGATGGCTAGAGACGAAGCTCGTCATGGTAAAGCATTTGAAGGATTATTAAAGAGATACTTTGGATAAGAAGAATTGATTTAGGAGGTATGAGTTTTCATACCTCCTTTTTTTTTGTTATATTCCATGCTATAATAAAAAATAAGACTGAAAAAGCAGGTGAAAGCATATGATTTCAGAAGAGAAAGTAAAGATCATGGCTGAGATGGCCAGATATGAGAAGAACTATGGGAAAGAAGATTTCCGTATTTACAAATATACCAAGAAAGATTATGTCAGGTCAGAGAAGATCAAGACAAGCATTGCCTTGTTGATCTCATTCCTGATCATGACAGGATTGTTATGTATCATGCAGTTAGATATTGTGATCATGAAGCTGAGAGAAGGAAAAGTTATACTATCTGCGGCTGTGATCATAGGAATTTATGTTGCGGTATTTTTTATCTACCTGCATTTTACAAAGGTGAGAGCATCCAGACAGTATGATGAGGTAAGGGCAAGGATGCTGATCTATGACAAGCATTTAGAAGAATTAGAAACATTATATGAAGAGAAAGAGAATGAAGACATCAGCCCAACGATAGTCGAGGAGGAAGACGAAGATGGAAAAATTATTGATATATAGAGAACGATTTTTGAAATTCCTCACGGCAAGAGGAAGATATATTCAATCAGCGATGAGATTCCTTGGAGGAATTGTTTTATTTTATGTATTAGGGAAATTGTTTGGATATACAGAGACCTTTTCACAACCATTTTTTATTTTTATGATGGGAGTGATCAGTGTCTTTATTCCAACATCAGCATTATCACTGATCTTTTATGTCGTTATATTTCTGGAGTTACTTCATGTATCTTTAGAAGTGGCATTATTTTTTGCACTAGTAGTTGTATTATATTTTCTTGTATATCAGAGAGTTTTCCCAGAGACAAGGATTTATCTGATGATGGCTCCGGTATTCTTTTACTTTCAACTGCCTGCATGTTTACCGATTTTTGTTGGGATGTTCAGTGGAATTGCAGGACTTCCAGCAATCTTAATGGGAACAGTGATCTATTATCTGTCTAATATTCTTCAGCAGACAATGAACCAGCTGGCATCAGGATCAGCACATGGGAAGGTTTACAGTCTGATCGCGGCAAGAGCGATCGATAACAAGGAGCTGCTTTTGTATTTTGTGGTATTTTGTCTGGTAACAGCACTCGTAACAGCGATTCGCAAGCGGGGAGCAGCGCATGGATGGAATATTTCAATCCTTGCAGGAGGTGTTGTATATCTGATCTGCATGTTCATAGGAGGATATCTGGTTAACAATGAGATCGATATCACATCGCAGATCGGAACGATCATAGGAAGTATTGTGATCGCCCTGATCATACAGTTTTTATACAATGTGATCGACTATACAAGAGAAGAAACATTTGAATTTGAAGATGAAGAATATTATTATTATGTAAGAGCGATACCGAAAGTGACTGTGGAAGAAGAAGAATTTAATGTTACACAGATCACGGTACCATCACATAGATTTAGTTTAAAAAGAAAAGAACATAAACAAGAACATAAAGAACAGGACAAAGAAAAGGGAGAGTAAATTTGAGTAAATTTTTTGATGGACTTGAAAAATATATATATTGGACATCGATCCCGAAGATCGGGCTAAATGACATTGTAGATATTCTGATCGTCAGTGTCATGATCTATCTGATCGTCAAATGGATCAAAACAACAAGAGCCTGGGTATTGTTAAAAGGGATCATTATCTTGCTATGTATTGCATTTGCAGCATATTTACTGCAATTACATACAGTATCATGGATTCTTTCCAACACAATGGGCGTTGGAATCACAGCGATCTTGATCGTATTCCAGCCAGAACTCCGAAGTGCATTGGAACAGCTTGGAAGGAAGAACTGGGTGACTGATATTTTCTCCACAGATAACCGTCAGGAAGAACTGGAATATACAGCAAGAACTCTGCAGGAGATATCAAGAGCAGCGATTGAGATGGGAAAGGTGAAGACAGGAGCACTGATCGTACTGCAAAGAGAAGTAGCACTTGGAGAGTATGAACGTACAGGAATTCCAATTGATGCGAAGGTCAGCAGCCAGCTTCTGATCAATATCTTTGAACACAATACACCACTCCATGATGGAGCGGTGATCATTCACAATAACAGGATCGTATCAGCAACCTGTTATCTTCCATTAAGTGATAGTGTAGAGATTGGAAAGGAAATGGGTACCAGACACAGAGCAGCAGTAGGGATCAGTGAAGTTTCAGACAGTATCACTGTGATCGTATCCGAAGAAACTGGTGGAATTTCTATTGCAAGGGATGGAAAGATCATCAGACATCTGGATCCACAGAGATTGAGAGATGAACTGGCTGTCCTGAGAGAAGAAAAAGGACAGAATAAGAAATTCAAACTATGGAAGGGGCGGAATCGAAATGAAAAAAAGAATGGAAAGTGATCTGCTTTTAAAAATAATTTCTGTTGTTTTTGCCTTTTTACTTTGGATGTTTGTTATCAACACCGATAACCCGGTCATCAAGAAGACTTTCAGTGATGTACCGGTTGATATGCTGAATGAACAGGTTTTGGATGATCTTAATCAGACTTATAAGATTGAATCTGGAGATACCGTAAGCTTTACCGTCAAGGGAAAGAAAGATGTTGTAGACCGTTTGACGAAGTCAGATTTCCGTGCAACGGCGGATGTTTCTTCTATGTCAGATGTTCATGCGATCCAGATCGAAGTTGAGGCTTTACGTTATAAGAGTCAGTTAGATATTGATACAGGTGGTGCAACGGTCAAAGTCGTATTGGAAGATGTGAAGAGTGACCAGATACCAGTCAATGTTGTGGTGAAAGGAACACCAGCAAGCGGTTATACCGTAAGCACGCAGACGGCAACGCCGAATCTGATCTCTGTATCTGGACCAAAGAGTGTGGTAAGCAGGATCAAACAGATCGTAGCGAAAGTAGATGTATCAGGATTGAAGAAAGATGTAACGATGACTCAGAATGTCAAGTGTTATGATGAAGACGGAGATGAAGTGAGTCAGGACCGTATCAAACTTGATACGACCAAGATCAAAGTAAAGATTGGATTATCAAGAACGAAGACAGTACCTTTTACAGTAGAAACAAAAGGAACACCGGGAAAGGGATATGTACTTGGAAGCATTGATTATGAACCAAAACATATAGAGATCACAGGTGCTGAAGATGATCTAGACAAGATCAGCAGTATCAAACTGGCGAATTTAGATATCAGTGATAGTACAAAAAGTATTGAAAAAACGATCAAGGCATCCGATATTAAACTGCCAGATGGTATTACGTTTGTAAAATCCGTAGATAAGATCAAGAATATCGTGATCCGTGCGAACATCGAGAAGAAGACCAAACGCACATTGACAATTCCGACAGATCAGATCGCATTGATCAATAACACGAAGAATTATGATGTCAAATTTGATGACTCAGAGTTAAAGGTGAAGATCAGCGGATTGCGCTCTGTAGTAGATAAAGTTGTAGTGAAGGATTTAAATCCAAAGATTGACATGCAGCTGTATGAACCAGGAACGCATACGGTACAGGTTCAGCTGACAAAGATCAAGAATATGTCGATTGAGAAGAACGTCAGTGCAAAGATCACGGTAGAATAAAATATAAGGAGAGATATTTACAATGGATAAGATGTTATCGGTTGTTCTTCCAGCTTATAACGAAGAACAGATGATCAAGAAAACAGCACAGGTGGTAGGAGACCTGCTTGAGAAAGAACAGATCCCATATGAATTAGTATTCGTAAATGATGGATCAAAAGATCATACATGGGAGAAAATCTTAGAACTCAAGGAAGAAAGAGCACATATCAAAGGAGTCTGTTTCTCCAGAAACTTTGGAAAAGAAGGAGCCGTTTTTGCAGGGATTGCACAGGCAGAGGGAGATTGTATCGCAGTAATGGATTGTGATCTTCAGCATCCGCCAGAAACACTGATAAAGATGTATCGTTTATGGGAAGACGGATATCAGGTGATCGAGGGAGTGAAAGCATCCAGAGGAAAGGAAAGCTTTATCCATAAGATGTTTGCAAAAACATTTTACAGTATTATTAGCGATGCAACAGGGATCGATATGTCCAGAGCATCTGATTTCAAGTTGATGGATCGACAAGCAGCAGAAGAATTTCTGAAACTTCCAGAACGAAATGTATTTTTCCGTGCATTGTCATCCTGGGTAGGATTCAAGACAACCTATGTAGAATTTGATGTGCAGGAACGAGAAGCAGGAGAATCAAAATGGTCATTTAAGTCACTCGTACGATATGCGGTGAATAATATCACATCATTTAGTGCCGCACCAATGCAGATCGTCACATTTTTTGGCGTTGTATTCTTCATATTTGCAGTACTGCTTGGAATACAATCGCTTTATATGTATTTTTCCGGACATGCAGTTGCAGGATTTACAACAGTGATCTTATTGTTACTGTTGGTTGGAAGCATTTTGATGTTCAGCTTAGGTGTGATCGGATATTATATCGCGAAGATTTATGATGAAGTGAAGATGCGTCCGAGATACATTATCTCAGAAGTGATCAAATCCAAAGAATAATAATACAAATCCCTGAGATCGGATGAGATGAACCTCTGATCTCAGGGATTTTATATGATACAAGGGATTATTTTTTTTGAGATTTAAAAACAAGAAATTTACTGATAAAATAATTGACGATCGTAACAATAACTTGTGTTTCCAGTTTAGCGATCATCTGTGGCTGATGGATGATCTCAACACAGAAAGGAACTCCGCCAACTTCTACTGCCATGGTTACAAGACGGCCGAGAACAAACTTGATGAATTCATGAATCGTATCTGTGAAGGATTCAGATTTAGACTGAAATACATATAGTTTATTTACGACAAATGCAAAACAGATCGCGATCGCAACAGAGAAAAAGTTACTGATCTTATAATCAATTCCAAATGGCCCTTTTAATAAAGCAAACATTCCAAGATTAACGAGGGTTGTCAATCCACCGAAAAACAAATAACGAATTCGCGAATCATTATATAATTTCTTTATCAAATTTAACATATCATATTACCTCCGATAGATATAAAATATTCTAAAATGTACATACATTCAATATCTTAAGACATTTTTCAGGAATTTTCAATCCAAAATGTGGTATACTAAGCGTGATAATAAACAAAAAGGGTAAAGGGTAAAGGAAAAGTATAATGATAAAAGAACAAAGAAAGTATTGCTATGGAATCTATACACTGATGTTTTTACTGATGTGTATCGTGGCATTTCTGCCATTTTTTACCGAAGGAAAAAGCTTTGTGTGGGGAGCCGGAGTAGAAGACGGATTAAGCCAGCATTTTTCAGCATTAGCATATTATGGGGAAGCATTAAGAGAATTTTTCCGTAATCTTCTGGCGGGACACCCAAAACTTGTGATGTGGGATATGAGTCTTGGGTATGGTGCAGACATCCTCTCAACGTTGAATTACTATGCGATCGGTGATCCGTTAAATCTCTTCTATGGATTTGTTTCGCCAAAGAATACAGAAACCATGTATAATTTCATGATCCTGTTACGAATGTATCTGGCAGGGATCACGTTTATCATGTATGCAAGAAAAATGAAAAAACGAAGTTATGGAACAGTGATCGGGGCACTGGTCTATGTATTCAGTGGATTTTGCTTCCGACTAGGATTACGCCATCCATTCTTCATCAACCCAATGATTTATTTTCCTCTGTTGTGCCTTGGTATCGAGAAGATCTATCAGAGAGAAAGACCGTATGTATTTATTTTCGCAGTTTGTGTATCTGCAATGAGTAATTATTATTTCTTATATATGCTGACGATATTTGCGGTGATCTATGCGTGGATCCGCTTTTATAAATACACTGAAGAAAATAAGATCAAAAACTTTTTCCTGACGATCTTGAAGTTTGGAATGTATTATATACTGGGAATTGCAATGGCAGCAGTGATCTTACTGCCATCTGTCATAGGATTTCTTGGAAATGGCCGTTACGGCAATGGGGTTGACTGGAAATCATTGATCGTATATCCAGGGAAATATTATCTGCTGTTTATTGAAAACTTTATTGGATACGGAAATATGGGCAGCAATACGAACGCAGGATATCTGCCGATCGTTGGGATCGTTGTATTATTTACATTGTTTTCACAGAGAATGAAACACAAAAAATACAGAGCGGCGTTTATAGCAAGCATTATCGCACTGATCTTCCCAATCTTTGGATACGCATTTAATGGGTTTTCCTATGCAAATAACCGGTGGGCATTTGCACTGAGCTTTATTGTGGCATTGTTGACAGCAGAAATGTATCCGCGCTTATTTGTGATGTCAAAACGGCAGCAGATCGGAATTGGTGCAGGAATCATCATTTATACTGTATTTTGTATCATCGTAAACACATCAGGAGAAGAAATCCTGAAGAATAAAGGAATCATGGCAGCCTGTGGATTAATTGCAGTATTTTATATTCTGTTGTTGATATTTCAAAGACTTGGCTATGATGCACAGAAGAGAACTGTGCGAGTGAGCATGGCAATCTTACTTCTGATATCAGTGGGAGTGCATGGATATTATAGATTCGATTCAAAGGGATATGCTTATACACAGGAATTTATGGATCAGGGACAAGCATATCGAACATTGAAGGAAGATAATATCCGTATGCTGAGTAAAGTGAATGATCCATCCGTTTACCGGGTTCATGCAGAGGGATATCGATATAAAAATTATGGACTGATCAATCATTTGAATACGATCAGTGGATATTACAGTATCACAGCAAAATGTGTGACAGATACGATCAAAGGATATGATACGCTTGGAATGCAGTATGCAGATAAATACAAAGGAGTCGATCAAAGACTGGGACTCCTGTCATTAGCTGGCGTAAAATACATGACAGTAGCACATAATAGTCAGGTTGCAAAGAATGTAAGTTCCATGGGAGATGTACCTTATGGAGTTGAGAAACGAAGTAAAAAAGGAAATATTACATTATACAAGAACAAATATGCACTGCCATTTGCATATGCATATGATTCTTATATAACAGAGCAGCAATACGAGCAGTTAAATGGAATCGGCAAGGAACAGGCAATGCTTGCGCAGATCATATTGGATCAGCATCCGGCAGACAAGGAGATTCAACATAACGAACAAAGAAACGATCCTGATATACAGACGATCTCATTGCCTGAGACAAGGATCTCATCTCCAAAAGGAAAGAAATATGCAGATATTACGGTACCAGTAGAGAAAGACAAGGAAACGTATCTCTATTTTAAAAATCTCGTTTACCATGGAAAGAAAAATGGAGATGATAACTTCATATTGACTGGAAGAAAGGGAACAAAAGGAATCCTTGTGACACAGAATGATATACAACAGAAAATTCACATTCAAAGTACCTTCAATCCATATTATTTTGGAAGAAAAGATTACATCGTGAAGATCAATCATCAGGCAAGCAAGGAAAAAGAAAAAGTAAGACTAAATTTCTTGTCTCCAGGGGAATATGAGTTTGATGATATCAGTCTGATCACAGTTCCTAAAAAAGATGTTCTCGCCAAATTAAAAGAACGCAAGAAGAACTCAATGAAACAGATCCAATATGAAGGAAATCATTTCAGAGGAGTCTATCACGCGAAAAAAGACCAGATCTTGTGTGTAACAATCCCATACTCCAAAGGGTGGAAAGCAACAGTTAATGGAAAACACGCAAAGATTTACAAGGCAAACGGAATGTTTATGGGGATCGTAATGAAAAAAGGAACACAAAATGTCAAATTAGACTATGAAACACCAGGATTAAAAATAGGGGCATGCATCAGTCTGATGGCATGGATCGGACTGGGAATATATGGATTGTACTTTGAAAAGTACAGAAAAAAGCTGTTAAATCAACGTTAAAATAAGAAGAGATACTGGTAAAAATACAAAAAACATGTTAGAATAGCCCTTGGATAAATGTTACAAAAATGTTAAAAGAGTGGGAGGAACTATGAAAAACGTAAAGAAAATGATACGGGCAGGATTAAAGAAATTCACAGTGATCACTATCTTAGGTGTATTTCTTATGACAAGCCTGATTCCAGTATCCGCAGCAACGAAAGTAACAAAGATTAAATGGTCAGCATATAGAAAGACAATGTATGTTGGAAATGCACAGAGATTTGCAGTAAAGATCACACCAGCTAAAGCATCCAAAGCCAAACTTGGCTGGAAAACAAGTAACAAGAGGATCGCCAAAGTCAGTACAAAAGGAGTTGTCACACCTGTCAAAGCAGGAAAAGCAACCATCACATGTTACGTAAAATCACAGAAGTCAAAGAAAGTAACATGCAAAGTCACAGTAAAGAAACAGAGAGTGACAGCGATCACATTTGCAAAGGCAAGCGTAGCTGTACAGAAAGGAAAAACGGTCAGCAATCCAGCGATCGTAACACCAACTTACGCAGCAAATAAAAAGGTTACATACAAATCTTCAAGCACAAGCATTGCAACGGTGAATGCCAATGGAGTTGTAACAGGAAAGAAAGCTGGAACAGCAACGATCACAGCAACAGCATCTGATGGATCAAAGAAGAGAAACAGTTATAAAGTAACTGTTGTAGCACCAATCACAAAAAACAGTGCCAAGTTTATTGCACACCGCGGATTAAGTGCCGAAGCACCAGAGAATACGATCAAAGCCTATGAATTAGCAGGTGGAGCAGGATTCTGGGGAGCGGAAACAGATGTCCGAATGACAAAAGACAAGAAATTCGTTCTGCAGCACGATCTGACATTCAAGAGATTATGCGGAGTCGATAAGAAACCAGAAGATATGACATTATCAGAGATTCAGAAACTGACGATCAAATCCGGAAATAACATTTCAAAATACAGAAATGTAAAATCAGCAACGACAGTTGCAACACTAGAAGATTATTTAACAACATGTAAGAAGTACAACATGGTACCGGTTATTGAGATCAAGATGGAATTCGTAGAATACGGAAATGAAACAACCAATGACTCCCGAATGCAGGCAGTGACAAAGAACAACATGGAAGATCTGTATGCATTAACAAATCAGATCATGGGGAATAAGGAATATATGTTTATTGCCTATGACTTTGAAACAATGGTACAGATGAGAAAAGTCTTAGACGATAATGCAACGACATCCACAAATGTAAAATTACAGCATGTAACAAACAATCCAGATCAGGGAATGATCAATTATTACAAGAAACGTAAGATTGAATTGGATGCAAATTGTGATAAGATTTCACTCTCAGATATCAAGGCATTCAAAGATGGTGGAGTGAATGTAGGGCTTTGGACTGTGGATGATACAGAAAGAGTCGCAGATTATATTGCACAGAAAGTGGATTATATTACAACGAATACAAAGTTCTGGTAAGAATAGAAAACATAAGAAAAGAGGCAGCAGATGAAGATATGTGTTGTCTCTTTTTGGGTGTTATGGTTTGTGGTATAATAAAAGGAAAACTGTGCCCATAGTTATAGAAAGAAGGTGTGCCATGATTTATACATTGATGAATAAGAATAACCCCGTTATCGATTTTGAAACACAGATGGGGACGATCTTGCGTATAACAGATACATGGAATGAAGAGTATCTTCCGATTGGAACACGAACTAAAACAGGAATTGATGTCAAGACTTTAAATCATTGGTGGCATGGACGATCTATACCGGCAAGCCGCACAGGAATCGAAGAAGCACTTGAGAATATGGGAATTGATTCATCAAAAGAACTTCTGGAGAAAAGCTATGGATTATCATTAAGCGATCAATATTGGATCCGGCCAGATCACTCAAAAATACAATGGAAAGATATCAATTTTTTTGAGAATCCGTTTTCAGAAGATGTAGGAAGCGCTTTGTTTGGAGGACAATTTGGCGGTGATTTTATGTCACCAGATAATACATCTGACGGATGGCTCAGAAAAAAATGGGTGATTCAGAATCAAAAAAGAGTGTTGTTGAAATCAGGGAGTGGAGAGTCACAACAAGAACCATTAAATGAAGTCCTGGCGAATATGATATGTGATAGATTAAATATTAAAAATTACGTGAAGTATCAGTGTGGTTATCAAGAAGATCATGCATTTTCTGCGTGTGATAACTTCATAACACCTGATACAGAATTGATCACTGCAAATATGTTTATGAAGATAAAAAAGAAAATCAATCACCATTCATACTATCAACATTACAAGGAATGTGGTCAGGAAATGGGAGTTGATATAACAGAAAGTCTGGATGATATGCTGATTCTGGATTTTATCATCTGTAACAGAGACAGACATTATAATAACTTTGGGATGATCCGTAATGTAAATACACTGCAGATAGAAAAAGCAGCACCAATCTTTGACACAGGAACATCAGCATTTGCAGGAATCAGCGAAAATAAGATCAAAACATTGCCGTTCAATGAATCAAAACCATTCTGTAAATATCATGAAGAACAGATCGCTTTGATTCAGAATATAGAGCGGTATGAATTCCAAAAGCTGATAGGACTTGAAGAAGAATTTAATGAATTATTACAACAATCACCATTTATTACAACATCAAGAAGAGATAAATTAGTTACATGGCTAGGAGAACGAATCAGAATGCTCTGCGAAAGCAAAATGAAAAGAAAAGTTACAGAAATGTAGTAATTATGTTATATATATGTTAAAATAAAGGATATATGTCAAGGAGACAGGCAGAAAATACAGAGAAAAAGAATCAAAAGGAGAGAAGGGTTATGAGCCAGAAGGAAAGAGTCGATTTGATCGAGGTAGATTTATTGGATATGTGTAAATATATTCTGTCAAAGTGGGTGTTTATTTTGATAGGAATGGTAGTATTTGCTGGAGCTGGGTTTGGGTATGCAAAGGTGAAGAGCGTGACAGAGTATAGCTCTAAGATGCAGGTATATGTTACTGTGCCTAAGACATCGGATAAGGTGTTGATCAGGGATAGTGCTAGTGAGATGGCATATGATTATGCAAAGTTGGTAAAGACAGATTTAGTAATTGATAAAGTTGCAAAAGAAGCCAAAATATCAAGTAGCAAAGTGAAAGAAGCAATTTCAGCAGAAGTTGTAGATGGAACTAGGTTAATTGAAGTTAAGGTAAAATCAGATAATGAGAAAGATGTGAAGAAGATTTCAAAAGAAGTTTTACCAGTATTTCAGAAAGTAGTGCAGAAAGATTTAGGAAGAAATAAACTTGTGATTGCAGATCAGCCATCAAAGATTACAATGGAACAGACAAAGAGTGTAAAGAAATTTACAGTTGTTGGAGCAGTTGGAGGATTTATAATTGCAGTAGGAATATTATTTATTATATATCTTGTGAATTTATGTAAAAAGGCAAAAGAGAGTATTGCATAAAACAGCAGAGGGATTGAAAGTATGGGAATAAAACGATCACAATTACAGAATTTGATCATCTATATCGGTGACGTTTTCGGAATTACAATTGGATATTTCTTGATGTCTCATATCAGGTTTTACAAATATGCAAGTGAAGTATGGACACAAGATAACAGAGTAATCTATCGTTGGCTGATTGCTATATTTGTACTTACAATAGTATATCTTGCAATTAATCCGAATCAGGAATTTTTTAAAAGAAAGTTCTGGAAAGAATTCTGGGCGAATTTGAAAACAAATGTAGTAACAGCGGCGTTGATGGCAACGGTTGCATATTTGATTGATGATGCGAGAGATTATTCAAGATTTATTTATCTGACAACCATGGTATTTAGCTTTTGTTGGATGCAGGTATCACATATCATTTATCGTTGGTATATCTTAAAGTATAGACCATATAATTCTGTTACACGAAAGATGCTGATCATTACAACTTCAGACCGAATGAATGAAGTTGTAAGAAGTATTATCAAAGAAAAGACATGGAATCTTTGGGTAACTGGAATTATTGTTACGGATGTAGATTTGGTTGGTCAGCAGGTTATGGATATTCCAATCGTGGCTAATCGGAATACAATGTTTCAATATGCGATACGAGAAGTTGTAGATGAAGTATTTATTCTAGTGCCAGAGGAACCAGACAAACAGATTCAGAAATTAGTCCAGAAGTTTGAAGAAATGGGGATTACAGTTGATTTAAATATTAATTTATATGAACTAGATGTAGAGAGCGGAACAAAATATTTAAATCGAGTGGGAAAATATCCAACGATTACATTTGCACAAAGAGAGATTCCTTTACATATGGTTGCAATGAAACGTTTGCTTGACATTATAGGAGCAATTGTTGGATTGCTTATAACAGCAGTTGTAACAATTATTCTAGGACCATTGATCAAATTAGAGTCTCCAGGGCCACTATTCTTTTCACAGAAGAGAGTTGGGCGAAATGGACGTATTTTTAAAATCTATAAATTTCGGTCTATGTATGCAGATGCAGAGGAACGAAAAAAAGAGTTGATGGAACAAAATGAAATGGATGGTCTGATGTTTAAGATGACAGATGATCCAAGAATTACAAAGATTGGGAAGTTTATTCGTAAGACAAGCTTGGATGAATTGCCGCAGTTTTGGAATGTACTAAAAGGTGATATGAGCCTTGTTGGGACAAGACCGCCAACGGTAGATGAATTCGAGCAGTATGAAGGATATCACAAACGTAGATTAAGTATGACTCCTGGATTAACTGGAGTATGGCAGGTAAGTGGACGGAGTGATATTACGGACTTTGAAGAAATTGTTTCTATGGATGTAGAATATATTAAAAATTGGTCTTTGAAGAGAGATATTGAGATTATCTTGAAGACAGTTCAGGTTGTGTTGCATAGCGATGGAGCAAGGTAAAAGATTATAAGATAAGGTTAGGTAGAAGATGAGTTCTGAAAAAAAACATGTATTTATAATAGGATCTAAAGGAATTCCAGCCCAATATGGAGGATTTGAAACTTTTGTTGAGAAGTTAACTGAATATCAAAAAGATGAATCTATACAATATTATGTAGCTTGTATGAATGCAAAAAGAAAAAGATTTAAACATAATGGGGCTAAATGCTTTAATGTTACAGTGCCAGATGTTGGGCCAGCTAAGGCAGTTTATTATGATATTGCAGCATTGAAATGGTGTATTGGATATATAAAAGCACATAATATTCAAGATGCAGTTATTTATGTTTTAGCATGTAGAATAGGACCATTTATAGGTCATTTTAAAAAGCAAATGGATAAACTAGGAGCACATTTATATGTAAATCCAGATGGGCATGAATGGTTAAGAGCAAAATGGAATGGATTGATAAAAAAATACTGGAAAATTTCAGAAAAGCTTATGGTAAAACATGCAGAATTATTAATTTGTGATTCTATGAATATTGAAAAATATATACAGGAAGAATATAAGCAGTATACTCCGAATACTACATTTATTGCTTATGGTGCGGATATAACAAAATCAAAATTAAGAGATGATGATCAAAAGCTCGTTGATTGGTATAAGAAATTCAATGTGAAGCCTAAGGAATTTTATTTAGTTGTTGGACGATTTGTTCCAGAAAATAATTATGAGACTATGGTTCGTGAATTTATGAATTCTGATACAGATAAAGATTTTGTGTTAATTACGAATGTGGAGAAGAATAAATTCTATGAGGAGTTGCGTGAAAAAACTGGATTTGAAGGAGATAAGAGAATCAAATTTGTTGGAACTGTTTATGATCAGGAATTATTAAAGAAAATTAGAGAAGATGCATATGGATATTTCCATGGACATGAGGTAGGCGGTACGAATCCTAGTTTGTTGGAGGCTCTTGGAAGTACACAGTTGAATTTATTGTTGGATGTTGGTTTTAATAGAGAAGTGGCAGAAGATGGCGCTGTATATTGGAATAAAGAACGCGGATGCTTGAAGAACTTAATAAAACAGGTAGATGATTATCAAGTCGATGAAATTATAAATTTAGGGAGAAAAGCGCAAAACAGGATAAAAACTAACTACAGTTGGAATAGTATAATTCAAAAATATGAAAAAATGTTTGAATAAAATTTGTAAGATTAAAAAATGGGAGGATATATCATGAAAAAAATAAGCATTAAAAAACCGACAGTGTATTTTTTATGCTTTCTTTTGATCCCTTTTTTTAAACCAGTAGGTTTGACATATTACGAATCGATAAATAGAATATTTCAAATTTGGAAATTAGCGAGTATGTTTATTATGATATTAATAATGTGTATTCCAATAGTTTGTAATCGCAAGTTTGATATGATTGTAATAAAGAAAAATGGATTTTGGGGACTTTATTTATTTTGGATTATTTATATATTAAATAATTTGATAAATAGAATAGATATTGGAGATATAGTAAATAACGCAGTTACAAGTATTTTTTTATTAGGAATAATCAGATATGCAATAAAAAATAATTGGGAAAATGATTTACTCAAATCATTACAATTTATTTTTAAAATTTATATAGTAATACAATTAATAAGTATTTTTATAATTAATCAGGGGGTTATACTGTTTGAACCAATAAAAGATGATTATACTTATTTTTTAGGAACGGATAATTATTCAGCTTTTGCAGTGTATCCAATGTTAGGTGTTATTTTATTTTATGAATATCTAAATAGAAACACAAAAAAAATAAATCAAGGATTTTTGCTAACAATATTGGTAACAATAAGTTATTTATATATTAAGAGTATGACTGCTTTTTCTTGTGGAGCATTTTTGATTTTTTTATTAATAGCTTATATTAATAAAAAATCAGTAACTAATTATATTAATTTTTATACAAGTATAATACTTTTGATTTTACTATTTGTTTCAATTCAATATGGGCATGTTCAAATGGTGTTTTCACACTTTTTGGAAAATATATTACATAAAGGAATAACATTAAATTCAAGAACATATATATGGGAAGCGAGTGTTGGCTTAATAAAAAATAAAATTTTGACCGGTTATGGAAGTTTTTCAAATGAACAAATTACCAATTATATTTTATATGGAACAAGTCATGCACATAATATTTTTTTGGAATTGTTATTGAGGACGGGAATAATAGGTAGTGTAGGATATTTATGGTTTATAATAGGTTGTGCTAAGAATAATAAGCAGTATTTAAATAAAAAGCCTATTAATCTTCTGACTGCAACTTTAATAGCTTATATAGTATTAGGATTTATGGATTACTATGTGACATTTCAATATTTTTATTGTTTTATGGGAATTTTTTATTATGCATATTGTTTTATAGAGAAGGAAAGTTAGATGAGTAAATTAAAAGTAGGAGTAGTGGTATTAAATTTTAAAAAATATGAAGAAACGGAATTGTGTGTGAATAGTTTACTTGAACAGAAGAAAATTGAGGTTTCGATAGTAATAGTAGACAATGGATCAGAAAATGAATCAATCAATTATTTAAAGCAAAAATTTGATGGAAACTTTAGAGTTCATATAATAGGTCTAGAAGATAATGTGGGGTATGCAAAAGGAAATAATGTAGGAATTAAATATTTGAGAAAAAGAGGTTATGAATACATATGTATAGCTAATTCTGACATAATTTTATCAACTGATAAGATTATTTACCAAATGGTAAATGGGTATGATAAAAAAATTGGTGTGATTTTACCAATTATAGAGAATTTAGATGGTACACAAGATCAACGAGTTGTATATCAAAAGAGGCTAATATCATTAAGAATAGCTAAAGCTATTCTTATACGGCAAAGAATTATACATAGAAAAAGAAAAGAAAAATTAAAAGAGGTAAAAGCTGACATAAGTAATAATCAGAAATATTATGGTGTTCAGACAAATCAATATGTTATAACAGGAAGCATATTTATGTTAACACCGGATTTTTTTGAAATATATAATCAGCTATTTCCAGAAACATTCTTATATTTTGAAGAGTGGGCCACAATAATATATTTATATAAGGCTAAATTGGAGTGTAATATTGTAAATACGGATGTAGTAATTCATAAAGGTGGAGCTTCTACACCAAATAATATGAAAAACTATTCAAGGGACAAGGAAATAATGATAGCTCAAAGTGCACGGAAGGTAGGAAAATTATTATTTATGTCATCAAAGAAAATTGCTCGAAAATATAATTTTTAGAAAATACAATAAGAAGATTATGAGGATAACGATGTTAGAAAAATTGAAATTATTACGATGTAAAAAGAAATGGAGAAAAATAAATAAAGATAATTTTACTGAAATGGGCAATAGAATGTTTAATATAAATAAAGTGTCTATAAAAACAGGTACTTATGGAGAAATAAATGTTATACAGTTTGATAGAAATACTGAAAATAAACTATTAATTGGAAGATATTGCTCAATTGCTCCAGAAGTCCATTTTTTATTAGATGGTGAACATCCATATAATTATATTTCAACATATCCATTTAAAACAAGGTATATTAATGGTGAAGAAGATTTTTCGAGTTCAAAAGGGAATATTGTTTTAGATGATGATGTTTGGATAGGATATCGGGCAACTATTTTGTCAGGTGTCCATATAGGACAAGGAGCTATTATAGCAGCAGGTTCGGTTGTAGTCAAAGATGTGCCACCATATGCTATTGTAGGAGGGGTTCCAGCTTCGATTATAAAATATAGATTTGATAAAAATATTATTTCAATATTAAAAAATAAATTGAATTTTGAGAAGATAGATGAACAATTTATAAAAGAAGAAAAAAATTTATTATATAAAAGAATTGAAAAAGAGGAAGAAATAAAACATCTTATGAACAAAATGGATATGGAGTAGTCATGGAAAATAAATGTAAAATATATATTGTAACACATAAAAAATTTCAGGTTCCTAATAATTCAATATATGAACCTATTCAAGTGGGAAAGAAAAGAACTAATATTGACTTGAAAATCGCATCAGATGACACAGGGGATAATATTGCAGATAAAAATGCAAATTATTGTGAGTTAACAGCATTATATTGGATATGGAAAAATATAAAAAAAGTAAAAGTAATAGGAATTTGTCATTACAGAAGATATTTCACAAAATTGAAATGGTCCAATAAGGAAAAGTTTTTTTTGAAACAAAAAGATATTAACAGGTTATTAGATAAATATGAAATAATTGTACCAAAGAAGACAAAATTGAAGAAATATTCTGTAAAAGATTGGTATGTAAAATGTGATGGGAGAGAAAAGGATTTAGTTACAACTAAGAAAGTAATAGAGGAACTTTTTCCAGATTATGCTGAAAGTTATGAAACTGTATTACAGCAAAGAGAAGCATTTTATTGTAATATGTTTATAATGAAAAAAAAATTAATGGATAAATATTGTGAATGGTTATTTAAGATTTTAAGTTTGGTAGAAGAGAAAACGGATTTAAGTGACTATTCTCCTACTGAAGCAAGAATATATGGTTATTTATCAGAAATTTTATTGAATGTATGGGTATTAAAAAATAAATTAAATTATTGCGAAATTCCGGTAGTAAATATAGAAACTTCATTAAAGTGGAAATTACAACATAGAAATTAAGCATTACAGAAAGGATAAAATTGTGAAGCAAGTAAATAATATAAAAATACATTCAGTGAAATATAATTTTTTGATGAATATAATATTAAAAATGTCTTCATTTATTTTTCCATTGATTACTTTTCCATATATTTCAAGAGTGTTAGGACCGGCTGGTAATGGTAAAGTAGCATTTGCAACGTCAGTAGTATATTATTTTTCGATTTTTGCGGCATTAGGAATTCCGACCTATGGTATTAGAAAATGTGCACAGTGCAGAGATGATAAACAGAAATTAGCTAAAACGGTACATGAATTATTAATATTAGGTTCCATTTTGACGGTTATAGCTTATATTGTTTTAGTAATATGTATTTTTGTTATACCTAAATTGAGAGATAATGCAAATATTATATTTATAACTTCGGCGACTTTAATTTTAACTAATGTAGGTGTTGAATGGTTTTATCAAGCGATAGAACAATATGATTACATAACAATCAGGAATTTACTTTTTAAATTTATATCAATTATCTTAATGTTTATATTTGTAAAACAACCAGAAGATTATGTTATATATGCTGGGATACAAGTAATCGGGACTGTTGGATCTAATATATTAAACTTAATAAAATTAAGAAAATATATTCCAGTAAAAATAGATGGGAAGTATAATTTAAAACAACATTTGAAACCAAGTATAATGTTTTTTTTGATGACAATAGCTGCTACAATTTATACCAATTTAGATACAGTAATGTTGGGATTTATGGAAAATAGTATACAGGTAGGGTACTACAATGCTGCAGTAAAAATGAAAAATATTTTAACTAGCGTAGTAAGTGCATTAGGAGCAGTTTTATTGCCAAGAGTTTCTTACTATATTGAGAAAGGGATGCATGAAGAATATAGAAAAACTTTGAGCAAATCAATAAAAGTTGTGTTATTAATTTCATTACCCTTAATGTTATATTGTATGCTTGAAGCGAGGGATGTGCTATTATTTTTATCAGGAAAACAGTATTTACCAGCTTTATCAGCAATGGTAGTAATAATGCCAACAATATTATTGATAGGAATTAGTAATGTAACGGGAATGCAAATTCTAGTACCATTAGGATTAGAAAAATATACAATTGTTTCAACTGTCATAGGTGCAATTGTTGATGTAATATTGAATTCATTGTTAATTCCACAATATGGAGCTATGGGTGCAGCTGTGGGAACATTAGTTGCGGAAGTAAGTGTTTTGATTGTACAGATTTATTTTTTAAGAAAAATAAAATATGTTAATATAAGAAATAAAGATTGGATCAAAATTATATTGGCAACAATGATAGCTTTAATAGGAATGAAGGTAATTGACAAGATAGTATTTATAGATATTGTTTTATTACGATTATTTTATACATCGGCAATATTTTTTGGAATTTATATACTAGCATTGATTGTTTTAAAGGAAGAAATAGTTCAAGAACAAGGAATATCAATTATAAAAAAATCTTTTTTTAAGGATAAAGAGGAATAAGTATGGGATTAAGGGAAATATTTAAAAAACAAGGTGGATGTAATTTAATAAAACAGTATCATAAAAGTAAAGTATTGCATACTGCATTAGGTGAATTTTTATTATTAGGAAGAGATAAAAAAGCATTAGAAATTTTAAGACTTTCAGTTCAGTTTAAGACAAAACAAAAATTAGAGAAGAGATATAAAAAAGAAATAAAATATATTAATGAAAAATATCAGAACATTAAATTAGAACATAGAGCATCTAATAAAGTATGGGTATGTTGGTTTCAAGGCTTAGAAAATGCTCCTGAATTAGTAAATAGATGTTATAAATCCTTAAAAGATAATTTAACTGATAGAGAAATTATCTTAATTACATCAGAAAATATGAGTAACTATGTAAAGTTTCCTAAATTTATATTAGAAAAATGGGAAAAGGGATATATTACACATACACATATGACGGATTTACTTCGACTAGAGCTATTAATTCGATATGGAGGTATGTGGATAGATTCGACAGTTTTATGTACGAGTAAAAGGGAAGAAATTCCGGATTATTATTTTAATTCGGATTTATTTATATATCAATCATTGAAACCAGGGAGAGATGGACAAGCTCAATTAATATCAAGTTGGTTAATGAGTGCACGAACAAATAATAAAATTTTGATGATGACACGTTATTTATGTTATGAATATTGGAAAAAGAATAATAGTATGGTAGATTACTTTTTGTTACACGATTTTATGTCTATTGCTTTGGAAAACAATATAGAAGAATGGAAAAATATTATTCCAAGAGATAATGCAACACCACATATATTATTATTAAGATTATTTGACCAATACAATACGGAGATGTGGTATGCAATTAAAAACCAGACGCCATTTCATAAATTAACGTACAAGTTTGATGAGAATCAAAAAAAATTACCAAATACTTTTTATCAATATTTAATGAAATAAGATTGAATATGTATATACAGTTAATTGCAAATCAAAAGTTATAAAGAAAGAGAAATGTTATGAAACAATATGATTACCTAATCGTAGGTTCCGGTCTATATGGAGCCGTCTTTGCACAGCAGGTAGCAGCCAAAGGAAAGAAAGTCCTAGTCATCGATAAACGACCAAACATTGCGGGAAATGTATACACAGAAGATATTGAGAATATCCATGTACATCAATATGGTGCACATATTTTCCACACAAATAACAAAAAAGTATGGAATTACATTACAAAGTTTGCAGAATTCAACCGATTTACAAACTCACCAGTTGCAAATTACAAAGGAGAACTGTATTCCCTTCCATTTAATATGTATACATTTAACAAGATGTGGGGAGTAATCACACCACAGGAAGCGGCTGATAAGATCGAGCAGCAGAAGAAAGAAGCGGGAATCACAGAACCAAAGAATTTAGAAGAACAGGCAATCAGTCTGGTTGGAACAGATATCTACGAAAAACTGATCAAAGGATACACAGAAAAACAATGGGGAAGACCATGTACAGAACTTCCATCCTTCATCATTAAGAGACTGCCAGTACGACTGACATTTGATAATAACTATTTCAATGCATTATATCAGGGAATCCCAGTGGGGGGATATACGAAGATGGTTGCAAATATGTTAGGAGATGTAGAAGTTCGCTTAAATACAGATTATTTTGAACACAAAGAAGAACTGGATGCATTAGCGGAGAAAGTAATCTACACAGGACCGATTGATGCATATTTCGATTATCAATTAGGAGCACTTGAATATCGTTCGGTAAGGTTTGAGACAGAGGTTCTGGATCAGCCAAACTTCCAGGGAAATGCAGCGGTAAATTATACAGATGCCGAAACACCATGGACGAGGATCATCGAACATAAATGGTTTGAATTTGGAAAAGATGAAGAAGGAAATGATTTTCCAAAGACAGTGATCAGTCGTGAATATAGCTCTGAGTGGAAATTAGGAGACGAACCATACTATCCAGTTAACGATGAAAAGAATGGAAAATTATATGAAGAATATAAGAAGTTAGCTGAGAAAGAAGAAAATATTATCTTCGGTGGAAGGCTCGGAGAGTATAAATATTACGATATGGATGCGGTCATTGCAGCTGCATTAAAGAAGAGTGAAGAAATGTGATTTAAATAGGAAAGGAACATATAATATCTATTATTATATAAAATAAATAAATGAGAATAATGCAGCTGTTATTTTCTTTTACTGTTGGTGGAGCAGAAAAGTTAGTAGTGGATTTGAGTAATCAATTAATAAAAAGAGGGCATGAAGTCCATGTATATGTAGTAAATGATTTATATGATGAGAGTATGTTAGAATTACTATCAGATCAAATAAAAGTTGTCTTACAAAAAAGAGCTGTATCTGGGCATGATAAGATAAAAACAATAAAATGTATTACTAAATATATTAAAGATGAAAGGATTGAAATAGTTCATTGTAATAGTTTTTCAGCACCTAATTTATTATGTTTGAAACCCATGTTTTTTAAAAAAACAAAAGTTGTTCAAACAATTCATGATATACACTATTTTGATTCATTATCAAAAAAACAGATAAAATTTAGAAACTATATAGTAAATAATTTTATTGCAATTTCAGAGAGTGTCTTTGCGGATATAGGAAAACATGGAATTGAAAGCG
The DNA here is from genome assembly GCA_036312945.1 of Anaerostipes hadrus. GTDB lineage: Bacteria > Bacillota > Clostridia > Lachnospirales > Lachnospiraceae > Anaerostipes > Anaerostipes hadrus_C. The sequence goes on from JAXJNA010000032.1 coordinate 42,758, forward strand.
ACAAAATTGAAGTTGTATATAATGCAATAGATATTTCAAAATTCAGCCAAAAGAAAAAGAAAAAAACAAACAGCCAATTTATTATAGCTAATGTTGCTAGAATTATGCCTGAAAAAAAGGGGCAGGATATATTAATTCGTGCAATTGCAGAAATTAAAAAAATTCAACCAAAGGTGGAATGTTGGTTGGTAGGTAATGAGGCAATCGGATATGAGGGAACAATTAATGAATTAAAAAAATTATCAGAAGAATTAGGAGTCTATGATAACATTAAATTTTTGGGAAATATTGAGAATATACCAGAGCTTTTAAATAAAATAGATTTATTTGTACTACCATCAAGGTTTGAGGGATTTGGAATATCGTTAATAGAAGCTATGGCAATGGAAGTACCATGTATAGCTTCGAATTTAGATGGACCAGCTGAAATTATAGGAAAAGAAGAAAGAGGCTATTTATTTGAGAAAGAAAATATAGAAATGTTGGCGGATAAAATATTGTATGTGATGAATAATAGAGATGTAAGTGAAATGAAAAAGAGAACAGCACGTAGATATGTAGAAGATAATTTTAATATAATAAATATGACGAATAAAATATTAAAAATATATCAAAAATAAAATATTAATATAAAATGATTACATAAAGGTGAAATATGGATTTAAAGTATATTTATGAACATAATAAAGCGTTATATGAACAACAATACAAAGAACCTATTTTTTGCAAAGAGTTTTTGAAAATTCAAGATATAGAAGGTGGATTAGTACTTCCCAATAGGCCAAGTAAGGGATATCTTTTTGGAAAAGGAGGAGTTTTAGATAAAAAGTATAAATATCTTCCATTGTCTGGAATATATTCTAAAGCGGGGCGGATAGATGCACAAAAGGAAAAATATGAAACTTATTTTGGAGATGGAGGATTGTCATCTGAAATTAGTATTCAGGAAATGGATGAGGAAGTAATATATTTAGGATATATTTTTAATCATTGGGGACATTTCTTAGTAGATTGTTCAACACGCTTATGGTATTTGCTGGAAAATTGGGATCATAAAAAAAGATTATGTTTTTCAGTGTATGAAAATAGTCATTATAGAATGATTTGTAATATAAAAAAATTTTTTGAATATTTAAATGTAGATGTTGAAAATCAGATATTATTTATTAACAAACCAACAAGGTTCAAAAAAATAACAATTCCTGAAGCTGGCTATATTTCTAATAGCTATTATTCAAAACAGTATCTCAATGTATTTGAAAAAGTTGCGGAGAATATTCCAATTGAGAACTATTGCTATAAGAAGATTTATTTCACAAGACGAAAGTTAATGAAAGCTAAAACGTCAGAGTTTGGAGAAGAGTTATTTGAAAAAAATTATGAAAGAAATGGGTATAAAATAATTGCACCTGAAAGATGTTCTTTGGAAGAACAGGTTAATTTAATAAGATCATCAGAGGATATTGTTTGTATATCTGGAACTATTGCACATAATATGTTATTTGCTACAGATAATCAAAAAATTACTATCTTGAATAAAACATATATTGTAAATGTTGTACAAAGAGATATTAATGTCATCAAAAAATTAAATGTAACATATATAGATAGTTATATTTCTATTTTTCCAGTAGGATTAGGACAAGGACCATTTTGTCTTATTTATAATGAAAAATTTAAAAATTATTTGAAGGATAATAGCTTGAAGCAAATTTATAGTGAAAAGTATTTACATAGAAAAAATTCTTCAAATATAAAGAAATATGTAAAAAGATTTAGACAGACAGAAAAGCAAGTAGGAATGTTTAATAATGATAGAAATGCAACTAATTATTTCGCATTAGAAAATTTAAAAGAATACTATGAGAATTATTATTCTGATGTTTATCCATTAAAGGAATTAGAAAAAATTCAAGGATTTGTAAAAAATAAAATATTTATGTGTAAATATTTAATAAGTAAAGTAATTAATAAGTTAAAATAAAGAAGATAATGTTAAGCAATAAATATAGGAAGGGAATTATGAGAGAATTAACTATAAAAGAAACACAGGAGGTTTCTCTTGAAATATTATATACAATAACACAAATTTGTGAGAAACAAGGATTGCGTTATTCACTAATATATGGGACGTTAATAGGTGCAATTAGACATCAGGATTATATTCCATGGGATGATGATGTAGATATTATGATGCCACGACCAGATTATGAAGAATTACTTAAATATTTAGAAAAGCATATAAAGGACTATCCACATTTAAGAGTATTTAACTGTGATCAATGTAAAAAATATCCATATATGATTACTAGAATTAGTGATAATCGTTATGTTATAAAAATGGAAAATGAAAAACCATATGGAATGGGAATATTTATTGATATTTATCCATATGATGGATTAGGAATGACTAAGAAGGAAGCTGTAAAATATGGTATGAAAGGAGATAGACTTTCATCTATGTGTTATCAAGCCACAAGAGATCATTTTGCAATGGAAACCACAACTTCAATTATAAGAAAAATTATCAAATTCCCTATTTTTGCTATAGCTAAGTTGATTGGAAAAAATTATTTTCAAAAGAAACTGCAAAAACTTGCGGGATTAAAAGCATATGACAAGAGTAAATATATAGGTTGTGTTGTGTGGTTGTCAGGAGGGGAAAAAGATATTTTCTTACGTAAATGGTTTGATGAAACAATATTTAAACCATTTGGGAAATATGAATTTCGAGTACCTAAAGAATATGATAAGGTATTGCGACATACATATGGGGATTATATGAAATTACCACCAAAAGAAGAACGGATAGGACATCATTATTATAAAGTTTATCAAAAATAGGTGCTTATTATAGCACTTATTTTTTTTGTGTGCTATAATAAATAAAATGTTCATCAAAATAATCGGAGGGCAAAATATGAACATCTATGAAAGAGATATATTAATTAATTTGAATGAAGACAAATATATAAATCAAAGGAGTTTAGCACAAAGGACAGGACATTCTTTAGGAACTGTAAATCAAACACTAAAATCATTAATGAGGACAGGATATATAGATGAATTAGCAACGCTAACATCAAAAGTACAAAATGAATTTAAAGAAAAAAAACCTAAAAGAGCAATTATTTTAGCAGCCGGTTTTGGAATGAGGATGGTTCCAATCAATACAGAGACAACAAAGGGATTAATAGAAGTAAATGGAGAGGTATTAATAGAAAGAACAATTCGTCAACTTCATGAAGTAGGAATTACGGAAATTTATGTTGTGGTTGGATTCATGAAAGAACAGTATGAGTATTTAATTGATGAATTTGGTGTAGAATTAATAGTTAACTCTGAATATGCTACAAAAAATAATTTATATTCCATAAAATTAGCAGTAGATCATTTGGAAAATGCTTACATTATTCCATGTGATATTTGGTGTAGGGAAAATCCATTCTCAAAATATGAATTATATTCATGGTATATGGTAAGTGATCTTGTAGATGATGAAAGTAGTGTTAGAGTTAATCGTAAGATGGAATTAGTTTCAGTTCAGAAGAAACTTGGTGGAAATTCTATGGTTGGAATATGCTATTTAGTAAAAGAAGATGCTGAAATTGTAAAACAAAAAATTATAGAATTATCAAAAAATCGTTATTATGATGATGCATTTTGGGAAGAGGCATTATATAAAAAAGATCGTATGATTGTAGCAGCTAAGGTGGTTCATTCTGTGGATGTTGTGGAAATTAATACATATGAACAGTTAAGAGAACTGGATAGTGATTCTAATCAATTAAAAACAGATGCAATAGATGTTATTTGTAATGCATTGGATGTAAAAAATGATGAAATCAGTAATATGTCTGTATTAAAAAAAGGAATGACGAATCGATCATTTTTGTTTGAATGTAAAGAAAAGAAATATATTATGAGAATTCCAGGGGAAGGCACAGATCAATTAATAAATCGTCAAGAAGAGGCGGAAGTATATAATTGTATTAAAGACAAAAATATTTGTGATGACATTGCATATATAAATCCAGATAATGGATATAAAATTACAGAATTCTTAGAAGGGGCAAGAGTGTGTGATCCATTAGATGAAGATGACATAAAAAAATGTATGAAATGTTTACGTAATTTTCATCAAAAAAAATTGAAGGTAGATCATGATTTTGATTTGTTTGGACAGATTGAATTTTATGAAAAATTATGGAATGGGAAATCTTCTGTGTATAGGGATTATTTGAAGACAAAAAGGAATGTGTTGGATTTAAAAGAATATGTTGAGAAAAATATAGAGATAAGGACATTAACACATATTGATGCTGTTCCAGATAATTTTTTATTTGTAGAAAGAGATGGAAAGGAAGATATTCGACTGATAGATTGGGAATATGCAGGAATGCAGGATCCACATGTAGATATTGCAATGTTTTGTATTTATTCTTTATATGATAAGACACAGGTAGATCATTTAATAGATATATATTTTGAAGATGAATGTAAACAGAGTATTAGAATAAAAATTTATTGTTACATTGCAATTGCTGGATTACTATGGAGTAACTGGTGTGAATACAAGAGAACTTTAGGAATTGAATTTGGTGAATATTCACTTAGACAATATCGTTATGCGAAGGAATATTATCGAATAGTACAAGAAGAGTTAAAAAAGTTGAAGAAACAATGAAGGAAGAGAGGTTATACAAAATGTATAAAGTGGAAAGAGCGATTATAATGGCAGCTGGATTTGGTAGCAGAATGCAACCAGTTACTTTAAAAACGCCCAAACCATTAGTTAGGGTTAATGGGACGAGGATGATTGATACAGTAATCAATGGACTGCATGAAAATGGAATTACAGAAATTTATATAGTAGTAGGTTACTTGAAAGAGAAGTTTAAAGTTTTGGAGGAAGAGTTTTCTGGTGTTAAATTAATAGAAAATCCATATTATGATGAATGTAATAATATTTCATCATTATACGTTGCAAGAGAGCATTTAAAAGATGTAATGATTCTCGATGGGGATCAGATAATTTATAATTCACAGATTTTAACTCCGGAATTTGAACGTTCGGGATACAATAGTGTTTGGGTAGAAGAAGAAACGGATGAATGGTTACAGACGGTGGAAGATGGGATTGTAACCTCATGTAGTAGAAATGGTGGAAAGAAAGGATGGCAATTATATAGTATATCTCGTTGGACAAAAGAAGATGGACAAAAATTAAAAAGACATTTAGAAACAGAATTTGTTGAAAAGAAGAACAGACAGATTTATTGGGATGATATAGCAATGTTTTGTTATCCAGAGGAATATCGATTAGGAATAAAATCAATGGATAAAAAAGATGTGATTGAAATTGACAACCTTAGAGAGTTGGTAGTTTTAGATGCAAGCTATGCAAAATATTTGGAGGAAAAATAAATGGAAAATAAAACTAGAAATAAAAAAGCACAAATTGATTGGATGATAACAATCGTGCCATTGACGATAGTAATTGCATTATGTATATTGTTCTTTTTCTTGCCAGAGCAATCAAATGTTGTTTTAGGTAAAATTAGATTCTTTTTTGGAGATACGTTTGGAACATATTATCTTATTATTGGACTTGGAATTTTTATTTTATCTTTATATATCGCTTGTTCAAAATATGGAAATATTGTTCTAGGACGGCAAGATGAAAAACCAAAATATTCGTTTTTTGCTTGGGGAGCCATGATGTTTACTTGTGGATTGGCAGCGGATATTTTATTTTATTCTTTTTCTGAATGGGTATTGTATGCAACAGATCCACATATTAAAGAAATGGGAAGTATACAAGAATGGGCAGGAGTATATCCTTTGTTTCACTGGAGTTTTATTCCATGGGGATTTTATTTAGTATTGGCAGTTGCATTTGGATTTATGTTACATGTTCGAAAACAAAGCCGTCAGAAGTATTCTGAGGCTTGTCGTCCATTGTTAGGAAAACACACAGATGGTTTTATTGGAAGAATTATAGATCTTTTAGCAGTATTTGCACTTTTAGCGGGAACAGCAACTACATTTAGCGTAGCAACACCGTTGATGGCAACAATTATAGGAGAACTTCTTCATGTTCAGATTAGCAGGACGACAATCAATATTATTATTTTGTTGATTACATGTCTTGTGTATACATATTCTTTATTACATGGATTCAAAGGAATTAGTTTTTTAGCTAATGTATGTATTTATATGTTTTTTGGACTGTTAGCATATGTATTATTATTTGGAGGAGAAACCAGATATATTATTGAGAGCGGTTTTTCATCTTTGGGTAAAATGATACAAAATTTCATAGATTTGTCAACGTTCACTGATCCGTTAAGAAAAACTAATTTTCCACAAAATTGGACAATCTATTATTGGGCATATTGGATGGTATGGTGTGTGGCGGCCCCATTCTTTATAGGAAATATTTCAAGAGGAAGAACAATAAGACAGACAATACTCGGAGGATATGTATTTGGAGTAGGATCTACCTTGATTAGCTTTATTATTTTAGGAAATTATTCTATGGGAATGCAGATGTCAGGTGTTAAGGATTTTATTGCACAATATACAAAAACAGGAGATTTATATGGGATGATTGTTTCAATCATAAAAACAATGCCATTTGCTCCAGTAGTTATGATTGTAGTATTAGTCACAATGATTGCATTTTATGCGACTTCATTTGATTCCATTGCATTAACGGCATCTTGTTATAGTTATCACAGATTAGAAGAAGATGAGCAGCCTCATAAAGGAATTCAATTAATGTGGTGTATTTTATTGATATTACTTCCGATAGCATTGTTATTTGCAAAGAGTTCAATGAGCAATTTACAGAGTGTTAGTATTGTTGCGGCATTTCCTATTGGATTAGTTATTGTGATGATTGCTGTGAGTTTTATGAAAGATGCAAAGAAATATATAGAGAAAGAAATAGATGAAACAAATATAGAACAAAAATAATACAGAGGGGGAGATTATAATGTGTTGTAAGATGCTAAGCTATATTTTTTCACTAAGTTTACAAATTGCTGCATCGGGAATATTGGTAGTTAATTATTGGAGAGAATTGAATGTGTTAAAATTGGCATATTCTAATTTGGAAACGGAAGATGATTTTGGGGATATAGATATAGGGGAGAAAAATTATTTAGGAGAAGAAAAACATAAAATTTTAATAAATAGATTTGCATTTATAGAACTTTTACTTGGATATATTTTATCTATATGGGGAGAAGTTGAAAATAAAAATAAAAATATGGTAGCTCTGATAGTGATAATTTTAGCGATAATTATAGGTGGTATAACGTTGTTTGTGACTAGGAAATATGCTTATAAAGATTAGGGTGTCAAAAGTAAACGTGCTATTGCGCGTTTACATTAAGAAATCAGTCTATGGATGATTATGGGAGTAGCTGGAAATATATTAGGAGCTTCCTGTATAATTTAAATATACAAAGTTCACAAGAAAGAAGTTGATAAAAAATACCTCAGTGTAAAATAAGATTACTGACTTTGCACGGTTAGTAAAAAATCTTATAAGACAAAGAGGTATCTAAAAAGAAGTATAACACACAAAACAGTAAAATTGCATCAATAACAGAAAAAACTTTGATTGTTGGGATTGATATTGGCAGTCAGACACATTATGCAAGAGCATTTGATTGGCGTAATTACGAATATTCAAGAAAAGCATTTGTTTTCAGCAATGATAAAGAAGGTTTTATGGCGTTTAAAAACTGGATGGATGAGATTGCTGAAAAATACGACAAAGAGGTAGTAATCCCAGGCATGGAGCCAACAGGACATTATTGGTTTGGATTAGGAATGTTTCTGCAGGATATAGGAATGCGACCAGTACATGTGAATCCACATCATGTGAAAAAATCAAAGGAACTGGATGACAATAATCCAAATAAGAATGATCGAAAAGATCCAAAAACAATTGCAGCATTGGTAAATGAAGGAAGATTTTCTTATCCTTATATTCCAACAGGAATTTATGCGGAGATCAGAAATATTTCAAATTTAAGATTTCAGACACAAGAACAGATAACGAGGATCAAAAATCGGATTGTCCGTTGGTTCAGTATTTATTTTCCAGAATATAAAGATGTATATGCAACTTAAGATCCCAGGGACATTAAGAAATCAGTCTACAAAATAAATTGCAACATTAAGACGGAATTATTCAAAAAATTCCAAATAAATTAAATAATGATTTAACGTATAAAGTGAAATTAGTTAGAAAGTCATATCAAAAAAGGGCATGGATTTTTATTATCGTAGTATACTGTTTATGATCTCTCAAAGATTTTAAGAATAAAAGAAGAATGTTATTGAAATTTTATAACATTCTTTTTTTACATAAAATGTGGCACTGTTTTTGCGAAAATGGAATAAAAAATATAAAAAATAAAAAAATATTGATAATTTTTCTGCAATAGCATAAAATAGAAAATAATAGAAGGCGTATGGAGGAAGATTATGAGTCAAACAATTGTTAGGTTACAAGGATTGGAATTAAGAAATATAAAGAATGTTGAATTTGGAAAAATTGAGATGCCTAATAGTTATCAAAATGAAAGAAGATATAATAATTCAGAGATATTAGGGCTATATGGACAAAATGGTTCAGGAAAAACAGCTGTTATTGATACAATGTATTTTTTACAAAAATTTATGACCGGAGAAAGTATAGAAAAAAAATTAACAGATTACATTAATATGAAGAAAGAAAGTGCAGAATTAAAAGCATCATTTATTATTTTTGAAGACAATATTATGTATGATGTAGATTACAATATTTGTATTGGACGAGAAAAAGATAATTTCGCAGTTATTGAAAAAGAAAGTTTGAGCTGCTCAAAAATTATAGAAGATAAAAAAATAAATAATAAAACAATATTTATGGAATTTAAAAGAGACAATGGAGAAGATATTTTTACACCGAAAAAGAGATTAGAAGAATTATTAGATGAGAATAAAGAAGATAAAACGGATTTGATAGTAGCAAAAAAAATGGCAGAGAAATCAAATTGTTCTTATATATTTGGAGCTAATAGCAGGGAAATCTTTTTTAAGAAATATGATGGAAAATTTCAGCAATATTCTTTTATTATAAAAAGATTATTTGAATTTGCAGTGAAGGATTTATTTGTAATTAATAATGTACATTCAGGTGTGATTTCAGCAAACATTGTTTTACCAATGGCTTTTAGAATTGATAGTGAAAATAATGGGGTAAAAGGAGATTTGCCAGTATCTCTTTTAGAAACGACTATCTTAGATAATGAAGATTTAAAAATATTAAGAAATATTATTGAAGAAATTAATACAGTTTTGTATACAATTATTCCAGGATTAAGAATTGAAATTAAAGAATATGGCAGTCAGTTAATGGATAATGGAGAAGAAGGATATAAAATTGAACTTATGTCATCAAGAGAAGGGATGCCGTCATTTCCAATTAGAATGGAATCAGAGGGAATTATAAAAATAATTTCAATCTTAAATGCATTAATTCAAGCGTTTAGTGATCCTTCTATTTGTCTGGCAATAGACGAATTAGATGCAGGAATATTCGAATATATATTAGGAGAATTGCTGCAAATATTTGATGAGAGTGCAAAGGGCCAATTGATTTTTACATCACATAATCTTAGAGCATTAGAAATGTTGGAAAAAGAAAGTATAATGTTTTCAACAACCAATTCCTCAAACCAATATATCCATATGAAAAATATAAAACAATCAAACAATCTGAGAGATGTTTATTTAAGAAGCATAACACTTGGAGGACAGAAAGAAGAAATTTATAAAGAAACCAGTAGCTTGAAGATAGCAAGGGCATTTCGAAAAGCAGGTAGGTGTGTAAAAAATAATGAATGAGAAAAAAGTAATATTATTTATAGTAGAAGGTCCGAGTGATCGAGCAGCATTAGGAACTATTATGGAAGAGTATTTTAATAGTGAAGATATTAAATTTTTGATAGTTCACGGGGATATAACAATTAAAAATTATATTATGAAAGATAATGCTATTATTAAGGTAAATGAGCAAATAAAGGAAAAATTAAAGGAATTAAAGAAAAAATATAATTATAGCAAGACAGATTATATTAAGATAATTCATTTGATTGATACGGATGGCGTTTATATATCAGATGATAAAGTAATGCAAAAAGAAGGAGAAAATAGCAGCAAATCTAAAGTTTTATATTATGAAGATCATATAGAAGCAGAGAATGTGAATGGAATAAGAAAAAGAAATGCAAAGAAAGCAGAAGTCTTATTTAAATTAAGAACAACAAAGAATATTGATGGCATTCAATACCGTGTTTACTATAATTCATGTAACTTAGAACATGTATTATACGATGAATTGAAAGATTTTACAGATGATGAAAAATTAGAAAAGTCAGATGATTTTGCTGAGCAATATGAAGGAAAATCAGACGAATTTATTCAATTTATTTCAGATGAATCAGTTGCAGTAGAAGGATCATATAAAGAAACGTGGGAATATATAGAAAAGGATTTAAATTCATTAAATAGACATAGCAATATGAATTTAATTTTTGAAAAAGAATGAGTAAACTGAATAATAAAATATCAACAGGATTGGAATACAAAAATTATTTCAATCCTAAATTTATAATCAATGTAGAAAGATCCACCGGATGCTTCCCGATATCTTTGTTCCATATAAACATTATCCTGAAGAAACAATCTCCGGGGGGGGATGAGATCGTTGGACCTGATGATATGGATTCAGAAAACTTTCCATCTGAAAAAAGCATGGAACGCTGGCATCACTGGTCCATCTTTAACAGGATGAACATGGAAGGACATATAAGATCGAGCGGTCATCGAATCCTGGGATATGACGAGGAGCTCTTATCTTCCACGATGTCATTACTCTCCCATATAAGAAGTTCCATTCCAGATATCTGGCTTAAGATCATCCTTCGTTATTTTATAATTCGGGAAATACAATGCAGGCTTTTTACTGACTTTGAATTGCATGTAAGAAAGCAATAAATAAATCAGATAAGAAATCGTAGATATACGAAACGACTTACAAATGACGGGCGAAATCAGATTTTGGCTTATGGAATGGCATTTTGTAAGAATATCAGTGATGAGATACTATGTTTATGAATAACAATAGTATTTCATTTTAGTATAAAATATTATATAATTAAACTATTAAATGAATAAATAGGAGGAGAGTATATGAAGAAAAGTAAAATTCTGTTGTTATTAGCAGGGATGTTGTTATTTGGCATGAACACCAATATTATTAATGTAAAAGCAGCAACCGTAAATTATGATTACAAAGACACAATTTTCGGTCAAAGAACCAAAGAAGAGGTTGTAAAAGAATATTCCAAGGGGTTAAATTCAGGAAATGATACGTACGATCCAGAAAAGAAATCAACGTATTATTTTAAGCCAGCTTCCATAGAAAATCCATATGATCCAGGGATTTTAACAAACGATACATTAGCAGCTATGGAAGGAATGACGAATTTTTATAGATATCTGGCTGGAGTAGAAAGTCTTCAAGAAAAATGTACACAGAATGAATCTTTACAGTATCAAGCACTTGATCGAAATTTTTACTTTGATCATTACATCAGCAATAGTGCGAAACCAGAGGATATGTCTGATGAATTATGGGAGAAAGGATATAAATGCAATCATAATATCATTGCAAAGGGGTATACCCCATCAGGAGCTATTTATGGATGGATGAACGAGGGATATAACCTTAAAACAAAATCTTGGGATACATTAGGACATAGATATGCTTTGATCGCACCGCAGTATTCAAATATTCAGTTTGGATATTGTGGACATGTTACAATCGGGAAAAATTGTGAATCCAAAAATCCAAGGCAGACAGAGCCATTTAGTGCATATCCACAGGCAGGATATATGCCTAGTAATCTGGTAGAAGCTCAAAAATGTGCATGGTCTGTACAGCTAAATGCACAAAAGGTAAAAATATCAGATATTTCAAATGTAGTAGTAAAAGTGACAAATATTTCTACAAATAAGAGTTATGAATGTACATTAAAAGATGGTACTGCAAGGTTGGCTTCATCATTCCCATCATCTTCGTCTGTTCTTCAATTTGTTCAGCCATCAGACGCAACAAGTGGAAGATATAAAGATAACTATAAAGTAGAGATTACGGGATTAACAGATGTAGCTACAAATGAAGAAGCATCCATTTCATATGAAATAAAATTCTTTGATGCAAATGAGCTTGCAGAATCCTATGTAAAAAGAGTTAAGCCTACACAATTTTCAAAGTTAGTTATTTATAAGAGTTTTGATACAACAGAAAAACTTAAGAAGGCAGCAGCTGTCTTACCAGACACGGTAGAAATTCAAACAACGAGTAGTTATAAAATGAAGGTCAAAGTAAGTGGAAACTGGACGCTGGATGAAGAAAATAGTTGCTATGTTAATAAAGTAGATAAATCTTCTCTGCCATCCAATATTACAGATAAGCAAGGAATTCTTGATAGGGTTACAATACCATACGAGATATCTGAGTTTAGTGATGATATTTACAATACATTAAAGGTAAGTGGAACACAGGAAGAGTCTGAAACGATTAAAATGTCTGTATATCGAATGAGAATCGGTTATTATCATAGTAAGATATTTAGAATTCAAAAAAATGAAGATGGAACATACAAAGGTCTCTTGAAATTTGATCGCTATACATCGAAAGAATATGATAAAGCAGCTAGTGCAGCTAGTACATATAGAGCATCTGATATTTACAATTTTGGACCATTAGAAATAAGTGATAGTGGGGAATATGTTTCTATATATTATGATGATGATCATGTAGATTGTGCGTATTTATCAACAACAATTGAGAAGATCAATGTAGCACATAAATATAAAAACACGACGGTAAAACCAACGTGTACAGAGGGTGGATACACACATCATAAATGCAGCGTGTGTGGTGATGAATATACAGATGCCAAGACAGAGAAGTTAGGACATCAGTATGAAAAAACAGTCGTGAAACCAACGTGTATAGAAGATGGATATACAAAATACAAATGCAGTGTATGTGGAGATGAATATATAGATGGCAAAACGAACAAGTTAGGTCATCTATATGAAGAAACGGTAGTAAAACCGACATGTACAAAAGAAGGTTATACAGAACACAAATGTAGTGTATGTGGGGACACCTATAAAGATACCGAAACAGAAAAATTAGGACACAAGTATGAAGAAACAATTGTAAAACCAACGTGTACAGAGGGTGGATACACAGAACACAAATGTAGTGTATGTGGAGATACCTATAAAGATACCGAAACAGAAAAATTAGGACACAAGTATGAAGAAACAATCGTAAAACCAACGTGTACAGAGGGTGGATACACAGAACACAAATGTAGTGTATGTGGAGATACCTATAAAGATACTGAAACAGAAAAATTAGGACACAAGTATGAAGAAACAATCGTAAAACCAACGTGCACAGAGGGTGGATACACAGAACATAAATGTAGTGTATGTGGGGATACCTATAAAGATAGTAAGATAGACAAATTAGGACATCAATATAAGAAGTACACAGTTGTAGAAGCAACATGTACAGAAGATGGGTGCATAGAATATAAATGTAGTGCATGTGGAGATACTTATAGAGAGGTTAAAAGCGCATTAGGACATCAATATAAAAATAAAACGATTGAACCAACATGTACACAAGAAGGTTATACAGAACATAAATGTATTATTTGTGGAGACACTTATGAAGATTTTAAGATAGGTAAAAAAAATCATCAATATGAAGAGGTTAAATATGTAGAACCAACGTGTACAAAAGATGGATACACAGAATATAAATGTAGTGTATGTGGAGATACTTATAAAGAAGTCGAAAGTACGTTAGGGCATTTATATTCTGAGCTGACTTTGGAACCAACTTGCACAGAAGATGGCTATACAGAATATGAGTGCTCTGAATGTGGAGATAAATATAGTAAAAAGATCGAAAAATTAGGGCATTTGCTCAAAGTACAGAAAGCTAAAAGAGCAACATATTTTGAAACTGGATATACAGGAGACACCATTTGCACAAGATGTGAAGAAATCTTAGAAAAAGGTAAGAAGATTAAGAAACTAATTTTAGCAAAACCTAGTATAAAAACAACGGTAGGTAAGAAAAAAATAAAACTTGTGATCAATAAAGTCACTGATGCTACAAAATATGAGATAAAAGTACAACTTGGAAAGAAAACAAAAACATACTACACAACAAAGACAACCTATACATTAAAGAAATTAAAGAGCAAAAAGAAATACACGATCAAAATCAGGGCAATGAAAATCCTAGGAAATCAAAAAGTATATAGCTCTAGTGTAAGTAAAAAAGTAAAAGTGAAGTAAAAGAACACGATGAAAGGACAATAACATGAAAAAACTAAATTTATTCCTATTATCAGTCTTTCTACTATTTAGTTTTTGTATAATCTCTCAAAACAACCAAACAGATATTTATGCAAAAGCCAAAGCTGTAAAGGTGAAAACCAGTTATAAAAGAAAGAAAAATGGAAATAGTTATATGGTTATCACTGGCTATACGAAGAAGAACAAAAAAGTATGGTCACATACAGCAACATCTTATACAATTGCTCAAGCAGAGGCGGCAACCTATAAAAAAAGAAAAAACAAGGTATATTTCTTTGACAGAAAGAAATTAAAGATTTACCATTTATCAAATGGAAAAAAAATACGACAAATAAAAATACCGATAGGAGCAGGACATGATTGTGCTTTTGACTCAAAAAACAATATGTATTTAACAGGATATCTCTATGATAATATATACAAAATTGATCCAAGAGGAAAGATACTGTGGAAATCAAGTTTTAAAGAACTTGGTGTAGGTGACGCATATGGAACAAGTTATAAGAAAGGCATTGTAACTGTATATTTTGAAAGTAGCCAATTGGGAGAATTGGATATTGATAGAAATTATTACGTGCGTTTTGATGCTTCCAATGGAAAAGTTATAGGTGGACATTATTAATTAAAAAACAGAAGGATCTAAATTAGAAAAATATATAATTTAGATTCTTCTGTTTTATAAAAATATATATTTATAAGAATGTAAAAATAATTAAATGATGACAAAATAGACATACAAAAATAAATAATGTATAATCCCATCTTTGACAGTTGGAAAGGAATAAAGCATCCAAAAAACTCGTAAATCAGGGCTTTCTGGATGCTTTTTATTTTGCAGCGATTTGTGCTGTTTTACTTGTTTTCTTTCTTAATTGCTTTTGTCTGTTTGATGATATTTCTCATGGATGCTTTTGTGATAAATTCATAGTCTGTTCGAAATCCAAAAGTTTTATGGAGATCATCAGTTAGCTCGGTTCTTGTATAAGATGGGATATAGCCGCTGGCTGTATTTAATAATGTCATATTCATAGAATGGAGAGTTTCTATAATCTGGTGGGAAGTATATGCATTTCCTAGTTTCTTCTCTAAAAGGCGGTAGAGCAGAAGACTCATATAGCATGTCATAAAGTGTGCTTTGATACGATCTTCTCTTCTTACGTATACAGGACGTGCTTCAAAATCTGTTTTCATGATCCTGAAATTTTCTTCAATCTCCCAGCGTTGTTTATTGATATTTATGATCTCACGGATATCACCTTCCAGATTTGTGATCACAGCATAAAAGCCATCATACATTTCTTCTTTTTTGATCTGTTCCAGATCAATATCATATACTTTTTTCTCTGCGATCTCGCCGTCCGGTGTTACCGATGTTTTTTTGACAAAACGCAAGGGGTCATTCTGATTTTTTCCTTTGTGTTTCCGGCCAGGTGTTTCAATGATCTTTTTTGCACGTTCGATCTGGCGGGAACGGATCTTTCGCTGATAAGCTTTGTATTTTGGAGAATAAGTGATGATCAGATTTTCATCCATGTTCCCAGTGACAACAGGGATTTCTTTATAATAGATGGAATTGAACACATCATCATCTTTTTCGTCAAGTGTCTGAAGATCGATAAATCGATCAGATCCAAGCTTACGGAACTGTTTTGGATCAAGAGCAATATCACGATCTTCTTTTTTCATTTTTTTCAAAGAATGGGTAATGATATATGCCCGGTTCCCCAGCGTGTTAAATCGACGATTGTTGGCACTTCCGAGTCCGGCATCAGAACAGAAGATGAACTCACTGCAATCAAAGTCCTGCAGGATCTTGGATTCCAAAGGCTTCAAAGTTGTCTGTTCATTTTTGTTTCCAGGAAAGATATCGAAAGCCAGAGGGATTCCATCGGCATCCATAAACAATCCCATTGTCACGATAGGATTCGGGTGATGTTCTTTGCTTTTTCCGTAATGTCGAAGATCATCGTCTTCTTCAATCTCAAAGTAATAATTCGTGCAGTCATAATAAAGGATCTTTTTATTCCGCGGATGAATGTTTAAGATATCAAAAACAGAAATGGACTTAGAATAACAAATAATGTATAATAAAAAAACAATTATTTGATATTTGTGTATTAAATTTCAATGAAAATAGGTGGAAAATATAAAAAAGTTTCAAAAAAAGGACCTCTGTGTTATTTTTCTAAATATTGAAAAGCATAATAATTTAAATTTTACAGACATTAAGAAACATGAATAGTATCCAAATTCCAATAGGAATTTCCGATTTTGAAAGAATTTGTGAAAATAATTATTGCTATATCTATAACAGAGATTTGCTTATAGATATGCTGAATGAACAAAAAGGTTTAATTTTTGCATAAATGGGAGGGAAGATCATGGGCAGATATCTAAACAGTTCAACTTCATATGTCTTATACAAAGGACAAACAGAACAGCCATACTTTGTAGATAAATCACAAATGCTATCAGAATTATTTCCTTTTTTAGATTCAGGTAATACCCATATATGCATTACACGTCCAAGACGTTTTGGAAAGACAGTCATGGCCAATATGATTACTGCTTTTTTAGGAAAAAAACAGGATTCAGATTCAATTTTTAAATCATTAAAAATATCACAGAATGATTTATATAATAAATACAGGAATCAATATAATGTAATATCAATAGATTTCAGCAAGATGCCAAGAGATTGCGATTCATATACAGACTATATAGACAGGATCGAAACAAATCTGATCAGAGATTTAAGAAAAGAATATCCACAGATCGAAATTTATGAAGATGATTCGGCAGCAGATGTATTAGAGACGATATTCGAAGAATGTGATCAGCAAAGATTTGTTTTTGTACTGGATGAATGGGATTTTATTTTTCATAAGGATTTTGTTACAGAAGAAAATAAAAAGCAGTATGTGTTATTTTTAAGTAACCTTTTGAAGGATCGTTCATATGTACAATTGACTTATATGACAGGAATTCTTCCGATTGCTAAGTATTCCAGTGGATCGGAATTAAATATGTTTTGGGAATATACAATGGCATCTGAGACGAAATATAATGAATATTTTGGATTTACAGATTCAGAAGTAGATCAGTTGTATGAGAAATATACGAGGAATACACGAGAGATTCATATTTCAAGAGAAGATTTGAAAGAATGGTACGATGGTTATACGACAAAATCAGGAGAGAGAATGTATAATCCAAAATCTGTAGTTTTTGCATTGACAAATAATAATATTGGAAATTACTGGACAAGTTCAGGACCATATGATGAGATTTTTTATTATATCAGACAAAACATAGATGATGTACAAAATGATCTTGCATTAATGATATCGGGAGAGGCAGTAACAGCAAAGATTCAGGAATATGCAGCAGTTTCAATGAATTTAACGACAAAAAATGAGATATTTTCTGCAATGATCGTATATGGATTCTTAAGTTACGAGAATGGGGAAGTAAGAATTCCGAATAAAGAGCTGATGAATAAATTTGATGATATGATCCAGGGCTGATTTTGGAGTTAAAAGTAGATCATACACCAGAAGAAGCCCTAGAACAGATAAAAAATAAAAATTATAAATTACGTTTTCAAGGGAAATTAGCTGAAAAGAAAATCAAAGTGAAAAAGATTCTTGGAATTGGTATAAGTTATGATAGAAAAACGAAAAAACATAGCTGTCAAGTAGAGTGGTTGTAAAAAGTGATGGGTTGAAAACTAAGGATCTTTATAAAACGATTCACAAAGCATCCAAGTTAAAAGCACAAAAGTATAACAAGAAGAAGTGGAGGTATGTGCAGAAGCAATTAAAGAAGTCAAAGAAAATATTATACAGTAATGCGGCAACACAGAAATCAATTAATAGTGCAAAATCGGATTTGAAAAAGAGTATAAATAAACTAAGGAGAAAATAAATTTGAAAAAAAGAAAATTAGTGTTTGCAATTACAGCCATCACGGTATTTTCAGTGATGATGTTAACATCAAACACAAAAGCACAAGCTGCAGCACAGAAGACATACACGATCACGCCAAAGTCATCACCATATAAAGGAAAGTATAAAAAAGCAAAAGGATACTACAATTCCACAACAAAACAGTATTTTGCGATCCGCTCTTATTTAGAACTGCTCGAAAAAAAGGGTGGAGGAAAATTAGTCATAAAAAAGGGAACTTATAAGATACCAAATGTTTTATATATTCCATCCAATGTTACGATCGAACTCAAAGATGGTGTAATGATTAAAAAAATCATGAAAACCAAAGCAAAGAAAATGAAACCAAGTGGTGGTATTTTTGAATTGTTGGAACCATCGAAAGCGAAGAAAAAGGGTGTGCATGGACAATATAATGGGGTTCATGATGTTAAGATATATTCAACAGGAAAGGCAGTGATCGATCAGGATTATCAGGGAAAAACTGGTCAGAATTGTATTGCACTTGTTATGTGTCATAACAGAAATGTTACGATTGAGGGAATCACATTTAAAAATATGAAATATGGACATTTTATCGAGATGGATGCATCACAGAATGTAAATGTCAATCGTTGTACCTTTACAGGATATAAAGCAAGTAAACGTCATACATCCGAGGCAATCAATCTAGATACTCCAGATAAGAAAACAAGAGGGTTTACTCATGGATGGAGTCAGTATGACTGTACGCCAAATCAGAATGTGCAGATTACAAACTGTATATTTTCAAATCTCGAAAAGGCAATAGGAACACATCAGTATTCTGTAGAAAAATATCACACAGATATCTCAATCTCTGATTGCATGGTAAAAAACTGTGTCAGCGGTGGGATTGAGATGATGAACTGGCAAAGAGTGTCTTTGACCAATACGAGATTTATGAATATTGGGAAAAACAGTAAAGGAAAATATACTTCCTATAACAAGGATCGTAAGATCAGAGCAATCTTGGTGCGAGGAGGTGTTTCAGAGATTAATATCAAGGATTGTACGTTTCAGAATCTTCCAAGAGTTATGCAGTGTATGCCATGGAAGAACCAGAATACGGCAACGCAATATCCAATGATATATAATCATATTACACAAGAAGAATACCAAAGGATTGCATCGCAGAATAAAGTGCTTCGTGGTGTTGATGTACCATATATTATTGTGAACACACGTTACAACGATTATAATTATCCAGAGAAATATTATTTTTAAAATGGATATTTGGAGATACCTTGATAATATAGATAAGAAATTTACAAGAAAGGAAACAACAAAAATGAAACAATATGATTACCTGATTGTAGGTTCCGGTTTATACGGAGCCGTCTTTGCACAGCAGGCAACAGCAAAAGGAAAGAAAGTCTTAGTCATCGACAAACGACCAAACATTGCAGGAAATGTATATACAGAAGATATTGAGAAGATCCATGTACATAAATATGGAGCACATATCTTCCATACAAACAATAAAAAAGTATGGAATTACATTACAAAGTTTGCAGAGTTTAATCGATTCACAAACTCACCAGTAGCAAATTATAAAGGAGAATTATATTCCTTGCCATTTAATATGTACACATTCAATAAGATGTGGGGTGTGATCACACCGCAGGAAGCTGCGGATAAGATTGAACAGCAGAAGAAAGAAGCAGGAATCACAGAGCCAAAGAATCTGGAAGAACAGGCGATCAGCTTGGTTGGAACAGATATTTACGAGAAACTGATCAAAGGATATACAGAAAAACAGTGGGGAAGACCATGTACAGAGCTTCCATCTTTTATCATTAAGAGATTACCAGTACGTTTAACATTTGACAACAACTATTTTAACGCCTTATATCAGGGAATCCCGGTGGGTGGATATACAAAGATGATTGCAAATATGCTAGGAGATGTAGAAGTTCGTTTAAATACAGACTACTTTGAACATAAAGAAGAACTGGATGCACTAGCAGAGAAAGTAATCTACACAGGTCCGATCGATGCATATTTTGATTATAAATTAGGAGAGTTAGAATATCGTTCCGTAAGATTTGAGACAGAAGTATTAGACCAGCCAAACTTCCAGGGAAATGCAGCTGTGAACTACACAGATGCCGAGACACCATGGACAAGGATCATTGAACACAAATGGTTTGAATTCGGAAAAGATGAAGAAGGAAATGACCTTCCAAAGACAGTTATCAGTCGTGAATACAGCTCTGAGTGGAAATTAGGAGACGAGCCATATTATCCAGTCAATGATGAAAAGAATGGAAAATTATATGAAGAGTATAAGAAATTAGCCGAGAAAGAAGAAAATATCATCTTCGGAGGAAGACTCGGAGAATACAAATATTATGATATGGATGCGGTTATTGCAGCGGCGTTAGATATGTGTGAAAAAGAGTTATAAAGATTTATGTCATATAAGAAAAGAGGAACAAGAAACATGAGCGAAACATTTTTACCAGCAAATATTTTAATGCCACAGGTAGATTCTATGAAGAAATGGGCCGTGATCGCTTGTGACCAGTTTTCATCTCAGCCAGAATACTGGGATGAAGTAAAAGAGTATGTAGGAAATACACCATCAACGTTACATCTAATGCTTCCAGAAGCATATCTTGGAAGTGAGGAAGAAGATGAAAAGATCCGAAAGATTCAATCCACAATGAAGAATTATGCAGATGATCATCTGTTGAAAACTTATGAAAATTCTTTGGTTTATGTGGAAAGAACCTTGCAGAATGGAAAAATTCGAAGAGGGATCGTAGGTGCGATCGATCTGGAACAATATAGTTACACACCAGAACATGAAGCAAAGATCCGTTCTACAGAGAAAACGGTCATGGAGCGAATACCACCAAGAATGAAGATTCGTTATCAGGCACCGATTGAATTGCCACACGTGATCTTGCTATGCGATGATTGGAAAAATGAAGTATTAGAAATCGTGACAGAGCAGAAGGCAAATCTTGAGAAACTATATGAATTTGATCTGATGCAGGAAGGCGGACATATCGCAGGATGGCTGGTAGACGGAGAAGTCAAAGAACAATTTTTAGAAAAACTACAATCATATGAAGAACAGATGACAGAAAAATATAAAGATTTAAGTGATGATCCAATGGTCTATGCAGTTGGAGATGGAAACCATTCTCTGGCAACAGCAAAAGCCTGTTACAAGAAGTTAAAGAAAAATCATCGATGGGAACATATCAAAGACCACCCGGCGAGATATGCATTGGTAGAACTCGAGAATCTGCATGATGATTCCCAGCAGTTTGAACCAATTCACAGAGTCATTACTGGAACAGATCCCGAAGAATTAATACATGCATTAAAAACAGAATGCTGCAGTGAAGAAGGACAAACAATTCGCTGTTATTATGGAAAGAAGGAAGAAGTTCTCCATCTGAATTTACATAAACATCAATTAGCAGTAGATAAAGTACAGACATTTTTAGATAAATATCTCAAAGACAATTCAGGATGTATTGATTATATCCACGGAGAAGATGTCTTAAAAGAACTGTCAAAAGAAGAGCAGACGATAGGAATTGAACTTCCAGCAATGGAGAAAGATCAGCTGTTTCCAAGCGTGATGACAGACGGAACACTGCCAAGAAAGACATTTTCTATGGGACATGCTTGTGAAAAACGTTATTATATTGAAGGACGAAAGATCCAGAGATAGACGAGTATCAAATAATTGCTTTACAAGAAAAACTTTAATGATATCGTGAAATGTGGTATGATAAAGAATAGTGTAAATAAATAATATATACAATAATGGAGGAGAGATCATGGCTATTTTAGTAGCAGGTGGTGCTGGATATATCGGCAGCCATACATGTGTGGAACTTTTAAATGCAGGATATGAAGTTGTCGTAGTAGACAATTTATATAATTCTAGTGAAGAAGCTTTAAAGAGAGTAGAGCAGATCACAGGGAAAACAGTAAAATTTTATGAGGCAGATGTTTTAGACCGCGAAGCATTAGAGAAGATCTTTGATGCAGAAGATATTGATTCTGTGATCAACTTTGCAGGATTAAAAGCAGTTGGAGAATCTGTACAGAAACCATTAGAATATTATCATAACAATATCACAGGGACACTGATCTTATGTGACGTGATGAGAAATCATGGAGTGAAGAATATTATCTTTAGTTCTTCAGCAACAGTCTATGGAGATCCAGCTTTCATTCCAATTACAGAGGAATGCCCAAAAGGACAGATCACAAACCCATATGGACAGACAAAGGGAATGTTAGAGCAGATTTTAACAGACTTCCATGTTGCAGATCCAGAATGGAACGTTGTATTACTTCGTTACTTTAACCCTATCGGAGCACATGAAAGCGGACTGATCGGAGAAGATCCAAAGGGAATTCCAAATAACTTAGTACCATATATTGCACAGGTAGCAGTTGGTAAACTTGAGAAATTAGGAGTCTTTGGTGATGATTATGATACACCAGACGGAACAGGTGTCCGTGATTATATCCATGTCGTAGACCTTGCCAAAGGACATGTGAAAGCATTAAAGAAATTTGAAGAAAAACCAGAAGTACGTATCTACAACCTTGGAACAGGAATTGGATATAGCGTATTAGATGTCTTACATGCATATGAAGAGGCTTGTGGAAAGACACTTCCATACGAGATCAAACCACGAAGAGCTGGAGACATTGCAACATGCTATTGTGATGCGACAAAAGCAAAAGAAGAATTAGGATGGGCTGCAGAAAAAGGAATCAAAGAAATGTGTGCAGATTCCTGGAAATGGCAGTCTATGAATCCGGATGGATATAGAACAGAAGATTAATTATTTCATTATCATAGCATTAGACAAAAGCTGTCGTAGAATATACGATGGCTTTTTTGAAAAATAAACAGGAGCAATAAGATGAAGATTGAAAATAAGAGACAATGGATTGGAGAGTTGTTCTTTTTATTAGGAACAATACTTTATATTACATACTACTTTTTTTATATAGCATACTATTGGTATGTAGAGAAAGATCCGACAAGACAAATGCCAGTGCAAAGATTATTTTATATTGGATTAATCTGTTTTGTGGTCAAAATAATATTAACAAAATATCAATGGAAAGAAGTGATCATTGGAGCAGTAGGAGCTGTTTTGATGTATTTGTGTTGGAAAAGTTCTGGAGGAATTGATTACCCCGCAAATTATCTGATCATTTTGGCAATGAAAGACGTAGATCTTAAGAAAGTGATGAAAGCAGTATTTGCATGTGGATTTGTTGGGTTAAGCTATGGGTTTACATGGTTCTTTGTGAATGCACCAGATAAATTAACAACAGTAAAAGATTATGGGCGAGGAATGATAGAAGTACGATATAAGTTTTGCACATGGCATGCGAACACGATTCATCTTATGATCATGGTTTTGATTGTTAGTTTTTTATATGCTTATTATAAGAAAATGAAATGGTGGGCATTTGCGATCATGTTCTATTTCAACTATGAGTTTTATCAACTATCAAAATCAAGAACAGCATTTTATTGTGGATCAGCAGCGATCATTGCCTATTTTATTTTAAGATATGCAAGAAAAATTTATGAGTTTAAGATTTCACTGATCTTATTAGAGATAGGAAATCTTGTAGGGATTTTCTTATCTATATATTATGGACTTTATTCTCAATTGACAGATCCAACATTTATGAGATTAGATCAATTGATCACAGGACGATTGACAGTTGCACGGAACTGCTTTCTTGAAGCAGGAATTCCTTTGTTTGGAAGTAACATTGGTGGAAAGGTTTGTGGATATGGAATTTATACACAGGCCAATGATGGATACGTAACAGAATTAGGAATTGTAAGAACATTGTTGGAATATGGGCCAATTGTGTTTGGACTTTTTTGTGCTTTTATGCTGATAGCTGTATGGGTACTTTATAAAAAGGGATATTTTGGGGCTATGGTGCTTTTAGAAATTGGATTTATCGCATGCGGAGTAGAAGCATATTTTCCAGCCGCTTACAATTTAAAGGCCTTTGTATTCGGTCTGGCATTCTATCAGTTGATGGGATTATTTAAGGGAAAAGAAAAAGAAGAGAAACGAGGAAAGGCAGTCAATGCGTCAGAATAATCGAATCATTTCATGGATTATATCATTTTTATTTTCAATATGCATGGTTATATCTATAAGTTATGATCAGAGAGACAACTGGTCACTGATCATATGCGATAAAAAACATATGATCAGTGCATTGATCATGACGATGATTCTTACAATGATCGTACATATGATCATAAATGTATTATATTCAAAAGCGGGGAAGTCTTTTATAAGGTCAAAGACTCAAGTAAACAGTGAAATAGGAAAAAAAATATTTGATCATCATCCTATAGCAGTTCCTTGGAGCATTCTGATCGTTTTATGGCTTCCAAATTATATTTTGTATTTTCCGGGTTGTTTAACTTATGATATTATACGACAGTATGAGCAGTTTTTCAGTGGAAATCTGACGAATCATCATCCTGTATTGACGACATTGTTTGAAGGGATGTTTGTCAAATTTGGAAGAATCATTGGATGTCAAAATGTTGGAATCGCAGTGTATCTGTTATTTACATTGTTATTTACAAGTGGTGTTTTCGCAATATGTTTTTATTGGATGCATAAGAAGAATACAAAGTATTGGATTCGCTTTACAGGATTGGCATTTTATGGATTGTTTCCTATCTGGTCGGCATATGCAAGGACAGCAGTAAAAGACACATTATTTTATCCAATATTTGTTTTATTTGTGTTATTTATATTTGACATACTATTAGAACCAGAGAAGATATTTGAGTCAAAAGTTAAGAGTATTTTGTTTTTACTAGTTTCTTTATTATTATGTTTGGTCAGACACAACGGGTTTTATATATTAATTTTTACGTTGCCGTTTTGTATTGTGGGTGTAAAAAAGTATCGAAGACAATTGATAGTTTTATTTATAATAATGGTGGCGTTTTGGGAGGTTTATCAAAAAGCAATTCTTCCTATGGCAGGTGTGAAGCCTGGAGGAAAGCAGGAGATGCTCTCCATTCCTTTTCAACAGACAGCAAGATATGTAAAATATTATGGAAAGGATGTTTCGACGGAAGAGGAAAAAGTGATTCGAAAAGTATTAGATTACGATACGATCGGAAAGAATTATGATCCAGATCTTTCTGACCCAGTAAAGAATACTTACAAACAGAAAGACGAATACCTACGAGATTATTTTAAAATATGGTTTGAAATGCTTAAGAAGCATCCGACGGCTTATATTCAGGCAACGTTAAATGGGACATATGGATATTGGGGTTATATGACAGAAATAAGATATCCATATGGATATTATGTGCAGCCAGAAAGTATGGATGCCTACCAAAAAGAATATAAAATATATTATTCAGAAAAAACAAAATATATCAGAGATATATATCATGGGGGGTTAGATACAATATATCAGAAAACTCCATTGACATTATTTACAAAACCGATGATGTATTTATGGATTTTGATTGGATTGCTTGGCATGGTATGTTCTTTTAAAAAGACGATCAGATATTGGATTGCATTTTTGCCAGTAGTGACATCATTCCTTATATGTCTGGCATCACCTGTAAATGGCGATATGCGATATATGCTTCCGATTACAGCGAGTACGATTTTATATGTTGCATTTGTAAATGAAATAATATATAAAGAATATAATGAATTTTAACAAAGGAGAATGCGTAATGGAAAAAATTGCAGTATTGATTCCGTGTTACAATGAAGAAAAGACAATTAAAAAAGTAGTGGAGGATTGGAAGAAAGAACTTCCAGAGGCAACAATCTATGTATATAACAATAATTCCACAGATCGTACAGTAGAGATTGCAAAAGAAGCAGGAGCTATTGTAAGAAATGAGTATCAACAGGGAAAAGGAAATGTGATCCGAAGGATGTTTCGAGAAATTGATGCGCAATGTTATATCATGATTGATGGAGATGATACATATCCTGCCCAATTTGGACGAGAAATGGCAGAAAAAGTTTTAGAATATAAGGTGGATATGGTTGTAGGAGACAGGTTATCATCTACCTATTTTGAGGAAAATAAAAGACCTTTTCATAATCTTGGAAATAGCATGGTGAGAGCTGCAATCAATCATCTTTTTAAAAGTAATATCCGGGATATTATGACGGGATATAGAGCTTTTAGCTATCAGTTTGTTAAAACATTTCCAGTATTATCCAGGGGATTTGAAATCGAAACTGAAATGAGCATTCATGCAGTAGATAAAAATATGCTGGTTGATAATGTGATCATTGAATATCGAGATAGACCAGATGGAAGTGAATCCAAATTAAATACTTATACAGATGGTATGAAGGTATTATTTACGATTATAAAACTGTTTAAAGGTTATAGACCATTTCAGTTTTTTGGAAGTATGGCATTTTTGCTTATGATCATTGCGGCAGGATTATTTATACCTGTATTTATGACATATCTTCATACAGGCCTGGTACCGAATTTTCCAACTTTGATCGTAAGTGGATTTATAGCACTTGCAGCGTTGCAGGCATTTTTCTCTGGATTGATTTTAAGTACGATCGTACAAAAAAATAGGCAGGATTTCGAATTTAAATTACAGTTGATCACAAACAAAATAGATAATGAGAAAGATAATTAAATATGCAAGAAAGATCACGAAAAGAGAAAAATATATTATATATTGTAGTGCCTTGCTATAATGAGGAACAAGTATTAGGTGAAACATCCAAACGTTTAAAGGAAAAATGTGAAATGCTGATCCATGATGGTAAAATAGCGAAAGAAAGCAGAATTGTTTTTGTGGATGATGGATCGAAAGATCATACGTGGAATATGATCGATGAGTTTCATGAAATGGATTCTATATTTTCAGGAGTTAAATTATCCAGAAATCGTGGGCATCAGAATGCATTGCTGGCTGGTTTGACAATGGCATCAGAGAAAGCAGATATTGTAATATCAATGGATGCGGATCTTCAGGATGATATCAATGCAGTCGATCAGATGATCGAAAAATATTATGAAGGATGCGATATCGTATATGGTGTTCGAAGTGCCAGAGATACAGATACATTTTTTAAACGTTTTACGGCAGAAGCATTTTATAAACTGATCAATAAAATGGGTGGAGAGCTTGTTTACAACCATGCTGATTACAGATTGATGAGTAATCGGGCATTAAAGGGATTGCTTGAATTTGACGAAGTTAATATCTTTCTTAGAGGAATGGTGCCGATGGTTGGTTATCAGAGTGATATTGTCACGTACGAGAGAGCTGAGAGATTTGCAGGAGAAAGCAAATACCCATTGAAGAAAATGCTTTCTTTTGCATTTGAAGGAATTACATCGTTAAGTGTAAAACCAATCCAAATGATTTTTAATGTTGGAATTTTAATCTGTATAATTAGTGTTTTGGCAATCATTTATTGTCTAGTACGGCATTTTACAAACAACACGGTAAGTGGCTGGACTAGCCTTGTTATGTCGATATGGTTTTTAGGTGGTTTGCAGCTGATCGCGATTGGGATGGTTGGACAATATATTGGAAAAATATATTTGGAGACAAAGGCCAGACCTAAATTTATTATTGAACAGGTATTAAATGACTAGGAGAATGGAGATGAAGATAAAAGATTTTATATACAAAAATTCAATCAGATTGTTTATTCTGATCGTGGCATATTTGATCATAAGCTTCCCATTTCAATATACACAAGAAAAGATGAATGACGTTTCTCAGCCGGTTAGGTGGCTGGGGGCGTTGTTATTTTTTATCATAGGATGTTTTATCGTAAGATACAGAAAGAAATTAGAAGCTGTTTTTGTAAAAAAATCGTTATTTTTTATCATTCTTGTGATAATTTTTGCATTGCAGCTGATGACAATCTATGTATTTAGGATACAACCAGTGAATGATTTATTGTATCTGCATGATGAAGCAATCCGAATGATTCAAAATCCTATGATCTCGTTACAGCGTTTTGGTGGGTATTTTGCACATTATCCGAATAATTATGGATATTTGCTAATTTTATATTGTTATTATAAATTGTTGGTATCTTGCGGTATTTCTGTCGGAAGTCTGGTTCTTGCGGGAAATTTTTTGAATTTATTAGTAATTGATATTGGAATTTTATGTGGATATATTACAATACGCATAGTTAAAAATATAAAACTGGCTAACATATGGATGTTGTTGTTTTTACTGAATCCGTGGACGTATTTCTGGATTGCTTATTATTATACACACACGATATCATTTGGTATGATCATGGTGTTGCTGTTGTTGTTTGTGCTTATACATAAAGAAAAAGACAATTGGAAAGGCATTTTGTACAGTGCTTTTTTAGGAATTGTAATTTATATAGGAATTAAGATTAGGATCACCAATTTGATTCTCTGTATTGCAGTGGGGATCACGTTGTTTATCTTTTGGAAGCAGTATAAGTTTAAAGTAAGACATATGTGTCTGATTCTTGGAATGGCAGCAGGAATTGCAGTTTCTGTTTTTGGATATCAGTACAAATTTCAGAATATGATACCAAAACAAAACACACAAGAATTTCCAGCAACACATTGGTTAATGATGTCTTCTCATGGAGTTGGGCGATATGATAGTGGTGATGTGTGGTTTACTTCACAACTTCCAACGCAAAAACAAAAAAAAGAAAAGACGATTGAAAAAACAATTCATAATTATAAAGAGCTTGGGATAAAGGGAACTTTACAGTTATCTGGAGTGAAGTTAAGAGAAGTCTGGCTGACAGGAGATGATGACTTTACAAAAATGTCTTATGTTTCAACAGATTATGGAGCAGCAAATAAGTTCTTAAATGGGCAGCAAAATGGTTGGATCTTAATGTACAGCTATCTGATGCGGATGGCGGTCTGGTGCTTTGCATTAGTGGCAGCGATTGGAATGCTCAGAAAAAGAAATCCATGGAATTATGTTGTAATGCTTACATTACTTGGGGGAATGATCTTCCATGTATTTTGGGAGGCGAATCCAAAGTATAG
The DNA here is from genome assembly GCA_036312945.1 of Anaerostipes hadrus. Classification (GTDB taxonomy): domain Bacteria; phylum Bacillota; class Clostridia; order Lachnospirales; family Lachnospiraceae; genus Anaerostipes; species Anaerostipes hadrus_C. Next base: position 72,268 of record JAXJNA010000032.1, read on the forward strand.
CATATGCTTTATGGGTGCAATGATGTTTATGATGGTAACAGGAATTGAAAATCTTTGTGAAGAAAAAAAGCAAGAACAAAAACAAAAGATTTCAATTGGGAATGCTATGTTATGTTTGGGTGGAATAGGATTGATTGCATGTTTGCAGCCAATGCATAATTATCTAAAACAAAATCCAGAGGCGTTAGATCGAGCTTATGCAGCCAGTCAGTTTGCACAAAGTCAGACGTTGAATATGTCATTGAAGAAGAATGAATCAATAAAACAAAGTTTTCTTACAAAAATCAGGTTTCAGAATATTACATTCAATTTATTAAATAATGCGAATGATTTTACTGTGCGTCTGCTTGATGAAACAGGAAAAGTAATAGAAAGCGCACGACAAGATCAATTGTCTTATAAGCAAAATCAATATGAGTGGAAGTTAAACAAAGTTAAGAATTCTGGGTCATATGCAATAGAGATTGTAAATCAGAAAAAAGATCAAAAATACAAACTTCCGGTATACTGGACTGGAAATTATGATGCATACCCAAATGGATATATGTATAGGAGTAACAAGAAGATTGGGAAAGCAGATCTGGTATTTCGTGTATATCAATAAAAATTTAGAAAGAAAAATGCAGATGTATAATTTGAAATACATCTGCATTTTTTTCATATGCTATATTGTGTTATTGCCAATCCGTAGCTTTTACCCAATTTTCATAATCATTAAAATATTCATACATTCGAATCGCACCACGGTCAAAATAGTTTTTAAAGATCAGTTTATGCTTCTTCTGTGCAACATCAGAAGGGAGTTTTGCAAGACCTTCTGGAATAGCATCCTGTGTGTAGAATTTTTCGAAGTAATATAATTTGTCGTAATGCTCGGCATTTTCATGACTTACGGCAGTGACTAATTCATCTGTTTTTTTATGATGCTGATGTCCGTATTCGCCATCAGGATTGTGTGTTACAATCTTGCTCCAGTTACGGTAATTCATGACACGCCGGATATCCTGTGTGATATAGTTAGTATAAGGATCCCATGCAACTTGATGTCTGCGATAGAGGTCAGGATAGCGGAGGATCACATGTTTTGCCCCGATATCATTCATTGCAGAGTCAAAATCTCTAGCTCGACTATCATAAGAACCATTGGTCAGGCAAACAACAAAATAGTTATTTCCAGTTTCTTTTAATTCTTTAATTTCCTGAATCATATTTCCACCACCCCATAAGAGGTCATCATCTGGATGGGCAATGATCATCAGACGGTCCCCATCTTTTAAGTCAAAATAATTCAAAGCTTCAGTAGATAATAAACCATTTTCAGCAGTGACAGTGATTGTGATATTGCACTTTCTGCTTGGATTTTTTATAGAAGCTGCGGTGATCACAGCAACACCAACTCCACGGGTAGTTACCTGACCATTCTCATCGACAACGGCAACGGTATCATTGTTTGTGCTCCAGGTAAGTTTTTTGTCAGATGCATTCCATGGTTTGAAATTCACAGATAAAGTCTTGGAAGTTCCGTAAGGCATACTGATCTTTTGATGATTTGTTGTTAATTTCTTTAATGGAATCGTCACATGAAAACGTCGTTTCAAGATGATTTTTTTATATTTTGCAGTCATTGTTATACTGCCTTCTTTTAAAGGTGTGATAACACCAGATTTACTGATCGTGGCAATGGATTTATCGCTGCTTCGAAAAGTAACGGAAGCAAGAGATGCATTCGCAGGCTTGAGAGAAACATTCCAACGATATTTGTTTGGATATTTGATCAGTGTTTCAGAAGCAGCATCTTCTTCACAGGAAATTGCTTTGATGGCAATTTCAGGTGTTACTTTTACTTTAATAGATTTTTTTGCAATGATCTTACCAGATTTTGATTTGACCACATGACGGATCACAGACTTACCGGTTTTCTTTGGTGTCAGGACACCTTTTTTTGATACTTTTACAACTCTAGGATCAGAAGATTCCCATTTGACTTTGTAGGAAGCTTTTTTCTTCTTAGAGTATCGAACAGACAGTGTCTGGCTGGATTTTAAAGGTAACTTGATAGATTTTTCTGCATTGGTAAAATAGATTTTGAATTTTTTACCTTTGGCATATGTCTGGTGAGGACATAAGATAACAGACATGACAAGAAACAGATTCATGCATGCCAGTTGTAAATATTTGCGTTGAACTTTCATTGATCACATCCCCTTTTGTTTATTGTAAATTAGCTCAAACAGGATAATTATAGACCGGTTGGCAAAAAAATACAAGGTTTTGCAGCGTATATAAAGTAAAAGTTTTTACAAAAGTATTACGTTGTGATATAATACAGGTCAGTAAAATTAAGAGGAGTAAGATTGAATGAAGTTTACAAAGGAACATACAATGCAGATGAAAGGGATTGCGATCATCATCCTTTTGTTTCATCACTGCTTTTTGAATGCACAGCGTTGGGCTACGGTTCCGTATGAGAAACTTGCAACAACAAAGGGATGGGGATATTACCCAATTTCGTTTGCACCATTTTCTTCTCATACGATACAATATCTTGCAAGTTTTTCAAAGATATGCGTAGCCATGTTTGTTTTTATGACTGGATACGGAATGTGGGTTTCTTATGAGAGTCAGAAAAAGAAAACGACGATGAGTAATTATATAAAGAAACGAATGGTCACATTAATGACAGGATTTTTGATCATTTTTGCTGTGACAGAGATTCTTGCGATTCCAACTGGTCGTTTTATAGAAGTTTATGGACATGATTTCCGTAGTGTGGTCTATATGATCATTGATGCATTAGGATTAGCTAAATTACTTGGAACACCGTTATTTTGTCTGACATGGTGGTATATGAGTCTTGCGATCGTTTTGATCATGATCTTTCCGTTTGTACATTCAATGATGGAAAAATATCAATGGATCGTGGTTGTTGCATCTATTATCGTTCCAAGAGCTTGTGGATTTGGACAATCAACAGATCTGTTCCGATATCTATTAGCATACACACTGGGAATGTATTTTGCACAACATGACTTGCTTGCTAGAATAAAAGAAAGATTTATGGAACAGAATATGGCAAGAAAACTATTGTCTCTGATAGTTTCACTGATAGGTTTGGCGGTTATCATAAAATGCAGACAAAATGCATGGATTGGATGGAAATATCTAGATTTTTGGGATGGCTTTGCAGCAATGTATGTCATCGTAATTTCATATATTTATATATTAAATGGAAAATGGATCGTAAAAGGATTAGGCTTCCTTGGAAAACATTCTATGAATATTTTCTTGATTCATTCATTTTACAGAGACGTATTTTTCCATGAATTTACATATTCATTTTATTATGCATGGTTAGATTATATAGTACTTATGGCAATTTCATTGGTGACATCGATGGTATTAGAATGGTTTAAGAAGTTAATTCGATATGAGAAGTTTATAGATTGGGTCAAAAGATTAGTAACAAAAGAAGGAGTAACAGTACATTGAAAAAAGAAAAGAAATCATCAATATTTTGGATATTGATCATATTTTTTGTATTATTTTCCATTTGGCAGTTATGGGTGCCGGAAGCACTGGATGATTGGCGATGGGGAAGTGAAGTAGGGATCATGAGATTAAAAACGTGGTTTGAAGGATACAATGGACGTTACTTTGGAGATATTTTGGTCATTGTTTTAACAAGATTGCCGATCGTATTGAGAAGTATGGCTATTTCTGGGATAATGACCGCAATGTTATACTTGATATATCAATTGACAGAATGTAAGATATTATCATTTTTAATTTGTATTTTTTTTGTAGTCAATATTCCAACAAGCTTAATGAGTCAGACATATGGATGGGTATCAGGATTTTCAAATTTCTGTGTTAGTGCAACGATGATTCTTGGATTTTTGCTATATCATATATCTATTTTCAAAGAAAAGAAAGTGTCGAAGTTGAAAACAGGATTTTCATTGATCAATGCATTTCTTGGAAGCTTGGTTCTTGAAAATTCAACGGTATATCTAATTGTATTAAGTATCGCTTTTTTAATTATTTATGGTGTACAATATAAGAAGCTGCATAAGGGAATGTTCTTTCATTTGATCATGGTTGGTATTGGGACACTTTGGATGTTTTCGAATAGTGCATATCGTATGGCCGCGGCACATACATCACAGGGAACAGGAAAAGAGATCGCAGCGTTTGAATTAAGCTTTGAATGGTTTGCCTCTGCATTAAAGGTATACGCAGACACGATCATTAATTATTGGATCATGCCGAATCATTTATTAAATATAGTGACATGTGGAATGATTTTGATATTGCTTCAAAAGAGAAAGAAGAAAGGACAAGGACTGTTCTTGATTCTGTTCAGTGGTTTTTTAGCATTTTATATATTTAATTTTATGAATCTTGGCACATGGAAAGATTATTTGGCATGGGGAAATGCAATTCAGGCTGTAATAGCAACGACGTATTGTTTAGCATTGGTGGCTTTTAGTGCATGGTTTATTACAGATTTTAAGGATAAGGTGATCGTTCAGATTATTTTATGGTCACAACTGATTTTAATGGGACCATTGATCGTTGCAAGTCCGATTGCAATTCGTTGTTTTTATGTAACCTATATCTTTTTTGTTTTATATCTTGGAGTATTATTATCGTATAGTATACGGAGTGGATTTTTAAAGATGAGCAAAGGATATTTGAATATAGGAATCATGATGTGTACTTTCTTTATAATGATCGGAAATATTGGTGTATATTATTTTGTTCATGGACAAGTGAATGACAGACTTCAATATATACAAACACAGGTAAAACAAGGAGAGAAGAAGATTGAATTAAAAGAAATACCACTTGGAGATACATACTGCTATGGTTTAGATGTATATAATCCAGCATGGGTATGGCGTTATAAGATGTATTATAATATTCCAGGAGATATTGAATTGAAATTCCCAGAGAGATAGGAGTAAGTGATGAGAGAGATAAAAGTAAGTGTTATCATACCGATTTATAACGTAGAAGAATATTTGGAAGAATGTCTGCAATCAGTCGTAGATCAAACATTAGACAATCTGCAGGTCATCATGGTTGATGATGGCTCTTTGGATGGAAGTACAGATATTGCCAAGAAATTTGCTAGTCAATATGATCATTTTGAGTATGTAAGACAGGTAAATGGTGGACTTGGAAATGCAAGAAATACAGGAGTGAAGTATGCAAAAGGAAAATACATCATTTTTCTTGATTCAGACGATATTGTTCCAGATGATGCATATGAGAAAATGTATCTTGCAGCAGAGAAAAATCATAGCGAGATGGTAGTTGGAAGTGTTGCGAGATTTGACTCAAAGAAAGACCATATATCGCATCTGCATGAAATTGCATTTGAAAAATATATCGATAAAACACATATTACAAAGAATACGGATTTGATTTATGATACAACCTCATGGAATAAATTAATTTTGAAAGAGTTTTGGGATCGTAATCATTTTGAATTTCCAGAGAGAATTCTCTATGAAGATATTCCAGTAACGATTCCTATGCATTATCTTGCCAATAATGTGACAATGGTGCAGGATGTCTGTTATCGTTGGAGAATTCGTGATGGAGCTAACAAGTCTATTACGCAGAGAGCGGATGACTTTACGAATATGAGAGATCGTATTACCGTTTTACGTATGGTAGATAAATTCTTTGAGGAGAATGTCAAAGAAAAGGAATTATGGGATGCAAAATATTACAAATGGTTATATATTGATCTGATGATCTATGTGAACAACTGTATTTATCTTTCAGATAACAGAACACTCGAGATGATGAAGATCATCAAAGATTATATAGAAGAAACAATTCCTTTAGAAACGATCAATAAATTACCAGTTTTATATCGTGAAAAATATGTGGCTTTGATGAATCTGGATGAAAAACGATTAGTACAACTGCGTCAATATGAAGTTGATAACTATAAGAACTTAAAGATCGTGAAAAAGGGTAACAAATATATTGGAAAATTCCCGAAAGCGATCGTAACTGGTGATAAGGCAGATATGACAGAAGCATTAGATCAGTGGAGACTTACCCAATTGGTTTATGATGTGGCATGGCAGAAAGAACAATGTGTGATCGAAGGATATGTATTTTTGCGAGGATTGTCTGTACCAAATGTAAATGTACAAAAGTTATCAGCACATCTGGTATGCTTAAGTACAGGAGAGAAGATTCCACTGGAAACACAAAGTATTAAGTCACAATATGCACAGAAGAAATTTGGCTTAAAAATTGATAACGAAACAAAACAGATTCATTTTGCAAATTATAAAGGTTGTGGATACCGGATCATACTAGATGCAGCTAAGATCAGAGAATTAAAACTTGATGGAGAATATCATATATTATTGACTTATGAGAGAGACAGCTGGAAGAAAGAGACTATTTTAAGAGGAATCTTAAAATCTCTTGGCAATAAATTGGACAAGAAAACGTATTTTAAAGATCATATGCTGATTGAACTTAGCAAGTCTTACAGATACGATTTTAAAGTAAAAATTTCACAAAAAAATATCGAATTAAATGATATGAAATTGGATGGTGATCGGTTAAGATTAAAACTTTCTGAGAAAGTTGATGCATTATATGAAGCGAAAGATGCACATAATGCGGAAATCTTAAAAGCTGCTATAACACAGGAAGATGTTTCTGTGGATATTTCAGATATTCCAGAAAATAAACGATATATTGCAGTTAAAAAAGGTAATTTATTTATTCCTGTATATAAAGAAAAGAAAAAGAGAATCTTTGTGGAAAACCAGAAGAATCATTTAGTAGAAGAAACATCAGGAGATCATAGATGTTATCTGTTAAATCGAAAGGCAGTACCTGTGATACGAGATGTAAAACAGAATGAGGAACAGTTTTCATTTGAGATCATCAACAAAAACATCGGTAACTGGCAGAAAGCAACGTTGTATGTAGAAGATCCATTAGAAGAAGAAAAGATTATTCTTGGGACAGGATCTGTGAATAAACATGGAGAAGAGGAGAAAGTTGTCATTTCTCTAAGTTTAAAGGACGAAAAGATCATCAAGAATCTTTATGCGAGACGTCGTCAGGTGTTTATTTTATATGAAAATAATGAACAGCAGAAGGTGTGTGCAATTGGTGGGGAACATAAAGTTTTTGATAAAAAATACTACACGAAAGAAAGAAGATATCGATTTATTATTGATTCAGAAGATGATTTTCTGTATTTTACTACGCTGAGAGTCAAGGAATTTCTGACAAGAAGTGCGAAGAAAAGAGCTTTTGTCAACAGATTCTTATATCCGTTATTAAGACTTCTTCCATTAAAGAAAAAATGGATCGTATTTGAATCCATGTGGGGAAGTAAATTTAGTTGCAACCCTAGATATTTATATGAATATATTGACAAGAATCATCCGGATTATACGTGCATCTGGTCATTAAAAGATGAATGCATTCCGATCACGGGAAATGGTGTCAGAGTCAGAAGACTATCTTGGAAGTATTTATACTACATGGCGAGAGCAAAATACTTTGTGAATAATGTAAATTTTGCTGATTCTTATGAGAAGAGAAAAGGGCAGATTGAAGTACAGACGATGCATGGAACACCATTAAAGACAATTGGATTGGATGTACCAGGTGATTTCCCTACAAAGAAATCCGAAAAGAAATATATTAGGAAGTGCAAACGCTGGGATTATCTGATCGTGCAAAGTAAGTTTGTTGCGGATCTTGCACCATCTGCATTTAAATTTGAAAATACGATCATGGATACTGGATATCCAAGAACAGATATTTTGTATTCTTCTAATAATGAAGAAGAAATGGGTAGATTAAAAGAAAAATTAGGACTTCCAAAAGATAAGAAAGTCATTATGTATGCACCAACATGGAGAGTGCGTGATAAGTTTGAATTAATGCTAGATCTTGAGAAGATGAAAGAAAAATTTTCAGATGAATATGTATTGATCTTAAGACTGCATCACTTTTCAGCAAAAGGCTGGAAAGGAGTTCCAGCAGATGGATTTGTGTATGATCTTACGGATTATGAATCTATTGAAGATTTATATATCATTACAGACATCCTGATCACAGATTATTCTTCTGTAATGTTTGATTATGCAGTTCTTGACAGACCAATGTTATTCTTTACATATGATCTGGATGAATATAGAGATAAGCTTCGTGGATTTAATATTGATATCGAAAAAGAAGCACCAGGACCATTGCTATATACGTCTGATGAAGTGTTAGATGCGATTGAGCATCTGGATGAAACGATTGAAAATTCAAAACAGAGGGTCGATGCATTCCATGAAACATACATTCCATATGAATGTGAAAATTCATCTGAAAAAGTATTTAATATGATGCAAGGAAAATAAAAATTAATTTAAAACAATAAGGTAAGGGCAGAAACAATGAATAAAATAAAGAGGGCAGCATTATGCATAATTGTAATATCAGTTGTGTTTGGGATTAAATTGTCGAATAAAGAAACGGATGTATCTGCGAAGCAGACGCTTTTTGTCATGGGTGATTCTAAAAGCAGTTTTTATCCACGAAAGAGATATCCAAGACAGGGATGGGTACAGCAGTTTATTCCGATGCTTAAGAGTAAAGGAAAAGTTAAGCCATATCATCCGGAAGAATGTAAAGATTATGAAAAGGTTGTAAGATATGATTTTCATAAATACAGCATTGAGAATTGGTCGAAAGGTGGGATATCGTGTAAGACGTTTTATGAGACAGGACGTTTTGCGGGAATGTTAAAACGAATTAGGAAAAACGATTATGTTATCATAGCACTTCAGCATAATGATAAAAAACCTGACGTAGGTGAGAAAGTGGCAGATTATAAACATTACCTGATTTATTTTACACAGCATATTCAAAGAAAAGGCGGAAAAGTTATCTTCATGACAACACCGCCGAAGAATTATGCAGACAGGAAGACATTTAAAATATATGTGCCAGAGTATCGTAATGCAATGCTGCAGGTTGCAAAAGATTTTAAATGTAATTATATTGATTTAAGTAAGCTGTCAACGGATTATTTTAATTTTCGCGGCAAAAACTATGTTAATACATTGTATATGAAATTGAATTCAGGACAATATCCCGCATGGGAGCAGGGAATCAATGATGATACGCATTTTCAAAGGGATGGTGCGAGAGTTTTAGCACGGATCATTGCAGTAGATCTTCAGGCGAATCGACAGATTCCAATGTTGAATAAGCAGTTTAGACAAAACACCAATGCTCTTTATACAACATTTCAGGAAGCAGCTACATATAAAAATAAAAAACAATACACAGACAAATCATGGAATAATATGATCAAACAGCGCAATAATGCATGGACGATCCTATATACTCCAGGTGCAACAAATAAACAATGCCATAAGGCAGAACAATCTTTAAGAAGGTCATTGAAAGGTTTAAGAAGGAAACATGGATAAAATAAGAAAAATTATTCGATTTGTAAAAAGATTATTTCCAAAAACTCCAAAGATGAAATTTATCTATGCCTGGTACTATAAACATGGCAAGATCAATGAAAAACAAGCACTCTTTGAGTCATTTCACGGCAAGGATGTGTCGGATTCATCCTTGGCAATCTTGCAGGAGTTTTTGAAAATGCCGGAATCGAAAGATTTCAAGATCTATTTTGCGACGAATGATAAGAAACGTGATCAGAAATTTATTGATTCTATCGGATTGAAGGTAGAACTTGTAGATATTGCAGATTTTAAATATGTAAAAGTGCTTGCAACATCCAAGTATCTGATCAATAACAGTTCTTTTCCGGCATATTTCATTCGAAGAGATGAACAGGTGTACTTACAGACATGGCATGGAACACCGTTAAAGACATTGGGAAAACGAATGCGTTTCGGAATTGAATCCATGTATAATGTACAGCATAATTTCTTACATGCCAACTACATCATGTTTCCAAATGAATTTACAAGAAAAGCGATCATGGAAGATTATAATCTGGAAGCTTTGTATACAGGAACTGTTGTGATGAATGGATATCCAAGAAACAGTATTTTTATGGATCATGAGAAAGCTGATCAGGTAACAAAGAAACTTGGAAATGAAGATTATACAACGATGGCATATATGCCGACATGGCGTGGCCAGAGTAATCATGATGTGAATACGTCTGAATATAGCAGAGAAATCAATCAGCTGTTACATTATCTCGATGAGAATTTAAAGGATGATCAGAAATTATATGTAAACTTTCATCCAATTGTGCAGAAGTTCGTAAAGTTGGATAATTATGAACATATTTATCCATTTCCAAGTGGTGTTGACAAGTATGAATTTTTAAATAGTGTTGATGCACTGATCACGGATTACTCAAGTGTATTTTTTGATTACTCGATTACAAGAAAACCAATCATATTATATATGTATGACTATGAAGAATATATGCATGATAGAGGGATGTATTTTGATATCAAAGAATTGCCATTTAGAAAGATCTATGACAAGGAAGCATTAAGAGATTGTCTGGTCAACGAGACATTCCGAGAAGATTCTTATGAAAATGATATGGAATATACAGAAAAATATATTCAGTATGATTCTATTGATGCTGCAAAGAATATGGCAGAACTTGTATTTCATGGAAATATGTGCGATATGCCAACGATCGATTACAGTTTTAACAAAGAAAAGAAACGAAGAGTTTTGCATTATCCAAATGTAAAAGCAGCACAGACGATCGATACGATCGCGCAGATCGCTAAGAAAGATGAAGATGTAGTGATCTTTGAAAAACGTTTCTTCAATCCAGAATTAAGCAGTCATCTACATGATAATTATCTTGATGATTTTGATTATATTTTTATTACACGAACACTTCCAAGAACCTATGCAGAAGAAGTGTTAAAGAGAAAGAGTGCCAAGGTCAGAAAAGAACTTCATAAGAGGGAGATCAAGAGATGCTTTGCAGATCTTCCAGTATATTCAAAGTTTGAGACAGAATACTATCATGGAGAAGCAGGAGAGACATTTTCTTTCAATAAGAAAAAGATGATCAATGCATCCATGCGAGTAATGGAAGACCATTTGGAGATTAAGTTTGAGGAAGGCAAGAAAGGTCAGCCAAAGAAGCTGTTATTTGTAAATAAGAAAAATCAGATCATTTATACAAGGGATCTAACAGAAAAAGAATGGAAAGATCATTGTATCAAGGAATATTTTGATGAATTTCTTTCGCTTGAAATTGCGGATATGAACGGAAGATATCAGTTGATGATCGAATTAGAAGATGAAAATGGTAATAAACTGCCATATTTCTTTGTAGATCGTAAAGAGTATGCAAAACGCAAAGAAGCGATGGATGAATTAGATAAATCTTCTGTATATATGACAGGGATCAAGAAACATGATATTACCTATCAGAATACATTCGAGCCTGCGGATACAAGTGTGATTCCTTATATGAATGAAGTAGATGGAAGATTTTCTGTATTTATGGGAGATCAGGCACAGTTGTCTGTTCGTAATATGCGTGGACAAGTACTGAAATTCAAGATCAAAGGTTCAAAAGTTCATGTAAAAATGAAATATAAAAACAAAGAAGCCGGAATCAAAAATGTCATATTATCATATCGAAGTAAAGTGGAGACGATCAATTATCCATTTGAATATAAAGTAACGAGGTCGGGTGATCATTATATCATTGATGCTCAGATCGATATGTCGGTATTATCACTGGAAGAACTGTTTTGGGATGTATTTGCTGTAACAGAGAAGAATGGAGAAGAAGTAAGAGTAAGTGCATATTGGAGCAGATGGCAGAGATTAAAATTATTACTGATGAATTATCAATGTGATGTTGATAAAGAGCATATTATTTTCCCTTATTCGACGATCACATGCAAAATGGCATTTACTTATCGTACAAGATCAAAATACGATGGATTTGATGTAAAGATCAAGGAATTAGCAGCTTTTGGTGTTTATACGTTGTTATTACCATATTGGAAAAAGAAACGAGTATGGTTAGTATTTGAAAAATTCTGCTCTATGGCGCAGGATAATGGATACTATTTCTTCAAATATTGTATGGAGCAGCTTCCAAAAGAAAAGAAGCAGCATATTTATTATATTCTCGATACAGATTCTGCTGATTATGATAAGATGAAGCAATATGGAAAACATGTGATTCCATTTATGAGTTTTCGACATATTTTATATTCACTTGTTGCCAATTTATATATAGCTTCTGATTCAAAGAAACATTTATATACATGGAGAGCAAAACCAAATGTGATCTCAAATCGTATTTCAAAACATAATATCTTGTTTTTACAGCATGGGGTGACAGCATTAAAACGTGTACATCCGATTTTTGGAATGAAAGGTTCAAGTCCTATGACACATTTTACAACGACATCAAGATTTGAGCATAAGATCATTGTAGAGAATTTTGGATATGAAGATGGAGATGCACCGATTCTTGGATTTACGAGATGGGATGTTCTGGAAGATACTTCAAAACCAGAGGAAAAGATCATTCTTGCAATGCCGACATGGAGATCATGGCTGGAAGAAAAGAGTGCAGAAGAGTTTAAGGCAAGTGATTATTATAAAAACTATATGAAACTGTTGCAGAGTCAGAAACTTGCAAGAATCTTAAAAGAAAATGATGTTAAATTGATCTTTTACATTCATCCAAAGTTTAAAGATTATTTAAGCGAGTTTAATGTCAGTGGAGATAATATTGAGTTGATCCCATTTGGAACAGAGCCATTAAATGAGATTATGAAGAAATGTTCTATGCTGATCACAGATTATTCTAGTGTATGCTGGGATGTATGTTATCTTGATAAACCCGTATTATTCTATCAGTTTGATTATGATATGTATATGCAGGCGCATGGAAGTTATCTGGATATGGAGCATGAACTATTTGGAGAACGTTATACAGAATATGAGAAATTGATCGATGGAATTGAAGAGTATATTCACAATGGATTTAAAGAAAAAGAAGAATATACAAAATTAAAAGATTATTATTTTGAATATCGTGATAACGATAACAGTAAACGTACGTATGAATATATCATAAGCAAAGGATATTAAAATGGACAGAAAGAGGAGAATAAAATATATAGATCTGTGTAAAGGCTTGGGAATCTTGATGGTAACATGGGGACATATTACGAAGCTTGATAATCCAGTCGATACATGGGCTGCATCATTCAAGATGGCAATTTTCTTTGTTGCTGCCGGATATCTGATCCGGTATGCGGATTCTTATCGGACACAGACATTAAAGGGGTATGCAGTAAAGTTATTGAAGTCATTGATGCTGCCATATGTATTATTTAGTATTTTGTCGATTGGATTTCGATTTGCAACGATGATCATGAAACACAGAATTGATATTCCGGCGATCAAATCTTATATTTTGGCAACGATCACATTAAGAGGAACATTTGCACTATGGTTTTTACCGGTGTTATTTATTGCGGAGATCCTGTTTTTCTGTCTTATCAAATATCTTCCGAAATGGATGAGAATCGTGATATTGATCGTGATACCTGTTTTTGGAATTTGGGAGTCTTATTTTATCAGACACTTGATCGCTTCAGTGGATCCATTAACATTTGAAAGAATATCATTTTTGATCTTACCGATCAGTAAAGCATTGATCGCATTATGGTTCTTGGAGATCGGACATATTGGATGTCTGTTATTCAGTAAGGTAACATCCAAAGAAATCCGATTTATGATCGGACTGGTATTTACAATTGGAAATATCTTCTTATCACAGCAAAATATTGGAGTGGATTTAAATAATATGTCTTTAGGTATTCATCCACCACTATTTTTTGTAACAGGAATCCTTGGATCTTTTGGAGCACTATTTGTCTTTGAATTTCTTGAAGACTATGTTCCATTTACGATACTTAATTATTTTGGAAAGAATTCTTTGATACTAATGTGTACACAAAGACCGTTTTATATTATTTCTACTGCAACTGCAGGATGGAAGATCATATCAGGAATGCCAGGGATCATGGCATGGAGATATTATATTGACTGCCTTGGGGCAATGATCCTTGTGATGATCATTGAATACTCAGTGATAACATTTGTTAACACAAAAGCTAAATTTTTGATCGGAAGATTTTAGATAGTTGAATAATCTGTTAAGGAATAGTATAATAGCAAAGTGTAAATTAAAAATATCAAAATGGAGAAGTACAGTGAAATCTTATATTGAAAATTTTAAAAAGTACAGATTCCTTTTATGGGAACTGGTAAAGAAAGGTGTTAAGTTAAAATACAGAAGATCTTATTTAGGTATTTTATGGACACTGTTAGAACCATTAATGACAATGATCGTACTGAGTGTAGTATTTGGTACATTGTTTGGAAACAAGGACCCACATTTTCCAGTGTATATCTTATGTGGACGTTTGATGTATAGTTTCTTTTCATCTGCGACAAATGGTGCGATGAAAGCGATCAGGACGAATGCAGGAATGATCAAGAAAGTATATGTGCCAAAATATATTTATCCATTATCCAGTGTATTGTTTAATTATATTATTTTTGCTATCTCTTTGATCGTGTTGGTCGTAGTATCTATTGTTTTGAAGGTATATCCAACCATTTATCTGGCACAGGCGATCATCCCATTGATCTTATTACTGATCACGGCTTTTGGAGTTGGAATGATCCTGTCTACGATGGCAGTATTCTTTAGAGATTTAGAGTATTTATGGTCTGTAGGATTAATGATCATTATGTATGCTTCAGCAATTTTCTACAAACCAGAGAAGTTATTAAAATCAGGTTTTGGATGGATCTTAAAATGCAATCCATTATATCTTCTGATCCATAATTTTAGACAGGCTGTTTTTGGTATGCCGATGAATATGAAATTTTTAGCAGCATCTATTGTGTTTGCGATCGTAAGTGTTATTGTAGGATTGATTTTCTTCTATAAGAAGCAAGATGAATTCATTCTGCATATTTAGGAGGGTATCATGGCAAAGAAAGAAGTATTGAAAGTTGAACATGTTGGAATGAAGTTTAACTTAAGTCAGGAAAAAGTGGATGATCTGAAAGATTATGTGATCAAGTTATTGAAGCATCAGATTTCATATAATGAATTCTGGGCATTAAAAGATATTAATTTTACCCTTAACAAAGGGGATCGACTTGGAATCCTTGGATTGAATGGAGCAGGAAAGAGTACTCTGTTAAAGGTTATTGCAGGTGTATTAAAAGCAACAGAAGGAACTGTGACAGCCAAGGGTAAGATCGCACCATTGCTTGAATTAGGTGCTGGGTTTGACCAACAGTATACAGGACGCGAGAATATTTATCTTTATGGAGCAGTTCTTGGATTCTCAAAGAAGTTCTTAGATGAGAAGTTAGATGAGATCATAGAATTTTCAGAACTGGGTAAATTTATAGATGTTCCAGTTAAGAACTATTCTTCAGGTATGAAATCAAGACTTGGATTCTCTGTTGCAACATTAGTGGAACCAGACATCCTGATCCTGGATGAAGTATTATCTGTCGGAGATGCGAAATTCCGAAAGAAAAGTGAAGCAAAGATCATGAGTATGTTTGACAAGGGAGTTACAGTATTATTTGTATCCCATTCTTTAGATCAGGTAAAGAGATTATGTAATAAGGCAATCTTACTTGAAAAAGGAAAGATCATTTCTCATGGATCAATTGAAGAAGTAAGTAAAGTATACGAAGAGAAAACAAAGTAAGATAGAGGACACGGAGGTGTAATATGAGAAAAGTGATCACATATGGAACATTTGATTTACTGCATGCGGGACATATCAATTTATTACGCAGAGCAAAAGAATTAGGTGATTATTTAATTGTAGTTGTATCAACAGATGAGTTTAACTGGAATGAAAAACAGAAAAAATGTTATTTCAGTTATGAAGAAAGAAAAAAACTGGTAGAAGCAGTTCGTTATGTGGATCTTGTAATTCCAGAAGAAAATTGGGATCAGAAGATTTCCGATGTGAAAGAATATCATGTAGATACATTTGTTATGGGAGATGACTGGAAAGGTAAGTTTGATTTCTTAAAAGATTACTGTGAAGTCGTATATCTTCCAAGAACAGAAGGAATTTCTACAACAAAGATCAAACAGGATCTTGGATTAAACGGAACAACAGCGAATAAATAGCAAGAGTTATGAATTAAGATATAAGAGGAATTTCGTTGACAATAGAGGTTATGAACGGCTAGAGACGGAATTCTTCTTTTCTGCGTTATCAAACAAAAAGAATTTAAGATAATGCTGTAGATGAAAGGATTAGTTTTTGATGCATTTTATAGAAATTAGCAATATTTTTAAAAGCGAAAAAAAGAGATATAAAGTTACCGCAGTTTTAAAATTACTGGTCGTGTTTGCATTGCTTGGATTCTTTTTATCAAATAAGCCAATGTATCATGTGCAGACTGATTTTTACCTGAAACGAATGGGATTTGTATTTTTGGCATGTTTTTGGATGGTATTTGTAACAGTTTGCGACATTCGTTTGAGTAAGAAGATCGACAGGGCTTTAGTGATCATTCTTGGAGTGATCGCACCAGTTATGGGATGGATTTTGTCAGAATT
Organism: Anaerostipes hadrus; assembly: GCA_036312945.1. Lineage (GTDB taxonomy): Bacteria > Bacillota > Clostridia > Lachnospirales > Lachnospiraceae > Anaerostipes > Anaerostipes hadrus_C. The sequence goes on from JAXJNA010000032.1 coordinate 88,925, forward strand.
TTTGATCAATGAAGCAAAGTGTGCATTTCCGCCGACACAGTTCTATCAGAAAGAGCCACTTTGGATCGTTCTAAGCCTTGCAATGATCATTTTAGTGGATCTGCTGATCATATTTTTGACGAACAGTATCAGGGTTGGATCAGTGATCGTACCATTTGTATTGTTTATCTTTGCGGTCGTTGTATGTGTTGTATATGAATTTCGCGGGATTCCTATGATGGCACCAGATATTTTAACAGTACAGACGGCTACCAGCGTGATGGGGAATTATACATTCAAATTGACGTTTGAACAATATAGTGTGATCCTGGTATGTATGGCATTTTTCTTTACATTTTTAAGACTTCATGAGGTAAAGGTCACAGAAAAAAGAGTATTTCACATTGCAGGATTTATCGTTGTTGCATTAGGATGCGGGTTGTTCACAAATCAGATTATACTGTCTGATTATATGGAAGATCATCAGATCAATATTCGTATGTTCCGTCCAATGGAAAGCTATCAAAAATACGGAGGTGTGTTGACATTTGCAAGAAGTGTCGGGTATGCGGTCGTGAAGAAACCAGAAGGATATTCAACAGCGAAGGTTGATCAGATCATTTCTGAATATGAAAAGAAATCAGCGAATGCACAGCAAAGTACAGCAAAACAATATCCGAACATCATAACAGTTGTCAATGAAACATTCGCAGACATTAAGGTGCTGGGAGATTTTAAGACGAACGAAGATTATATGCCTTATTTCCATAGTCTGAAGAAGAATTGCGTGACAGGATATACGTATGCATCGATCGTAGGTGGTCAGACAGCGAATACAGAATTTGAATTATTGACAGGGAACACTCTTGGATTTTTATCAGCTGGAACGACAGCATTTCAGCTTTATATTCATGGACAGATGCCTTCACTAGTTAGTAATCTAAAAGCAGAAGGGTATTCTGGAAATAAAGCGATGCATCCGTTCAATCCGTATAATTATAATCGACCAGCAGTATATAAAGATTTTGGATTTACGGATTTTATTGATAAATTTGATTTCCCTAAGAATGTAAAAAGAGTTAGAGAGTATATTTCTGATGAGGCAAATGTAGATCGTATCATTTCTGAATATGAAAAGAATCGTAAGAAGACAGATCAGCCATTTTATATGTATAATATGACGATCCAGAATCACAGCCCTTATGATAAGGATGCAGCAAACTTTAAACAGCCGATCAAGATTGAAAGCAGCAAATATGATGCTGAGGCCAACAGATATCTGAATCTGATCAAATATTCAGATGACAGTTTAAAACAGCTGACAAGTTATTTTGAAAAATGTAAAGAGCCAACGATCATTTTATTTTTAGGAGATCATCAGCCAAGATTGACAGATGAATTTATGAATAAGATTACAAATGGTCAATATCAGACTTGGAGCAGCGAACAGATGATGAAGCGTTATCAGGTACCATTCGTGATCTGGGCAAATTATGACATTAAAGAACAGCATATAGAGAAGACAAGCATGAATTATATGCAAAGCATTCTGACCCAGACAGCCGGAGTAAAGATGACGGGATATCAGAGATTTTTAAATGAGGTTCGAAAAGAAGTTCCAACGATCACATCGCAGGGATATTGGGGAAAGAATGGAAAATTCTATCAGATTAATGATAAAGGATCACCATATTATGGTATAATACAGAAGTATCGTATGATTCAGTATAATATGATGTTTGATAAGAAGAATCGCAGAGATTCATTCTTTGAAGTAAGTAAATAGGAGTGCACGTATGAAGCAACTGATTAAGAATATTACGATTCAGATATATAAAGTATTAACATATCTGATTCCAGTAAATAAAAAGATGATTATATTTCAGAGCAGCAATGGACGTAACTATACAGGGAATCCAAGATACATCTATGAAGAGATGGTAAGAGAAGGCCTTGATCAAGAATATGAATGTATCTGGTTTTTCTTTGATACAAGTATAGAGGTTCCAGGTAAATGCAAGAAGATACGGAATAATTATTTCCCATATTTTTGGTATTTAATGAGAGCTGGAATCTGGGTATTTGATAGTCGTCAGCCATTATATGTACGTAAGAAGAAGCATATCACATACATTCAGACATGGCACGGAACACCGCTTAAGAAGCTTGCACTTGATATGGACCGAATGGATATGGGTGGAAGTACGGATATTGAGAATTATCATGAACAGTTTAGAGTAACATGTAAGGATTGGGACTATCTTGTATCACAGAATAAGTTTTCTACAGATATTTTCAGATCATGTTTTGCATTTAAAGATCGTCCGATCTTACAGATCGGATATCCAAGGAATGATATTTTGATCAATGATAATTCTCCTGCTAAGATCAGAGAATACAAAGAAAAACTTGGACTTCCATTGGATAAGAAGATCATATTATATGCTCCAACTTGGAGAGACAATGAATATAGCGAAAAAGGAAAGTACAAATTTGCTTCAAAACTAGATTTTGATAAAGCAAAAGAGGAATTATCAGATGAATATATATTCATTGTAAAATATCATTATCTTGTATCAGATAAGATTGATTGGACACCATATAAAGGATTCGTTTATACATTCGACGAGACAAAAGATATTGCATGGTTATACCTTGTGTCAGATATGTTGATCACGGACTATTCTTCTGTAATGTTTGATTACAGTATTCTTAACAGACCGATGTTATTCTTTGCATATGATCTGGAAGATTATAAGGAGAATCTGAGAGGATTTTATTTTGACTTTGTCAATGATATTCCAGGGCCGATTTCAAGAGATACAGATCAGTTGATCAAGGATATTAAAGAATATAATGAAGATAGTTGGAAAGAAAAATATAAGAATTATCATGATAAATTCAATGGCATAGATGATGGACATGCTTCACAGAAAGTCATTGATGTGATAAAGAAGGTAAGCAGATAGAGATCTGCCGAACAATATAACACAGTCAGGAGGTTTGAAAACAATATGGTAACGATTCTGTTAGCGACATTGAATGGAGAGGATTATTTAAAAGCGCAGTTAGAATCAATTGCAGCTCAGACCTATGAAAACTGGCAGCTGGTCGTGGGTGATGATGGTTCTACGGATGGTACGATCAGCATTCTTGAAGAATTCAGCAGGCAGCATCCAGAACAAGTGACGATCATTAAGAATGACCCGCCGCAAGGAAGTGCCAAAGACAATTTTATTTCATTGATCCAAAATTCTTACGGACCGTATTTTATGTTTTGTGATCAGGATGATGTGTGGAAACCAGATAAGATTTATCTGACATTACAGAAGATGGAAGCATTAGAAGCAAGATATGGAGAGAAAACACCGATCTTGGTTCACTCAGATCTGTCAGTTGCAGATCATAACTTAGAGATGGTTGCAGAGTCATTCTTTCAATATGCGAATATTCCAAAGAGAATTGTATTAAATCAATTGATGGTACAAAATTCAGTGACAGGCTGTACGATGATGATCAATCGCTGTCTGCAACAATATTTTTTACGGCCATTACCGATGTCTAAGATCATCATGCATGATTATTGGGCAGCATTGATCGCGAAAGTGTTTGGTAAGGTTGGTTTTGTAAATGAGCCAACGATGTATTATCGTCAGCATGGCAATAATTCTGTTGGTGCGAAAGATGCAAAGAATCCTGTCTTTTTGTATCATCGTCTCAAAGAAGGAAAGAACAGCTATCGCCGTATGATGATCGAATCTATGGAGCAGATACAGGGATTTGTTGAGACATACGGGGAAGAGATCGATAATCTGGATGTTTATGAACTTCTTGAGAGTTATGGAGAATTGTATTATAAAGGGAAGATCAGACGATTGAGTTTTTATAAAAATCATCACGTATTAAAGGAAGGAAATATCCGAAAGCTGATGCAGTGGCTTTGGGGATAGGAATATTTATGAAAAAAGCATTAGGACTTGCAGGAAAATATGTGATCATGTTTCTGTCGTGTTTATTTCCAAGAAGCAGAAAGATATATATCTTTGGAGCATGGCTTGGAGAACAGTTTGCAGACAATCCCAAATATCTGTTTTTAGAAGCACAAGAGCATAAAGAGATCCGTCCGATATGGATCACGAAGAATGAATCAGTGTGCAGAAGAGTCAGAGAGCTTGGATATGAAGCTTATATGTTTGACAGTTTCAAAGGAATTTTGATGCAGCTTCGAGCCAAATACGTGGTAGTATGTAATGGGATCAGCGATGTAAATCATACTTTTATGGGGCGTGCAGTATTTTTGAATCTGTGGCATGGTGTTCCATTGAAGAAGGTTGGATATGATGATGATAAGGTGAAGAACTGGGACAGTAAAGGGCAGAAGATACGTAGAATGATCCAGGAGATTCCTCTTGGGAAGGAATATGTTGTAGCAACCAGTGATTTTTATGCACCGATCTATGAAAGTGCATTTCGAAGATCAAAGAGTCATATCATAACATTAGGACAGCCAAGGAATGATATATTCTATGATCAAAGTGGAAAATTCCATGCTTCTCATCAGCTGTCAAAAGCGGCAAAAGGAAAGAAAGTTATCTTATATACGCCGACACATAGGAAAGAAGGGAAAGAGGCATTTCCTTTGGAAGAACATTTTGATTTTAAGGTGCTCAATGATTGGTGTATCCAAAATGATATTTTGTTTGTGATCCGGCGTCATTTTTATCATAAAGGCGAGAAAGTAGATTTCTCCATGTATTCTAATATCACAGATATCACAGAGAGATCCATGGATATTCAGGAATTACTAATGGATACGGATATTCTGGTTACGGATTATTCAAGCACATATATAGACTATCTATTACTGGACCGGCCGGTAGTCTTTTATAATTTTGATTATCAGGATTATCTGGAGTATGATCGTGGCATGTATTGTGACTACGAGAAGGCGGCTCCGGGATATAAGGCAGAGACATTTGAAGCCCTGATGGAAGAATTTGAACGTCTGGCACAAGGCGAAGATCATTTTAAAGAGGTTAGAAGGCAGGCAAGGGATTTCTTTTACTGCAAAGAAGGCCAGGGAATGGTTGGAGAAACATTGTTAGGAATCTTAAAGAACATAAAATAAAAAGAAGCTTTTGATCTATGAGTGAATCCATAGGTCGAAAGCTTCTTTTTTTACAGAGTTGATATTTAATATCCAGCACGATAAATGATCTTCTGATTGATACGGCTAAGCTCATCGCTGACTTGATAATCTGATGTACCAAAGAGATATTTATGTGCACGGATCGCATTCTCTTTCAATGTTGTAGGGAATCCATAATAAGTACCATAATAACGGAGCTCTTTCTGGTCCCAAGGGAATCCCTGCTGATCTTTGATATCATACTTGAAAATAGATAAGAACATATCAAACAATTCATCCTGACTCATGTTTGTCTTTACCTGAGGAAGAACCTCATCCATAACAGACATCATCTTCAAAGGATTTTTCTTTGCTTTGTCAAAAATCTTCTGAAGGACTTCTCGTTGTCTTCCGGCTCTGGCAAGGTCACCGCCGGCGGTATAACGGATTCGGGAATAAGCAACGGCTTGATTTCCATCCAGAGTATAAGTACCGGCAGAAGAAAGTTTTGGAGAATGTCCACCGTTGATACGATTCATGTCACCGATATAAGCATTTAAATTCTTTAAGATGCTTTTATCGACTTTTACTTCGATTCCGCCAACGGCATCAACGATATCAGCAAGAATCTTAAAGTTTACAGTTGCGTATTTTTCAATATTCAGATCAAGATTACGGTTGATCGTGCTGATCGCAAGCTCTGGACCACCCCAGGAATAAGCGGCATTGATCTTACTGTATTTTCCATTAATACTTACATAGGTATCACGATAGATCGATAACAGTTTGACATCTTTGGTTGAATTATTGATGCTGACAACTATGATAGAATCAGAACGGTTTCCACGATCTGACATACTTCCAGTCTGAGAATCAATTCCGAAAAAAGCATAGTTGGTATAGTCAGTCATATTGTTGTCTTTGTTTACAGTGACAAGCTGGCTTTGGTCAAGACTTTTTGTTGATATTTTCCCAAGTTTTTTGTGAACTGTGGAAAGCGTAAGTCCGACCAATACAGCGATCACAAGAATGAGAATGATCAAGATCCGAAGTGGAGATCTTCTTCTACGTTTTCGCTTTGTGTGTTTGGCATGTTTTGTATGCTGTGCTGTCATAATGTATCCCTCCAGATTTCCTTAAATAGTTAAGTTTGTACAGAAAAAAGGATGAAAAACTCCATCCTTTTCTTGCTGTTTAATATGCATTTTTATTGACAAATCCCTTAAAAAATGTAAGAAATAAAATCTTGATATCAAGTCCCAAAGACCAATTCTCAATATAATACAGGTCATGCTCGATTCTGCTTCGGATGGAAGTATCACCACGGAATCCATTGACCTGAGCCCATCCAGTAATACCTGGACGAACTTGATGCTTGATCATATAACGAGGAATCTCTTCTTTAAATTTCTCAACAAACAAAGGTCGTTCTGGACGTGGCCCGATCAGACTCATATCCCCTTTTAATACATTCCAGAATTGAGGAAGTTCATCAAGGCTTGTCTTACGGATCACACGACCAACAGGTGTAACACGGACATCGTTCTTGGTTGTCCATTCTTTGGCCTCTTTCTTAGGGTCCTGTACACCCATGGAACGGAATTTGTACATCTTAAAAGGTTTATTACCAAGACCGATACGTTCTTGTGCAAAAATGATCGGTCCAGGAGAACTCTTCTTCACAAGGATCGCAACGATAAGCATGATCGGTGAAAATAAGATCAAGGCAATGATAGAACCGATAATATCGATCAGACGTTTGATCAGTTTATTCATCGTATTTGTTAACGGTACGTTACGGATGTTGATAACCGGGAGTCCGTCCAGATCTTCAGTGTATGGGTTTGTGGAAATAAAGTTATAATAATCTGGAACAAACTTTGTATGCACACCAGACTTCTCACAGATCGCAACGATCTGCTCCAGCTTATGGTATTCGTTCAGATTCAAAGTAATCGCAACTTCATCAAGAGATGTCTTCTCAAGATAAGCGGCAAGATCTGAAAGTGTACCGATCTTCTTAATTCCACGATATTCAAAATTATCACTGACAAGATCATCAAAAATCCCATGAACCTTTAATCCCCATTGAGGATTGGATTTGATGCGGTCGATATATGCAGCTGCTGAAGTACTGAAACCGATAAATACCGTATGTTTGATATTACGTCCTTTCTTACGGTTCGTTTTCAAAATTCTGCGTATGATATATCTGGATAAAAGACCAAAAATAAAGTTAAATAAATAAAATAACAGATATAAAGAACGAGGAAAGTTCTGAATCTGCCATACAGTGATCACAAATGCAGAAAGTCCAAGTCCGATCAGATTCGCTTTGACCAGATTCACAAGTTCCTTGGAACCTCGCTGGTAACGCTTTGGTGTATAAAGACCAAAGAACGAATACAATAACAATAACAGGATCAAAGAGCTGATCAGCGGTTTCTGATATTGATAAAATTCTGGATAATAGCGGTTGAGATCGAAAATCTCCTGATTCAGCCAGAATCCAAAGATCGTGCATTTAAATCTTATATACCATGCTGCAAATCCTGCAAAATAAATGCAGACAGCATCCATCACGACATGCAGTCTGTTTAAGTAAGTTTGGTTTTGTTTGATCATATGATAAATACTCCTTTTTTACTTCCTTCTATTATAAGGGATAAAAAGAGATCATACAATGACAAATGACTTAACTTTTTCTTATTTTTGTATTTTATACTTATTGACAATCTCATCATATTACGAAAGATAAGAAAAAAGAGGAAATCATTTTTTAGTAACATATTAATCACAGTTTTTACACATTTATAAGATATATTTATCTCATGAAAGGCAAAAACACATGAGAAAATAAAAGCAAAAGGACGAAATCAAGAGAAAAAGATCAAAACAAAAGATCAGGATCGAAAGGAGAATAAAAATCATGAGTGAATATAATACAAATCAGGATGGACAATGGAAGACTTCTGATCAGTGGAGAGCTGAGGAAGCTAATGACCGCTCTAATCCTAAGAAGAATAAAAACAGCGGCAGAGGAAAATATGTTGCAAAATTAGCAGCATCTGCAGTTGCTTTTGGATTGATCGCAGGGCTTGTGATGCAGGGAGTCACATATGGATTTAGCAGAGCAGGCATTGGAAATGGTGCAACACAGCTCGCAACAACGAAGACAACAAGCAGCAGTTCAAGTACCAGCAGTGATGATCTCTCAGGTGTATCAAAAAATGTTATGCCATCGATCGTATCAATTACAGGAAAGTTTGAGACAACAAGCCAAAGCTGGTTTGGGCAGACACAAAGCAGTGAATCCGAAGGCGTCGGTTCAGGTATCATCATCGGCAAGAAAGATGGTAAGATTTTGATCGTTACAAATAACCATGTCGTAGCAGATGCCAAATCTTTATCTGTAGGATTTGTGGATGGGAAGAGTGCAAGTGCAACCATTCGTGGTACTGACAGTGATGCTGACTTAGCGGTTGTAGAAGTAGACACAAAGAACATGAAATCTTCTACGTTAAAGAAGATCGCAGTGATCACATTAGGAGATTCCTCAAAACTACAGACAGGAGAAAGAGCGATTGCGATCGGTAATGCATTAGGATATGGACAGTCTGTCACAGGTGGTTATATCAGTGCATTAAATCGTCAGGTACAGTTGACAGACAAGACAATGACACTGATCCAGACAGATGCAGCGATCAACCCAGGAAATAGTGGTGGTGCTTTATTAAACAGCAAAGGTGAATTAATTGGTATTAATACAGTTAAATATTCTTCAGAAGATGTAGAAGGAATGGGATATGCGATTCCAATCAATACAGCAAAACCGATCATCAATAAACTGATCAAGAATGAGGCAACCAGTGAGAGTGAACAGGCATACTTAGGTGTATCAGGACAGACGATCGACAGCTCTATGGCGAGCCAGTTTGATATGCCATCTGGTGTTTACGTACAGCAGGTGATCAAGAGTTCCCCAGCTCAGAAAGCAGGAATCAGTGCAGGAGATGTGATCGTATCCTTTAATGGAAGCAATGTTTCTACAATGGATGGATTAAAAGAAAAGATTTCAAACCTGAAAGCAGGCAAGAAAGTCAAAGTTGTTGTAAAACGTCAGAATCAGATGGGTACTTACGAGAAGAAGACACTGACAGTTACTCTTGGAAAGAAATCAGAGGCACCAAGCACAAGCAGTAACAGCAGCAATAGCAATAATAACAGCAATAATAATAGTAACAGCAGCAATAGTTACAACAATAATTATAATAATGAAAGTTCTAACAGCCAGTATTATAGTTTTGGACAGTAAAACCGGTTGAAAAAAGGACCAAAGAAAGATACAATAAAATGGAACCCTGTGAGTAGGCAGGGTTCCATTTTTTAGTCAGGAGAATATGCCTATGGTTATGATCGAAATTGAAAATATTAAGAAGTTTATGGCAGGTTTTTTAGGAGGAAATCTTTTTGATGATTTCTTGATGAGCGAAGGAAAACTGTCCATGAACATTTCGTATGAATTGGATGGAAAGATCTTAAAAGAATTTTATGATACAGAAGAATGGAAAGAGATGAAACAATATCCATATGTGATGTGGGAAGAAGAGAAAGAAAAAATATTTTCTCTCGTAAAAGGCAAGAAGACACCGCTTTCCTTTCAATTTGTGATGATGTTAAAACCAGATCTTTCTCCAGAGTTTCTGGCCAAATATAATCTTGCAGTCCGAGAAGATGAAATAGCAGGATTATTTATCAACATCTTATACGATCGACAGGGATTAAAGTGTACATCTGGAGTGTCCAGAAAGACATTTGTACTGGATAAGACATTGGAAGAAGCATGGGATCAGGAAGTGAAAGAAAGATTTTTAACAAAGTACCTGTAAAATTTTTCACAAACTTCGAAGACTTAAAAGAAACTTTGTTTGCATGTTTCTTTTTGCGTAGATATATGTTAGAATAAGTAGTAATGAATACCAGATAAGAAAGTTGTAAAAAGGAGATACGAATATGAGTTTTCATATTGTTTGTGACAGCTGTACGGATTTGACAGAAGAAGATTTAAAAAAAGGATGTTATACTTTAGTGCCATTGACTTTACTCGTGGATGGAGAAGAGACCATAGATGATGAAACATTTGATCAGGCAGATTTTTTAGCAAAGGTTGCAGCAAGTAAAGAGTCTGTGAAGTCAGCATGCCCTGCACCAGAGAGCTATATGGAAGCATATTCCAAGGCAGATGATATATATGTAGTAACATTATCTGCAGAATTAAGTGGATCATATAACAGTGCAGTTTTAGGAAAGAATCTATATGAAGAAGAGAATGGAGCAAAGAATATTCATGTAGTGAATTCCAGAGGAGCCGCTACGACACAGGTTCTGATCGCACGTAAACTCAACGAATATGCAAGTCAGGGAATGCCATTTGAAGAAGTAGTTGATAAGATTGAAGAGTACACAACAAGTCTTAGAACATATTTTGTTTTGGAGACACTAGAAGTGCTGAGAAAGAACGGAAGATTATCAAGATTATCTGCAACGATCGCCGGTGCATTAAATATCAAACCAGTCATGATCGGTACAAGAGACGGCGTGATCCAGAAAGCAGCCCAGGCAAGAGGAATGAAGAAAGCACTCGCGAAGATGGTAGAACATATGGGAAGCGAAGGAAGAGATCTCACAGGAAGACAATTCGTCATTTCACACTGCAATTGCTACGAGAGAGCTGTTTACGTGAAAGAATTGATCAAGAAGCACTTGCACGCAGAAGATGTTGATATTGTAGATACTAAAGGAGTCAGCAGTTTGTATGCATGCGATGGAGGAATCATTGTATCATATTAGATTCTGGTTACGTGAATAGGCGTGCATATAAGTGATAGCGTCTAACATACATTCAGCAGCTGGATTTTCTTAATTTTATGATTGAAAGTCTTCAGGTATTTAGAGAAAAAATAAAAGATAGCATGTGAGCAACGATCGAATTCCGTCAATGGAATTCGTGTTGCTCACATGCTATCTTTTATTTTTTCTCTAAATACTCGATGACCTTCAACTCATACCACTTAAAATCGTTATAAAATTAACGTGATTATACACAAAAATCAACCGGATTGTTACGAAATTAACGTACAAATTGCACAAAAACCTCTTGAATTTGTCGAAGAATGTGCGTATAATGGGAGTCAATATACTGATATAGAGGAATTAAGGAGGATGAGTCATGAGTCGTTTGGAATTAAGGTCTCCGAACCAGGCACAGCTGGTTGTGGAAGGTCTTTATAAGGATTTGGAACGAAGAATCGAGTCAAGCCCGCCAGGGTTATGTCCGGTTGATATGTCCAGAGCATTTTTAGAGATCTGTCATGCACAGAGCTGCGGAAAGTGTGTTCCATGTCGTGTAGGACTTGGACAGTTAAAGAATCTGATCACTGATGTATTAGATGGCAAAGCAACGATCCGAACTTTAACAGAGATACAGGAAACAGCAAAATCCATTATGGAATCCGCAGATTGTGCGATTGGTTATGAGGCAGCCAACATGGTATACAAAGGAGCCATTGGATTTAAAGATGATTATGTAGAACATATCATGTATCACAGATGCTTAAGTACGTTAAAGCAGCCGGTGCCATGTGTATCCAGATGTCCTGCGAGAGTGGATATTCCGGGATATATTGCGTTGGTGCGTGAAGGAAGATATGAGGATGCGATCCGTCTGATCAGAAAAGATAATCCATTTCCAACAACATGTGGATTTATCTGCGAGCATCCATGTGAAGCATTATGCCGTAGAAATATGATCGATGATGCGGTGAATATCCGTGGATTAAAACGTATGGCAGCAGATGCAGCAGGATATGTTGCACCGCCAGAGTGTGCAGAATCTACAGGAAAGAATATTGCCGTTGTAGGTGGTGGACCAGGTGGATTAAGTGCAGCATATTTCTTACAGTTGATGGGGCATCAGGTAACCGTATATGAGATGCTTCCAAAACTTGGAGGAATGTTACGTTATGGAATTCCAAACTACAGACTGCCAAAAGAACGTTTAGATGATGATATTCAGGCAATCTTAGACACAGGAGTCAAAGTAGATTGTGGAAAAGCTATCGGCAAAGATTATTCCATTGTGGATTTAAAGGAAAAATATGATGCTGTACTGATCACGATCGGTGCAAGTACAGATAAGAAGTTAGGATTAGAAGGCGAAGATGCCAAAGGCGTTATTTCAGCCGTACAGTTCTTAAGAAATGTTGGATACGGAACACAGGAGAGCCTGGAAGGAAAAGAAGTTGCAGTAATCGGTGGTGGAAATGTTTCCATGGATGCTGTTCGTACATCTGTACGATTAGGTGCGAAGAAGGTCAGCATCGTATACAGAAGAAGAGTTGCCGATATGACGGCACTTCCAGATGAGATTTCAGGAGCAGAAGCAGAAGGTGTTGAGATCAAGACACTGATGGCACCTTCAAGAATCGAGAAAGACGAAGAAGGCAATGTCAAAGGTATATGGGTAACACCACAGATGATCAGTAATATCAAAGGTGGAAGAGCATCTGTAAAGCCAACAGGGGAAGATGACGTATTTATCCCATGTCAGACACTGATCGTAGCGATCGGTCAGGATATCGAATATCAGCACTTTGAAGAAGCAGGAGTTCCTGTACAGAGAGGAAAGATCAATGTAGAGAAATTCGGTGGATTCGAAGAGATGCCAGGAGTATTTGCAGGTGGAGACTGTGCGACAGGTCCATCCACAGTTATTTCAGCGATCGCAGCAGGTAAAGTGATCGCAGCCAATATCGATGAATATCTGGGATATCATCATGAAATTACAGCAGGTGTTGAGATTCCAGAACCTAAGTTAGAAGATAAACCAGCATGTGGAAGAGTGAACCTTACAGAGAGAGAAGCTGGGGAGAGAGTTAAAGACTTTGAAGGAGTCGAAAACTGCATGACAGAGAAAGAAGCATGCCAGGAGGCAGGAAGATGTCTTCGCTGTGACCACTTCGGTTATGGTATTTTCAAAGGAGGTAGGGATACAAAATGGTAAATATTACAATAGATAACCACACGATCGCTGTACCTTCTGGAACAACGATCATGGAAGCAGCAGCCTCCATTCATATACCGATTCCAAAGCTTTGTTATTTAAAAGATATCAATGAAATTGGAGCGTGCAGAGTCTGCGTTGTAGAAATTGAAGGACAGGATCATCTGGTAACATCCTGTAATAATGTGGTAGAAGAAGGAATGACGATCTATACCAACAGTCCAAAAGTACGCAGAAACAGAAAACATACGGTAGAGATGATCCTTTCTCAGCATGATGCACAATGTGCAACTTGTGTAAGAAGTGGAAATTGTACACTTCAGACGGTTGCCAATGATCTGAATATTGTAGACAGTCCTTACAAGAAGGAAATCTGCATCGAAGAATGGGATACAAGATATCCACTGGTACGTGATGCAAGCAAATGTGTCAAATGTATGCGCTGTATACAAGTATGTGACAAGATTCAGGGAATGCATATCTGGGATGTATCTGGAACTGGAGCAAGAACAACAGTTGGAGTTTCAGAAAACAGGGATATCAAAACAGCAGATTGTGCATTATGTGGACAGTGTATCACGCATTGTCCAACAGGAGCATTACGTGAACGAGACGATACAGATAAATTATATCGCGCATTAGAAGATAAAGATACGATCGTGGTAGCACAGATCGCACCAGCAGTTCGTGCTGCATGGGGAGAAAGTCTTGGATTATCAAGAGAAGAAGCAACGGTAGAGAAGATCGTAGATGCACTTCGAAGGATCGGCGTGGATTATGTATTCGACACAACATTTTCAGCAGATCTTACGATCATGGAAGAAGGAACGGAATTTGTCGAGAGATTTACAAATGGAGATCTTGATATGTATCCAATGTTTACATCCTGTTGTCCAGGATGGGTACGTTTCATCAAATCTCAGTATCCACAGATGGTAAACAGATTATCATCTGCCAAATCTCCACAGGAGATGTTTGGGGCAGTGATGAAGACTGCATTTGCAAAGAAGATGAATATCGATCCAGACCGTATTTTCGCATTATCCATCATGCCATGTGTTGCGAAGAAAGATGAAAGAGAGAAACCATTATTCCATGGTGAGTTTGCAGGACATGGAGTTGACTGTGTGTTAACAACAAGAGAATTGGACCGTCTGATCCGTGCAGATCATATTGATCCAAAGACATTGAAAGATGCAGCCTTTGATACTCCATTTACTGAGGGAACTGGAGCAGGAGTGATCTTTGGAGCAACTGGCGGAGTTATGGAAGCGGCACTGCGTTCTGCATATTACCTGATCACAGGAAAGAATCCAGAAGTAGATGCATTTAAACAGATTCGTGGAGTGAACAAAAACGGATGGACAGAAGCTCAATTTGAGATTGCTGGCAATGCGATAGATATCGCAGTTGTGAGTGGACTTCAGAACACAAGAAATCTGATGGAAGCGATCCAGAAGAGAGAAGTACACTATCACTTTGTAGAAGTCATGGCCTGTCCAGGCGGATGTGTAGGTGGAGGCGGACAGCCGATCCATGAAGGAAAAGAAATGGCGTCTGACCGTGGATCCAACCTGTACTTCCTGGATAAGACAGCCCATTTAAGATTTTCACATGAGAATCCAGATATCAAACATCTGTATGATGAATATTTTGGATCACCGGGAAGTCATAAAGCACATCAGTTACTGCATGTGCAAAAATAGCTGTTAATACCTTTTAATAAAGAAAATCCAGATATTTAGAAGATACAAATTCTAAATGTCTGGATTTTCTCTCTTTTTAAATTTACCATCTTGGATTGTCAAGCACGGTTACTTCGCCATTGATCTCACAAACAATATGGCGGTATCCTTTAGTTTCAATCGTTCCATAATCATGTCCTGCATCTGCATCAAATACATAAAAAGCAGTTAGGACTTCATCTCCAGTATTAATAGTGCGGTGAGCATATCCGCGGGGAACATACAATGCTTTCCCTTTCTCCATCCGTTCAACCCGCCAATCACCGTCAAGGCTTTCAAGCATCATATACCCTTCACCTTTTAATGTATAATAAACTTCGGCAGTATCTACGATCTGATGAAAATGTCCTTTTGTCATATAATATTCATTTCCGATCTTCCCAGGATGGATCATCGTTGTACCGAATGCAAGATCACCGGCACGCTCTGGGCAACCAAGTTCATAAAACTCATAGATCAAAGGGTCTTCATGTTTAAGAATTTCTTCAATCGCTTCTTGATCCTGATACATGCTTTTCATCTGGGAAAGATAACGCTTTGTAGTATCTGCGTGCTTGGAAAGCCCGTCATTTAAATCAAAATCTAAAGTAAAAGCCTGATCCCAGTTAAACTGATTCATAAAATACCTCCTAAAAAATTGCTCTAGATCTCAAGTGTGGAAACGCCTTGTTCTTTCATCATAGCTTCGAATTCCTTGATAATAGAGATACCAGCACTTGTTCCAATACGTTGGGCACCGCACTCTACCATTTTCATAAATGTCTTGGCATCACGGATTCCACCAGCAGCTTTTACCTTTACCGCATCTCCGACATGCTCTTTCATTAATTTCACATCATCAAAAGTAGCACCACCAGTACCGAATCCAGTGGATGTTTTGATAAAATCAGGTTTCACCTCTTTGGCGATTTCACAAAGCTTGATTTTCTCATCATCATTAAGATAACAGTTTTCAAAAATGACCTTACAAGTAACATCTTTTTCATGGCAGGCAGCAACGATCTGTGACATCTCATCCTTGATATAATCCCAGTTAGAAGCCTTGATCTCTGTCTGATTCACAACATAATCAATTTCATTTGCACCATTTGCAATAGCATCTTTTGTATCAAAGACTTTAGAAGCGATCGTTGTCTGACCTAATGGGAAAGAGATAGCAGCTCCTGTATGAATATCCGTTCCTTCCAGTAACTTTGCACACAATCCAGACTGCACCTGATTGATCGCTACCATGGCAAAATGATGTTCTTTTGCTTCATTACATAAGACTTCCATGTCTTTAGGAGAAGCATCCGTATGTAAATTTGTGTGATCGATCATTCTTGCAAGATCATCTAATGTATATGATTTCATAAAAACCTCCTGTTTTTGTTGATATGTTTGTTTCATGTTAGTTAAAATATAACATTATGTAATTATTATGTCAATATTATGTAAATAAAATAAGAGAAAATAAATTGACATAAAATGAAAAATCCGATAAAGTGAAAGAAAAAAAGAAAGAGAGTATAAAATGGGAGCATTTTATTTAGATATAAAAAAAGATTTATTAGATAAGATCTTAAGCGGAGTTTACCAGCAAGGAAGCATCATACCAAATGAATACGAATTAGCTGAGATCTACAACGTCAGCCGGCCGACGATCCGCAAGGCTGTACAGATTTTAGTAGATGAGGGATATTTAGAAAAACGAAAAAAACGAGGGACGATCGTATGTGATCCAACGATCCGGCAGGAATTTGCCCAGGTGATTCAGACATTTGATAAAGAAGTAAAAGAAAAAGGACTGACTCCATCGACAAAAGTTCTGACGTTCAAACAAGAAAAGGCAGAAGAAGAAGTCCGCCAGAAATTGAATCTCAAAGAAACAGAAAAAGTTTATAAACTGGTCAGACTAAGATACGTTGATGATCAGCCCAATGTTCTGGTTACAACGTATGTGCCATGCAGGCTGTTTGAACATTTGTCGGAAGTTGATTTTGAAAAGGAGAGTTTATATCAGACATTTCATAAGGAAGGAAGAGATATCACATCCATACAGAGAAAGCTGGATGTGATCCTTGCAGATGAAACATGTGCGGATCTGTTAGATATCAAAAATGGAGATCCTTTATTTTATTTTCATTCCACAGGATACGATGAAAGTCATACAGCGATTGAATATTCGATTGCGAAATATCGGGGAGATCGGAATAGCTTTGTTTTTCAACTTTCAAATAATGTGTATTATTCTTAATACATTTATTTACAAATATCAGTTTTTTCTGTATAATAAAGCACAATAAGCTGAAAACAGCGAATAAAACAATAAACAGCAACGCAGGAGGAATGACCATGAGCAAAATTCAGATGACCACTCCATTAGTAGAGATGGACGGAGATGAGATGACAAGAATTCTTTGGAAGATGATCAAAGATGAATTGTTATTACCATTTATTGATTTAAAGACAGAATATTATGACCTTGGGTTAGAACACAGAAACGAGACAAACGATCAGGTTACATTTGATTCCGCAGAAGCAACAAAGAAATATGGAGTTGCAGTCAAATGTGCAACGATCACTCCAAATGCAGCGCGTATGGATGAATATGACTTAAAAGAGATGTGGAAGAGTCCAAATGGAACAATCCGTGCGATCTTAGACGGAACAGTATTCCGTGCACCGATTACAGTCAAAGGAATCGAACCAACTGTCAGCAAATGGAAGAAACCGATTACGATCGCAAGACATGCCTATGGTGATGTATACAAAGGTGTGGAGATCAAAGTTCCAGGAGCAGGAAAAGCAGAATTAGTATTCACAGGAGAAGACGGAACAGAGATTAGAGAAACAATTCATGATTTTGACGGACCAGGAGTGATCCAGGGAATGCATAACATTGATGTATCTATTGCAAGCTTTGCAAGAAGCTGCTTTACATATGCATTAGACACAAAACAGGATCTGTGGTTTGCAACAAAAGACACGATCTCTAAGAAATACGATCACACATTCAAAGATATCTTCCAGGAAATCTTTGATGCAGAATACAAAGAGAAATTTGATGCAGCAGGAATCGAATATTTCTACACACTGATCGACGATGCAGTAGCCCGCGTTATGAAATCAGAAGGTGGATTTATCTGGGCATGTAAGAACTATGACGGAGATGTTATGAGTGATATGATCTCATCTGCATTCGGATCATTAGCAATGATGACATCTGTATTAGTATCACCACACGGATACTATGAATACGAAGCAGCTCATGGAACAGTACAGCGTCATTATTACAAACATCTGAAAGGTGAAGAGACATCTACAAACTCTGTAGCAACAATCTTCGCATGGACAGGAGCGTTAAGAAAACGTGGAGAATTAGATGGCAATAAAGAATTAATGGCATTTGCTGATAAACTTGAGAAAGCTACATTAGATACAATTGAGAGTGGTACTATGACAAAAGACTTAGCACTTATTACAACTCTTGAGAATGTGAATGCTGTGAATAGTGAAGAGTTTATTAAGGCTATTGCTACTCGTTTGTAAAATTTTGTGAGTTGGCCAACTGGAGTCTTTCAGTATATGAGAAAAAATAAATAATCATCTGGAAAAGCAGCTAGAGAATTTTGCTCACGTTTTTTGCAGATCGCTGATCCGCCGGCTTTCCTTGTGCAACTCGCCTTCAAGGGTATTTAAATCAGAACTCTTTGAGGCTCAGACAGCACACCAAGCCGGCTGCGAATCCGTAAAAAACGTGGTAAAATTCTAATGCTGCTTTTTCCAGATGATTATTTATTTTTTCTCATATACCAGAAGATTATAGTGTGACAAACTACAAGATTGGAAAATACAAGATGATGTGTATGTTTTACTGTATTGGCTTGCAATTTTAGATAATCGATGACAGAAAAATCTCTTTTTTTAAGGTCTCGCAGACATTAAGAATATAGATATATAAATCTTACTCGGAATTCAGATTTTATAAAAGATCTTTCTGTCAAGACCGGTTGCCATTAACATCATATTTTCTTGGCAATACTGAAATAAAAAAAGTGCTAAATCATAGATTTTAGCCTATGGTTTAGCACTAGATTTATAATTCAACTCCTAAAGACAGGTTATATAAGGAAATTGGAAGAAAGATAAGGGGTGTATTACATTTCAAGGTATTTTTGAATTATATCCGTTTCAGATAAATCGATGTGTTTTAGAACAAAATCATAAAGAGGTTTTGCAAAGTCAGCATCTAAATCTAACTCTTCCACAATCTGCTCAAAAGATTTTTGTTTCTTAACTTTTTTAAGAATTAATTTAATGAAACCACAGGACTCGCCTTGTGATCTGCCTTCTAATCGACCTTCCATTCTTCCTTTCTCTTCTAATTTTTCAAGTGCTTTACACATATTCACAGTACCTCCTTTTTGTTCAGATTTTATAGCATCGTTAATTAATTTTTGTGATTCAGTAATGCAACCAATTACCATGGCTAATTCGGATGATATATTTTTTTCTTTGTATATATCAGTGATTTTATCATATTTTTCGTCAAAAATAAATCTGCTAATATTGAATATTGTGTTGACATCATCATTGTGAAACTTTAAAGATTCACTTTTACGAAGTTCAATTAAGTTAAATTTATAATCCGAAATTAAAGGTTTAAAAGCATCTGGGATTTCTAGCATATCAATTAGGGAATGAGGACCGTCCCACGGATTTTCCCCATAGTAAATACATATTGTAAGAACGCTGTGTAATCGATCCGTTTTCTTCATTCTCGATAGAAATTCATCTGTTGCATTATAATCTTTTTCTTTTTTATGTTTTTTTGCAATTTCATTGTATTCTTTAAGATAAGAAAATGCATCGCCCAGCATATGACGAAGTGGCATGGCATAGTGAATTTTTGATTGATTTTCGATTCCTAAAATTACGAAATCAACACCATAAGCTGATTTTTTGACGACATCGACAATTCTTTTTACAGTTTCAGCATAACCGTGGAATTGCAATAAGGACGAAACATCAGTGTCAACTTCTGTGAGATCATCCGGATTTAATTTTAGATTTCCGTCAAAGAAGCATGCATTAAAAAGATCAGCAAAACGTTTGTTATCTTTCCAGAAATTTTTAAGGATAGTATCAGGTGTTATTTTGTTTTTTACCTTTGTCATATGAATATTAGTCCTCCTTTGGAGCGTAGAAATGGACAGGTATGGATCTGATTATGCAGAAATGGTAATTGAGAAATGCAAGATATAAGATACATGTCCAACAATAGTTTCATTGTAATAATATTAGCAAAAACAAGAATAAATGTCAATATATGTAAAATAAGATGGACGTAAATAAAATGATAAATGTAATGAAAAAGAGCTAGGAATAAAAACCTAACTCTTTTGTTATCACCAGTATAAAATTATGAATGATTTGGATGGGAGCTATCGGCCGCTTCAATAACTCCATAATGATTCCAACCTCTGCGGCCATTGTCTCTGGTTGTATGCCAATAAACAGTTGTTCCAGGTTCTAGAGGACCGCTTGCATAGTCAAATCCACCAGCCATCCAGTCACTACCATTTGCACCGCCACCGTATTCACTTTTTTCTTCTACAGATTTTAAAGTCCCATCACTGTTAACAAGAATTCGGTTTAAATTAGAGTTTAGACATCCACTTCCCCTATAACCTTGGTGAGCCCTTTTGTCAGAGTTATATAAAGGGTTCTTCCAGTGCTCCTTACCCAGAGGCGGATTCGGATCTGAGTGGATTGCACATGCAATTTTATAACATGCTGTCGTGCAATAATTCTCAGCTGCGAACACTTCTTCAAACGCCATAGGCTTTTCGTATTTTCTTTTCATAAAAATTCTCCTTTATTTAATTTATACTCATTATAAAAAAATCCCTCTAAAGATATTTACACTTAAATATTATAGATATAACATTGATAGAATTCAAGAAAAAAGTTGTAGTTGAGAAAGTTTTTATAAAAATAAAGCTGTCACTAAAATGATAGTTTTGGGTGATTATATAGTATGTACAGGTCTCTTGGGTAATGACGTCAATAAGATTCTGAAAATTAGGGAATGATGATGGCAGATTGTATACAAATAATTTGTTTGGAGTGTGATATTTCAGAAGAAGCAGTTGAAATGTTGGTAGAAGCGATAGGAATAGAAGAGAGGTAAGTATAAAAAGCTGAGATACAAATGTGAATCTCAGCTTAAGAACAATGTTATTTATTTGAATTAGGAATGGTTTGGACGACTTGGATCTTGCATAGCTCCAGTGATTTTTGCAAGCCCGTAATGCTTATAATTAAGACCATCAGCAGAACTTTTCCAACTGGCTTTATAGTAACCATCCTTCATAGAAGTGTTGGAACCAATATTTTGGTTAATATAAACTCTGTTTATACCATTTGAAACATCGACAGATGCACCAATAGAAATATCGGTAATAGGATTTCCTGTTTTATCTGCGGTTTCATAAGCTTTAGAACCTTCAACATTAAAAAGTGTTGATTCAGCACAAGCTGCACCATGTTGATAGCCATCAAATCCCCAATTAGTCGTTGTTCCATCTCCGCAGTGATTCTTATCTTTTCCAGGTGCGGAACAATATAAAATAGCTTTATAGTCATAACAAGCGGCTACATATTCATTTGCCATAAATTTTTCTTCTAATGCCATAGGGCTTTCATACATCTTCTTCATAAAAATTCCCCCCTTCGAATCATTTTATGTTGATAGTGTGCTAAAACACCATTTACAATCATATATAACTATATAATTCTATTATATATTGGATTTGTTAGTAGCACAAGAAAAATTTAAAAGAAATTTGTATAAATACCAGAATTATGTAAATAGAAATAGAAGATTACGCTGGAGTTTGACAGTTATAAAATAAAAAATTTGCTTCAACCCCCTTATAAATCAAAGCTTTGCGATGTCAAATATTTTGTTTTACTCAAAGCACTGTACCCCCTCCTATAAACTGCGGTTTTTAGTGCTTTTTAATTTTTCTAACTGTCAAAGATAGGATTACATAAGGAATCAGCCGTTAGAACAAAAAATGAAAATAGCCATAGAATTAAGTACATAAAAATAGCAGATTACGAAAAAAAGATGCCTTTTACAGATGGTTTATTGCGTTAAATGGAAGATTCTAGTATAATATAGTCATGAGAAAAGATGTTGCAGAATGTGCAATATAAGATGAAAATAGAATTTATATAGAAGGAAAGGGGAAAAGATTATGAAAAGAAGATATGAAAGACCAAGTGCTTATATAGAAGAATTTACACCGAATGAGTATGTGGCGGCTTGTGGAGATAAAGGAACTATTTATAAGTTTCAATGTAATGCAGGAACAGCAAAGGAATCTTCACCATATCATTATAGAGTAACAGATGCGCAAGGCAATCTTATAACAAATCGTTATGAACCATGTGGAAAAACACATCAGGCTAGTGCAGAAGATGAATTTATCATAGGATATATTGATGATAAGGATACATGGTGGAAGGATGAGCATACAAAAGTATATATATGGAGACCATGGGAACGCGATCCGTATACAGGAAGGTTGTGGCAAAATACACATTGTACCTTAGATGTAGATAAAAATAATTGGGAAACAAATAAATCATAAAAAGCAAAAAAAGAACCGGCCAATCGGTTCTTTTTTAATACAAGGAGAATAATTATGGACCTATTCGACACAAACACAACCTTCGAACGCCAACTCTTTGCAAAAGCAGCCCAAAACCACATTCCACTCTACGGAGTATTAGAATTACTCCCACTCTGCAACCTAAATTGCGACATGTGCTACGTCCATTTATCCAAACAAGAAATGCAATCCCAAGGCAGATTGCGAAGTTTGGATGAATGGATTTCCCTTGCAAAGCAAATGAAGGATTCAGGAACATTATTTCTGTTATTAACAGGTGGAGAACCCTTATTATTTCCGCAGTTTAAAGAACTATACAGTACATTAAAAGATATGGGAATGATACTGACGATCAATACCAATGGAACTCTGATTAATGAAGAATGGGCAGAATTTTTTGCAAAGAATAAGCCAAGAAGGATCAATATAACTTTATATGGATCAAAGAATGAAACATACGAGAAGCTATGTCACATGAAAGATGGATTTGATAAAACGATCAGAGGCATTGAATTATTAAAAAAATACGAGATTGACGTCAAAATCAATGGAAGTCTTGTAAAGAAGAATTTTGATGATCGGATGGAGATTATAGCTATTGGAGAAAAGTATGATATTCCAGTTCGGATTGATACCTATATGTATCCATCAGTGCGAGAGCGGACAACTCCATTTCGCTATCAGGAGAGATTAAATCCAGAGGATGCGGCAAAGGCAAGAGTTGAAATCCTACATCGTGAAATGGGAGATGAACTTTTTGAGCAATATGCGAAGCAGACCATTTATCTGGCAGAACATACGGAAGAAGGAGATGCCTGTCCTGGGCATATGACATGCCGGGCTGGACAGAGTTCGTTTGTTGTTAATTGGCAAGGTATGATACGTTCATGTATCGTGTTAGATCAGCCAAGTTATGATGCCTTTGACACAACGGATGATTTTATGACATTATGGAATAAGATTGTGAGTGAAACAGCAGAGATTGAAACAAGTATTGAATGTAATCAATGTAAATTAAGACATGTATGTAACACATGTGCGGCGGCAGCGATTGCAGAATGTGGAGATTCTGAGGGCGTTTCAAAATATTTATGTGAATATACGAAGGAAACAGTTAGGAATTTAAAAGAGTTTTATTAAGAAGCAAAATATGGAGAAAGAAGTTGCATAAAGGACTTCCTTCTCCATATTTCATACATAATAAGTTATTCAATATTCTCAAGATACTTCTGAACCATTTCATCCTCGTCCAAATCTATATGCTTCAATACAAAATCATACAAAGGCTGCACAACATCCGCACCTTCTTCTAACTCATCTACAATTTGGTCAAAAGATTTATTTTTATGGATTTTTTTCATGATTAACTTAAGCTTATTTTCTGTTTGTCCTTGTAATCTACCTTCCTGGCGACCTCTTTCCTCTAATTCTTCAAGTGCCTTGCACATATTCACGCTACCTCCTTTTTCTTCAGATTCCACAGCATCATTAATTAATTTTTTAGATTCCGTTATACATCCGATGATCATAGCCAGTTCAGGGGATATATTTTTTTCTTTATATATGTCAGTAATTTTATCATATTTCTTATCGAAAATAAACCTACTGATATTGAATATTTTATCAACATCGTCATTATGAAACTTCAAATGTTCACTCTTCCTAAGTTCGATCAAGTTGAATTTATAATCGGAAATCAAAGGCTTAAAAGCATCAGGAATTTCTAACATATCAATTAAGGAACGAGGACCATCCCATGGAGTTTCACCGTAATAGATGCAAATGGTAAGTACGCTATGTAATCGGTCAGTTTTCTTCATCTTAGATAAAAATTCGTCTGGTGTTCCATGAGGTTTTTCATCTTTATATTTTTTTGCAATTTCATTATATTCTTTGAGGTATGAAAAAGCATCTCCAAGCATATGTCGAAGTGGCATTGCATAGTGGATCTTTGCTTGGTTTTCAATTCCAAGAATTACAAAATCAACGCCATAAGCGGATTTCTTCACAACATCGACGATCTTTTTTACAGTTTCTGCATAACCATGAAATTGTAATAAAGAAGAAATGTCAGTATCGACTTCTGTAAGATCATCTGGATTCAATTTTGGATTTCCATCAAAGAAACATGCATTGAAAAGATCTGCAAAGCGATTATTATCTTTCCAGAAGTTTTTCAGAATGGTATCGGGTGTTATTTTGCTCTTTATTTTTGTCATATGTGTATTGTGCCTCCTTTAAGTGATATAAATGGACAGGCATTGATCTGATCATGCGGAAATGAAAAATTAGAATTGCAATATAGAATATACATGTCCAATGATAGATAGTTTGTAAAATGATATTAACAAAAACGATCTACAATGTCAATATATGGAAATAAAAACGTAAATAAAAACTTTCTTTTTCCGCCATCTCATCATATAATAAAACAGAATGTACAAGAAAGAAGGAGAGCCAAATGAAAGACCTAGACGCAATGGATTCCATGGAAAAGATGCTGGTCCAGAAAGCATATCAAAGACAAGCTCCAGTGAATGGCAGTCTGGAATTATTACCACTTTGTAATATGAACTGCGATATGTGTTATGTTCGTTTATCCAAGGCAGAGATGGAACAAAAAGGTCGTTTAAGAACTAAAGAAGAATGGATCAGACTGGCTCATCAGATGAAGGATGCAGGAACGTTATTTCTGTTATTGACAGGAGGAGAGCCGTTATTATTTCCGGGATTTAAGGAATTATATATCGAACTGCAGAAGATGGGAATGGTTCTTACGATCAATACAAATGGAACGCTGATCGATGAAGAATGGGCAGATTTCTTCCAGAAATATAAGCCGAGAAGAATGAATATTACTTTATATGGAGCAGATGATCAGGCGTATGAGCAGTTATGTCATTATCCAGGTGGATTTCAGAAGACGGTTAATGCAGTCAGGCTGCTAAGGGACAGGGAGATTGATGTAAAGATCAATGGAAGTATTACGTCAAAGAATGAAGAGGATATCAGGAAGATTTTAGATATTGCAAATGATCTGGATGCAGCCGTGAACCTTGATACCTATATGTATCCGGCAAGCAGAGAAAGAAATAAACCATTTGATGAACAAAGCCGCATGAATCCAAAGGATGCAGCGATGGCGAAGAAGTTGATCTTTCAACATCAATGGGGAGAAGAAGCTCTTAGAGAATATCAGGATCATGTGATCAACATAGTCGAAGATCATCCGCAAAATATGCAATACAGCAGGCACATTTCATGCCTTGCAGGCAATTGTTCGTTTACGATCAATTGGCAGGGGATGATGCGTCCATGTGTGATGCAAAGTCAACCAGAGGTGAATGTATTTGCAGAAGGTTTTCAAAGAAGCTGGGAAATGATATCAGCACAGACAAAAGAGATCTTGATCAATGAAAGGTGTACAGAATGCAAATATCGTCCGATCTGTAACACCTGTGCGGCGGCAGCTTTATTAGAAACAGGAGATTATGAAGGGATTCCGGAATATATCTGTGAGTATACAAAAGAATTTTACAAAATTATGAAAGAAAGAAGGTGATCATCACATGATGGACAACGAAAATCAAAATCAACCCAATCAGAAGATATCGTTTGAATCATTAGATATTCTGATCGGAAAATGGAGAGATGGAACATTTTCAGAGATCATTGACGACTGGAAATGGATCTTTTCCTACAGCAAACGATATAAAGGAGCGATCGCTTTCTATACGATTCTTGGTATATTTAGTACATCCATGGGATTAGTTGGAAGTGTGGCAAGTAAATATATGATCGATATCATCACAGGATATCAGATGAGTAAGTTGTGGATCATGATCGTGATCACACTTGGAAGTGCATTTTTCAGTCTGACGATCGGAAATGTGATCGGACGTATTTCTACGAAGTTGAGTATCTATATCAATAATGATATTCAGGCGGATATTTTTGATAAGATCATCGATGCTGACTGGATGGAGATCAATCAATATAGTAATGGAGATGTTTTGAATCGTTTTAACAGCGATGTCAATACGATCAGCGGAAATGCGATCAGCTGGCTGCCGACGATCATCATAGCAGTTTACGACTTTGTCGCAACATTTGCGGTTATCTGGCATTACGATAAGATCATGTCATTGCTGGCATTTGCAAGTGCACCGTTTATGCTTTTGATGTCGAAGTTTCTTATTTCCAAGCAGAGAGAATACGGGAAGAAAGTGCGGGAAATGAGTAGTGAGATGATGACATTTGAGGTTGAGACATTTTACAATTTTGATACGATCAAGTCTTTTGGAATTTCTTCTTTATATGGAAAGAAGATGAGAAACTGGCAGGAGAAGTTTAAAGATATCAGTTTAAAGTATAATATGTTTACGATCAAAACGAATATCGTTATGTCGATCATAGGAATGGTTGTTCAGTATGCAGCATTTGGATATTGTCTGTTCCGACTTTGGACAAGAGATATTTCTTATGGAACGATGACTTTATTTTTACAGCAAAGAAGTAACCTAAATGGGGCATTTAACAATCTGGTATCGATCATACCAAACTTTTTGAATAGTTCGATCTCCGCTCATCGTATCAGAGAGCTTGCACAGCTTAAGAAAGAAGTTCATATTCCAGAAAGTTCTGAGATGGATGCTTATGTGGAAGATGGGTTCGAAGTGAAGATGAGGGATGTGGATTTTTCTTATATCGAAGGAAACCGTGTTATTACAGATTCTGCATTTATGGCTAATCCGGGCGAGATCGTTGCGTTGGTTGGTCCTTCTGGAGAGGGAAAGACAACGATGATCCGTTTGATCTTAGGTTTGATCCATCCGGAAAAAGGAGAAGCATATTTAAGGGCTTCAAATGGGAAGCAGGTGGAGATGAATGCAGATACCAGACATTTATTTGCTTATGTACCACAGGGAAATACAATTCTTTCTGGTACGATTGCAGAAAATCTAAAGATGGTGAAACAGGATGCAACAGAAGAAGAGATGATCGAGGCATTGAAGATTTCCTGTGCATGGGATTTTGTAAAGAATATGGAAGAAACGATCTATACTAAGATCGGAGAGCGAGGACGAGGATTTTCGGAAGGACAGGCACAAAGAATTGCAATTGCAAGGGCTGTTTTAAGAGATGCACCGATCTTATTGTTAGATGAAGCAACATCGGCACTTGATGTAACAACGGAACGTAAAGTTTTAAGAAATATCATAAAACAACGCCCGAATAAAACATGTATTGTGACAACCCATCGTCCGAGTGTTTTAAATATGTGTCAGAGAGTTTACCGTGTTATGGAAACACAGGTTACAGAATTGTCAGAAGAAGAATCAAGCAAAATGGCAATGGATTTTTAGGACACTGGTCGTCCGAAGATGCAGGATTCATTGACCGCAGATAGAAAAAAAGATATAATAAGACAAGAATAACGGCATAAGGGGGAAGATGAATGAAGAAGAGTGGATGGAAGATCATTCTTGGAGTTGCAGTATTAGTCTGTGTGATCTGTCTTGGAAGATTCGGATGGGTCAAGTATCAGGACTATAAGACAGAACAGGCAAGAAAAGCAACATTAAAAGAGATTGCAAGCACAGAATTTACTGGTGAGAACGAAGGAAAAGAGCCGGAGAAAGTTCCAGCTGGAGTCAAACATGGACAGAAGATCAACTTTAAGAAGCTGATCAAGATCAACAGTGATATCTATGCATGGATCTACGTTCCAGGAACAAGAATTGATTATCCGGTAGCACAAAGTCAGGAATCAGACGATCATTATTTAAAATATAACTTTAAAAATGAGCCAGAGTTTGCAGGATGTATTTATACAGAGAAAGCGAATAAGAAGGATTTTTCAGATCCGAACACAGTATTTTATGGACATAATATGAGAAATGGATCGATGTTCCAGAATCTTCACAAGTTTGAAGATGAAGCATTTTTTAAGAAACACAAAGAAGTATATGTTTACACACCAAAGAAAACATACACATACACGATCTTTGCGGCATATAAATTTGATGACAGGCATTTACTTAAGACATTTAATTTTAAGAATAAGAAGAAGTTTGAGAATTATTTAAGAAATGTCAAGAACATACGAGATATGGGAAGTCATGTAAGAAAAGATCAGGAAGTTACAAGCAATGATAAGATTATCACGCTGAGCACCTGCGTAGGAGGCCAGCCAAATAATCGTTATTTAGTACAGGCGGTGTTGACGGATGAAAGAAGTACAAAATAAGAACCATACGGATGAGGCTAAGAGATTAAATGAAGAATTGGATCAGAATCTGAAGGATCTTCAGACAGAATCCAAAGAAGAATTTCAAGGCTTTGAAGTAAAAGAAGAAAAGAACGAGAAAAAGAAGAAAGCAAAGAAGAAAAAGACGCCAAAACAGATCATAAAAAGAGTTATAATCGTATTAGCGGTGATCATTTTGCTTCCATGTGCAGTGATTTTGGGAATGTGGGCACTTGGAAAAGGCTCTCTGTTTGGGGGCAAGATGAAGATGTCAAAGAACGTAGATGGCGTAAAAGTCCAGAATCAGGGAGATTTGGTTATTTACAATGGACATAAATATCAGTATAATAAAGATATAACAAGTATCTTATTTATGGGTGTTGACCGAGATAAGATCAATACAGATGAAGAATACTTAAAGAAACACGGAGCAGGACAGTCAGATACCTTGTTTCTGGCAGCTGTGAATACTTCTACAGGGAAGATTTCACTGATCAATGTTCCTCGAGATGTTATGGCGAACGTTAAGACATATGATGAGAATGGAAAGTATTCAGGAAGGAAACTTCGACAGTTATGTTTAGCCTATGCCTACGGGGATGGGAAAGCCAAGAGCTGTAAGAATGCTGTGGATGCGGTTTCCAAAGTGTTATACGGAATTCCAATCGATTCATATATGTCGATCAACCTCTCTGCAATCAGTGTACTGAATGATGCAGTAGGTGGAGTGAATGTTCAAGTGATCGGGGATCTGACAAGCGTTGATCCAACTCTGAAGGAAGGTGCGAATGTGACATTGCTGGGTGGTCAGGCAGAGACCTATGTAAGATCCAGAGAATTTGATCCACTGGATGCGAACATGGCACGTATGCAGAGACAGCAACAGTATATTACAGCATTTGCCCAGAAAGCATTACAGGAGATGAAGGGCGATCTTACATTGCCATTAGATCTTCTGAATCTTGTATCAGAGAATTCCGTAACGAATCTTTCAGCACCGAAGATCACATATCTTGCAACGAAAGTTTCAGGAAGCAGTTTTTCATCTGACAATATCTACAGCATTGACTGTGACATCAAAGAAGGTGAGACAGGATATGCAGAATATTATCCGGATGAGACAAAATTATTTGAGATGATATTGAAGGTATTTTATACGCAAATCAGTTAGAATCCAGTAAGGGGGGATTTAGCATGAAAAAGTTGATTATGATGGCAGCAACATTGATTATGTGTTTTGCTTTTTCACTAAGTGTTATGGCAGCACCAAGTCCTGAAGATGAGTATTATAATACGAATACAGAACAGGAAAAGGTTGATGAGAAAAACCAGTTTGATGATGATGAATTCTACAAGGATGATAAACCAGCTAAGACGAACACAACAACGACATCAACAACATCAACATCTGCATCACCAAAGACTAGTGATCAGGGAGCGCCAGTTACATTAGTATATGTATCACTCGCAGCAGCAGCATTAGCTGTATATGCAGCAAAACACGTCAAAGAACAGTATTAATCAAAAAACAAGGTGAATTCCTCCAGTCTTGATGGACTGGAGGAATTCTTTTTGCATAGGGATTTCTGAAAGGAAAAGAAAATAGATGATCGATATACATACGCATATTTTGCCAGGATTGGATGATGGAGCGAGAGATATGGAAGATTCTCTATCTATGGCAGCATTGGCATTAAAGAGTGGTGTTCATACGTTAGTTGCAACATCTCATGCTAATACCGGAGGATTTTTCAGGGAATATTCGATCGAAGAATATCTGCAAAGATTAGAAGCATTTAGAAAAGCACTGGATGAAGTAAAGCTGCCATTAAGAGTATTCTCTGGAATGGAAATTTATATGACAAGAGAAGTTCCTCGGATGATCCGTGAAGGCAGATTGCTTTCATTGAATCAGACGGGATATTTTTTGACCGAATTTTCGTTTGGAATTGAGCAGGAAGAGATGGATGAGATGCTTGATGATCTGATGGAACTTGGAGTTACGCCAGTGATCGCACATCCAGAGAGATACCGATGTGTACAGGAATCAGAAAGCGGTATCGCAAAATGGAAAAACAGGGGATGCCTGTTGCAGGTAAACAGAGGGAGTATCTTTGGCAGATTTGGATCAGGAGCAAAGCAATGTGTAGATCGTTTGCTGGATCAACATATGGTAACTTGTATCGCAAGTGATGCACACAAGCCATATGAGCGGACAACCTATATGGCAGATATCAAAGAATACATGGAACAAGAATATTCTTTTGAATATTCAAAGGAATTGTTATATGATAATCCTAAGAGAATTCTTGAAGGAGAAAAGGTGGTACAATGAAGAAATTAAAATTGGTAAGTTTTGTGATATTTTGTATATCACTGGCAGCAAGTCTGATCTTCTGGTTTACACAGGTCAGAAAGGGAGACCGGATCGGACCGGTCATTACAATGGATCAGCAGGAATTGACAGTAGGGCTCAATGCTACCGATGAAGATTTTTTACAAGGAGTAAAAGCAGTTGATGAGAATGATGGGGATGTTACGGATTCTCTTGTAGTAGAAAGTGTTTCAAATTTTCTAGGCGGTGGACGACGTCTGGTTGTATATGCAGCAGTGGACAGACATAATAATGTCAGCCGTGCAAACCGTATTGTACAGTATGAGGGTTATACATCACCAAAGTTTTATTTGAAGGAACCATTATGTTTTGAATCTGGAGGAGCTTCTAAGAATGAAGAATTATTAAAGAATCTCACGGTAAAAGATAAGATTGATGGTGATTTATCAAACCAGATAAAGATTTTGACAAATTCAGTAGTTGATCTGTATACACCAGGAGAATATCCGGTCAAACTTCAGGTTAGTAATAGTGCGGGAGATACAGTGTCATTTCAGGCAACGATACATGTTTATGATGCAACGGACAGATCGGAGATTCCTTTTATTCATTTGAAGAAGTATCTGGTTTATACGAAGAAAGGTGACAAACTAGATGCAGCATCTTACATATCTAAAGTGTGCATGGGAGGAGATTATGACTCAGATGTACCAGGAGATATTGATAAGAGCAAAGTGAAGATCAAAGATGAAGTAGATTACGATACCCCAGGTTCTTATGAGATCACTTATTCAGTAAAAAGTGGGAAGAGCCGTACAGGAACGGTAAGACTGATCGTGATCGTTACAGAATAGGAGGCCGGCAAATGAGCAGTGATAAACGAAATATATCAGTCAACGATTATGAAATGAATATTGATTTGTATAGTATCTTAAGAGATATCTGGAAATATGCACTGGTGATCCTGCTTCTGGCAGCATCTATGAGCTTGCTCTCTTATGTTTATGTCGGACGAAACTATCACAAACAGTATGAATCAACAAGTACATTTATCGTAAGCAGCAAAGGAAGTAACAATAGTATATATTCAGATCTGAGTGCAACATCTGAGATGGCGACAAAGTTTTCTGAGATTCTGAACAGTTCGATCTTACAAAAGAAAGTTGCAAAAGAGATGGATATGGATTATTTTCCAGGAAGTGCATCTGCAGAGGTAGTAAATGAAACCAATCTTTTAGTTTTGAAAGTTCAGGCAGATTCCCCAGAGATGGCGTTTCGTTTGAATAAAGCGATTATGAATAATTATTCTGTCGTGACAGATCAGCTGATCGGAAATGTTGTGTTGGATGTCTTGCAGAAACCAACGGTGCCAAGTGGTCCGGTAAATAAATTTCAGCCAACAGCACTTATGAAGAAAACATTTTTTACGACGATCATTGCGTTATGTGGACTGATCGCAATCTTGTCATTCTTAAAGGATACAGTGAGAAAACCAAAAGAAGTTTCAAGGAAACTTGATGCAAAGCTTTTGCAGACTTTATATCATGAGAAGATTTATAAGACATGGAAAGCAAGGATCCACCGCAAAAAGAGTCCGGTATTGTTGACAAATCCAGGAACGAGCTTTCAATATGTGGAGGATATGAAGAAACTTGCCCGCAAAGTCAGCAGTAAGATGAAGGAGAAGAATGCGAAAACACTTCTGGTTGCAAGTGTGGAAGAAAATGAAGGTAAATCGACAGTTGCAGCCAATTTAGCATTGGCACTTGCGGAAGAATCAGAGAAAGTATTGTTGATCGATGCGGATCTTCGCAAACCTTCACAATACAAGATTTTTGGATTGGATCAGGAAGAAATACAGCAGTTTGGAGAAGTATTGAATGGAAATGAGCAGATAGACAATCTTGTGATGAATCTTCCAAAATCAGAATTGTTATTGATCGCAGGTTCTATGATCTATCCAAATTCTACAGAGATGATCGCATCACCGATCTTCCAGAAGATCGTAGAGTTCTTTAAGACAAAATTGGATTACATCATTATTGATACACCGCCAATGTCACAGGCGGCCGATGCAGAAGAGTTGGTGGACCTTGCCGATGCATCGATCCTTGTTGTAAGACAACATACAGCATTAGTAAAAGATATCAATGAGACGATCGGCATCCTGAATTCAGCAGAAGGAACAATGCTTGGATGCGTTTATAATGATGTATTCCATGGAGTAGCCCAGACAGCAAGAAATTACGGATACAAATATGCATATGGAAGTGGTTATGGTTACGGAAACAAATACGGTTATGGAAACCATGGCTATGGTTATGGGTACGGCTATGGATATGGTTATGGAAGCAGAACGAAAAAGGGCAAAGAAGATAAGACACAGGAATCAAAAACAGAACGGCAGGTGAAGAAAGATCATGAGTAAAGAATATGAATCAAAAACAGAACATAAAGAGAATCTGATCGATATTGCTGGATTGTTTGATGACTTGATCAAAGGCATCATTCAAATGAAATGGAGATTTTTGATCATTCTTGTGATTTGTGGTGCAGTGTTCTGTGGATACAAGAGACTTACCTATTCCCCATACTATGTAGCATCTTCCACATTTACGATCAATTCCAGTATTACATCAGAAAATTCCAACACATATATTGAGAATGCAACAGCCAATCAAATGGCAAAATCATTTCCATATATTTTGAAAAGTGGAGCATTTAAAGAAGTATTGGCACAGGATCTTGGTCTTCAGTCTGTTCCGGGAACGATCGAAGCAGAAGTCATGGAGAATACAAACCTGTTTACGTTGAAAGTAACTGCGAATAATCCGAAAATGGCTGAGAAGATTTTAAAAGCAGTCGTTAAAAATTATCCATCGGTAGCAGAGTTTGTCATTGGAAGTTCACAGCTGACACTTATGGATGAAAGCGGGGTTCCGACTACACCTGCCAATCCATTTAGTTACAGACATGAGATACAGATCGGTGTTTTGATCGGAATCTTACTATGTATCTTGCTTGATGTCCTGTTAGCACTTGGCAAGAATACAGTTAAGAAAGAAGAAGATTTCAAACGACTCTTCCATGCAAAAAGCCTTGGAATCATGCCTCGTGCCAAATTCCATAAGAAACGTACGCAAACACAGGAATTGATCGTGCTCGATAATCCGAGAATCCCAAGAAGCTTCCTGGAAGCAGCAAGAACGGTACGACGCAGGATCGAGCGTGCACAAAAAGAGACAGGCATGAAATCTTTTCTTGTAACAAGTGCTATGCCAGGAGAAGGAAAATCAACAGTTTCAGCCAACATTGCAATATCACTTGCGATGAAAGGATATAAAGTAATTCTGGTAGATGCGGATTTAAGAAACCCATCCACAGCCAAAGTACTTGGAATGAATGAACAAGAATTAGGAACTCTGGAAGTAATGAAAGGCGAAGTTAACATAGACGATGCAGTACAGCAGTACAAAAATACAAGCGTTAAAGTACTTGCAGGCTCTACACCGATCCAGGATACATCTACTGTTTTAAGTGGTAAGAATATGAGGCAGTTTGTAAAAGAACTGGAAGCAGAAGCCGATTTCGTGATCATAGATACACCACCAAGTGGACTATTATCAGATGCAGCGATCGTCGCCCAGTATGTAGACGGAGCAGTATTCGTGATCCGTCAGGACTATACAGATGTAGATCGAATTCTGGAAGGTATGGAAATCCTTTCAGGATCAGGAGCTGAAATTACAGGATGCATCTTAAATGATGTGAACGTACGAACTAGTGAATCACAGCACTATATGAACAGCTATCGGACAAAAGGAGAGACACTGTAAAATCTGATTTGAAGTTAGTTTGCATGTATGTGACAGAAATAAAAGAAAAACAAATATTTAAAAGAATCAAGGTGGCAACTCCGCATTTTTGAGAGCGTTTTTTACAAATCGCTGATTCGTGCCTGTTCCA